>NZ_JBNYYG010000072.1:0-26575 GCF_050565405.1 Paenibacillus macerans | reverse complement strand
CGCTGGCGCAAAAGCTGCCGGAATACATGGTGCCGCAGTATTGGGTGCAGCTCAGCGAATTGCCGCTGACGCCGAACGGCAAGGTAGACCGGCGGGCGTTGCCGCAGCCGGAGCTGACGGCGGCCGCGGGCGATTACGTAGAGCCGGCGAGCGAGCTCGAAACGCTGCTGGCGGAGATTTGGCAGGATGTGCTGGGCCTCATGATCATCGGCACGCGGGATAACTTCTTTGCGCTTGGCGGCGATTCGATCAAGGCGATCCAGATGGGTAGCCGCCTCCAGAAGCATGGATGGAAGCTGGAGATGAAGGATTTGTTCCAGCATCCGACGATCGAGCAGGTTGTTCCGTTCTTGCAGCGGGCAGACGGAAAACCGGCCGAACAGGGACCGGTCCTCGGCGAAGTCGCGTTGACGCCGATCCAGAAATGGTTTTTCGAGCGCGATTTCACCGAACGCCATCATTGGAACCAGTCGATCATGCTGCATGCGCCGTCCGGCTTCGAGCCCGGATGGGTCCGGCAAACGCTGCTGCGTCTGCTGGAGCATCATGACGCGCTGCGCATCGCCTTTAGACATCAGGACGACCGGATCGTGCAATATAACGAGGGTTTAACCCCGAATGAGGAAGCTTTCGGCCTGGAAGTCGTCGATCTGCGCGGCGTCAACGATGCGGCAGAACGGATTTCCGCCCGTGCCGGCCAGCTCCAGGGCAGCCATGACCTGAGCCGGGGGCCGCTGCTTAAGGCGGCGATTTTCCAAACGGAGCAGGGCGACCATCTGCTGCTGGCCATTCACCATTTGGTGGTGGACGGCGTGTCCTGGCGGATTTTGCTGGAGGATTTCGTATCCGGCTATCGGCAGGCTTCGCGGGGGGAACGCATTCTTTTTCAGGAGAAAACGAATTCCTTCAAGGATTGGGCCGCGGCGCTAACCGCCTATGCCGATACGGAAGGGTTCCTGAAGCAGCGGGATTATTGGCGGAACCTCGAAACGGCGCATGTTCTCCCGCTCCCGAAGGACAACCTGGCCCCGGTTCGCAAAGCGAAGGATGCGGGAGCCGAGTCGTTCGAGCTTTCGACGGAAGAAACGCGCCTTTTGCTGACGAAGGTTCACGAGCCGTACGGGACGGAAATGAACGATATTTTGCTCTGCGCTTTAGGGCTGGCCATCCGCGAGTGGACGGGCGAACCGACCCTGGCCATCAATCTGGAAGGGCACGGCCGGGAGGAAATCCTCCCCGGGCTTAATGTTTCCCGCACGGTCGGCTGGTTTACGGCGCAATATCCGATCGTGCTGGAGATCGACCGTTTTGCCCCGCTGCCGGATTTGATCAAAACCGTGAAGGAAACCTTGCGCGGCGTACCCCATAAAGGCGTCGGGTACGGGATCCTCCGTTACTTGACGGATGAGGCGCACAAGCAGGAGCTGCAGTTCGGGCTGGCGCCGGAAATCAGCTTCAACTATTTGGGCCAGTTCGATCAAGAGGTGCAGACGGAGCTGTTCGGCCCTTCTCCGTATGATATGGGGCCTCAGACCAGCCGGGAGTCGGAAAGCGTGTACGCGCTGAACTTCAGCGGCCTCGTCCAAGGAGGACGATTGATCGTAACGTGCTCCTTCAACAAGCAGCAATACTTGCGCAGCACGATCATGCAGCGGATGGACGCCTTCAAGCTCCATCTTCTAGAACTGATCGAACATTGCTCCGCCAAGGAGGAGCGCGAATTTACGCCAAGCGATTTTAGCGCAGGGAATTTACGGATGGAGGACGTCGGGGATATCTTCGACGTGCTCGCGGAGAAATTAAACTAATTTACCGGTGGGGGCGAACGAATTGAGCCAATTTTCAAAGGACCAGGTGCAGGACATCTACTATTTGTCTCCGATGCAGGAAGGCATGCTGTTTCACACCCTGCTGCATCCCGGGCAAAGCTTTTACATCGAGCAAATTGCCATCCCGGTGAAAGGGGCCTTCCGGACGGAGCTGCTGCAGAGGAGCATGGACGTGATCATGGAGCGGTACGATATTTTTCGTACCGTATTCGTCCACGAGAAGATGAAACGTCCCGTGCAGGTCGTGTTGAAGCAGAGACCATGTCCTATCCGGGAAATCGATCTATCGGACCTTGCGGCCGATGAGCGCAAACGTCATATTGAGTCATATAAGCGGCAGGACAAAAAAACGGGTTTCGATTTATCCCGCGAGCTGCCGATGCGGACGACCGTATTCAAGACGGGAGCGGACGAATACGAGTGGGTGTGGAGTTATCACCATATCCTGCTCGATGGCTGGTGCTTCGGCATCGTCGTCCGGGAGCTGTTTCAGGTTTACCGCGCTTTGCGCCAGGGCAAGCCTTACCAGCTTCAGCCGGTCAAGCCGTATAAGGAATACATTAAATGGCTGGAGCAACGGGACAAGGAGGAATCGTTGAGCTATTGGGAACGGTATTTGGCCGGCTTCGGCGGACAAAAGACGTTTGCCGATCAGCGCCATAAGCCGACCGCTCCCGGACAATATGCATCGGAGGAGTCGTACTTCAAGCTTGGCGCGGAAGAGACCCGGGCATTTGCCGAGATGGCGAAGCGGCGGCAAGCGACGCTCAGCACCGCCCTGCAGGCGGCCTGGTCGGTTCTGCTCAGCCGGTACCAGCGTTCGGACGATGTGGTGTTCGGCACGGTGACGTCGGGCCGCCCGGCGGAAATCGCCGGCGTGGAGAGTATGGTCGGCCTGTTCATCAATGTGGTCCCGAGGCGGATTCGCCTCGGCGAAGGGATGACCTTCGGCGAACTGGTCAGCACGATACAGGACCAGTTGCTGGAGTCGGAAACGCACCAGTTCGTTCCTCTATATGATATTCAGAGCCGGGCGGGGCAGCCGGACTTCATCGATCATATTTTCGTGTTTGAAAATTATCCGCTCCAGGAATCCGATTCGCGCCAGGAGGAGCAGGAGTTGGGCTTTGCGATGGGCCAAACGAGCGTGGCCGAAAAGTCCAATTACGATCTGAATCTGATGGCTTCGCCGGGCGATGAGCTGATATTGAAAATCGCCTACAATGCGGAGGTATTCGATCCCTCCTTCATCGGAAGCTTGCAGGAGCAACTGCTTGAAATCATTGCTCAGGCCTGCCGGAATCCGCAGCTGCCGCTTGGCGAAATGCGGGTGGTGCCGGAGGCGGAGGAACGCCTGCTTCTCGCGGCGTTTAATCCCGAAGTCTCCGGAGCCGGAGACACCCGTCATCCGGCGGAGCGGTTGACGCTGCCGGTGTGGTTCGAGCTTCAGGCCGCGGAGAAACCGAAGCAAGTCGCGCTCGTTACGGAGGAGGCGTCCTTGACTTACGAGGCGTTAAATGCGCGAGCCAACCGCCTCGCCCGAAAACTGCGGGTCCAAGGCGTAAAGCGCGGCACGATCGTGGGAATGCTGGTCCAACGTTCCGCTGAAATGATCGTCGGCATCCTGGCCGTGTTGAAGGCCGGCGGCGCTTACCTGCCGATCGATCCGGAATACCCGGAGCAGCGCATCCGCTACATGCTGGAGGACAGCGGCGCGGCGCTGCTGTTGACCCAGCGTGAGCTGCGGGAGCGACTGGCGGGTCTTTACGTCGGGCCTCATCTCTACCTCGACGATTCGGCGTTGTATGACGGTTCTGCGGATAATCTTGAACCTTCGGCCGGCCCGGACGATTTGGCGTACGTCATCTATACGTCCGGCACGACGGGGAATCCGAAGGGCACGCTGACGACGCACGCCAATATCACCCGCGTCGTCAAGCATACGAACTATATCGACATTACCCGGAAGGATACGCTGCTTTCGTTATCCAACTTTGCGTTCGACGGCTTCACCTTCGATTTGTTCGGGGCGCTGCTGAACGGAGCCAAGCTCGTTGTCGCCGCCCAGGAAACGATCCTGCATATCGGCAAGCTGACGCAGTTGATCGAACGGCAGCGGATTACGGTCATGTTCGTGACCACGGCGCTGTTTAACTTGCTGGTCGATGCCGGAACCGGCTGGATGGGCAGCATTCGCAAGGTGCTGTTCGGAGGCGAACGCGCTTCGGCGAATCATGTGCGGAAGGCGCGGCAGCTGCTGGGGCCGGGCAAAATCATCCACGTCTACGGCCCGACCGAAACGACCGTCTTCGCCACGTTCCATCCCGTGGACGAAGAGGTTTCCGAATCAGCCGTCTCGATCCCGATCGGGAAGCCGCTGACTTTGACCGGGGCTTATATCCTAGGCCCGGGGCAGCAACTGCAGCCGCTCGGAGCGGTGGGCGAGTTGTGCCTCGGCGGCGAGGGCGTCGCCCGCGGGTATTTGAACCGCCCGGATCTGACGGCGGACAAATTCGTGCCGCATCCTTTCCTGCCCGGCCAAACGATGTACCGGAGCGGCGATTTGGCCCGATGGCTTCCGGACGGAAGCATCGAATTCATGGGCCGCATCGACGACCAGGTCAAAATCCGCGGCCACCGCATCGAGCTGGGCGAAATCGAAGCGAAGCTGCTTGGGCATGAGCTTGTCAGAGAAGCCATTGTTCTGGCCGATCAAAGCGAAATGGGGGATACGACGTTATGCGCTTATGTCGTTGGCGATCGAGGCGGCGATCGGGTCGCGGAAGAATTGGGAACGTACCTGGCGGGGAGCCTGCCTGCCTATATGGTCCCTTCCGCCTTCGTTCAACTGAATGAGCTGCCGTTGACGGCCAACGGCAAGGTCAACCGACGGCTGTTGCCCAAACCGCAGGACCAACGGGAGTCGGCTGCGGCAAAGACGCCGCCGCGGAATGATACCGAATCCACGCTGGCCCGGTTATGGTCGGAGGTGCTCGGGGTACGTCGGGTCGGCGTTCACGATAACTTTTTCGCGCTCGGCGGGCATTCCTTGAAGGCGATGGCGTTGTGCGCGCAAATCTTGAAGGAATTCGGCCGGGACGTACCGGTCGGAGTTTTATTCGAGTCGCCGACGATAGCCGCTATGGCCGCCTATTTGCTGGACGACGCAACGGCGGCGGACAAGGATGCGGCCCCCGACCGTAGGGGACTGCGGCCGGTTCAAGGTTTGACGACCTTGAACCCGGAGGCGGAACAGCCGCTTTACGTCTTTCCGCCGGTGCTCGGATACGGGATCATGTTTGGCGATCTGGCCCGGGAACTGCCGGAATTCCGTGTACACGCCTTCGATTTCCTCGAGGCGGAGGACCGGATTCGGCAATACGCCGACAGCATAACCCGGTTGCAGCCCGAGGGGGGGATCACGCTGCTTGGCTACTCCGCAGGGGGCAGCCTGGCGTTTGAAACCGCCCGGGAAATCGAGGCGCGCGGCCGTACCGTGAACCGCGTCATCATGGTCGATGCTTATCGGAAAACCGGGGTCGGCGATTTAAAGGGACGCACGGTGGAGCACGACGTGAACCGGCTGATGGAGGTCAACCGGGACAATCCGTACCTGCAGAACGAGGCGAACCGACAAGGGCTTTTGCGCAAAATGAAAGGCTACTACACGTATTACGTCGAGCTGGTGCTCCATGGCCGCATCGCGGCGGAGATCGTTTTGCTCCAGGCGGAACAGGAAGGCTCCGCTACCCCGCTGCCGGTCTGGTTGGCGGATTGGAAGGATGCGACGTCGGCGGCTTACGCCGAGCACCGGGGGTACGGCAAACACGATGAGATGCTGCAGGGGCAGGCACTGCCGCTGAACGCCTCGATCATCCGTCACCTCGCACGGCAGCATGACTATGTAATGGAGGCGAAATAAACATGGATGGGCTCATTCGACAGTTAGGTTACGCGTCTCACGAGCTACAATTAGTCTGTTTTCCCTTCGCCGGGGGATACTCCGCATCGTTCCGCCCGCTGCAGCCTTATTTGCAGAGTTGCTGCGACATGTTGGCCATCGAGCCGCCCGGGCACGGGAGCAACCGCATGCCGCTGGTGGACGACTTCGAGCGTCTGGCGGAGCTTTACCGCCAGGCGCTGCTGCCGCGGCTGGACAAGCCGTTCGTCCTGTTCGGGCACAGCATGGGCGGGCTGATGGTATACCGGATCGCGCAAAAGCTGGAACGGGAGGGGATCTACCCGAAGGCGATGATCATTTCCGGCATCCAGCCTCCGAACATGGTCCGCAAAACGATCAGCCATATGAACGACGAGGCGTTGCTCGAATACATTATCGGCATCGGCGGCATTCCGCCGGAGATGGTGCAGGCCCGGGAGGTGATGGACTTCTTCCTGCCGGCCTTCCGGGCGGATTTCAAGGCGCTGGAAAGCTTTGAGCACAAGGACCATACCATTCTGGAGTCGCCCGTGTTCATTTTCAACGGAGAGCATGACGAGAAGTGCATGAAATATGCGTTCGGCTGGAAAAAATGGGCCCAGCGCGTCCGGTACTACGATTTCCGCGGCGGTCATATGTATTTGCTGGCGGAGACCGAGAAAGTTGCGAGTACGATTCGGTCCATAGTAATGGACGTCCCGTCAAGGAATAAGGTGTTTTCCTGACATGATGGACATTTACGGCATTTACATGGAGCGCCTGCTTCGGCCGGAGGAATACGGCCGTTTGCTCGGCCTCGTATCCGCCGAGCGGCGCAGCAAAGTGCGGAAATACCGGAACCCGGAGGATGCGCACCGGGGGCTGATCGGCGAGGCTTTGGTCCGGGAAATCATATGCGGCCGGTTTCGCGTCAGGAACGAGGAGATCGCGTTTACCGCCGGCCCTTACGGCAAACCGCAGGCGGCGAACTTTCCCGGCTTTCATTTCAACCTCTCCCATTCGGGACGCTGGGTCGTTTGCGCGGTGGATGACCAGGAGGTGGGGGTCGATATCGAGGAAATGAAGCCGCTGGACCTGGAAATGGCCCGGTACGTATTCTCCGAGGAGCAGTACCGCGCGCTGCTGAACAAGGAGGAGCAAGCTCGTCAAGCGTATTTTTACGACTTTTGGACATTGAAGGAGAGCTGGGTCAAGCTGCTGGGGGTAGGGCTTAGCATGGCGCTGCCGGAAGACCCGCTGCCGTGTTATTTTAAGCATTACGAGGTGGATTCGGGATATAAGCTGGCGGTATGTTCCAGGTCCGAGGCGTTTCCGGAACGGGTGCGTCTGAAAGGAGTTGATGCCCTGTACCATTTGGCTGAAGCGAGTCATGTTTTATAAACCAGGAGCGAATTCAAGAAGAAGGATGAAAGGATGATCGGGTTGTTGAAAAATTGGAAATTGCAATTATCGCTGTACGGGCTTGCTTTGTGTTTGATGTTCACGGCTTTCAACGTCACCGCCCACGCCGCAATCAAACCGGAAGACGGGGCAAAAACGCCGCCTCCCGTCATGCAGTTCAGCATTATGGGCTTCTTTAATCCGGAGCACGAGTATTTGCTGGACGGCTTCAACAAGCTCTCGCAAAAATCCTCCGGGGTGGTGACGATTACCGGCACGACCATGGCCTATGAGAACGTGGATTCCATCGGACTGACGTTGTATTTGCAGAAGTGGGACGGTACCGCTTGGAGAAACGTCGACTCCGGCTTGACGTACAGCACGACAAACGACGACGTATACACGAACGGTACGACTTATACGGTGCCTACGGGTTATTATTACAGACTGAGAACGGTGCATTGGGTCAACAACGACGGGGGTTACGAGCAGGGGGAACGGGTTTCGGACTATATTCTGATCGACTGACTACATAGAAACGGCAGCCATTGATCAAGAAAGTATCCGGTTCGCGGGGAACCGGATGCTTTCGATCCTGTCTGTGATCAATTCGCGGGAGTGATGCCTTCGGCCACCTTTACCATCTCATCCTTGGCAATATCGCCGATAATGTAAACATATAAATTGGCTTTCAGCACCTCCAGCTTGTTGGTGCCGTCCTGGGTTACGGTAAAATAAGCCGTCCCGCCGTCAATGTGCAGCATTTCCATCTGCTCGTCCTGAACGGCGCCGGAGCCGATCGTGGTATCGTCCTCCAATTGGCTGACGAAAATGCGCAGCGTTTCCTGCCGGTTGTTGGTATACGTGAAGAAAATTTGTTTGGCCTGATCCTCGTCCGAAATGACGTTGAGGTCGGTTTCGACTAATTCGTATCGGTCCGGGATAAACCGGATGACCGGCGGAGCAAAGGCTAACTGATCCGTGGTATGATGGGGTCCCAGCGCCACCGTTTCAACTTCGCTGTCATGCTTGGCCGGCGTTGTCGCCGAAGGGCTAGGAGGCGGGGTTTTGGCTTCCATCGACGGGTTGTCCTTGTTGCCGAAGAAGAAGGAGACCATATGGTTGGGCAGTTCCTTCACCGTAACATAAAAAGGGGTAAAAGCCGTGGACACCCCAGGGTTGCCGAACAGCATGGCACCTAGTATAAGCGAAGCCGCGAGCATCCCGACTCGGGCAACCGATCTGCGGACCGCTCTTTGCCGCTGCATGCGCCTGATTTTGTGCTGGACTTGGTTCCAGGCGTCTTTATGGCTCGGGATATGGGGAGGCGGCATTTTTTCGACGGCATTGGAAAAGGCCTCATCAAACAGCCGTTCAAGTTCGTCCTTTTTCATCTAAAATTCCCCATTTCAGGTTCATTTTTTTCTTGAGAGCCGCACGGGCACGATGAAGCTTCTGTTTGATCGTATTTTCCGAGCAATTCAGCACCAGAGCGATTTCCTTGTAGGAGAGCTGTTTCTTCCATTTGAGCTCGATCAGCAGCCGATATTCGAATTTCAGGTCCTTCAAATCGTTCATGATCGATTCTTCCAGCAGCATCACTTCGATTTGGTTTTCGATCGACTCCAGATCGGCGCTGGGCTCTTCTTTAAAAAAGACGCTTTCTACGTCGACTTCGTTACGAAATTTTTTTACCTTGCGCAAATAATTTATCGTGGCATTACGAACCAGCACCTTCATCCAGGCGATGAATTGCTTCTCGTCCTCGATGTCCGGTGACTTGCTTAAGACCTTCAGGAAGGTCTCCTGAATGATATCCTCGGCAGCGCCATGATCCTTCACCATATACATGATCGAACTATAGTTCAATTGATAGTAAAGCTTAAAAACCTCTTCTTGCAAACTAGCATTCAACGCATAGAAATTCGGGGATAAAAGCAGCAATCGTTTGCTGTTCTCTGATTCCATTCTGTCGGACCTCCAGTTGTAAATCTAGAAAAATAATATATGTAAGGTTATTATTGCATAAAAAGGGAATATATGAAACATTTTAAATTGTTTATTAATGTAAGGTTATGTAAAATCATAATTCGGCAGGAGAGGGAATAATATCTCTTTATGGAAAAGTTTGGAATAGCTTGTTTGAGGAGAGGAGTAGTTGTCGATGACGGAATATTTGGAATCGGGAGAGGAACGGGTACCCGCCGAATATCCTTCCGAGAAAACGGCAATTCCCGAGCCGATCCGCGACGACGGCAGCGGAGCGACGGATACGGGGCCTCGGGATGTGATGCGGGATTTGGAGAATCCCGATATGCTGGTGCCTCCGGTCACGGATAACGGGTTGATCCCGAATTTGAAGTTCTCGTTTTCCGATACGCATATGCAGCTCAACCACGGCGGTTGGTCCCGGGAGATTACGGTACGGGAACTGCCGATCGCCACGACGTTGGCCGGGGTAAACATGCGCTTAACGCCCGGCGGCGTGCGGGAGCTTCACTGGCACCAGCAGGCGGAATGGTCGTTTATGATTATGGGCAAAGCCCGGATTACGGCCGTGGACCAGGAGGGGAGGAATTTTATCGCCGACGTGGGCGTGGGGGATTTGTGGTATTTTCCGCCGGGAATTCCCCATTCGATTCAAGGTTTGGAGGAAGGGTGCGAGTTTCTGCTTGTCTTTGACGACGGCCATTTCTCCGATCTGAACACGCTGTCGATTTCCGATTGGTTTGCCCACACGCCCAAGGAGGTGCTGTCGGCCAACTTCGGCGTTCCGCGCAAAGCGTTTGAGCATATTCCGGCAAGCCAGGTTTATATTTATCAGGATCGCGTACCCGGTCCGATCGACAGCCAGAAGGTTACCTCTCCTTACGGGGAAATTCCTCTCAGCTTCAAGCATAGCCTGCTGGCGCAGAAACCGCTCAAAACGCCGGGCGGAAGCGTTCGAATCGTCGACTCCACCAATTTCCCGATTTCGAAAACGGTCGCTGCGGCGCTAGTCGAAATCAAGCCCGGCGCCATGCGGGAGCTGCATTGGCACCCGAACAACGACGAATGGCAATATTATTTATCGGGCAAGGGGCGCATGACCGTGTTTGCCGGAGGCGGCAAAGCCCGAACGTTTAATGTCAGGGCGGGGGATGTAGGTTATGTCCCCTTTACCTACGGCCACTACATCCAAAACACGGGCGACCGCAGCATCTGGTTTTTGGAAATGTTCCGCAGCGACCGCTTCGCCGACGTATCCTTAAACCAATGGATGGCACTGACGCCGCGCGAGCTGGTGCAGGACAATCTGCATGTCGGGCCGCTGCTGATGGATGCGCTGCGGAAGCAAAAGTGGCCGGTGGTGGAATACGCTGCGACGAATAAGCCGCGTTAATGCTCCGTCATGCACTTGGCCTGAATTGATTTGACATCAATTTCGCTCGTAGCGAAGCGCTTCTTCGACATCGTCCATCTGCACGACCAGCAGCTGGATGTCACCGGGCTCCCCATGGCGCGCGGCGATTCGAGCCAGGTTAATGCCGATATGCGGCCGGGGGTCTTCGAAATCGAATCCATCCATGCGTTCAGAACCGCCGGAAGGCCCCGGCGGTTTTTTGCGTTGCATGAGATCTTCCAGCAGGACGGACACGCCTTGCAGATCGCCGAAATCCTCGGGGGCAAACGGTTCGAACGGTCCCGTGACCGGAACGTACAGCGTTCCGGACCAATCGGGCTCCCCGGGACGTACGTGCACGATCAACTGCAGCGGGCGGGAGGCGTCTCCGTAGAAATCGCAATAGGCCGCGATTCGCATGCCGTTAACGCCCCCCTTTGCCATGGACCTGCCGCTCCAGTTGGGACAACATCCTCCGGGTTTCGAGCGACCAGCCCTGCTCCGGCTGCGGCTGCCGTCGGCTCGTTCCTTGCGCCGCCGCAATCAGGCTGCCGTGCAGCACCCGCCGCTGGATTTGGTCCAGCCGCTGCTCGGCCAGTTCCAGAGGAACATGGAACTGTTCGGCGGTATAGGCCACCGCTTCGCTGCGATGATCCGGCACCGGCAGCTTGGCGAACATATAGAAAGGTACGGCCGCATACAGCACGAATTGTTCGGCTTCGGTCTCCTGGGCGTTTTTGAACAAGGACGTCATCTTGCGCTGGTCCCCGGCATGTCGCAGCACATGGCACAGCTCATGGAAGAAGACGACCCGGGCTTGGATCGTTTCCATATGTTTATTCAGAAAAATCACGTTCTCTTCGTTATCGGAAAAGGAAGGGCAAGTCTCGTAAACCAGCCCGACGCCGAAAGCTTCGGCAATCCGCTCGATGTCCAGATCGGCCGGCTTCACTATGCCGCAGTTCAGGTATTTCGTATTGATCCATTGCTCCAGAAGGGTTTCATGATAGTAGGCGTATAACATCAAAACCACCTCGAATAAGAATGTATGTTCGGTTCGTGGCCCGAAATAAGGGCCCCTAGACAATCAGGGCCGTTATGGGTGTGTATGTTCATCAAAGTCGAAGGCTGCACGCTGCAAAACCAAAACCTTGGCTATTTCGCTTCGTCCCCGCTCAGCAGCTTTTTCTTCTGCTCCCGGTAGGCCTTCAAAGCGGCTTCCATCATGGCGATTTCATCGGCCGTATATGCTTCGGGCCCGCCGAAGAAAGACAAGCTCATTCCCTTCTCCGCCGATGGAGACGGATCGGGCGTGCGGCCCAGCAAATAATCGGCGCTGCTATCCAAGGCATCGACGATTTTCCGCAGCACCTCCGGGTCCGGCTTGCGGTCGTTGGTCTCGTATCTGGACAGCTGCACTACCGAAATATCTGCTTTGGAGGCCAGGTCTTTTTGCGTGAGATGATGTTGTTCTCGAAGGTATTTGATTCGATCACCCAGCGTTTGCATAGCTACTCCTCTTTTTTACCGTTTAGATTAGCTTAGCATAAGTTGCCAATTTGGTAAAGAGGCGTGACTAAGGAAAGATTAATTTATTGTTGTCATAATGGCAATAAAACAAGTTGACATTACCAAAATGGCAAATTATAATCAGGATACGGTTACCAAATTGGTAAAAAAGAGGAGTCGGAGGGAGGCGAGAGGAGGTTGTGACATCCAATGGATAGGACAAGCAAAGGCAATGTTTAAACCGGGATCAATCATTTTATTGCCGAAACGGCAATTATTATCTATAGGAGGGGTTACGGATGGGGAGAAGACGCATTCATGTGTATCATGCTTTGTTTAGCGCATTGCCGGTGGATGAGGGCGCGACCCGGGCGGCGGTGGAGAAACGCCTGGAGGAGGTCAGGCAGTACCGGCAAATTGGCCTTATCCGCCAGGAGGCATTCATTACTGCCGGGTACGAGCCCCGGTACCACGGCTCAACCCATGTGATCAGCAATCCGACGGAACGGCTGGCGATCCGGAATGCGGATAAGGAAGCGGAGCTGATCCGCAAGTCGCTGCTGCTTGACCGGGCGATGGAAGGACTGTCGGCGGATCAGCGCGAAGTCATCCAGCGAAGCTATCTGGACCGGGAAGGGGAATACGATTTTATCAGCTGCGGCGAAATGGGCATCAGCGACCGCACGTACCGCCGCATCAAAGCCAGTGCCATCCGCTTGTTGGCGGCGGCCATGGGGTTGGAGGTCTATGAGGAAGAGAAGTCCAGAACATCGACGCACGGGGTCGGCTGAGAGCCGGCCCTTTTTTTGCCGTTGGGGCATTGTCCGATTGCTGTCCGGTGAATGTCCGGCGCTTGTCCGTTCGTTTGGTGTTCCCCGTGATAAATTGATAGCGTGGAAAGTAAAGATCTCTGATCTCGAATAACAAATTGGATGAAAGCCGCTGAGCGTATCAGCGGTTTTTATTTTGGGAAGGAAGGGATGCTTATGCGGAAAAAAAACAAGACGCCGCCGATGCTGCCCGAGCTGGACTGGGTTCAACCGGCGCGCTGCCAAGGCTGCATTTGGGGGCGGCTGGAGGGAACGAAGCAGTTTTGCAGCCTGCCGCGCTGCGTGCATGGTGAATTCGCGCTGGAAAGGAGGTGATAACCATGGCGGGAGATCCGATGAACCTGAATGCCGAGCCGGTGCCTATTATGAGCGATCCTTGGCTAACGACGTTGGCGGCTTGGTCGGAAACGGCATTGGGCCCGGAATGGAAGGCGCACTGCGGAGTTTGGCCGCCGGATGCCGCTCCACCCGCCGTCCTGTGGCGGATGATCGGCATGGATGTGCGGGTGCTGGGGCCGTCGTCCTTCGAAGTCCGTAAGCGAATGACGGCTTTTTTTCAAACGGACGATACCGATCAGGAGCATGCGGCCGTGCTTAGGCTATTGGAAGGGCTGGGCGCAGCGATTAAAATTCCGCTGGACGGCGGTGCCGCAAGGAGATATCTGCGCATAGTCGAGCCAAAAATGAGCGTGCCGACGGAAGGAACGGAGGGCGGGACGACAGCGGCAGGGCCTCTGACCGTCACGTTGATCCAGCGGACGGCTAAGCCTTCGGCGGAAGCGCCGCTGATGCAGTTCGTGCAATATCAATCCAAGATGAGGTGAATGAAGTGGCAGGGAAGAATTCGATGGAATCGAAACCAAAGGCCAAACCGGCGGTGAACTCCGCTCCGCAGCAAGCCGAAGCCGTGTTTCCGGGTTACCCGGTTGCGGAGTTGATGGCCGAAGCGGAAACGCTGCTGGGCGTCAAACCGGAGGTGTTCGCCGGAGCAACGGCGGGTTTGGATCAAAAGCTGATGCAAGTCGATGAAGCAAAACGCCTCGTCAAACAATTTTTGGGAAAGAGGGTGCTGTAAGTTATGGCAGGAGGAACATGGAGTTTAACGGATCAGCCGCTATTGCCCGGGCTGTATATGAATTTCGTCAGTGCGGCGGGGAACGCGATCCAGGCGGGGGCACGCGGTGTTGTTGTCGCTCCGGTGAAGGCCCATTGGGGACCGGTAGGACAATTCGTGGAAGTGGGAAGTGAGGCGGCAATCCGGGAGTTGTTCCGGGAGGACGAATCGGATGGAGCAACCGCGTACCGTACGTTGTATCTCGCTTTGTTAGGAGGTCCCAAGAAACTGCTGGCCTACCGGTTGGCCGGGGCTTCCGCTGCGGAGGCGTCGTTAACGCTTCAGGATGCGTCGAACGCCGCAGCGTTGCGGGTGAAAGCTAAATATCCCGGCAAACGCGGGAATGACTTCATCGTGTCGATTGGGCCCAGCCTGTCGCTTCCCGGCAGCAAGGAGTTGAAGCTCTATGAAGGGACGACGCTGCTGCGTACGTTCCCGTTGGGCGACGGTTCGGCTGTGCAAGCGGCCGCAGCCGTCAACGGCGATCCGGCGAATGCCTGGATCGTTGCCGAAGCGCTGGAGGGCGGCGCGTTGGCAGACGTCTCCGGGGCGGCCTTGACCGGCGGGGACAGCGGGATCGCGGGGATCACAAACGCCGAATACGCTTCGGCTTTGTCCGCGTTCGAGACGCAGGACTTCCATGTGCTCACGCTGGACGGCGTGTCGGACGCGGCTTTGCGGACCAGCGTCGTCGCTTGGGTGAAGCGCGTCCGCGGAGAAGGCAAAGGCGTCATCGCCGTGCTGGGCGGATCCGCTGCCGACGATACCGCGGCCGACGCCGTCGGCAAAACGATCGCGCGCAGCGCCGCCATCGATCACGAAGGCGTCGTCAACGTCGGCACCGGCGCGGTGCTGAACGGCAAGGCGTACGCGTCCGCGCAGGTGGCCGCCTGGGCCGCCGGCCTCATCGCCGGCCAGCCGCTGAAGGCGTCGGCCACGTATGCGGCCGCGCCTTTTGACGACGTGACGCGGCGCTGGACCCGCTCCGAGCAGGAGCAGGCGGTGCAGGGCGGCGTATTCCTGCTCGTCCACGACGGCCGCCGGGTGAAGGTGCTGCGCGGGGTGAACAGCTTGATTTCGTCGCGTGAAGGCCAAAACAAAGGCTGGAAGAAGATCCGCAAAATCCGCGTGATCGATCAGATCAACGCCGATCTGCAGCGTACCGCGGAGGACTATTACATCGGCAAGGTGAACAATACCGAGGAAGGCCGGCTGGCGCTGATCGGAGCCGGGAAGCAGTACCTGCAAACCCTGGCCGCGGAGAACGTGATCGAGGGAACCGGCTTCGACGTGACGCTGGATCCGCGTTTTTACGGCAATGCGCCGCAATACACGCCGGAAGACGACCAGGTGTTCCTGGCCTGGACGGCGGACGATACCGATGTGATGGAGCAAATTTTCGGCACGTTTTACGTGCAATAATTTTATTTTTGGAGGAGGAGTTTACCGATGGCACAATTTCTTGATCCCAGCCGCGTGATGATGGGGACGTTCGGCCAGATTTTTATCGAAGGGGTATGGCAGTCGAACCTGAACCACCTGGAGGCGAGCGTCGAAGCGGAGAAAAAGGAGCTGAATCTCGTCGGCACCGACTATACGGTGTTCAAACTGGGGCGCAAAAAGGGCACCGGCACGATGAGCGGCTACAAGGTCACGTCCGATATGATCGCACGCGGCTTCCAGAAGTTTTCGATCATTCATAAACTGGACGATCCGGAAGCCTACGGCTTCGAACGGATCCAACTGAACAACTGCATGGTCGACAAAATCCAGCTGGCCAACTGGACCGCCGGCGAAGAGGTGACCGAGGAGACGCCGTTCACGTTCGAGTCGTACGAGCTGCTGGACCCGATCGTAGCGTCTTAGTTGAGATTGGCGGATAGCTATCCTGGAAGGATGATATCCTAACCTGCCCGTAAGGAAATAGCGGACATTTTGGGCGTTATTTTGGCTTTTTGCCGCCTCATGGTGGGAATAGCGGTAATAAATGGTCTTATTTTGCAGAAAACCCGGTTTTGGGAATAAATAACGCCCTTTTATACCGCTATTTTCCGTGGCGATATCAGAAGGAGGAACAAAAAATTGAGTGAACATCAATCGTTTGATCTGGTGAATGAACAGGAAATTTTGGACGGTCTCTTCGAAACGGCGGCGAACCTGCCGGAGGAGGCCGTTTTTATCGGGCGGCTGGGGCTGCGTGTAACGTTGCGGGGCCTGACGTCCAGCAAGGTAGATGCGATCCGCGAACGGTGCACGGTGCGTAAGACGACCAAAGGCCAGGTGACGGAGAAGATCGACAGCGAGCTGTTTAACGCGGCGTTGATCAAAGAAGCCACCTCGATGCTGGAGGTCGTGAAAAAAACAGGCGAAGGCGCAGAGCCGCAAAGCGTGAAGCTGAGCGGCTGGGGCGACGAACGCCTGACCAGCCGATTGAAGCTGTCCGGCGGAGAAGAGGCGGTGCGCCGCCTGCTGCTGGCCGGGGAGCTGGACGCCGTGGGCGATAAAGTGCTGGAGATTTCCGGGTTCGGGGTGGACATCGAAGACGTAAAAAACTAATTGGCTCCGGCGGCATGACGACGCTGCTGTTCCATATGTGGACGCGGCATCATCTTCGCCCCGGGGAATATTGGTCGCTTCCCAAGGGAGAGCGCCTGCTGCTGCGGGCTTTTTCGGAGCGGGAGCTGGAGATGCTGTGAGCTTCGCTAGCTCCCCGCCTTCTGGCTCGGTTCAGTCAGGCGCAGCACGAGGAAAGGAGGTAAAACTATGGCAGACAAAGAGACTTACGAACTTGACGTGGAGATTGACGACCGCGATATCGACAAAACCGAGAAGAAGCTGCGCAGCTTGGACAAGCTGCTGCAACAGACCCGGCGCCGCGCCGGGCTTCTGGGCAAGACCCGAATCAAGCCCGTCCTCGCGCTGGACGACCGCTGGACGTCCGCCGCCCGCAAGGCGGAAGCCGCACTGGAACGCTTGCACCGCACGGCGGCGAAGCCGACGGTGCAGTTCAATGATCGCGTCTCCGCCGCGGCGCTGAAGGTCCGCGCCTCCCTTGCTTCGCTGGCCGCTACCCCATGGCGGGTTTCGGTCGCGGGGGTGGATTGGGAGGCGGTGGTTGGGGATTCTTTTACCGGATGGATGAGCTCCGACGGGAAAAGCACGCTGAAGCGGATTTCTTCAACCATCGGTACCATGCTTAACGATGGTTTGAAGGAGAAAATTATGGAGTCGCTGGGGCTGGTGGAGATACCCGTGTCGGGAAAACAAGGAGGTTTGGGGCAAGGTGGGAGGAGTGCCGGGAAAAGAAGCGGAAGTTCGGGAATCCCGAAAAGGCAAAATCCCCCTCTTTCTAGCTTGCCGGGTTTTCCTAAACTTGATGCCTATGATCTTTTCTCTCATCGGATGGCCGAGATTTCCCAAAATGGCGGGGCAACTCAAACAGTTCTTTCCGGGCTAGGGGTCGCATTTAATTCCAGATCCAAATCGCCACAGGAATCGGGAGGATCTTCTCCTTCTTCCGGAAAACAGTCCCCTATACAAAATGTTTTGGACGGAACTTCCAAAGTCCTAGAGTTTGGCGGGAAGGTTATCAAGGAATATTTTAAGGACCGTATTAAGGAAACTCTGGAACCGAAGCTAACGGGAGCAGCAGGCTCCGTGAAAAATTGGTGGCAAGGAAAATGGCCGGGGCTACGGTCGCGCCTAGAGCCTAAGATTTCTCCCAAAAATATGGAACGCTTAACGGATGCGGGAACGAAGGGGCTCAGTTTTTTGGGAGATAAAGTAACTCCTATTGTCAAAAAAATGGGGGGATACGTGGGGTTGCTTATGGACGGCTACGAGATATTTTCGGCTAAACCTGGCAGGGAGAGGTATCAAAAAGTAACGTCAGCTGTTTTGGGAGGATTGTTAGGTCTTGGAGGCGCAGCTCTGGGCACTTTCACAGCTCCGGTAACTGGCGGGGTAGGGATGGTTGCTTTTCCAGCCATTGGCGCCGCGGTAGGTGATTCATTAGGCGATCCCATTGGCGGCTTTATTTATGATTTTTTTCATGGCAAAATCAAACCGAAACCCCAGGTGTATTCCGACCGGGTCATGGCACCCAGCGTGCAGGGAGTCACACGTCCGGAACCAACCGCGAACGTTCCCAAGGTAATGGGCACTCCGGTTCCAAACTATTATCAGCTGCCGGAAGAAGTTAGGTCAAAAATCGGCGGAGCCGGTTACAACCAGCCGCCAACTCCGGTTAACGTCTCCATGTCCAAAGGCACTATCAATCTCACCATTGACAAAGAGAAGTTGGACTATGAAAAGTTGGCCGAGACCGCCGGCTGGAAAATCGCCAACGAGGTGCGGTACGCCATGCAAAATCTGAAGTAGGGGGAGGAGGCGATGAGCAGCATGGAAATCCGTTTGATCGACGGCGCGGGTCAAAATTTCGTGTTTCCCGTCAACCCGGAAGGGATCACGATCTCTCGCGGCAAAGGCGTGGAGACGGTCAATATCGTATCGCTGGGAGAATACGACTTTCCGGCTGGAGAGAAGGTGAAGGAGATCGCCTTCTCTTCTTTTTTTCCGGCGGCCTATGACCCGGGTTATTGCAACTATAAAAATCTCCCCGACCCGCAGGAGGCGATGAACCGGCTGACGACGATGATGAACGGCAAGTCTCCGGTCCGGATGATCATCACCGATACGGCCGTGAACACTCTGGTCACGATCGCCGCGCACAACAGCACCTTTCGGGGCGGGGAGCCGGGGGACGTGTACTTCGACCTGACCGCCCGGACCTGGCGAGAGATGAAGTTGCACACTAATACGGCTGCGGGGGCGGCGGCGGCATCCGGCAAAACGAGCCGACCGGATACGAAGAAACCGGCCAAAACGTACGTCGTCAAAGACGGCGACTCGCTGTCCAAAATCGCCAAGCTGGAGCTGGGCGACAGCTCGAAGTGGCAGCAGATCTACGGCGCGAACCAAAAAACGATCGGTAAGGATCCGAACCGGATCAAGCCCGGGCAAAAGCTGGTGATGCCGCAGTGAGTTACGAAGCGGTGCTGCACAACAAATATTATTTGCGCGAGCTGGTCGAGGGCATCACGCTGAAGGATTCGCTTGATCAGATTTCGTATCAGGGTTCCATACAGTTGAGCATTCCGCCGTCTTTTCCCGGCATCGAACCGGGGCAGGAAATCCGCATCAGCGGCGTGCCGTTCGGCAGCGGCGGGGGCATGGCGAGCGGGGGTCCCATGGTTCCGCTGCTTCATCCGGGCGTCGTGTGGGAATGCTCCAGCACGCTGAAACAGGCGAAGCGCATGACGGTGACGGTGTACGACCGGACGATTTATTTGGCGAAGTCGGAGGACGAGTATCTTTTTCCGGTTGGGGGAACGGCTGCCCAGCGCCTGCGGAAATACGCCGCCGACTGGAACATCCAACTCGATGCGGTGCCGGATACGATAACGAAGTTGAAAAAAGCCGTCTATCGCCCGCAAACGCTCTACAGCATGATGATGTCCGATCTCAAGGAGACGGTGAAGGCCGGAGGGGAGATGTACGTTCCGCGCATGACGCCCGCCGGGCTAACGCTGTTCCGGATCGGCGGCAACGCCGTGGTCTGGAAGCTGGAGCAGTTGGAGGAAGCGACGCAAAGCCGCACGCTGGAAGGCACGGTGACGCGGGTGAAGGTGATCGGGACCGAGGACCGGGGGAACAACGCGCCATCCAAAGTATTGGCCATGGCCAGCGGGGAAACCGCTAAATACGGCGTACTCCAGCGGATCGTGCAGGATGAAAACGTCAAAACCGCCGGCGCCGCCAAAAAGTTTGCCGAATCGATGTTAACCGGCCAGGGCCAGACGTATACCGTCACTTGCGTGGATCTGAACACGATCCGGGCCGGAGATAAGGTCAATTTTAACGGGCTGAATCTGATCGTGACCTCCGTCTCGCATGAGCTGGGCGACCCCGGCCATATGACGCTGGAGCTGGCGACGATGGACGACGTGAAAAGGAGGTATTATCTTGACCATTGATCCTTATGCCGCTTTGGCCGTTTCGCTGCGGGAAAATGCCGCAAAAAAAGCAGCCGAAGCGTTAACGGGCGTGACGGCGGAGCTGGGAAGCATTACGGGAACGGGGCTGAAGCTGGACGGCTTCAAGCACGAAATCAAAGAGTATTTGGTCGCGGAATTTCCGGGGACGTTGAAGCTTCCGGATTTGACACTGAGCGGCGAAGTCCGCGGGTTGAAGGATAGCGCAGACGGCAGCGTGGGGGGCCAAGGGGAGTTTTCGTTCGCGCCTTCGGAAACCGAAAAAGCGGTGTTGTCGCTCAAATACCAACCCGGGGACCGTGTGCTGGCGCTGCCGCTGAACGGCGGGAATGATGCGATTGTGCTTTGCAGGGTGGTGAGTGGGAATGGCTAATCTTTTTCCGGAGGCCGTGGCGGCTTCGTGGTCGGGTTCAGGGCTGGATGGGCTCGAAGCGGCGGCGGATGAAACGACGTTTGGGCGAAGCTGGCGGTTTGATTTTGAAGCCGGGGAATTCGTGGTGACGCCCACGGGAAAAATCGCCCAAGCCGACGAGATCGCCGCCTGGAAGATGTGGTGCGAAAAAGCGATCCGTACGCCGCGGTATCGGCATTTGATCTATTCCCGCTCGTATGGGCAGGAATTCGAGGACCTGATCGGCCAAGGTTACAGCCGGGCCGTCCAGGAAAGCGAGATCCGGCGGATCGCGACGGAAACGTTGATGGTAGACCCGCGGACGCTGAGCGTCGAGGGGGTTGTTTTTTCCTGGCAGGAGGATGGATGCCGATTTGCGTGCCGGGTCAAAAACGTGCGGGAGGAAGAGGTACTGGTGGAAGGGAGCGTGACGTGATGGCGGATTTGCCGCTTTATTTGCAGGATCAGACGGAAGAACGGATTATGCAGCGGATGCTGGACCGGGTGCCTTCGGATATCGATAAATCCGAGGGTTCTTTTATTTGGGACGCGGAAGCGCCGGCGGCGTTCATGCTGTCGGAGGCGGCGGCGTGGGCGCAGCAGCTGCTGGCGCGCGGGTTTGCGAGCACGGCGTACGGGGAGTATCTCGATCTCCGGGCGGCGGAGCACGGGATCAGTCGGCGGCCGGCCGTGGCAGCGACGGGCGTGGTCAGGTTTACCGGGGAGCCGGGGAAAACGGTGCCCGCGGGGACGGTGGTGGCGACGCCGGCGGATGAGTTTTCGGCAGAGGCGTCGATGGAGTACGAAACGACGGCGGCCGTGACGGTGGACGAGCGCGGCGAGGGGACGGCCCCGATCCAGGCGTTGGTTCCGGGGCGGGCTGGGGTAGTGCCGGCCGGCGTGATCATGGTGATGGCCGTGCCGGTTAGCGGGGTGACGGCCGTCACGAACCCGGGGGCCACGCGGGGCGGGGCCGATACCGAGTCGGATGAGCTGCTGCTGGAGCGTTTTTTTTCGCAGGTGCGGAATCAGGGGACGAGCGGCAACAAGGCGCAATACCTGAAGTGGGCCGGCGAGGTGCCCGGCGTGGGCGGGGCGCAGGTGGAGCCTTTGTGGCAGGGGCCGGGGACGGTCGGCATCTACCTGTTGGACGCGGACAAGCGAGCAGCGAGTAGCGAGATCGTCGCCGCGGCACAGGCCTATATCGACCCGACCCGAAATGGGCAGGGCGAAGGGGCGGCTCCGGCAGGGCCGATCGTGACGGTGATGGCCGCCGAGGAAGTGCCGATCGATATCCGCGTGAAGCTGACGCTCGCCAGCGGGGTGACAATGGATGAGGTGAAAAAGAAGATCGAGGATGGCGTGCGCGCTTATCTGAAGCAGCTCGCTTTTGCCGATCCGTTGGTGCGGTTTACGAGGATTGCCGCCATTTTGCTCGACATTCCGCCGATCATCGACTATACCGAGCTGACGGTAAACGGCAACGCGGACACCAACCTGGAGATCTACACGGGTCAGGTGGCCGTGCTGGGGACGGTGGACGTGTATGAGTGAAGCTTTGCAGGGAAAAACGAGGGAGCGTTTACCTACGAGTAAGAGTAAAGCTTTGCTTACAAATGCGAGTGAATCTTTACTGGCAAGCTCGAGCGTTTCATTGCTAACCAGCCCCCGGGGGCGCGAGATGTTTTCCTACCTCCCAGGCTATTACGAAACCTCCCGGATCATGCAGGCGGATATGAACGCCAAAGGCACGGAGATGGACCTGCTGTTCGAGGCGCTGGACGAGACGTTGCAGCAGTTCTTCGTGCGCACGGCCACCTGGGGCCTGGATCGCTGGGAAAGCGAGCTTGGTATCGCGACCGACCCCGGAAAGCCGATTGACCAGCGCCGTGCCGTCGTCGAATCGAAGCTGCGCGGCAGCGGTAAGTTCTCGGGGCGATTGGTGAAGAGTGTGGCGGAGGCATATGACGGCGGGAAAGTCGATGTTTCTTTTCAGCCGAGTGATTGGAGCTTTACGGTGAAGTTCGTGGATACGGTGGGCATACCACCAAACCTGGATGATCTGAAAGCCGCTATCGAAGAACTAAAACCGGCCCATTTGAAGGTGGAGTTTGAGTTTAATTACTTGTTGATCCGTGACATTCACGAAGTACTGACTCTCAACCGGTTGAAACAAATCCCATTAAACAAATTTGCAGGAGGTGATCCGATTGGCTACTAACACACCGAATCTCAATTTGCTCAAAAAAGACCCCGTGACCGACGGAAACGAAACCTTTAATATTCAAACGATGTTGAATGATAACTGGGATAAGATTGATGCGGCGGTGGGGGATATTGATATTCCTGATGCTTCGTTGACGGTGAAGGGGAAGGTGCAGCTTTCGAATGCAATCGACGGTACCCGGGAGGATGTGGCAGCGACTGAGAGGGCTGTGAAGGCCGTAAGTGATAATCTTGCTGCGCATTTGGCGGATATAGCGCAGGAGGCCCAAGCGGCAAAAACAGCTGGCAATGAGCGTAAGCAACAAGCAGTGGACGCCCTCATTGCCTGGGGAGTATCGGCGTCCATGGCAGATAGTTGGGGTACGTTGTTTAACAAGATGGCCGCTATCACTAACCGAGGTGCGCAAGTTATTACACCTGGCACTACGAACAAAACTATCTTAGCGGGCATCCATAACGGTAACGGCTACGTTATAGGTGATGCCGACTTAGTAGCCGGGAATATACCTGATGATGTAAACATTTTTGGGGTACAGGGAAGCCTTAAACGTTTAACAGCCACAGATAAGACGGCCATTGCAAATCAAATAACAGAAAAAGGCGTAGTGGCTAGCGTTGATGATAGCCCTGCAACGCTGGCTAGTAAGATAGGGCAGATCATCCCGCAACCTGTAATGGCAGCGGGTAATAACATGATTTACAATTCATGGGTTGGTTACTGGTACGACGTGACTTACTATGGTTCTAATTGGGCGAAGGTACACACGATAAAAATAGGGTTAAAAGGTACTTACCGTGTAAAATTCGGTTTGTACGCATTTAACAGCCAGGTGGCTTACGGGCAGATTTATAAAAACGGAGTTGCTTATGGTGCACAGAGAGCTAATGGTCAGTATGAAGTAAACCAATACTATACCGAAGATATCTACTTTAATGTTGGTGATACATTAGAACTGTGGGTGCGTAACAGCGGTTCTGGTGGTGCTAGGTATGCAATACCCGTACTATACGGTTCTTTAATTCCATATGCTATATCCGAGCCGGCCCCATCTTACCCTACTACCTAAAGGAAAGGAGCGATTATTTTTATGTTAATCATTAAATACGAAACAGAAGAAGAAGCGGAACAGATTATATACGAAAAGCAAAAAGACGGCTTTACTTTGGTTGAAGTATCCAATATAACAGAGGGTAATTTTTTAGGCTTTCAAGAACCCGGATGGACACCACCAACTCCAGAAGAAACCTTGTTTGACAAGTTGACGGCTTTGGAGCAATCAGACGCTGAAAACAAGCAGGCCATTGCAGACCTAACTATGTCGATGGCCGCCATGATGGCGGAATGAGAGGAGGTGAAACGATATGACGTACACGAAAGATAGCGGCTCGTTAAGGTGTGGGTGGGTTTGGCGCTCGCCGGATCGTACACACTGGAGCAAGTTCCTACACTGTTTAACCTCAAGACTGTAGTCGCAGAAGTCGTAAACGGTACAGCAGCTTAATGGACTCTTGGACGTAACTATGCAAATATAACACTAATATTGATAAGTTTCATATGCCCTCGGCCCTCCGAGGGCTCTTTATTTTCCCCGAAAGAAGGTGTAGATAATGGATATTACGATAATTACTGCGGTGACGTCGGTTTTGGCGGCGGTTAGCGGGATTGCGTTGGGGTGGGCGGGGCGCGCGAAGGCGGCGAAGCGGGAGGCTGAGGAGTCGGCCGAGGCGGAGGCGGTGCAGCGGGCAGATGTGGAATACATCAAGCGTGGCGTGGACGATATGAAGGTGGAGCAAAAGCTGCAGGGACAACGGTTTGAGGCGTTTTCGGAGCGGCTGACACGCGTCGAAGAATCGGCAAAACAAGCCCATAAGCGGATTGATAGGTTGGAGGAATAGACGCCTTGTAATTTATTGAGGTGTATGACAGAGTATGCTAAGATAACAATAGAAACAAGGAGGCTGCGCCACAGCCTCCCCGGTACAACACTTGGGTGGGAAACCTCCAAATGTTAGGCAGAGAATAACCCGCACCTTAGCGCTAACCTGGGCGGTTAATTTTCAATTTCATAGGTATCACCTCCAATCCGGAGGCGACCATGAGTCTGCGTATTTTACGCAGGCTCTTTTCTTTTAGCTGCAGGGCCAGCGGTTCGGAGTCTTTTCCGAACGGCTGACGCGCGCCCTGGAGTCGACCAAGCAAGCGCACAAGCGGATTGACCGGCCAACGGAATAGTATAAATGAAAGGGGTGATCACGGTTATGGACACGAGCAAATACAAAATTGAGCGGAGGTACGTCGCGAAACGGTCGAACGTGCGGCCCGGGACGCGGCTGTTGACCGGAGCACCGGAGTTTTTCGTGGCGCATGATACGGGTAATCCAGGGGCTACAGCGGAAAACCATTATGCCTACTTCAACTCGCAGAACGATCGATCCGCTTCCGCCCATGTTTTTATCGACGATACGAAAGTTCTTGAAATTATACCGACCGGCACCGGTTCCGACCCGGCGGAAAAAGCCTGGCACGTCCTGTATGACGTGACGACCGACAACGACCGGTTTGGCTACGATGCCAACGATGCGGCGATTGGGGTGGAATTATGTTACGGCGGGCGCATAAACTTTACGGAGGCGTACAAGCGGTATGTCTGGTATTTGGCGTATTGCTGCAGCAAGTGGAACAAAAATCCCTACACCTTTATCCCCTCCCACAAGCAGTTGGATCCGGCAAGAAGGCGCGACGCGGAGCAAGCGTTGGCCACCGGCGGCAAAACGCTGAAAAATCTGCTGGATGACATCTCGACCGAAATGAACGCCACGCGCACTCCCAGCCCGACGCCAAACTCGAATACGTCCTTTACGCCACTCCCGGCATCCATCGCACAGTCGTTGATCGACAACTACGTATCGCCTGCCTGGCTTGCCTCACAAGTCAAGACCGACCAGGTTGGTATGACGCATTTTCATAACTTGGCTAACAACCTGCGGGTGGCCGCGGGCATCCCGCTGGCATCGGCATCCTCGGCGGGGCCGTTGATTCCATTACCGAAAAGCAATGCGCAGGAGATCATTTTCCGCTGGCTCTCTCCGGCTTGGTTTAAAGCGAGGGGCGAAGGAAACGGGGCAAGAGCCCAACATTTTAACAATTTGGCGAATTACCTACGTCGCGCTGCGGGCATTCCGGAGCAATAAGAAAGGAGAGAGGTCATGCAAAACGAAATTTTGACCAACGTTTTGGCATTTGCCTCGGTGCTATCCGTCTTTGTGTTAGCCCTTGTGCAACTTGTGAAGACGACCATCAATCTGCCGAAAAACCTGATTCCGTTCATCGGGGTCGTCATCGGTGTGCTGGTAGGCGCAGCCGCGTATCCATTTACGGAGATGGAGCTGGTCCTGCGGCTGTGGGCGGGAGGACTGGCCGGATTATCGGCTACCGGATTGTTCGAGCTGGGGAACATTCGGCAAGGGATGACCAAGGGTAAGTGATTCACGCTGGGGTGGTTGTTTGAAAAAAAGGCTGGATGAAGTCCACGGTAAAGAAATAGGCCATTTCCTAGTGGGGAACGGTCTATTTCTTTTTTAGTCTTACTGTGGCAAAAGTTGGATAAACTATATGTAATTTCGTATAATACCTCGCCCAAAGACCTTCCCTCAACAAAAAATATACGAAAAATCGTACAAAGATGCCCCGTCCGGCGTCTATTTTGAACTTTTTATATGAAAAAACGTACAAATCCTCGAAAATCGGCCTGTTTTTTAAGGTCCTATACGATTTTTCGTACAAACCGTCATAGGCGTTGCATTAAACCCAACAATTTACCCGATGTGCATAAAGGCAGGCCAAGGCGTGACGGTCAATAGGGTTCGAGTCTTGTTGTCTCTGCATGCTGCTTTGCACGATTATCCCTTTCGTTAAGGGAG
>NZ_JBNYYG010000071.1:0-28180 GCF_050565405.1 Paenibacillus macerans | reverse complement strand
CCGATATGGATCTGGCCGGGCTTGCCGACTACTCGAACATCAGCTTTATCGGCTTCGACAACTACGTGGAAGTGCTGCAGGACCCGTACCGCGCCAGGGACGGGCCCACCGCCAGCCCGGCAGCAAAATTCAGCGTTGTCAGGAGCAAATTGATGTTCATAGATTACGGTGTAGTAGTGGAGGTGCCAGCCTGGGCGTTCTTTAACTGATCGGCTGTAAAATTAATCGTCTCGCCATCAATGACCAGCGTAACCAAGTTCCCTGAGTTGAGGTTGACAAAATTAACCTTGGTGGTAGCTTCCACCAGCGGCTTTCCCGTCTTCGGATCGGTTAATCCGCTCTGCATATACTTATCCGCAACCAAATTTGCCAGAGTATGCGTCCCCGTGATATTCCCGTTTTGCGTCGCAATCGATCTCAACTTCGCCGCCTCCACCAGTTGGTTCGCCGTCGCCGATCTCGCGTTCTCCTTCGTATCTTCCAACAGCCCGGTAATCAGCGGCACCGCGATAGCGGCGATGACGCCGATGATCACGATGACGGCCAGCAGCTCGATGAGCGTAATCCCCTTTTCTTCCTTGCGCAAACGTTGAATGCGTTCGATAATTGCTGTCATTGTTTAACCCCCTAAATTAATTCTTTGACGAAGTCGCTTTCAGCTGATATTGCGATACAGGCTTAACATCGGGATCATAATCGAAGCCATGATAAAACCGACCACGCCGGCCAGCACCAGAATCATCACCGGCTCGATCAACTGCTTCAGCTTGTCCACCGTATTCTCCACGTCGCGTTCGTAAAAGTCCGCTACCTTGCCCAGCATCGTATCGATGGACCCGGTTTCTTCGCCCACCCGGATCATCTGGGTCACAAGCGGCGGAAACACCCACGACTGCCTCAGCGGGTCGGACAACGGCCGGCCTTGCCGCAGCGAAGCCTGGCATTCCCGGAGCGTGGCTCCGATCACCCGGTTGCCGACCGCCTTCTCCACGATGGCCAAAGCCTGCAGCACCGGCACCGCGCTGGCAAACAGCGAGGACAAGGTGCGCGTCAGCTGGGCGATGGCGCTTTTCCGGTTCAGGATGCCGAATACGGGAGCCTTCAGTTTGATGTAGTCCCAAGCGTACGCCCCGCGTTCCCACCTTAGCAGCAAACACACCGCGATTACCGCCGCCAAAGCGGTCAACAGCCAGGCGATCCAGTGCTGCTCGATGCTCCGGCTAAGCGAGAGCGTAAATTTCGTAATCGCCGGCAGGTCCCCGCCAAGCTCCGCGAACATCGATTGAAACCGCGGGATCATGAATTTCAGCAGAAAAATAATGACGAACACGGCCATGATGCTCACGATCAGCGGGTAGGTCATCGCCGACTTCACTTTTTCCCGCGTCACATGCGCTTTTTCAAAATAGACGGCCAGCCGCTCCAGCGTCTCCTCCATGCTGCCGGCCTCTTCCCCCGCGCGGATCATGTGTACGAAGATCGACGGGAAAATCCGCGGGTATGCCGAAACCGCTCCGGAAAACGTACTGCCTTTGCGCAGCTCGGCCGTCACTTCGGCCAGCGTCTTCTTCAGCGGCTTGCTTTCGGATTGCTCCGCCAGGATGGCGGTCGCCTCCACGATCGATATGCCCGCCTTGATCATCGTAGCGAACTGCCGGCAAAACACGACGAACGGTTCGTTTTTGACCGGATTGCCAAGATAAAACTCCTTATTCCAAACGGTCTCGCGCTTCTCGCGGAGGCCCGTTACGATTACATGTTGCCTTTTCAGTTCGGCAAGCGCGGATGCCCGATCGGGGGCTTGGAGCTCTCCGCGCCGGGCTTTGCCGCCCGTTTCCTTGCCACGATATACGTATTGCGGCATCTGGCATCTGTCCTTCCGCTTCTTACATCTGTCTTCACGCCACAAGCTGGCTGGCGGACTACACCAAACCTTCCGTCAAATACAGACGGGCCGCCGCTTCATCGACCGCACCTTGCCGCAGCAGCTCCCGCAGGCTCATCTCGAGCGTGTGCATCCCCAGTTGGAAATTCGTCTGCATGACGCTTTTGATCTGGTGCACCTTCTCCGAACGGATCAGGTTCGCGACGGCCGGCGGATTCAGCAGCACCTCCGTCGCGCAGACTCGCCCTTTTCCGCTGCGGGATGGCAGCAGGCGCTGGGACAGGATCACCAGCAGCACGGACGCCAGCTGAACCCGGATCTGCCCCTGCTGCGCCGACGGAAAAGCGTCGATAATCCGGTCGATCGTCTGCGGCGCGTCGGCCGTATGCAGCGTCGCCAACACGAGATGGCCGGTTTCCGCTGCCGTAATCGCCGTCCGGATCGTTTCGGGGTCGCGCATCTCGCCGACCAGAATGATGTCCGGGTCCTGACGCAGCGCGGCCCTAAGGCCGTTATCGAAAGACATCGTATCGAGCCCGACCTCCCGCTGGTTGATCATGGACTTGTCGTGGCGATGCAGGTATTCGATCGGGTCCTCCAGCGTCACGATATGTTTGCGCTGGGTATGGTTGATATGGTCGATCAGCGACGCCAAGGTCGTTGACTTTCCGCTGCCGGTCGGGCCGGTGACGAGAAACAATCCTTGCGGCTTCTGTGCCAGCTTCAGCAAAACCGGCGGCAGGTTTAATGTCTCGAACGCCGGTACCGACGGCGAAATGACCCGCGCCGCAATGCCGATCGAACCCCGCTGGCGGAACACGTTGATGCGGAAGCGTGAAATTCCCGTTACGCCATAAGAGAAATCAAGCTCGCCTTTTTCCGTAAACTTCTTGTATTGTGCGGGGCTCATCAGTCCTTGCACGATTTGCTCCAGCACCGACGGCGACAGCAGCTCACGGCCCAGCGAGTGCAGGACGCCATCGATTCGCAGCACCGGCGGCGAATTCACCGTCACGTGCAAATCCGAGGCGCCGGCGTCAAACGCCTGCTTCAACAGCTCGTTAAACGTATCGTCCGTTACGTTGTAATCTTGCTTCATCGTTCTTCCTCTTCTACTTCCCTGATTATTTCCTGCAGGGTCGTTTGGCCCTCCAGCACCTTACGGATCCCGTCGGCAAACAACGTCGTCATGCCTTGATCCTTGGCCAACCTGCGCAATTCATGGATCGACCTCCCGCCGACGATCGCCGATCGCAGGTCGTCGCCGATAAGCAGCGCTTCATGCACCGCCATCCGGCCGCGGTAGCCGCTTTTGCCGCAGGTGCCGCAGCCGGTGCCGCGATACAGCTTGTCTGCCTTGACGCCAAGCCGCTCCAGGTACAAGCTTTCTTGCATCTCGGGGGTATAGGCGGTTTTGCAATCGGGGCAAATGCAGCGCACTAGCCTCTGCGCAACGATGCCGATCACCGACGAAGCGATCAGATAAGGCTCGATGCCCATGTCGCGCAGCCGCACCACCGTGCTCACCGCGTCGTTCGTATGTAAGGTCGAGAATACAAGATGGCCCGTCAGGGAAGCGCGGATCGCGATTTCCGCCGTCTCCAGGTCACGGATTTCCCCTACCATGACGATGTTGGGATCCTGCCGCAAAATGGAGCGGAGCCCTTTCGCAAACGTCAGCCCCGCCGCAGGGTGAACCTGCATCTGGTTGACGCCGTCCAGCATGTATTCCACCGGGTCTTCGACCGTGATGATGTTCATTTCTTCGCGGTTCAACTGCTGCAGCGCCGAATACAGGGTCGTCGTTTTGCCGCTTCCCGTCGGTCCGGTCAGCAGGACCATCCCGTGCTGCTTCTCGATCATGCGCCGGAACAACCCGAGGTTGTGCTCGGTCATGCCCAGCTTCTCCAATCCCTTCACGCCGTCGGCGAGATCGAGCAACCGCATGACGATTTTTTCCCCGTGTACCGTAGGCAAGGATGACAAGCGGATATCGATCTGCTTGCCGTCCACTAACATTTTGATGCGGCCGTCCTGCGGCAACCGCCGTTCGGCGATGTTCAGGTTGCCTAATATTTTGAGCCTGGCGGTAATGACCCCCTGCATGGATTTCGGAATGGAGCGTTCGTTCCGGAGTTGGCCGTCAATGCGGTACCGGATGGTCAATTGCGTGTCCATCGGATCGATGTGAATGTCGCTGGCGCCGAGGCGCACCGCTTGTTCGATCATTTGCTGCACCAGCCGGACGACCGGCGAATCCTCGCCCAGGATGATCGAATCCTCCACCTCGATTTGCGCCGCGCCGGCCCCCAAATCCTTGATCATTTCGTTCATGGAGTCCTGCAGGCCGTATAACCGGGCAATCCCCCGCTGCAGCTCTCCCCGCGAAATGATCGCCGGCTCGATGGTAAATCCGGTGCTCATTCTCAGGTCGTCGATCACGAACAGGTCGAGGGGGTCGGCCATCGCGACCATCAGCTTGCGCCCGTCCACGCGAATGGGCAGCACCTGATAACGTTTGGCCATCTGCTCCGGAATGACCTGGCATAGCTTGGCGTCGATCTGAAACCTGGATAGGGTCACGTGCGGGATGCCCAGCTGAAATTCCAACACCTCGATGAGCTGGTGCTCCGTAAGAACGCCCTGCGCCAGGAGGACGTCACCGAGTTTTTTCCGGGTGAGCTGCTGTTCCTCCAAGGCGGTTTGCAGCTGCGGCTCCGTAATGATCCCTGATTCCAGCAGAAGTTCACCCAACCTTTTTTTGATCGTGTACATGCATCGTTCACCTCATCTACCGTTGGAAATTTATGCGGTTGTATACTTAGATTTTTTTGCGCCGAAAGCTTGTTCGGGAAATAGTTCTATAGAACTAGAATGTATTGCGCGGATCATTGAATGTTATGGCTGAGGGAAAATAATTTTTAGTACCAATATAGTAACGATTATATACCTTTCGACCAATCGATGCTATCATTTTATAGTAGAATATACCTAGTCTACAAGACTCGACACGGCTCTCCACCTGCTAACATAACTCTGCTATTTTTCGCTATTTTCAAACCGTTCGAAAGCGAGAGGATGATCATGAGATTTGCCTCTTTATCCCGAAAATCTTCCCTTCGCCGCGCGATGGCTGGGGAAGACGGACTGACGCTGCTGGAAGTAGCCCTTGCGTTGGTCATTCTCTCCATCGTCAGCATGTACTTTTTATCCTTTTTTACGAACAGCGCCTCGCAAAGCAAGCTCACAAACCAGCGCTTATCCGCCACCCATCTGGCGAACGCCAAGCTGCACGAGGTTCAATCGCTGGAATTTACCGAGTTGCAGACCAAAGCAAACTGTTCCCCGGGAGGCTTGCCCGACACGACCAACGGCATCTATCTGATAAGGACCGAAGTCTGCCGCATAAGCGACAAATATCCTGCTAACCCCGATATTTTATACATAACCGTGACGACCTTTTGGCTGCCCGATCCGGCAGCCGGAGCCGGCAATTATAGGCATAAGGTTTCGATCGTCGGCGCAGTCAAAAAAGACTATGCCGCCGCTCCGCCAGCATCGGGGGGGAACGGATCATGAGTAAACGTCGGCCATTGATTCGCCGGGAAGACGGCATCACGTTGGTGGAGTTGCTCGCTGCCCTTGCCTTAACGGGCCTGCTGGTGATCTTGGTCTCAACCGTGCTGACCTCGTCGCTGTTTGCCTTCGGGCGGGTTAATCACGAAACGCAGCTGCGGAACGAGGCGATTACGCTCAGTACCGCGCTGCAGGCCAAGCTGAGGAATGCTACGTCGATCACGGGTTCCGGTAACTTTACGCAATTTCAGGCCGAGGTGGTCACCGATGCGCTTACGGAAGCGACCCGTTCAGTCGGCGTAATGCTTGACGGGGGACAGCTCATCGTCGACGGCACCCGCTTCAGCGAAGAGAACCTGGATTTAACCGGCACCTATTTCACCAAGGGCCAGCGCGATTTGCAGCTGCATCTGCAAGTCGCGCTGGCGGACGAGCCCGATGTGGAGCCGATCCATTTGTTCGTTTCTATGAAACTATTATCGTGAGGTGCGTCCGGATGAAGGTATTGGATGGAATCCGCCAAGAGCGCGGTTATGCCCTAATGTCCGTGCTGTTGCTGCTTGTGCTGTTGCTGGTGATCGGCACCTTGGTCATGCAATCGGTAACCAGCTCCCAGGGCATGGTGAACGTCTCCGAAGATATCGTTAGCGCGCAGGCCGACGGCGAAACGAAGCTGCTGATCAAACTGTCCGAGCTTCGGGCGGCGATCATGGCGCTTAAGGAGAAGGACGCGGTCACGCTGGAAGATGTCCGCGACACCGCCGCCCTTTACATCGTCACCGGCAGCGCCACGCTCGACGAGGACAATCAGAAGTACACTGCCATCGTCGAAGAAGTAGGGGTGTCGGACAATATTCGGCAGACCTACCGGCGCAAGGTGGAAATCATACTAAATTACGAACCGGTTGATCCGAGCCAGCCGGGAAACGGCGGAAGCGAGTTTGCGATCGTCAGCCAGGACTACGTCAATTTAAGCTCTAGAACGACGGTGATCGGCCATCTCTATGCCAAATCCGGGTTGAACCGTAACGGGGCAGACATTCAAGGAAAGATACTGGCCCCCTCCTATCCAAGGACCGACCTGGCTGCCCCCGCCAGAGCTAACGTCGCCGACGTGCTGAGGCAGACCGGCAGCGAGGCCGACGCCGTCATGCAAGCGCTGAAAAGGACTTCCCCCAATCCGCAGGAGTTGACGGTCACGAACGGAACCCGGACGTTAAACGGGTCGGCGATCTTCAGCAATGTCACCATGCACCCGGGAACCGGCTTATCGGTCAGAGGCGACCTGGTCATCACCGGTTCCTTGAATATGCACAACGGCAATACCATCCAGGCGACCGGCAATATTTATATTTATGGTTCCGTATCGGCGAAAGGCCCGCTGATTCAGGCCAAAGAGAAGATTTGGATCGGAGGCTCGGGCAATTTTGACGATCCGCACAAGGAAGGGATAACGCTGGTCGGGGATTTGTATAACGGCGGGTCCCTGGCTTTCCATACCAAGCTGACGGCAGGAACGATTTACGTCGGCGGGGCTACCAGCGGCAACTTGCGCGACGACAACCGGTTCGCGTTATATTCGGACGGGCCCATCGCCGTTAACGACAGCTCCAGTTCGACCTCGCTGACCGGCCTTCTGTATTCCAACGGCGGCATTAACGTGAACGGGAACAACGGCTTGATCATTCGCGCTTCTGGCCCGGGAGATAACCCAAAGCCGGGCAAGCCAGCAGATATCGTGATTAACGAAGCCGCGACAACGATCAATTAACGACGGCAAAAACCGGCCTCCGTTACGGGCCGGTTTTTCCGTTGCTGCTCCTGCTGCAGCCGTTTTACTTCAGGGATTCTGCGATCCGAATCAGTTCGCTCTTGTCCAGTGTTTCGTCCATCCCTTCGGCAACGAGATCGTAAAGCACTCCGTCGGCCTCCCAAGCGATTGAATTTCCATTCGCGATAACAGCATCCGCTCCGCGGACCTTCGCTTTTTCCAACGTGCCGTCCGTAGAGCTTTCATATGCGGTTTCTTCATCGCCATACCGCTGTTGGATGTAAATTTCCTTCCCCGTATCGCCATTGGCGAAATACAAACTGAGGTATTTGGGGCTGGCCTCACCCTGCTCGTCGAGGTATTGTTCGGCCCGGCTAAACGCATAGCCTTCCGGCAAATACCCCGGCAATTTCACCTGGAAATTGGTGTATCGGCTTAGCGTGTCCGGGTCGGTCAAAGTACGGATCCCTTCCCTTACCTCCGCCTCAGCTTGGGCCTTGGTCACGATTTCCATGTCCGCGAAGCCGGCGATCTCCTCCCCGTCGGCCGTATACAGCGGGCCCGTATGGGCGTTCAACTCATAAACGGGCTTCCCGTCCTTCGTAAACACTTTTCCCTGCAAAGCTTCCGGCAGCGGGGACGAGGCCTCTTCCGATGGAGGGTCAACCTGGAACACGGTAATATGACCCAACGAAACGGTAGAGATAATCCGGTTCAGTACACCGCTTGCAAACGAAGACGGGGTAAACCAAACCCCGATCAGTAAGGCAAATGCCGCGGCAGCCGCCACGGATCCGGCAACCTTGCGGCCGCCATGGCCGCGGGCGGACCGGCGGGTGGCGGATCCCTGCGTTATCCGGCTCCGAACCGCCTCTTTATGGGCGGCTGCGCCCAATTCAGCGGCAGCAAGCGTTCTGCCGACGGCAAGCAAATCCGAATAGGCCCCGTTGTGGTCCACGGTATCCTCACGTCCATCCAGTAAAGCGCTCAAGTCGGCATCAAACCGACGATGTTGTTCCTGATTGTTCACCTTCATCCTTCCTTTCCAATTCGATCTTCAATTTTTTCATGACGCGAAACATCATCACTCCGACATTGCTTTCGCTGATGCCCGTTAACTCGGCGATCTGGACATTCTTCAGCCCCGCTCCGAATTTGAGCGCAAGAACATGCCGCTCCTTGGACTTTAACGTTTGCAATGCCCAGTTCAAATCCGCCTCCGCTTCCCTGACGATGGCCCGGGCTTCCGGCCCTTGCTCTCCGGACGCCGCCTCTTTGAACAGGTCCAGCGAAAATAGCCTTTGCTTCCGCCGGCCGCGAAAATAATCATTTACCGTATTGCGGGCAATGGCGAACAGCCACACCTCGAACGGGGAACGGTCGGCCCGGAAGGTGCCGTGCTTGGCCAGCATCTTCTCGAATACCTGGCTGGTCAAATCCTCCGCCGTATATTCGCAGTCCACCCGGAAACGAATATATTTGAATATTCGGGTATAGTAGGTCTCGAAAATCGCGTCAAACTCCGTTTCGGCCGATACGGCTTCCCGCTCTTTCTCATCCTGTTTTCCCCGCTTGTCCTGCTCCCCAAGGGATGGAAACAGCGCGCGCTGCTGCAGCATGCTTTCTTCCCCTCCTTTCTCCAAGGGACGGGATCTTGGAGCACTTCCCTCGCGCGACGGGAGGTTGCCTCCAATCCATCCGAATGTTAATACGTTCTATGTACGGCTTTCATTACACGGCCTGCAAAAAAAACCGCCGGGTAAAGCGCCCCGGCGGTTTCATTTGCATTCGTATGTGATTCGTTCATTAAGCCGACACGACATCCAAATCCACATCGCGTTTGAACGCGGAGGTGTCGTTTTCGCCGAGGATTTTGCCGGTGATGACGCCGGCGGTAATCGAATCGTTGACGTTCAGGGCGGTACGGCCCATATCGATCAACGGTTCGACGGAGATCAACAGGCCGGCCAAAGCGACCGGCAGGTTCATCGTCGACAGCACGATCAGCGAAGCGAAGGTCGCCCCGCCGCCGACGCCGGCAACCCCGAACGAGCTGATCGTCACGACGAGGATCAACGTCAGGATGAAATCCCAGCTCAGCGGATTGATGCCGACCGTCGGCGCGATCATCACGGCCAGCATCGCGGGATAAATCCCGGCGCAGCCGTTTTGCCCGATCGTTGCGCCGAACGAAGCGGACAGGTTGGCGATCCCTTCCGGTACGCCCAAACGTTTCGTTTGCGTTTCGACGTTCAGCGGAATCGTGGCCGCGCTCGAACGCGAAGTGAAGGCAAACACCAGCGTCGGCAGCACTTTACGCACGTATTGTACCGGATTGTAACCGAATGCCGCCAGCAGGATCAAATGGATGATGAACATAACGATCAATGCGACGTAGGAAGCTCCTACGAACTTGATCAGCTTCAAAATTTCCTCCGCATTGGTGGTAGCGGCCACATTGGTGATCAATGCCAGGATCCCGTAAGGGGTCAGGCGCAGTACCAGCGTCACGATACGCATAACGACCGCGTAAACCGCGTCTACCACTTTGCGGAACGTATCGGCCTGCTCCGGTTTTTTCTTATCCAGACCAAGCACCGCTACCCCGATAAACGCCGAGAAAATAACGACGGCCAGGGTTGAGGTACTCCGAGCGCCCGTCATGTCCGCAAACGGATTCGTCGGGATGAAGTCGAGCACCTGCTGCGGAATCGTCTTGTCCTCGACGGTACCCAGCCGTTCCTCCAGCGCCGTTCCTCGCTGTTGTTCGCGCTCGCCCGCTTGGATTTCGATCGCTTTAAGATCAAAGCTCAAGCTGGTGACGATACTTACCGAAGCGGCGATCGCCGTCGTAATCAGCAGGACCGCGATAATCAGTCCGCTCATCTTGCCCAAATTTTGCTTGCCCTTCAGATTCATGATCGCCGAGATGATCGAAACCATGATGAGCGGAATAACGATCATCTGCAGCAGTCCGACGTAACCGCGCCCGGCCAGATTAAACCAGTCGGTCGATTGCGCGATAATCTCCGAGCCCGCTCCGTACAAGACCTGCAGGATCACGCCGAACACGAGGCCGAGGCCCAATCCGGTGAATACCCGCTTTGTAAAAGAAACGTGCTTTTTCTGCATCCAGATCAGAACGCCGATCAGCACCAGCATAACCGCTACGTTAATGATGATACGCAATGTATCCATAACATGCATCTCCCCCTGAAAAATTGTACATGATTCCGTGTCCGCCACCGACGGCGAACTGCCCGGCTCCGAACTACAAAACGTATATTATCATAAATACGAGTAATTTGATAGGATTAATTTTTGACGAAGGACGTCATGTTTTCGCAACGGTTATTTCAGGGCGGGCATGAAGGATCAAAACGGACTATGCCCCACAGCCCGATCCCCGTGCATCAGCTCAATGCCTTCCCAACGTCTTGATTTCCAGCGGCGGCGCAGCAGCCATGTTTTGAGCCACTCGTCGCAGACAAAGGCCACATATACCCCCACCATTCCCCATTCCAGCCATATGCCCAGCACATAAGCCAACGATACGCTAATCAGCCAAACCGACGCCACCGTAATGTAGACCGGCTTTTTGACGTCCCCCGTCGCCCGCAGGGCGTTGATCAGGATCAAATTGCCTGCCCGGCCGGTCTCCAGCAGTACCGCCAGCCATAGCAGATAAACACCCTGGCGGATGATGTCCGGATCCTTGGTGAACAGGCCGATCAGGAATCCCGAAGCCAGAGCGATCAACAGCGAGGAACCGGCAGATACCAGCGCGGCCGTCCGAACGTACCTTCTCCCTTCCGCATATGCCTTGTCATACAGCTTGCCCCCGATCATCCGGCCGATGACGATTTCGGTTGCCAGCGCCAAAGACAACGTAAACAGGTTGTTGAACATGCCGATATTTTGCGCGTAAATTTTGGCGGACAGCGCCTGCGTGCCCAATATCGCGATAAACGAGGTGATGCAAAGCTGCGCCATCGTGGACAAAAAGCTCTCTCCCGCCGTCGGTACCCCGATCTTGAACAATCCTCCCGCGTAACCCCTAATGGCGTTAGGCCGAAGCACCCTCCAATTCCAAACAAAATCCGTTTTGAGCGCCAGCATTACGGCAAGGAACAGCAAACCCGCGATCCGCGCGCTCAACGTGGACCAGGCCACCCCGGAAACACCGGAAAAAGGGGCGCTGAATGACCCATACAATACCGCGTAATTCCCTGCTAAATTGATGACGTTCATCCCCATGGTGACATACATCGTCAACCGGGTTAAACCGTAGCTGCGGATGATCGTCGACAACGTTAATCTCACCGCCTCGATAAACACGAACCCTCCGGTAATTCTCAAATAGGCCGAAGCCTCCGGCACGAGCTCCGCGGGCAGATTCATCCAGCGAAAAAAAGTCGGCCCTCCCGCATACAGCTGCAGGCTGATGGCCAGGCCGAACAGCAAATTCAGCGCGATGGCCACGACGGCCACTTCGGCTGCGGACCGTTCCCGCTTGGCCCCCAAATACTGCGCAATCATAATGCTGGTCCCGGCGGATACCACATTAAACATCAGATTGACGAAAAACGCGATCTGATTGGCTACCCCAACGGCGGCAACGGCCCGATCGGAGTAATGACTGAGCATGAACGTGTCGATGTTCCCCATCAGCATGCCCAGCAGCATTTCGATAAAAATCGGCCAGGTTAACGCAAATAACGATAGCTTTTGTCCGGGCTCCCTCATTCCGCCATCCACCTTTACTCGAATACTTGAATGGAAAATCTAACCTGATCATATCCTAGAATCAGGATAATTAAAACGTTTGCACTTAAAATAATTACGATTATTTTTCAAAATCAGATTAATTTATGATAAATATAGTCCAAGGTGCGAGTTACCTTCTGCCTTTTGACCATTAAATCAAAGAAATACGAAGTGCGGACTAGATAATCAAAGATAAATGCATGATCAGATAAATAAACGCCGATATTTCCTTGTATTTATTTGTGCAAACGTTTTAAATTTAGCGATTAGTCGGGTATGATGATGGAATAGAGGATCTTTTGGAAAAGGATGATGATCAATGCAAACGATAAGCTCTTTGCCTAGGCATAGGCGGCTGCAGCAACTTGGAAGCGCTATCCTGGTTCTTCTGCTGCTAGCAGGCTGCACCGGAACGCCGGGCAATTCGGGGACGGGGACTGGAGCGAAGACCCCCGCCGAAAACGCTGCCCGGCAATCTGCCGATACGGACGGCGGCGCAGCCGCCAACGGAGGGATAACTGCGGCCGTTGCCGTAGATACTCAGCCCTCGACGGTATTTTACGAAGTCTTCGTCCGCTCTTTTTATGATTCGAACGGAGACGGGATCGGTGACTTCAAAGGACTGACCCGTCAGCTCGATTATTTGAACGACGGTAATCCCGATACGGACGGCGATCTTGGCGTTGGCGGCATCTGGCTCATGCCGATCCAACCCTCCCCCAGCTATCACGGCTATGACGTGACCGACTACCGGCAGATCAACCCGGATTACGGCACGCTGGACGACTTTCGCGTATTTCTGGACGAAGCGCACAAGCGCGGCATCAAGGTCATTATGGATTTAGTCGTCAACCATACCAGCAAAGAGCATCCCTGGTTCATCGAGTCGGCTTCCAACCCGGACGGCCAATATCGCGACTGGTACGTCTGGGCCGAGGATTCCGGCAGAAAGACATCAGGCACCAGCGCCGCCGGCAGCGGCAGCCCTTGGCACTCCCTGCGGGGCGACCATTACCTGGGCATCTTCTGGGACGGCATGCCCGATCTGAACTTCGATAACCCGGAGGTCCGGGACGAGATGAAGGCGATCGGCCGCTTTTGGCTGGAGCAGGGCGTGGACGGCTTCCGGCTGGACGCCGCGAAGCATATTTACGAGGATCTGCAAACCGACAAAAGCCCGGAGACGACCGCCAAAAACGTCGCCTGGTGGCAGGAGTTCCGCAGCGGCCTAAACGAAGTCAATCCGGACGTTTACCTCGTCGGGGAGGTTTGGGATCCATCCGCTACATTGATCTCCTCCTATCTGGACGGGGCGCTCGACTCCGGGTTCAATTTCAGCCTGGCCGAAACGATCGTCCAAAGCGTGAAGAAGGAAAAGGACGCGAACCTCGCCTTTACGCTGGAACGCTCCTATCGGTTGTACGGCGAGAAATCGGGCGGCCGGTTCGTCGACGCCACCTTCCTGACCAACCATGACCAGAACCGCGTCATGAGCCAATTGGAGGGAGACGTTCCGCACGCGAAGATGGCGGCGAGCCTGCTCCTGACGTTGCCCGGCAATCCGTTCATCTATTACGGCGAAGAGATCGGCATGCGGGGCGTGAAACCGGATGAGCATATCCGCGAGCCGATGCGGTGGACGCCGGAGGACGGCGCCGGGCAAACGACCTGGGAAGCGGCGACGAACAATGCTGGGCAAAAAACTCTCAGCGTCAGCGAGCAAACCGGCGATCCCGCCTCCTTGCTGTCCCATTACCGCCGGCTGATCCGGATGCGAAACGACATCCCGGCCCTTAAGGATGGAGCGATTCAGGAATACGCCACGAACCGGCCCGGAGTGACGGCTTACGTCCGGATGACCGGGCACCAGGCGGTGCTGGTCGTCCATAATCTGACCGGCGGCGAGCTAACGGCTTCGCTGGAAGCCGGCGCGAATCAGGAAGATTTCGCGACAATTGCGGCCGCCACGAACGAAGGCGCGGTTCTAAACGGGAATACGCTGGCATTGCCGGCATATACGACGGTGATTCTGGAATAACAACCGCTTGCCGTAAGCGGTCACCGCTGCGTTATTCTTTACTCCCACAGTTTGTTGCTACCGTAACGGATCGTAATGACGCTATTTGCTCATATCCCGCTGTAACGGACCGAGATGACGTTATTCGGCTCCGGAGAAGGCATTTGTGGCAGTTTTTCAGCGAATAAGGTCCATGGAGTCCGTTACAATTGTTCAGGCCCGGTTTCTGGGCAAATAACGCCTCTACGGTCCGTTGCTAACATGAACTGCATAAGCTTGGGTAAAAAAACGCTCCGGCAAACCGGGAGGCCGCTAGGCATCCTGTTCGCCGGAGCGTCTTGTTTATTAATCCACGGACTGCCGTCACCGGGTTACGGCTTCGTCCCCCTGAAACGCGCTAAGCGACCGCTGCAACTGCGCGGCAAGCTCTTCCAGCCGGCCCGACAAGCCGACCAAACCGGCGCTGACCCGGTGCTGCTCCTGGGACATCGAGGCAACCTCCTGGGTGGAGGCATGGGTTTGCTCCACGACGGTGCCGACAGTGTCGACAAAGTCCCGCAGTACCGTTTGAGAATGTAGCAGGTCCCGAACGGAAGCCGTCGATTCCCGGATCTCCGCCATAAAATGCTCCATCTCCCGCTTCACGTTTTGGAAGATGCCGGCCGCCTCCTTCACCGCCTTCGTCTGTGAGGCAAACAGCGGCGAAATGCCCATCAGGACGTCGACGGTTTGCCCGATCGCCTCCTGAATCTCCTCGGTGATCGCCGATACCGTTTGGATCGACGCACCCGACGCGGCGGCCAACTCGCGGATTTCTCCGGCGATAACCATAAAACCTTTGCCGGCGGCACCGGCGCGGGACGCTTCGATCGAAGCGTTCAATGACAAAATGTTCGTCTGCTTCGTCATCTCCACCATCGGGGCTAAAATTAAACGGATCGAGCGGGTGCTCCGGCTCAGCTTGTCCGAATTTTCCTCGAGCAGCTCCGTTATCCGCGAGACCGATTTGTTTTTTTCCACCAACTGCTCCATGTACGCTTCTCCTTTTTGGCTGACGGCGATGACCCTGCCTGCCGATTCGTCCATCGCCGCGTTCAGGCTGGCCACCCGGCCCATTTGATCGCCGATCCGCTCGGCCGTCTCGGCCCCCTTCTCCGCTTCGGAGGCCAGGCTTTCGGCCCCGGCCGCGATTTCGCCGGTCGCTTGAGCGATCTCCCCGGTGGTTTGCGACGTGTCGCGCGAGGCCCTCGTCAGGTTCTCCGCCGTGGCCAGCAGTTCCTCCGCCGACAGGTTCGTACGTTCCACCAGCCGGGAAATCTGCTCCAGCATCCGATTGAAACCGTGCCCCAGCCGGCCGATTTCGTCGCGCCCTTTGAAATGCGTACGCACCTGCAAATTCCCGCGCTCGCCTTCCTCCATCAGCCGGCACAGCTTCTCCAAGGGCCGGCCGACCATGCGGACCAGCAAATAACCGATGAGCACCGCCACGACCAAAGCGCCTAAGAGTACGAACAGCGTAACCACCAGCAGACGGTCGGCCGCGCTCAAAAAATCGCTTTCCGGAGCGTACCCGACAATGCGCCAATCGACCGTTTTCAGCGTCCGGTAAACGGCCAGCTGTTTGATCCCCCGCTCATCCTCCGCCTGGAACGAGGTTTCCCCGCTCTCCGCCAGCTCCGGATTCACCTTGATCGCGGACTCCGTCTCCAACAGGGCGCTGTCCGGGGCTTGGACGATGCGATTATCCGCGGTCAGCACCCGTACCTGGCCGGCCTTTCCGATCCGCAAGTTGCCCAACATATCGCCCAGCGGCTTCGCTTTGATCTCGAACAGCAGGATGTACTCCGCCTCCGGATGATTCATATTCCGCAGCAGCCGCCCCATCGTGACCGTCGGCTCGGTATAGGCGCCGAAGAAGCCTTGTTGCAGCGCCGGAAACCAGACGGGCTCGCCCTCCGCCTCCAATACCGTTTTGACCCGGCCTTCCACCGCTTCGTCCTTGCGAACCGAGCTCACCCCCGAGGACTTGTATGATTTCACGTCCTCCAAGCCTTTGGCGACCAGTCTTACCCCTTGCAGACGCTCATCCGCCCCCTTTAATGCGTCTAGCTTTTTGCGAATCCGGTCTTCGGCCTGCGTTTTGGCGATCGTCCCGATCCCCGGCTGGTTTACCGCCTCCAGATCGCTCCGCAGCGTCTGGTCGACGGCCAGTTGCCGCGAAGAGGACTCATACTGGGCGAACAGGAAATCAAGCTTGTCCGCCGCCTGTTCCACCGCCTGGGCGGAAGCGGAAGCCACCTGCTCGCGAATGATCTCCCGCGATGCCCTGTAAGAGCTGAATCCGAGCACCGCCGACAGGGCGACGACCGCCGCAAATACGATTACGAACAATTTCATGCCCACCGAATTCCACTGTAACCGTTTACGAAGCCTCATGGCCGTATCCCCTTTTGTTTTTGAAATTGTATGTATTTATATTTCCGCAGCTTGAAATCTGCAAATAAGCTTTAATGTACCCTGGTGCAGATAAGTAGTTGTCGCAAAGCGACTACCTAGTTTAGTTCATCGTCTTCGCCTTACCGGCTCAGTGCATTGGTGCGTGCGAGTGACCATACAGAGATTTTGTACGAAAAATCGCACAAAATCTCTCGCGTATCGACCAACTGCAGAGAGTTTATACGAAAAACCGTACAAAAGTATTCGCGTACCGGCCTGTTGCAAGGGTTTTGTATGAAAAATCGTACAAAGTACTCGTGTAACGGTCGGCCGCAGGGACTTTGTACGAAAAATCATACAAAGCACTGACGGCATGGAAGTCTGATATCTAAAAAAAGGGTATAGCTCAGCAAATACTGAGGCTATACCCAGGTGTCTTTCGTCTGCTTGCTGCGTTATCCTTTGCTGGCGCCTGAGGTTAAGCCGTCCACGAGCAGCCGCTGCAGAAACATGAACAGGATCGTGATCGGCAGGGCGATCAGCACGGCCCCGGCGGCAAACAGCGTAAAGTTGGTGTTCTGGTTGCTGCTTACCATATCCCACATGCCTACGGCCAACGTCCAGTTCTCCTTCGTCCGCAGCACCAGCCGCGCAAAGATGAAGTCGACCCATGGACCGACGAACTGGGTCAACGCCATATACGTAAGCATCGGCTTGGACAGCGGCAAAATAATGCGCCGGAAAATCAGGAAGTTGCTGGCGCCGTCGATCCGCGCCGCTTCGTCCAGCGAGCGGGGAATCGTATCGAGGAAGCCCTTAGCGATAAACGTGCCGCCGAGGGGCGCACCCGCCGCGTATACGATGATGAGCGCCAGATGCGTATCGAGCAACTGCAGCTCCCGCAGCAGCAGGTAAATGGCGATCATGCTCATGAAGCCCGGGAACATGCCCAGCACGAGCAAGCCCGACAACGCCGTTTTGCGCCCGCGGAACCGGAACCGGGAGACCGCGTAGCTGGTCAGAAGCGTCAGCAGAACGCCCAGCACCATCGAACATACGGCAATTTTCAGCGTATTCAGGTACCAGGTGCCGAACAGATATGTTTTCGAGGTAAACAGTTCCGTATAATGGTCAAACGTAAACTTCTCCGGAATCAGCGTCTTGCTATACAGCGATTTGCCCGGCCGCAAAGAACCGAAGACGACCCAAAGCGCAGGGTATACCGCGGCAATACACAGCAAAACGAGCATCACGTAGCTGGCGCCGAGCCGAATCGCATTTCGAATTTTCCGTCCGCTCATTGGATCATATCCTCCTCTTTAAACGACTTGGTTCTGCGGTAATTGTAGATCGAGAACGAGGCGATAATCACGAAAATGATGATCCCGATGGCAGAGGCCATATTGTATTTGTTCTGGTTCAACGTCAGTTTGTACAGCCAGGTGACCAATAGGTCCGTGGCCCCGGCGTATTGGTAATCCCCTTTGACCGGGTCGCCCCCCGTCAGCAGGAAGATCGCGTTGAAGTTGTTGATGTTGCCGGCGAATTGCGTAATCAAGGTCGGCGCCGTCGTGAACAGGATCATCGGCAGCGTAACGATCTTGAATTTCTGGTATCCGGTCGCGCCGTCCACCTCGGCCGCTTCGTACAGATCCTTTGGTATCGTAGTCAACACGCCAAGGATCAACAGCATGGAAACCGGAATGCCGACCCACATATTAACGACGATAACCGTCACCTTGGCCCAGAACGGGTCGGTCAGCCACGGCAGCCCGCCCAGCCCGAAATAACCGAGGTACTGGTTGATCGGACCGAACTGCCCGTTGAACATATTTCTCATGACAAGCAGCGAAATCAGCTGCGGAATGGCGTAAGGAAGAATCAAAATCGTTCTCCACAACCCTTTGAAGCGAATGCCCTTCTGATTAATCAGCAAGGCGACGAGCAGCCCGCCGAAATAAGTCGTCACGGTGGATAACACCGCCCAGACGATCGTCCAGGTCAATACGCCGTAAAAGGTATGGCTCCAGGTTTTGAGCGCCACCAAATTCTTAAACGTTCCGAATCCGACCCAATCGACCAGCATGGCCGGCGGGATGTGCTTCGGCGCCGAATAGTTGGTAAACGCGAGCATGATCATGAAGATGATCGGCATCACGGTAAAAAATAAAATCCCGATAGCGGGAATACTCAAAAAAGCAACAGCGAATTTGTAATCCAATACATAACGAACCGATTGCTTGAAATTGTTCGGCTTCTTGCCTTTATCCCGTTCCAGCCCGATTTTGCGGGCGTCTCTAACGTTCATGACGTAAACGATAATAAAAATGGCCAGAAACAGCAGCGTAATCAAGCTCTGGATCATGATAAAAATGGAATGATCCCAGCCTCCGTTCATATTACTCGCTTTTCTTGGCGTTTCCCCGAGCGTAACGATACCCCAAACCGCATAGCCCAAATTGTTGATGAAATAAGTCAAGCTAAAAGCTTCAAGAAGGACGAGCAGCAACCCCTTGATATATTGACGATTGTAGAGTTGTCCAAGTCCAATGCACAGTATCGACAGAATCGTTGCCCGATCCCGATGTTGATGTCGGTCCATTTCCCTTCCTTCTCCTCTCCCTTGGGAAATTAAGGATGACCCGCCGCTATAAGCGGCGGGCTCAACCTTTCCTCACTGGGTGAAAGTAAGTTCTGACTTACTCGGCTGCCCCGCTGTTCAACTCGGTAATTTGCTTAACCGCATTTTCCATAGCCATTTTCGGATCTGCGTTGTTGTTCCAGATTTCCGGCAGAGCCGCATTTACAGGAGACCATACGTTGGCCATTTCCGGAATGGAAGGCATTGGCTGCGAGTTTTTGGCTTGCTCGGCAAAGGCCGATACGTAAGGATCGTTTTTGATTTGGTCGGATTCCAGTGCTTCAAGGTTCGTAGGAACCGCGCCGACTTTTTCGTTCAGCAGAAGCTGAGCGTCTTTCGAAGAGGCGAAGTTAGCGAACAATTTAGCCGCGTTAGGATATTTCGTAAAGGAGTTAACGACCCAAACCTTGATCCCGGAGAACGTGATTGCTGTTTTTCCATTAACCGAAGGATATGGAGCCAGACCCAGATTGTCGCCGAGAGCGGCTTTGTAGCCGGCAAGTTCCCAAGGACCGTTGATATCCATCGCTACGTCGCCTTCGTTAAACAGGCTGCGCTTGATGTCCGGGTTGATGTCGCCGCTGTTGATCGGCAGAATTTCCTTCAGGCTTTGGTATACTTTCAGGCCTTCAATTGCGCCGTCACTGGTCAGGCCGATGTCTTCCGCGTTCGTTCCGTTATCGCCGAACAAGTAACCGCCGGTGCTGGCAATAAACGGATAGTTAAAGTACATGTTGCCGGTTTCCCACATGATGCCGTATCTGTTCTTTGCTTTATCCGTGAACGTTTTGCTGAATTCGATAACATCCTTGAAGTCTTTCGGCGCTTCAGGAAGAATCGATTTATTGTAGAACAGGGCCATCGTTTCAGCAGCTCTCGGATAGCCGTAAAGTACGCCGTCATAAGTGGAGCCTTGGATCGAAGCTTCCGTATTGTTCTTCGTCGTTTCATCGGCAAACACGTCATTTGCCAAAATGAGGCCCGAGGTTGCCGCATTCCCCAAGTGGTCATGAGGAACGATCAGTACGTCCGCGGCCAGCCCGGAAGGTCCGTCCTGCGTCAGTTTACCGACTTGATCCGGGGGAGCCACTTCCTCAATCTTCACGTTGACGCCGTATTTTTCGGTAAATTGCTTAGCGATTTCGTCGGTAAATACTCTTTCGTCCTTACTGTCCCAAACAACCAGCTCGGCGCCTTCTTCCGGAACGATGGCTTCAGCGGAAGCATTTTCGCCGGCGCCTGCATTCCCCGTATTTTCGGTTTGGTTGGCCGGCGCGTTCGTATTGGCGTTGTTGCCGCCGTTATTGTTTGATCCGCAAGCCGTAATCGAAACTACCAGCGAAAGCGCAGCGATCAAAGTCAATATCTTTTTGGACTTCATAATACTAACCCCTCCTAGTTTATAAAAGACATAGTTCCAAGCCTTGCGCAAACGTTTTCAGAAAATAACTGAAACTATTTTGATATTTAGGTCTCTATCGTCAAGATTTCAGTATCTCCTGCCCGAAAGCGCTTTATCCACGAAATCATCATACATCATGCCAAGGTTGTTGTAAAAACGTTTGCACAGCGAGTAATTTGCTATTTATGCTTATTTTTCTCTTCATTTCTCTCTTTTACTCTTAAAATCGTAAATTTTCTTGATTCACTCTTGCTTCATCCTCCATATTACATTGCACTTTTGTGCACAATCGCTTGACCTGTCAGGGCTAATTCTTCGCTTTGACTTCAAGGCGAATTGTACCGCAACTCCTCAGATAAATGCGTTTCTCCCCGTCTTGTGCAATGGTTTGAACAATGTTATAATCCGGATCAATGAGGCAAATACTAGCTTTGTTTCACACTTCAATAACGTGAAGGCGCTGTTATCGAAAGGTACATCCTCGGTCCGTTTTTACCCGGCCTGGGTGTGCTTTTTTTGCTTCCGCCGCCGGTTTTAAGCGAGGTTGTGCCGACGAAGCTTTGCCCACAAGACGAAGCCGATGCTTCCGATGCAGTTTTGTACGAGGTTGTGCTAACGAAGCTTTGCTCACAAAACTTTTAGGAGGGGAATTTTATGCTGCTTGAAGCGGTCTATCACCGTCCGAAGCTGAACTGGTCTTATGCTTACGACAATCAAACGATCCATCTGCGCCTGCGCGCCAAAAAGAACGATCTCACCGAGGTCTTCGCTTTTGTCGGGGACAAATACATGTGGGACCAAAGCAAAGAGCTGATCCCGATGCGTCTGATGATCAGCGATGAAATGTTCGATTATTGGGAGTGCGCCTACCGGCCGCCGCTGCGCCGGACGAAATACGGCTTTTTGCTGAAATCCGGCGGCGAACAAATCTGGATGACGGAAAGCGAATTTACGAAAGAGCGCCCGGCCGGCCCGGAACGGCTGTTCGAGTTTCCATTCATCAACCCGGTCGACGTGTTTACGCCGCCGGCTTGGGTGAAGGATACGGTCTTTTATCAAATCTTTCCGGAACGTTTTGCGAACGGCGACAAGGGCAATGATCCGAAAAACGTGCAGACCTGGGGCGGCAAGCCGGAGCGCGACAACTTTTTCGGCGGCGACCTGCAGGGCGTCATCGATCATCTCGACCATTTGAGCAAGCTGGGGATCACGGGCTTATATTTTACCCCGGTGTTTGAAGCGACGACCAACCATAAATACGATACGGCGGACTATATGAAGATCGATCCGCATTTCGGCGATATCGCCACGATCAAGAAGCTCGTTAACGCTTGCCATGAGCGGGGCATTCGCGTGCTGTTCGATGCGGTGTTCAACCATTCCGGGAAAACCTTCGCCCCCTTCGTCGACGTGATGGAAAAAGGCGAGCAATCCCGCTATAAAGATTGGTTCCACGTCCGCGAGTATCCGCTGCAAGTCAAAGACGGGGTTCCGACGTACGATACGTTCGCTTTTGAACCGCTGATGCCGAAGCTGAACACGGAGAATCCCGAGGTAAAGGAATATTTGCTGAAGGTGGCCGAATTCTGGATCAAGGAAGTCGGAATCGACGGCTGGCGGCTGGATGTGGCGAACGAGGTGGATCACGCATTCTGGCGGGATTTCCGCAAAACGGTCAAAGCGGCCAATCCGGAGGCCTACATCCTCGGCGAAATTTGGCATGAATCGTCGGGCTGGCTGCAAGGCGACCAGTTCGATGCCGTCATGAACTATCCTTTTACCGAAGCCGTGCTGGACTTCGTCGTCCGCGGCACGCTGGATGCCGAAGGGTTCGCGAACGCGATCGGCAAGCAATTGTCCCGATATCCGCTGCAGGCGAGCGAGGTGGCCTTCAACCTGCTGGATAGCCACGATACGCCGCGGTTGTTGACGTTATGCGAAGGCAATAAAGCCAAAATGAAGCTGGCGGCCCTGTTCCAGTTTACATACAGCGGAACGCCTTGCGTATACTATGGAGACGAGATCGGCCTCGACGGCGAACAGGATCCCGATTGCCGCAAATGCATGGAATGGAATCCGGAGCGTCAGGACCAGGAGCTATTCGCTTTCTATGGGCAGCTGATCGCCGTCCGCAAACAGCTCGCGCCGCTCCGTACCGGTAGCCTGAAGTTCCTGCTGGCGGAGAAAGAAGGCTCCAAACTGGCTTACGAACGCGAACTCGACGGCGAAAAAACGCTTGTCCTGCTTAACAACTACGATGCGGGACAAACCATCGAGGTCCCGGCCGCAGGCCAGGCCTGGCGCGACGCGTTCAACGGCCAAACCTACGAAACCGCCGGCGGGAAACTCGCCGTCAAGCTTCCGGCTTACGGATTCGCGGTATTGACGTTGGCGTAAGCAAGCGCATGGCTTTGCCGTAGGACGGGTACGGACATCTCCGCCTCGCCGGCAAGCCTTGAAGGTAATCGGGCCGGTCTTCCGACAGGGTTGTCGGTGGCCGGCCTTTTAGTTAAAGTAAAACGTTTGCGCATCAAGAATTCCCGCTATTTTCTCCGGATATCTCTTTTTTCCTAAATCAAAGTCCCTATTCCTCGGAATAGGTTTGATCGGAGGACCAGAGTCGATTTTTCACTTCGATGCCTGATCCCAGTTGATATCTTGCCGGCATGCGTCGCCCGGAGAGAGCTTTTCACCGCAATATCTATTTACTTTCCGAAATCTTTAGATTAATATTACAGTGTAAAGCAAACGGTTCCACAGAGGAGGTTTTTTATGGCTGTTACCATTAAGGATGTTGCCAAAAAGGCCGGAGTATCGCCCTCTACCGTGTCCCGGGTGCTGTCCAATCATCCCAGAATCAGCGCGGAAACTTCGCGAAAAGTGAAACTCATTATGGACCAGCTTGGCTACCATCCGAACATGATGGCGAAAAGCCTGGTGTCCAAAACGACAAACAGTATATGCATCATGCTGCCAAAGTCCGCTGAGGAATTATTCTCCAACTTTTTCTTCATGGAATTGATCCGCGGCATCGTCACGCAGGCCAGCCGCCTGGGGTACGACGTGCTCATCAGCTCCGGAGCCAACGAGAAGGAAGAAGTCGAAAGCGTCTCTAGACTGCTGAACGGGCGCCGGGTGGACGGAGTGATTTTGCTGTATTCGCGGCAAGACGATCCCGTCATCGATTTCCTCCATGATGGCGGCCATCCGTTCGTGCTGATCGGGCGCAGCGAGCAATATCCTGATATTTTATCGGTGGATAACGATAATATTCAGGCGTCCTACGACGCAACGAAGCATTTGATCGCCTTGGGGCATGAGCGCATCGGGTTCGTCAGCGGACCGCCGGAGCTCGTCGTTTCCAAGGACCGGTTGAAGGGATATCAGGATGCGCTCAAGGATTCAGGACTGGAGTGCTGGCCCGAATGGATTGTCGAAGGTGAGTTTCTGCAGGACAGCGGGTATCGGGCAATGTCGTTTTTCATGAATCTTCCGGACCGTCCCACGGCCCTCGTCATGATCGACGACGTCGTAGCGTTTGGCGTGCTGCGCGGCTTGCACGTACTGAAATATAAAGTTCCCGAAGACCTTTGCCTGGTCAGCTTCAACAACATCCCGCTGGCGGAGCTCTCGACGCCCCCGCTCAGCAGCATGGATATCGGCATTTATAATTTGGGCTACGCCGCATCGCAAGTGTTGATCCAATCGGTGCAAACCAGCACCGACAAGGTATACCCCAAACGGCAAATCATTCCGCACCGGCTGATGGTCCGCGATTCTTCCATGTATTCGGTGCCCAAGAAATAAACGCAGCCGCCTTGCGGAAGGCAAAAATAACGGAAGCTGATGCTTCTTTTATTTTTCGCCGTTTGTTCAAACGTTTGCGCTATTGAGGAGGAGTGAAATCATGAGTTCCATCAAGGCTTGTTTATTCGATCTGGACGGCGTGCTCGTCGATACCGCCAAGTATCATTACCTGGCCTGGAAACGGCTGGCCGCGGAGCTTGGCTTCGAGTTCACCGAGCAGGACAACGAGAAACTCAAAGGCGTAAGCCGCATGGCTTCGCTGGATATTTTGCTGCAGGTCGGCGGACTGGATTTGGATGAAGCCGCAAAGCAGGAACTGGCCGAACGCAAAAACAATTGGTACGTGGAATGCATCTCGCAGATGGATGCTTCGGAAATTTTGCCTGGCGCGCTCGAGTTCCTTCGGCAGTGCCGGGAAGCGGGCCTGAAAACCGCCTTGGGGTCGGCCAGCAAAAATGCGCCGATGATTTTGCGGAACACGGGACTCGCGCCGTATTTCGACGCGATCATCGACGGGACCCGCACGGCCAGCGCCAAACCCGATCCCGAAGTGTTCCTGCTGGGAGCGGAAGAGCTGGGCGTTGCTCCGGAAGCCTGCGTCGTCTTTGAGGACGCCGAAGCCGGCATCGAGGCGGCGCGCCGCGCCGGCATGCGCTGCATAGGCATCGGTTCGCCGGACGCCCTCGGCGCTTCCGACCTGATCGTTCCTTCGCTCGGGGACATGTCGATCCCCATGCTTCACGAGCTAGGGGTTGCCTGATCTTTCGTCCGCCCCCGTACCGCCGATGCGGCCCTCCCGGGGATTTGCGGCGACGAATAGCACTGCTTCTTTTTTTCATACACTACTATATTAGATTTACCCAAAGGAGCCGGTTATAGTGAAACAATATTTGAAAATGGATCCCTGGTCCATTATTGAAGAGTCTTTTAATCCCGTTAATCATGAAATTTCTGAAAGCATTTTCAGCATCGGCAACGGCTATATGGGACAGCGGGCCAACTTCGAGGAGCAGTACAGCGGTCCGTCCCTGCAAGGCAGCTATATGGCTGGCGTGTACTACCCGGACAAAACGCGCGTAGGCTGGTGGAAAAACGGATATCCCGAGTATTTCGCCAAAGTGCTGAACAGCACCAACTGGATCGGGATCCATGTGTTCGTGGACGGTGCGGCGCTGGACTTGGCCACGTGCCAAGTGAAGGATTTCGTGCGCGAGCTCAACATGAAGGAAGGTACCCTGTCCCGCCGCTTCACCGCCGTGCTTCCGGACGGGAAAGAGCTGGCCGTGGAGGCGCTGCGCTTCGTCAGCATCGTGCGCCACGAAATCGGGGCGATCCGCTATGCGGTGACGCCGCTCAACTTCGGGGGAGAGCTGCGTTTTGCGCCTTACCTCGACGGCGACGTGAAGAACAAGGACTCCAACTATGAAGAGAAGTTTTGGCTGGAGGTCGAAAAGGCGACCGGCGCAGAATCGTCTTTCCTGACCGTCAAAACGAAAAAGCTGGATTTCCACATGACGTCCGTGATGGCGTTCGACGTCGTCAAAAACGGGCAGCGGCTGCAGCTTGCGCCCGCCTTCCACGAGCAGGAGAAATTCGTCTCCGCCGAAGTCGGGGTAGACGCCGGTCAAGGCGAAACGGTGACGCTGTTCAAATACGTGGCTAACGTGACCTCCCGCGATCATGGACTGGGCCAGCTGGTGGAAGCCGGCACAGGGAAGCTTCAGGCCGCCATGGAAGCCGGATTCGACGCATTGCAACGCGAGCAGGCCGAAGCCTGGGCGGAGAAATGGAAGATGAGCGATATTATCATCGACGGCGACGTATCGGCGCAGCAGGCGATCCGCTTTAATATTTTCCAGTTGAACCAGACCTACAGCGGCGACGACGATCGGCTCAACATCGGACCGAAGGGCTTCACCGGGGAAAAATACGGCGGCAGCACCTACTGGGATACGGAAGCGTATTGCGTGCCGTTCTACCTCAGCACGGCCGAATCGGACATTGCCCGCAACCTGCTGATCTACCGCTACAAGCATCTCGAGAAAGCCAAGGAAAACGCCCGCAAGCTCGGCTTCTCCAAGGGGGCGCTGTATCCGATGGTGACGATGAACGGCGAAGAATGCCACAACGAATGGGAAATCACGTTTGAAGAAATCCATCGGAACGGCGCGATTGCTTATGCTATTTTTAATTATGTCAATTATACAGGCGATAAATCATATCTCGGCGAATACGGCCTGGAGGTGCTGGTGGAAATCTCCCGTTTCTGGGAGGAGCGCGTGAATTACTCGAACGCGAAGGGCAAATACGTCATGCTTGGCGTCACCGGTCCCAACGAGTATGAGAACAACGTCAACAACAACTGGTACACGAACCGGATCGCCGCCTGGACGCTGGAATATACGCTGAAAGTGCTGGGCGAGCTGAAAGAGCAGGATCCTGCGCATTATGCGGCTTTGGTCGACAAGCTGAAGCTGCAGGACGAGGAAACGAAGCAATGGCGGCATATCATCGGCAACATGTATTATCCGTACGATGAGGAACGCGGCGTGTTCCTGCAGCAGGACGGCTTCCTCGACAAGGAGCTGATCGCCGTCAAGGATCTGGCCCCCGGGAACCTCCCGATCAACCAGAATTGGTCGTGGGACCGCATTTTGCGCTCCTGCTTCATCAAGCAGGCCGACGTGCTGCAAGGCTTGTATTTCCTCGGCGACCGTTACGACCTGGAGACGAAGAAACGCAACTTCGACTTCTACGAGCCGATGACCGTGCACGAATCGTCCCTCTCCCCTTGCGTGCACGCGATCATCGCCTGCGAGCTCGGCTATCAGGAGAAGGCGTACGAGATGTACCTGCGCACGGCCCGGCTCGACCTCGACAACTACAACAACGACACCGAAGACGGCTGCCATACGACCAGCATGGCCGGGACGTGGATGGCGATCGTGCAAGGCTTCGGCGGCCTGCGCGCCCATGACGGCGAGCTGGTGCTGCGTCCGTTCATTCCGTCGCACTGGACGTCCTTCTCGTTCAAGGTGATGTTCCGCGGCTCCCGCTTGCAGGTTAACGTCACCGAGGACAGCATCATCGTCGCGAACGAAACGGAGACGCCGGCGGCGATCCGGATCTACGACCAGAGCTATACGGTCGGCGCTTTGAGCGAAGTCAAGGCGCAGCGCTCGGCGGCTTCGCTGCTGGGCTGAGGCCGGGTGACAAAAAAAGCTGTTCCCGCGGCGGTTTGACGCGGTGAACGGCTTTTTTGCGTGCGAGGGCGCGGCGCACAGGCAAGGCGTCGCGGGAGGCAGCGCGGGGGGCCGGCGGCGGCGCGGTACCTCCGCAGAGCAATGCGGTGCGGGGTGGCTCGGGGTAGGCGGTGGTGCATGCAAGCTGCCGGCGGCGGGCGGTACCTCCGCAGAGCGGCGCGGTTCGGGGTAGCGCGGCGAGTGGCACCCGAGCACACAGACCAATTCCCCAGCTGCCAAGTGCCTCACTCCTACACATGCCTCCCTGCTGCCGCGAACCTCCTACTGCCACATTCATTCCGCCGTAGCCACACACTACCATGCCACAATGAATCCTACCGCCACGTACCTTCCCTGTTACCATGTGCCTCCTACTACATACACTTCCGCTGCTGCCACGTACCTTCCCTGCTGCAACACACCTTCCTATCGCCACGCCCCCTCCCTGCCGCCAACTACTGCGCTCACACTCCCACTAATGCTACACACTTCCGCTGCTGCCACGTCCCCCCCCCCCGTATGAACACATAAACTTACATACTACCATGTGCGGTAGCGTCAAGAAGTTTGTGTAAACCAGTAGAAACATCCATCAGGAGGATGTGGTGGTGGGGGAGGAGGCCTCCTCCCCCACCA
>NZ_JBNYYG010000070.1:0-29450 GCF_050565405.1 Paenibacillus macerans | reverse complement strand
TGACTCCTGTGCAATACAGGAATCATCTCATAAATGCTGCTTAATTCTTTTTTCCAAAGTGTCCTTGACTAAGGGGCCAGTTTAGAATTCCCGCCGCTCGCGCTTTTCTTATCTTAATCTCCGCGAAACGCCCGTTTCATGCGGTCAAAAAACGATTGCTCGTGTTCATGCGTAAACTCGCCGTCCAACGAAGCGAATTGACGCAGCAGATCCCTCTGCTCATCGCTAAGCTTGCTTGGCGTCACGACGACCACTTTGACGTGCTGGTCCCCTTGTCCTACGCCGCGCAGCTTCGGCACTCCTTTGCCTTTGAGGCGGAAATACGTGCCCGTTTGCGTGCCCGCCGGAATTTTGAGCTTCACCTTCTCCGTCAGGGTCGGGATCTCGATCTCATCGCCGAGCGCGGCTTGGGCAAAGGTCAGCGGCACTTCGCAATAAATGTCGTCGCCTTCGCGGTCGAAGAAATCATGCGATTTCACGCGAATAACGATGTACAAATCGCCGGCCGGACCGCCGCGCAATCCGCCTTCCCCTTCGCCGGACATCCGCAATTGAGCCCCGTCATCCACGCCGGCCGGAATGCGGACATGAATTTTGCGTTGCTTTTTCACCTTGCCGCTGCCGGAGCAGGTTGGGCATTTTTCTTTGATGATCTGCCCTTTGCCGCCGCAGTTGCTGCAGGCCCGCCGGTTAACCATGCGGCCGAACGGCGTGTTCTGCACGGCCTCCTGCTGACCGGTGCCGTGGCAGACGGAGCAGGTTTGCGGTTTCGTTCCCGGTTTCGCTCCGGTACCGAAACAGGTATCGCAATTTTCCGTACGCGGAATCGTGATATCCGTCTCTTTGCCGAACACCGCTTCCTTGAATTCGATCGTCATCGTATATTGCAAGTCATTGCCGCGTTGCGGCGCATTGGGATCGCGCCGACCTCCTCCGCCGCCACCGAAGAACATATCAAAAATATCGCCAAAGCCGCCGAAATCGCCGCCGGAAAAACCGCCGCCCATCCCCTGGTTCGGATCGACATGGCCATATTGATCGTAACGCGAGCGTTTCCCCGCATCGCTCAACACATCGTAAGCTTCCTTGACTTCTTTGAATTTCGCTTCCGCATCTTCCGCCTTGTTGACGTCCGGGTGATATTGACGAGCCAGCTTACGGTAAGCCTTCTTGATATCCTCGTCGGAAGCATTTTTCCCGAGGCCCAACACCTCGTAGTAATCGCGTTTCTCTGCCATCCTTCCACCCTTTCTGGCAAAAGGAAAGTCAAAGTGCGGAAACAGCCCGCGCTTTGACCTTCCCAGTTCACCAAAGTCTATTCGAACCTTCGCCGCTCTGTGCCAATCTTAGCTTTGTTTCTTGTCTTCGTCAACAACCTCGTAATCGGCGTCCACGACATTGTCGCGGCTTGGTCCGTCGGCAGCGCCCGTAGCGCCGTCTGCAGCGCCTTCGGCCCCAGCTGCCTGCGAAGCCTGCTCATACAGCTTCACGGACAACTGTTGCACGATTTCGGTCAACTTCTCCGAAGCGGCCTTGATTTGCTCCAGATCTTCGCCTTCCAGCGCTTTCTTCAGCTCGTCTTTGGCAGCGTTCGCTTTGTCCGTTTCGGTCGCGTCGACTTTGTCGCCAAGCTCCTTGAGCGTTTTGTCCACGCTATAGATCAATTGGTCGCCGTTGTTTTTGGCTTCAACCAACTCTTTGCGTTTCTTGTCTTCTTCCGCATGCAGCTCGGCGTCCTTCATCATGCGTTCCACTTCGTCGTCGCTCAATCCGCTGGAAGAAGTGATCGTGATTTTTTGGCTCTTGCCGGTGCCTTTATCGGTAGCCGACACGTTGACGATCCCGTTCGCGTCAATGTCGAAGGTAACCTCGATTTGCGGTACGCCGCGCGGCGCCAGCGGGATATCTCCCAGCATGAAGCGTCCCAGCGTTTTGTTGCCGGCCGCCATTTCGCGTTCCCCTTGCAGCACATGGATTTCCACGCTTGGCTGGTTGTCGGCGTAGGTGGAGAAAATTTGCGATTTGCTGGTCGGAATCGTCGTGTTGCGTTCGATCATCTTCGTAAATACGCCGCCGGCCGTTTCGATCCCCAGCGAAAGCGGGGTTACGTCAAGCAATACGACGTCTTTCACGTCGCCGGTCAGCACGCCCGCCTGCACGGCTGCGCCAAGCGCTACGACTTCGTCCGGGTTAACGCCTTTATGCGGCTCTTTCCCGGTAAGTTTCTTGATCGCTTCCTGTACGGCCGGGATCCGGGTGGAACCTCCGACGAGGACGATTTTATGAATATCGGCCGGCGTCATGCCTGCGTCGCTCAGCGCGCGGCGAGTCGGGCCCAAAGTACGTTCCACGAGATCCGCGGTCAATTCTTCGAATTTGGCGCGGGTAAGGTTGACTTCAAGGTGCTGCGGCACGCCGTCTATGACCGTGATGAACGGCAGGGAGATCGTCGTGGTCAGCACGCCGGACAATTCTTTCTTCGCTTTTTCGGCGGCGTCTTTCAGACGTTGAACCGCCGCTTTATCTTTGCTCAGGTCGATGCCTTGATCCTTTTTAAACTCGGCTACCAGATGGTCGATGATCTTCTGGTCAAAGTCGTCGCCGCCCAGATGGTTGTCCCCGCTGGTTGCTTTCACTTCGAAGAAGCCGTCTCCCAGCTCGAGAATCGAGACGTCAAACGTACCGCCGCCCAGGTCATACACGAGGATCGTTTGGTCTTCCGATTTCTCCAGGCCGTAAGCCAGGGCGGCTGCCGTAGGCTCGTTGACGATCCGCAGCACTTCGAGGCCGGCGATTTTGCCGGCGTCCTTGGTCGCTTGGCGCTGACTGTCATTAAAGTAAGCCGGAACCGTGATGACCGCTTGGGTTACCGGTTGACCCAGATAAGCCTCCGCGTCGGATTTCAGCTTTTGCAGGATGATCGCCGAAATTTCCTGTGGCGTAAAATCTTTGCCGTCGACAGTTTCTTTATGGTTGGTACCCATATGTCTCTTGATCGAAATAATCGTGCGGTCCGGATTGGTAATCGCTTGGCGTTTTGCCGTTTCACCGACGATCCGCTCGCCGTCTTTCTTGAAGCCTACTACGGAAGGAGTCGTACGCGCGCCCTCCGGGTTAGGGATAACGACCGCCTCGCCGCCCTCCATAACCGCAACGCAGGAGTTGGTCGTTCCAAGGTCAATACCGATTACTTTACTCATTAGGATATGTCCTCCTTAAATAGGTTGCTTTAATCTATGTGTGATAAAAGGTAGTTTAACCGCTGACTTTGACCATCGCCGGACGCAGCACTTTATCCTTCAACAGATAACCCTTCTGCACGACCTCAACGACGATGCCCTCTTCATAGTCTTCGGACTCCACCTGCATAATCGCTTGATGAAACTCCGGATTAAACGGCTGCCCCTCCGCTTCCATCGGCGTCAGCCCTTCCGCTTTCAATACACCGTCAAGCTGACGGAAAATCATCTCTACGCCTTTGGCGTAAGAGGAGTTTTCCGTGCCTTCTCCCGCAGAGCTGAGCGCTCTTTCGAAATTGTCGATCACGGGCAGCAGTTCGGTAATCAGCTTGGCGGAAGCGTATTTCCCAAGCTCTTCTTTCTCCTTGACCGTACGGCGACGGAAATTATCGAAATCGGCCTGCGTGCGAAGCAGCCGTTGCTGGTATTCCTCGTTCTCGGCGCGCAGCTTCTCCACTTCGGCGTAGTTATCCCCAACGTTGTCAGCTTCCGCCGCGCTTTCTTCGGTTACCTCGCCTTGCGGCTCCTGTCGAATCGCTTCGTCTTGCCTCGCGTCCTGTTCGGATGGCTGGTTGAGATCCTCTTGTACGTTATCGTTCATGTTCGATTCTTCCTCTACACTGTGATTGATGTTGTCTTGAATCGGTTGTGATTCCTTCAAGATGTTCACCTCCTTAACATGCAGCTAGCTTGCAAGTTCATGCATGTTATTGCATTCGGGACAAAAAGTTGCTTAAGTCCTTCGACAAAATATCCAAAATGCGGATCACCCGGGCGTATTCCATGCGCGTCGGCCCCAAAATGCCGATCGTTCCGACCGCTTCCCCTTCAATCCGGTAAGTCGCGGTAATGAGACTGCAGTTGGCAAACGCCTCATGGTCGTTTTCGGTTCCGATGCGCACCTGGATGCCCGTTCCGATCGAAGCGGACGAAATCATCCGGGTCAAGGTCGGCGTTTCCTCCAGTAAATCAAGGATGCTCTTCACCTTGTCGACATCGCGGAACTCCGGCTGGGTCAACATATTCGTCGCCCCGCTGAGGAACAGGCGCTGCCCTTCGGAACCGGTATCCAGCACTTGATCCAGCACCTTCGTCAGCTCTTCGAAATGCTTGGTATGACGCTGCATTTCCTGCCCGATCTCGGTGTACAAGGCTGATTTCAACTTATAGATCGGGACCCCGGTAAGCCTGCGGTTCAGCAGGTTGACCACCCGTTCCATTTCCGAGACGGATACGCCTGCCGGTATGGAGACTGTCTTGTTCTCCACTTGTCCCGTGTTGGTCACGACGATAGCCACCGCCGTATCCTCATTCAGCGGCAGCAGCTGGAAATGGCGCAAAGACGTCTGAAAAACTTCCGGCCCGAGCAGGATGGAAGTATAGTTGGTCATATGGGAAAGGATCGTCCCGGCATGTTGAATCACTTGCTCGGCGGCGTTCAGTTTCTCGGCAAAAAACGCTTTAATCGTGGTTAGCTCTTCGTTCGTCAGCAAATTCAACGGAGTCAGATGGTCAACATAGTAGCGGTACCCTTTATGCGAAGGAATACGGCCTGCCGACGTATGCGGCTGCTCCAGGAATCCAAGTTCCTCCAGATCGGCCATTTCGTTTCGGATCGTTGCCGGGCTGTAACCGACATCCCCCCGTTTGGAAATGCTTCGGGATCCCACTGGCTCCGCCGATCGAATATAGTCGTCCACAATAGCTGTTAATATCATTCTCTGGCGTTCCGTTAACATGGCAATCCCTCCTGAGCTAAATTTTGACCGTTAGATCCTGTCGTTAGCACTCGATCCACTAGAGTGCTAATCGCTAATACAAAAATACCAAACCGACCTGACGATTGTCAAGTCAGTCCAGTATCTTAAGTACGGCTATTTCATCGCAGCAATGCTGCTTCGCGCAATTGACGCAATCGGTCCACACTTTTTCCGGGAAGATCTCTTTGCTCACGACCGCAAACCCGTTTTTCACGAAAAAGGATACTTCATACGTTAAAGCCATCACTTTGGGGATTGCTTGTCTCCGCGCTTCTTTCACTAATTGCTCGACGAGCATGGAACCCAGCCCTTTGCCCTTATGTCCTTCGGCAATCCCGAGCGAGCGGATTTCCACCAGCTCTTCGCCAAGCTTGCACAGCGAACCGCAGCCGACGACCTGGCCGTCCACTTCCGCGACCACGAAATCCTCGATTTGCCGTTCAAGCACCGCTCGGGAGCGCGGAAGCATAATTCCCCGCCGGGCATACTCCTCAATCATGACATATAGAGGTTCCACGTCCTCAAGTTTCGCTTGTCTGCACACGGCAACCGCTGGCATGCTGTTTCCCCCTCGATCTCGAATAATATGAATAAATATACATTATTAAGTATAAAACTTCAAGAGTGTTTAGGTTATTTCCATGTCACCTCTCGAAGTATATTCAGGGGAACGCAAAAAAGCAGCTTCGCCACTTTAAATTAAAGCGGAAGCTGCTTGGTTGTTTTTAGTAGCCTGGTCATTTTATTTGGAGATGAAGCACCCTCTCTATGCGGTCAAAATGCCGATGAACTCGGCAAACACCTCATTCCCGAACAAGATGCCTTGCCGGCTGAGACGGTAGCCCTCCCCATCTTCGTGGGACTCCAGCAATCCGGCGTTCCTCATCTTGGCGAGCGGCGCCGCAAACACGTCGTCCAGCGCTTCGCCGAACTGCTTGCGGAAATCCTCCTTGCGAATCCCGTCCAGCATCCGCAAGCCAACCATGACGAAATCCTCCATGGCCTCTTCCCGGGATACCTCGAACTGCTCGAGCCGCGGCAGACCTTGCTTCGCGGCTTCGACATAAGGATTCACGCCTTTAATGTTCACATGCCGCTGCCTTCCCACATAGCCGTGCGCTCCTGCGCCTAAACCGTAATAATCCTCATTTCGCCAGTACGTGATGTTGTGGCGGCTTTCAAAGCCGGGCTTGGCGAAATTGCTGATCTCATATTGCTTGTATCCCGCTTGCGTCATCCGGTCCATCAGCAACAGGTACATGTTCAGCTCCTCCTCTTCGCTCGGCAGCGGGAGCTGGTTTTTGTGATACAGCGTGTGGAACAACGTATTCTCCTCCACCTTCAGGCTGTAAATGGAGTAATGCGGCAACCCCAGCTCCAAAGCGCGGGATACGCTGTAATCGAGCATGTCCACCGTCTGGTTCGGCAGCCCGAACATCAGGTCTATCGAGAGATTATCGAGCCCGACGGCCCGGGCATTGTCCAGGCTCCGGTACACGTCATCCGTATTGTGAATCCGGCCGATGCCGCTCAGCAGCTCGTTCTGGAAAGCCTGGACGCCGAAGCTGACCCGGTTGACGCCGCCGGCTTTCATGACGGCGAGCTTCTCCCGGTCCGTCGTTCCCGGATTCGCTTCCATCGTAAACTCGATGTCGCTCGCCCAACGCGGGTAATGCCGGCGCACCGAAGCCAGAAAATAGTCCATTTCCTGCGGGTTCAGCACCGTTGGCGTTCCGCCGCCCACGAAGATCGTTTTGATTTCGCCCGGCGGCGTCTTCCGCACGGACAACTCCATTTCGCGATCCAGCGCACGCAGATAATCCATCACCGGCTGATCCTTCAACACGTAAGAGTTAAAGTCGCAATAAAAACATTTATTCGTGCAAAACGGAATGTGTATATAAACGGCATGCGGCATTCCCTGCCCCTGCGGTTGTCCTGTTTGGTTCATGGTCATGCCTCCTGTGCTTTCATCGTTCACTATATATAGTAGAAAAAATTCACGTGGCCTTCACTTGGAAAAAGGAAAGCCTTGCGGCTTTCCTTCATGGCAACTTGCCTTCAGCTTTATTTGTCGTCGATCTTCAGCACCGCCATGAACGCTTCCTGCGGCACTTCCACGTTGCCGACCTGCTTCATCCGCTTCTTGCCTTCCTTCTGCTTCTCCAGCAGCTTGCGCTTACGCGAAATGTCGCCGCCGTAGCATTTGGCCAAGACGTTTTTGCGCATCGCCTTGACGGTCTCGCGGGCAATGACCTTCTGCCCGATCGAGGCCTGGATCGGCACCTCGAACATTTGACGCGGAATCAGCTCGCGCAGTTTCTCGCAAATGATCCGTCCGCGGTGGTAGGCCCGGTCGCGGTGCACGATGAAGGACAAGGCGTCCACCTGCTCGCCGTTGAGCAAAATGTCCATTTTCACCAGGTTGGACTGGCGGTAACCGGACAGCTCGTAATCGAACGAGGCATATCCCTTTGTGCTTGACTTCAGCTGATCGAAGAAATCGTAAACGATCTCCGACAGCGGTACCTGATACGTTATGGTCACGCGAGTCGTGTCCAGATACTCCATGTTCACGAACTCGCCGCGTTTGCTTTGGCACAGCTCCATCACCGTTCCGACGTAATCGTTAGGCACGATGACCGAAGCTTTGACGTAAGGCTCTTCTACGTAGTCGATTTTGCCGACCTCCGGATAGTTGGACGGATTATCGATGGAAATCGTCTCGCCGTTCGTCAGCGCGACTTTATAAATAACGCTTGGCGCGGTCGTAATCAGCGGGATGTTGAACTCCCGTTCGATCCGCTCCTGAATGACGTCCATATGCAGCAGACCCAGGAATCCGCAGCGGAAACCGAAGCCGAGCGCGCTGGAAGTCTCCGGCTCGAAGCTGAGCGAAGCGTCGTTCAACTGCAGCTTCTCCAGGGCTTCGCGCAGATCGTTGTAATCGGACGTTTCGATCGGATAAAGCCCGCAATATACCATTGGATTGATTTTGCGGTAGCCCGGCAGGGGTTCGAGAGTCGGGTTCTTTGCATCCGTCACGGTATCCCCGACGCGGGTATCGCCGACCGTCTTGATGCCGGCTACGATAAAGCCTACATCCCCGACGTTCAGCTCGTCCACGATCGTCATCCGCGGCTTGAACGCGCCGACTTCGATGACCTCGAACGTCTTCTCCGTAGCTATCATTTTGATTTTGGATCCGGCCTTGATTTGACCGTCAATGACGCGCACGTATACGATAACGCCTTTGTACGGATCGTAGTGCGAGTCGAAGATCAACGCTTTCAGCGGCTTCTCCGGCGCGCCGGTCGGGGCCGGCACCTTCTGCACGACCTGCTCCAGAATCTCTTTGATCCCGATCCCCGCCTTGGCCGAAGCATGCACCGCTTCGCTCGCATCCAGCCCGATGACATCCTCGATTTCCTGTTTCACCCGGTCGGGATCGGCGCTGGGCAAATCGATTTTGTTGATGACCGGCAAAATTTCCAGGTTGTTATCCAGGGCCAAATAGACGTTGGCCAGCGTTTGCGCTTCGATTCCCTGCGCCGCGTCCACGACCAGCAAAGCTCCTTCGCAAGCCGCCAAGCTGCGGGATACTTCGTACGTAAAGTCGACGTGTCCCGGCGTGTCGATCAGGTTCAGCAAATATTCCTCGCCGTCGTCGGCGCGGTAAGTCAGCCGCACCGCCTGCAGCTTGATCGTAATGCCGCGTTCCCGCTCCAAATCCATCTGGTCCAGCACCTGCTCCTGCATTTCCCGGGAAGTAAGCGCCCCGGTGTACTCCAGGATCCGGTCGGCTAAAGTCGATTTGCCATGGTCTATATGTGCAATAATACAGAAATTGCGGATTTTCTCTTGTCTTGCTCTGATATCTGTCATCCTTACCCCCACCACGAATCTTCGAAGTATTACAATCAATTTATTATATCAGTTGCGGGAGCAAGCAGCAATCGGTACTCATTTCCCCGAGCGCAACGAGAAAGCGCGAGCTCAGCGGGTTGAATCCGGCTGCTCGCGCTTTTTGGGTTTCGCCTGTTTAAGATAAGCTAAGCTTCGTTGACCGTCTGCCGCGGCTCGGAAGTGGAATTCCGGTACACGATCTCGACCGATATCATGATTTTCTCCTGCGGCAACCCGGGATTGGCCAAACGATCCAACAGCTTCTTCACCGCCCGCCGGCCGAGATCCTCTTTAGGCACGTTAACGGTCGTGATCGACGGAACGTTTTGCGCCGCATCGTCGATATTGTCAAACCCGCTGACCGCGATATCGCCCGGTATCGACAGCCCCAGCTTGTTCAAGACGGAGCACACGCTCATGGCGATCGAATCGTTGGCGCACACTAAGGCGGTCGGCAGCGCCTTCGATCTTTTCCGCCGCAGCGCCCAGCTCAAGAGTTCGTCATGGAACGCTCCGGTTTCGATGCCCTCCAGCCGCAGCATCGGATCATCGCTGGACTGCGGGGTTAAGCCGTTCTCTTCCAAAGCGCTGCGAAAGCCGATCCAGCGGTCCCGGAAGCTTCTTGAAAAGAGGGAATTGCCCAAGAAATGCAGTTCGCGGTGTCCCAGACCGATCAAGTGATTGGCGAGCCGGGCCATGCCGTCGAGATTGTTGGCGAAGATCGTGTCGCTCGGAATCAGCGGGTCCTCGTGATCCACGAGCACCATCGGCAGTCCGATCCGGTGCACCTCCAACAGGAATGAGCTGGCGATCTGTCCTACGCCCACCATTCCCAGGATCCCGTCGGGATTCAAAATGTTGACGAAATTATCGCTTTTGGGCTCGGACACGATGATCATCCCCAACTCCCGGGCTTCCAGCTCCCGGGAGATGCCCTCCAGCAGCCTCCCCCAATACCGCGATTCCTTGTTTTGGAACCGGATATTAGGCATCAGCACCAGTACCGATTGCTTGCCTGCAGGAGTGGCCGGGGCGGAACCGGAAGGGAGGATATTTTTGACGTATCCGTTCTTCTGATTGAAATAACCAAGGCGGGAAGCGGCCTGAATAACTCGTTCCCTGGTAGCCTCGTTGACGCCGCCCTTGCCGGACAACGCTTTGGAGACGACGAACTTCGAGACGCCCAAATGATCGGCGATTTGCTGCATCGTGATTTTTTTCAAGGCTCTTGTCCTCCGGGATCATGTCGAACTAACGGTTTGGATTACAATATTACAATATTACAATATTATAACAAACCTAAGATTTGCTATAAACCGCTAATTCCCGCAAGCCAAGCCGCGATTCCCTCACTCGCCCGGTCCGAACAAAGAGGCGACCCAGTGGATGCTTTTTTGGGACGCCTGCTGCAGCAAATGCGCCGTCTTGTCGGCAAGGCGGTCGACGGCTGGCGGCGACGGGGGAGGCAGCAGCATATCGGCCGGCGTCTGCATGGCCTGCTCGCCGTATGGCTGCGCAGGCTGATCCGGCTGATTGGTCCCTGCGGCCGATCCTCCGGCTGTCTGCGGGTTTTGAGTCTCCGGCAAGGTGCCGTATCCGTTGCCGCCCGTCCCGTAACCGTTTTGCGTTCCCGGCGCAGCGACGATGCCTTGTCCGTTATTCCAGGCGGGGGCCGTGTTGGCCGGCCAGGCGCTGGAGCCGTTCGGTTGAAGCTGTCCCCCCGCATACGCCGGGATGCTTTGCCCGTTCACGGCAGTCCCGCCGGTCTGAAAGCCTGGACCGTAGATCGACGACGTCCCGCTTTCGGCAAGCTGCATCCCCAGCGTGACCCCGGCTGCCAGCAAAAGGCCGTACATCAGCGTTCTCCGCAACATTTTCGCCATAACCCTTCATCCCTTTCACGATCAAGATTTCTTGCTCGTTTCGCCGGCTTTGGAGACGCCGGATTTGCCGCCGTTGCCTTTGGTCAAGGTGCCGGCCTTCTCGGCATCTTGGCTTTCCCAATACAGGTCTGCTAGAATTCCCGCAAGCACTTTGGCCGTACGCTCCAACTCCTCCTGGCTGTTATCGATGCCGCCGATTTCAATCAGGACGCTATTGGGCGACAGTGACTGGTTGTACTCCCCGTTGCCCTGCGAGGACGTTTTGCCCCAGATGCCGCGGGAAATCCCCGGATACGATTGTTCCAGGCGATCATGGATTCGGCTGGCGAATTTCTCGTTTTCGCGCCAATTTTCGTTGCCGTGCCCGATAATGAAATAGACCTGCGCATAGTTGATGCCATCGATGACCGTCGTCGTTTTGTCATGGCGCTGCGAATCCCGGTGAATATCGATGAAGTACTGCAGCTTGCCGTTTTCGGCCATCGCCGCTTTGACCGTCTCCCTGGAGTATTTATATGAATAGTTATAGTTGTAATTGCTCACCACGGCCGCATAATTTTCAAAAGAGTGCAGCGCCGCTACGCCCCTCCGCTCCAGTTCCTTGGCCAGCGCCTCGCCTACCAAGCCGACGTTTTTCATATTTTCCGCCGAGCCGGGATTATCGACGTTGGTTCCCAGAACCGGATTAAACGATTCCTGCGGATGCGAATGATAGATCATGACGATATTTTTATTCCCCGGTTTCACGGACGGCTCTCCGGTTTCTTCGGGTTTGTTGTTCGGCCCGCCCTGTTCCCCCGGCGGCTGGGTCCCTTCGCCATCGGTGCCTTCCGCATCCGGACCGGTGCCTTCCAGCCCGCCCTCGTCCGGCTCGGGATGATCCGGGGCATTCCCCTCCGCCCCCGTGCCCGGGCGATAATCCTCGGGCGCCTGGGCTATTCCGTTGCCTGACCCGGTGCGCAGCAGGATCGGGTTGTCCGCGCCAAGCCCAGGGACTTCGCGGGCTACCAGGCTTTTCGGATCGGACGGATTCACGTCCGTCAGCAATTGAAACACGAAATTCGTCATCTGCCTGCCGGAGATCGCCGGCGTTTGCTTCTCGCTAGTCGAATGCGGCAGCTCCATCCCGACCATATCCATGAAAAATCCGCTGGAAAGCGAAGCCGCGAGCCCCTTCATGGAAGAAACCGGGGACGTATTCAGGCTTTTCTCGGCGATGCCGAGTACGCCCAGCATCACAAAAAAGATCACCGACATCACCGATAACAGCAAAAACGTCCGTCCCAGCGCCAGTACGTGCAGCAAATTCCGTTTCATTTGCCCAAGGTTCCATGCTTTGAATTTCATTCGTATGTCCTCCTCCAGCCGCTTATATATTACGTGTTCAAAAAGTCAGGTTTGGAGCACCGAGAAGGTTGGATGAAGCAGGGACTGAGTAGCGCAGCGTAGGTAAGCCTACGTGAGCAACGGAAGGCCCGGCTGAATTCAAGATTCGACGTCGAATCCGTTTCTTGACCTGCTTCGTGATCAAAAGATGACTTATTGAACTACCTCTTCAAGCTGTATATCCCAAATCTATGAACCTATCTTCCCGGCTAGAACCTCGAATTCTCACAAAAAAAAGAAATCCGCTAGATTCGCGGATTTCGTATATTCGGGATCTTCCATGAAGTCGGGTATGCTTGGGTTGGAGGCTAGACAACGCAAGGTTAAGCTCCGCCGCAAACGGCCGGCTTAATGCGTATAGGACGCTACATTGTCTGGCGTAACGGCCTCGTGCAACGATATATTGAGGCCGCTGGCAATCACGTTCGCCACGTCCTCGATAAATTCGTCGATCTCTTTCGGCGTAACGATCAGATCGTGACCGAGCGGCTCCAGCACTTCTTTGACAAGCCCTAATCTTTCGCCTTCGCTCAGATCGTTCAGCATCCCCATGATCTGCTTCGTCGGAGCCTCCCCATCGTCGCTGCTTTCCTGATTGAAATGCGATTTCATAAGGTCGAACACATTGTTGACAATGGTTGAAGCGTAACAAACCGTCGGCACGCCGATGGCGATGCAGGGCACGCCCAAAATTTCCTTCGTCAGCCCTCTGCGCTTATTCCCGATGCCCGAGCCCGGATGGATGCCGATATCGGCGATCTGAATCGTCGTGTTCACCCGCTCCAGGGAACGCGAAGCAAGCGCGTCGATGGCGATGATCAGATCCGGCTTGGTCCGGTCGACGATCCCCTGCACCACCTCGCTCGACTCGATGCCGGTGATGCCGAGGACCCCGGGGGCAATGGCGCTGACCTCGCGATAGCCCGGAGCGACTTGATCCGGGGTGAGTTCGAAGAAATGACGGGTCACCATCACGTTCTCCACGACGAGCGGCCCCAGCGCATCCGGGGTCACGTTCCAGTTTCCCAGGCCCACAATGAGCACCTTAGCCCCCGAACCGATGCCGATCTTATTTAAGAAACCGGTAAATTCCTTGGCAAAAGCGGCGGATACCTTTTCCTGAAGCTCGGTATCCTGCGTCCGGAGCCCCGGAACCTCCAGCGTAATGTAATGCCCCTTGACCCGGCCGATTTGCTGCGAAGCGGCGTCATTGGTCACGTCCAGCCGGGTGATCTTAATTTCGTCATGCTCCTCCACCTGTTCGTTTAGCCCCGGCACCGGCCCGCCTTGGGCCGTCTCCGCGATTTCCTTCGATTCTACGGCCAAGTCGGTGCGTACCGAATAATCCTGCAAGTCCAAATTCATGCCATAAGACCTCCATTTCCTGTTGTTGCCTTTATTGTGCGGGAGAGGGAATGCGATTATTCATCCTGCTAGCGATCACGTAGAATTGCGAGAAATCGAGAGATTGGGTATGATGAATTTATTGCTTTTTGTGGGCTTGCGTGATAAAATATTTTAAGTTGTGAACCATCTGGGTTGAACTATGCTTTACAGGAGGTGAATGCAATGCCAAACATTAAATCCGCAATCAAACGTGTGAAAACGAGCGACAAGCGTCGCGCGCTCAACGCTTCGCAAAAATCCGCCCTGCGTACGGCCGTGAAAACTGCCGACACCGCTCTGGCGAACAACGAAGTGGACGCAGCTAAAGCTGCTTTCGCCGCTGCAACCAAAAAATTGGACAAAGCCGTTACTAAAGGTTTGATCCACAAAAACGCAGCTGCCCGTAAGAAATCCCGCTTGGCTAAGAAATTGAACGCTCTTAAGGCTCAGGCCTAAGACGAATTCATAACCAGCATCGAAGAACCTGACCCTTCTTTATGAAAGGCCAGGTTTTTTTGCTTTATTTATATAGGTTGCACCGGCCATCCGTTTCTGTTTACGGACGATGACGGACGCATGTATTTATTTTTCCAGGGAAACAACGACATGGGCCGTTCCTGGTATTTGTCCATGACGGAAATCGGCTGGCGCGACGGAATCCCTTATATGATCAGCCTGGAGGCTGACGGCGGCAGCTCAAGGACTTAGAGCCTGCTTATAAATAGCCAAGAGGCGGCCAGGATATTAATCCGGCCGCCTCTTGGCGCGTACAACACGCTGCTAGCCCGCAGACTACGGCGCAAGCCGCAGCAGGAACAACTCAAGGCCCAGCACCTTATCGATTTGACCGCTTTTCATCCGATAATCCAGCTCCGCCAACTCGGACAAAATATTTCGCAGCCGGCCGGCTTCAAACTTCCGCGACTGCTCGCCCGCCAGCTTGACCACGTACGGGTGGAGGCTAAGTTGAGAGGCGATCTGCTGCTGCGAGTAGCTTTGCCGCCCCAAATCTTTTACCTGCAGCATAATCCGGAATTGGCGGGCGATCAACGCCGCGATTTTGATCGGCTCCTCGCGCTGCTTCAGCAGCTCGTAGAAGATGCGGAGCGCCGGCTCCAGCTTCAGCGCGGCGATATGCTCCACCATCGCAAACACATTTTGCTCCGTGCTGCGGGCTACCAACTGCTCAATCGCAGCGGCTTCGACGATGCCGCCGACTCCGGCGTACAAGCACAGCTTGTCCACCTCGGCGGCCAACGTTGCCATCTGCACGCCGCCGGCCGCAACGAGGGCCTCTGCGGCCTCGCGGCTGATCTTGCAGCCGCGTTTCTCCACCTCGCGCACGACCCATTGCACGAGTTCCCCGCCGCCAAGCGGCATGAAAGACAACACCGTCCCGACCGCCTTGATCGCTTTGACGACTTTTTTCCGCTCATCCAGCTTCTCGTTATTCACCACAAACACGATCACGCTGTGCTCCGCCGGATTGCCGATATACGAAAGCAGCGACTCCACTTTATGTTCGATTTTGCCGCCTTCCTTGCCCGCGGTGAACAGCGCGGAATCCCGAACGACGATCAGCTTGCGCTCCACGAGGAAAGGCATCGTCTCCGCCTCCTCCACGACCACCTCGATCGGCGTCTCCGCCAGATCGAAGGCAGCGAACGCGAAGTCCCGCTGATCCCGGTCCACGAGCGTATTCTGCAGCAGTGCGACGAACTCCTGAATCTGGTATTTTTCCGAACCGTAACATAAATATAACGGGGAGATCCGCCCCTGCTTAATGTCCTTTGCTGCCGTTTTTGCGTCCATTCGGCATCTCCCTTCCGTCGTTAGCCTCTTACCATCATACTTCGATTTCGCCCGTTCGTCCAAGCCCCTTTTTATCTCCCTTTTATAATGCATGTTCGATAAACCGGGTTTGGAGCACCTAAGCATAGGCTTCCGAAGTCCTGTTTAGCAAAACGCTTTAGGTTGGATGAAGCAGGGGCATAAATAGCGCGGCTGAGCGTAACGGACCGTAACGACCTTATTCGCCCATTTCCCGGCTATTTCCCACTGTAACGGACTCCAGAAACCTTATTGGGCTCTCATGGCGGTCATGTAGCCGCTTTTGTCCGAAATAAGGTCTCCTCGGTCCGTTAGAATCGGAAATACCCAAGAGCGGGCCAATAGCGTTTCTGGTGTCCGTTAGCTTGTACCTGCATTCAAAAAGACAGGTTTGGAGCACCGAAGCTTATGCTTCCGACGCGCGTTTTTTCAAAGCGCTTTAGGTGGGATGAAGCTAGGGACGGAGTAGCGCAGCGTAGGCGAATCCTACGTGAGCAACGGAAGGCCCGGCTGAATTCAAGATTCGACGCCGAATCCGCTTTTTTGAGTCCGCTTCGTGATCGAAAGATGACTTTTTGAACTACCTCTAAATATGCAACAAAGGGACCTCTGCCTCACGGCGAAAGATCCCTCTGTCCCGGAACATCTATATAAACGCGGGCCGAAAAGCTCTAGAAACTCTCCTGCCAGCGGTCATACGACGATCAGGGTCCAAACCGCTATCTCTACTATACATATAACTTATTCCATATCTCCTGAAAAGGTGCCTGCCGCATGTTCAAAAAACCGCCCACTTTCGTCCATCCTCGATCGCGTCTAGGGCTGCGTTCCTTCTGCAGCGGCTGCGGCCGCCTTCTCGGCATCGATCGTACGAACCGCTGAGGTTCCGTCGATTTCTGTCTCATACGTAAACGTATTGCCTTCCGCCGACCAGGCTCCACTCACCCAATTGCCGTCGATCGCCTGATCGGAAACCAGCTTCCGGTCCTGAAGCTCAATGTGGTAAATATACAAATGGCCATCTTTCAGTTCGGCTTCGAACTTCCCGTCCGGCGAAGCCCAAACGTTGAGGTTCGCCGCGAGTCCGTAATACATTTTGTCCTTGGGCTCCTCGTCGGCCACTCGCTGGTTCAACACGTCTTGATCCTGGCCGTCCGGCGTTTCGGTACCGGCCGGATCCTGGCCGCTTCCCGCGTTTGGGGACGCCGGGTCCTTGGCGGGAGTTCCGCCGTTTGCCGGTCCCTGATTTCCGCTGGCCGGATCGGGCGTCCCGGTATCCTGCCGGCTTGGAGATTTGGCGCCTCCCGTGCTGTTATCCGGTCTCGCCGGCGGGCTGACGGTATCCGTGGAGCCTCCCGTCGTCGTCCGATCATTGGCCCCGCCGGAATTCCCTGCCTCCGCCGGAGCGCCGCCGTCCGTTTTCGAAGCCGGTTCGCCCTGGTCACCGCCGGCGCCCCCCCCGCTGCCGCCGTCAGCGAACAATTCGGCGCTTCCCGCCGCATCGTTGGCCGAATCCGCCGCCTGCGAAGAATCCAGACTCTGCGATTCCTGCACCGCTGCGGTATCCATGGCGATTTCGGCATCCGATACCGTACGAGGCTCATATTGATAAATGAACACGCCCAAGATCAAGGCTGCCGCTACGCCAAGCGAACCAAACCGGTAAATCCGGTTCCGCCGCAAGGCCTTCTCGCCGGCGCGAGAGCGTTCGCTGCGCCGATTCGGCATCGTTCCGGCTTCGTTCGCCGCCGTCATCGGCAATACTACCTCGGCCGTGCTCCCCTCCTCGCGGCGTGCCCGGTCAATCGCATCCAACTGGGGAAGGATCGCGTCCACGAGGCTGAAATTCGGAACCACCTTCGGCAGCTCTTCCAGCCGAGCGGATAGCTTGTTCAACAGCTCGAACGCGTCGAAACAATCCCTGCAACTACGAATATGCTCAAAGAGGAGAAAACTTTCCTCTTCGTTTAAATCATGGTCTAGATAACGATGCATCCATTCCACCGCCTCTGGGCACTTCATCCTGATACACCACCCTTCTGATAATCTTGGAGTAAATGCTGCAGCTGCTGCCTGGCCCTGAATAGATAGGATTTCACCGTATTCAAGGGCAGATTCAGACTGTCGGCAATTTCGTTATACGAAAAATCCTGCAAATACCTCAGCACAACCACCGATTTGTGGTGCTCCGGCAGCTGTTCGATCGCGTTTCGGATGTCCTCGGCCAAATACCCCGACATCACTTCCCGTTCCACGCTCTCGTTCCCCTGAAACACCATTTCGTGCTCCTCGATCGACACGGTCGGTTTGTTTCTGCGGAATTTGTCGATGCAAATGTTGGTCACGATCCGCTGAACCCAGGTTTTGAACTGGGCTTTTTCTTCATAAGAATCAATTTTGGTATAAATGCGAATAAGAGCCTCCTGGGCAGCGTCGTGCGCGTCCTGCTCATTATTCAAAATATAAAAGGCCGTCCGGTACACGTGATTCTCAATTTCTCGCAATAGGGTGATTAGAGCGTCGCGATCGCCCGTCTGAGCGGCTCTGATGAGTCCCTGCTCTACCACTAAGGCTCCCCCTTCCTTGCATCCTTACAGACGCTAGAGTCCGACAATATGTTGCAATGTTGTTACCATTTCCGAAAAATAATTTAAAGGTTGAACATACACTTTGAAAAAAGGCATACCCCGTGCAATATACCATCAATCTCACCTTAGAATACCAAAAAAAACAGGCCCCGTCATCCCGCCGAAATACGGTAAAGGCCTATTTCTCCCTGCGATGGTCCAAGTAATGGAAGGGGCGATTCCAACTATCCGCTTTTGCGCCGGACCCGGATTTGTCCATCGCTTACCTTCATTTGTACTTCCCCTTGCCGATCGGTCCGGAATATGCGGATGCCCCGCTCGGCCAGACGCTCCGTCACGGTCGGATGCGGGTGCCCGTAGCTGTTGGACGCGCCGACGGAGATCAGCGCTGACGCGGGCCGCCAAAACGCCAACCAAGCCGCGGAGGTGGACGTTTTGCTGCCATGATGGGCGACTTTCATGACATCGACCGTAGGGTGACCGTCGTCCTCTTCGGTCTCCCCTCCGTTGCCTTCTTGAACGGCTCGCTTCGTTTCCTTCCCGCCGGGCGGCGTCCCTCTTCTTTGTTCCAGCCCTTGCTCCAGCTCCAGTACCTCCCGCTCCGCGGCCTCGTCCATATCCCCCGTAAACAGAAACGAGGCTCCGTTCATCCGGAGCAGGAACACGATCGAACGGTGATTTTGTTCCTTTTCATAGGGAATCCTTCCCTGCTGCTCCTCTGCTTGCAAAGGATAGAGGAACTCAAGCCGGGTCTCGCCGTCCGGTTTGAGGGCCATGCCGCGGCTTGCGGAGTATAACGGAATTCGCTTGGATAACGCGGTTTCCATCAAGGTACGCATGGTCGCCGACTCGGCCAGGCTTCCGTTGATCAGCAGCGCCTCGACCGGGAATTGTTCCAGCACCGCTTGCAGGCCGCCGAGGTGATCCTGATCGCCGTGGGTCAGAATTACGGCGTCTAGGCGATGGATGCCCCGCTTCTTGAGCAGCGGAACGACCGTTTTCGCTCCGACTTCAAACGGTTCCCGGCGCTCCCGCCAGGCATCCGCGGCTTTGCGAAACGAGACCGTCCCCCCGCCATCTACCAGCACATGTGCGCCGGACGGCGTGGTGATCAGGGCGCAGTCGCCTTGGCCAACATCGATAAACTCGATGTACCCCGTGCCTTTGGCGTATGCCGGCTGATAACCGGATACGAGCAGCAGCACCATCCCGCCGGCGATGGCCGTACGCAGCAAGTCCCTGCGTCTTCTCCCGGCCCAACTGAGAACAGCTGCGACTCCTATTCGCACGGAATCCTCCTTGGAGAAGCTGACGGAGTCTATGTCCCATTGGGCTGTTTTCCCAGTCCGCCGCATGCGTGAACGGAATCCCGATCGCAATACGGACCCAAGTCTTACGAACAGCTTTAGCGCCTCCTTCCAGCGAAAAAGGCTTGCCCCTCCTCGCCCGGAGCCTGTTCTCCGTACCTGGGCAAGCGGGACGGTCTCGTCGTCGGACCACGTGCTTCCGGCGTCCGGGGAGCCCGGTCCTCCGTATCGCTTCCCCCAATACAGCAGCAAATAGCCGCCGGCGTAAAAAGCCGCGATCCATAGCGGGGACGGCGATTTCCAATACGTCATAAAGCCGCTGCGCCCGCTGAGCCAATCCGTCGCCCAAAACGTGGCTTCATTCAGCAGCCTGACCGGGATCGCCGCCCAGGCGCCCAGCGTGACCGAAGCCAAGCTTAGCAGCAGGGCAGCCGTGCCGAGCGGAAGCGCCACGGCGCCGATGACCGGTACGAGCAGCAAATTGGCCGCCACGGACAACAAGGAAAATTGGTTGAAGTAGGTCACGGTCAACGGGAATGAGACGATTTGGGCCGCCAGCGTGATCGCCGCCGTCCCCCGGACTTTAGGCGGCAACCAAAGTAAGTAGGGAGTCAGCAACGGCACGAACACGATGAGCCCGGCGGTAACGGCAAACGAGAGCTGAAAGCTGACGTTAAGCAAGTAATAGGGCTCCCACAACAGCATGAGCAGCGCCGCGGCCGACAGCACATTCAGGCTGTCCTTGAGAAGCCCGCGCTTAAGCAAATAAATGCCCAGCATCGTCATCATCCCCGAGCGGATCACGGAAGGCGAAAATCCGGTAACGAGCATATAAGCGGGCACGAAGATCAGCACGACCGTCAGCGCGGTCTCCCGGCTCACCCGGCATAAGCGGAGCAGCCAAAAGAGAAGCCCCACATTAATCGCCACATGGCTGCCGGAAATAGCCAAAATATGCGTCAGACCCAGTTGGCTAAAGTCCGCATACTTGTCCGGATCCAGCTCATCCTGCAAACCGATCAGCAGCCCCTTCATATAACCTGCTTGCCAGTCGGGAAATAACCGCTCGATCCGTCCGCCGAGATCGGCGCGCAGCGCGTCGATTTGACCGAGAAAAGCGGCGGCTCCCCAGGTCCCGGACTGCACGCGCATCGATGAAGCCCCCGTTGCTTTGGCGAGCCAATGAATGCGCTGGTTATGCAAATACCGGCGGTAATCGAAGCCGCCGAAATTCCGCGCCGATTGCGGAGCTTCCAGGGTGCCGTCCAACGCAACATGCTGTCCGCGCCGCCAGCCCGCCGCCGTCCGGAGCTCATCCTGCGCCGCCAAGCGCAGCTGTACCGCTACCCTTTCGCCGCCGGGGATCGCCTCCCCCTTCGGCATGCCCGGCCCCGGAGAAGTCTTCCCAGGGGCCTCGCCTGCCGCAGTACCGGCTTGCTCCCGCTCCGCCTCTCCGATTGCAGCTTGCGTAAGTATCCGTACCGTGATCCGGCTGACTTTCAGCGTAAAGTCGGCCCGATCCCCGTCGATTTCCACCGCCGATACGATCGTACCTTCAAGATGAACGGCCGTTCCATCCGCGATAGGCTCCCGGCCCTCCGCATTTCCTGTTCCCGATGCCGAATCAATCGCCGCCTGCGATCCCGCGTCAGTTGCAGACCAAGCCTGTTCGATCCGGCTCACGTTGTTGGCCTCGCTATAGAGCCAATAGGCCGCTCCCAGGGAAAAGGCCAGCCACCACATGGCCAGCTTCCGCCAGGGAAGGCGTCCGATCAGTCCCGCTGCCGGGCACATCAGCGAGGCGCCCAGCCACAGCAGCCAGAAGCGGCTGCCTTCATAGCCCGCAGCCATGCCGCTTCCGGCGATCCAGCAGCAGGCGATAACGGTTAGCGGTCTTCGGTTCATGTTCTCCCTCCTCGACAAAAAAACACCTCACCCGCCCTATAGGCGAATGAGGTGCTTCCTGCATCCGATACTCTTATGAAGTTTAGTTAAACTATGTTCAAGCTCATTATTCCTCGACATGCGCGACCGTTTCCTGCGGCGGCTGGTAAGCCTCCAAACGGCGAAATTTGATGCCGATTTGCTCCATCATCGCCGTCACTTTCCCCGTGTCCTTCGGGTAAGGGCGGTGGAACACGATCTCCGTAATGCCGCTGTTAGCCAGCATGTTCGCGCAGGTCCAGCATGGCTCGTCCGTCACGTATACGCTGGATCCCTCCCGGTCGATCCGGTCGGTGAACAGGAGCAAATTTTGCTCGGCATGGATCGTGCGGACGCAGCGCTGCTTCTTCACCATTTTCTCTTGGCCGTCTTCGATGACGAGCTCGTACTCCTCCGAGATCATGCAGCCGGCTTCCGAGCAATCCGGGACGCCGGAAGGAGCCCCGTTATAGGCCGTTCCCAACAGTTTTTTGCCCTGAACCAGCACGGCGCCCACGCGGCGGCGGTTACAGCGCGACCGCGTCGACACCATATACGCGATATCCATGAAATACGTATCCCAATCTTTACGTTTGTCCGGATTCATCCCTTGGCTCTCCTTTTCTTTAAAAGGTTGCGCAGCTCCAGCAAGCTAACGGACACCAGAAACGCGATTGGCCCGCTTTCGGGCATTTTCGGATTCTAACGAACCGAGGAGCCTTTATTTCGGTCAAAAGCAGCCCAATGGCCGCCGTGAGTGCCCGATAAGGTCTCTGGAGTCCGTTACAGCTGGAAATAGCCGGAAAATGGGCAAATAAGGTCTTTATGGTCCGTTATGTTCCCGCGTACGTTCAGCCGCGCGCTACTGGCACCCCCGACTTTATCCAACCTAAAGCGTTTTGAACAAACGCACATCGGAAGCCTAAGCTTCGGCGGTGAAAAGCCGGCTTTTTGAACTCGCGCTTACAGCCCGATGTAAGGCTTCATTTTTTCAAGCATCTTATCCCCGATTCCCTTCACCTTGGTCAATTCGCCCACCGAGCCGAAGTCGCCATGCTCGTTGCGATAATCGATGATCGCCTGCGCTTTCTTCTCGCCGATGCCGGGAAGGTTCTGCAGTTCGGCCAGTCCCGCCCGGTTGATGCTGATCTGGCTGGTCTTGGTCGCGTAGCCCGATGCCGCATCGGCACCTGCAGCAGAAGCAGACACCTTCCCGCTTCCGGTCGCAGCGCCTCCGGGGCCGTCCGCACTCAAGTGCGTCCCTGACCCGGTCGCCGCATTCGTCCCCGCAGCCGGTATCGACTTCGCGCCCTCAGCCGCCATTCCAGCCGAACCTTGCCCTGCGTCAGGAACTTCCCGGTTTACGTCGGCTTTCGCGCCCGCGTCGCTCGCGGCTCCGCCGGAATCCGATTTCCCCCGGCCTTGTTCGTCCACCGTTGCCGCCACTTCGGCATTGATCGGCATCCAGCCTTCGATCCCGGCCGGTTTGCCGCCGCCGACCGCAAGCAGCATCAGTCCCGCTCCGACGACCGCCGACGCGACCGCCGTCAGCATAAACTCCCTTCTCATCCCCGCACCCCAATCTTAAAAGAATCCGCCTGGAAGTCATGAAGATCCATTCAAGATGCATACATATTTAAAAAGGTGAAGCAGAAAAGCATAAAAGTCTAAAACCAGAAAGGTGCGTTAAGCACGGAAAGGGGAACCCGGATGAAAGTCGCCTTCATCGGAACCGGATCCATGGGAAGCTTGCTCATAGATGCCTTTTTGCGTTCCGGTGCGCTGCTCCCGCATAACATTTGTGCCAGCAACCGTTCTCCCTACAAAGCCAAACTGCTGGCTCAGCGCCATCCCGGACTACGGGTTTACGGCAGCAACGCCGAAGCCGCGCAGGGAAGCAAAATCGTCTTCCTATGCATCAGGCCCCTGGATTATCCTGAAGTCATTGCGGAAATCCGGGACGTCCTCGACGAGAAGCAATTGATCGTGTCGATTACCAGCCCTGTGCAAATCGAAACCTTGGAACACGCCATACCGTCCAAAATCGCCAAAATCATCCCCAGCATCACGCACTCCGTGCACAGCGGCGCTTCCCTCTGCATCTACGGAAAACGAATCCGCCCCGAAGATCGCCTGCTGCTGGAACAGCTGATGTCCTCGATTAGCACGCCGGTTGCGCTTAAAGAAAGCGAGACGCGGATCGCCTCCGATCTTTCAAGCTGCGGGCCCGCTTTTGTCGCCTATATGCTGCAGTTATGGGCGGAGTCGGCCGCCGAGTTGACCGGCATCAGCCGGTACGAAGCGATCAAGTTGGGTTCGGAAATGCTGCTGGGAACGGGCAAACTGCTGACCGATGGTGGCCTGACCCCGGAAGAGCTGGTGGATCGGGTGGCCGTTCCCGGCGGAGTGACCGCCGAAGGCATCTCCGTATTGGACTCCGGCCTGCGCGGGGTATTCGCCCGTTTGATCGAAACGACGCATCGTAAACACGATGAGGACCTCAGCAGGCTGCACGCCTTATTTCACCCTCAACCGCAGGCGGATACCGCTGCGGCAGAACCGTCTGCTCGCCCGGACATCGACGGCCCCTAGCCGGGGTATAGCCGCCGGATGGTATAGGGGCCGGATCGCTGCCCTGACAGGAAAAGCCTCGATGTTTAACCGACGACAATATTCACCAGCTTGCCAGGTACGGCAATCACTTTGCGAATCGTCTTTCCTGCCACAGCCTGCTGCACGTTCGGCAGGCTTAAGCTATGTTCCTGCATCGCCGCCTGATCCAGCTCTTTGGAGATTTTCGTGCGGTCGACGATCTTGCCGTTCACCTGAACGACGATTTCCACTTCGGCTTCGACCGTCCAAGCTTCGTCATGGGCCGGCCATGGTTCGTATGAAATCGTACCGGCATGCCCAAGGCGTTCCCACAGTTCTTCCGCCAAATGCGGCGCCAGCGGAGACAGCAGTTGCACGAAGTTTTCCGCAGCCGCTCTCGGCACGGCTTCCGTTTTGTACGCTTCGTTGACGAAAATCATCAGCTGGCTGATCGCCGTATTAAAGCGCAAGCCTTCGAAATCCTCAGTCACTTTTTTGATCGTCTTGTGCCAGGTCCGTTTGAACTCGTCGCTGCCGCCGTCGGCCGTAATTTTGGCGTTCAGGCTTCCGTCTTCGGCAACGAACAGGCGCCATACGCGGGAAAGGAAGCGGTGAATGCCCTCAACCCCGCTTTCATTCCATGGTTTGGTCGCTTCCAGCGGCCCCATGAACATCTCGTATACGCGCAGCGTGTCCGCACCGTATTCACCCACGATTTCGTCCGGGTTGATGACGTTGCCGCGGGATTTACTCATTTTCTCGTTGTTCGTGCCGAGAATCATCCCTTGGTTGACCAGTTTATGGAACGGCTCCTTGGTTGAAACCACCCCGAGATCGTACAGCACCTTGTGCCAGAAACGGGCGTACAGCAAGTGAAGCACCGCATGCTCGGCCCCGCCGATATACAGATCTACCGGCATCCACTCCTGCTGCTTCTCTTTCGAGCACAGCTCTTGATCGTTATGCGGATCGATATACCGCAGGTAATACCAGCAGCTTCCCGCCCATTGCGGCATCGTGTTCGTCTCGCGGCGCGCCGGCAACCCGGTTTCCGGATCGGTCGTGTTCACCCATTCCGTAACGTTCGCCAGCGGCGATTCCCCGGTGCCCGACGGCTTGATGGCGTCGACGTCCGGCAGGACAAGCGGCAGCTGATCCTCCGGCACCGGCTTCATCGTGCCGTCCTCGAGATGAAGAATCGGGATCGGTTCGCCCCAATAACGCTGGCGGCTGAACAGCCAATCGCGCAAGCGGTAGGTCACTTTGCCGCGGCCTTTGCCTTTCTCCTCCAGCCAGGAGATCATTTTCTTGATGGCTTCCGCATTACGCAATCCGTTCAGGAAGTCGGAGCCCACATGCGCGCCGTCGCCGGCATAAGCTTCCTTCGCCACATCGCCGCCCTCGACGACCTCGACGATCGGCAGATCGAATTGCTTGGCGAATTCATAGTCGCGTTCGTCATGACCCGGTACGGCCATGATCGCCCCGGTTCCGTATCCCGCCAGCACATAGTCGGCGATCCAGATCGGCAGCTTGGCGCCGTTCACCGGATTGATCGCGTAGGCACCGGTAAATACGCCGGTTTTCTCCTTCGCCAGATCGGTCCGCTCCAAGTCGCTCTTCCGCGCCGCCTGGTCCTGATAAGCCTTCACGGCACCACTTTGGGCTTCGGTCGTGATCATTTTGACCAGCTCATGCTCCGGCGCAAGCACCGCGTAGCTGGCCCCGAACAAGGTATCCGGGCGCGTCGTAAAGACGGTCAGCATTGCAGGGTGCCCCTCGATGGCAAACTCGACTTCGGCCCCTTCGGATTTCCCGATCCAGTTGCGCTGCATATCCTTAATGCTTTCCGACCAGTCCAGCTCCTCCAGGTCTTCAAGCAAACGTTCCGCGTATTCGGTGATTTTCAGCACCCATTGGCGCATCGGTTTGCGGATGACCGGATGGCCGCCGCGTTCGCTTTTTCCGTCGATGACTTCTTCGTTCGCCAGCACCGTTCCGAGCGCAGGACACCAGTTCACCGGCACCTCGGCTACATAAGCCAGCCCCTTCTTATACAGTTGGATGAAAATCCATTGCGTCCACTTGTAATACTCGGGATCGGTCGTGCTGATTTCGCGGTCCCAGTCGTACGAGAAGCCAAGCGACTTGATCTGGCGCCGGAAATTGTTGATATTCTTGACCGTGATATCCCGCGGATGCTCGCCCGTATCGAGCGCATGCTGCTCCGCCGGCAGCCCGAAAGCGTCCCAGCCCATCGGATGCAGCACGTTGTAGCCGCGCATCCGTTTAAAGCGGGAGACGATGTCCGTGGCCGTGTAGCCCTCTGGATGGCCTACGTGCAGGCCCGCCCCCGATGGATAGGGGAACATGTCGAGCGCGTAAAACTTCGGTTTGCCCGCCTCTTCCCGTGTTTTGAATGTGTGATGCTCATCCCAATAAGCCTGCCATTTCGGTTCGATGGCCTGGGCCCGATAAACGTCATGGGGCACGTTTTGGTCCGCCATAATTCAAAATCCTCCTTGAAACAACAATTTTTAATGCGGGTTCAAAAAGTTAGGTTTTCAGCGCCGAGAAGGTTGAATTCAAGATTCGACGTCGAATTCGCTTCTTGAACACGCTTCGTGATCCAAAGCTGACTTTTTGAACTACCGTTTTCAATAAAGGTTCAAAAAGTCAGGTTTGGAGCACCAAGAAGGTTGGATGAAGCTAGGGACTGAGTAGCGCAGCGTAGCTGGAGGCTACGTGAGCAACGGAAGGCCCGGCTGAATTCAAGATTCGACGCCGATTAAGCTTCTGTGCTTAAGCTTCGTGATCCAAAGATGACTTTTTGAACTACCTTTAATGTAAAAAAACCTCCCGACCCGTAGCGTATGATCGCTAGGGACGAGAGGAAGTTTCCCGTGGTACCACCCTAGTTAGCGTCGGACATGCTTTGTCCTAGCTCACTTTACACCCTTAACGCGGGCAAAACGATGATGATTTTCGCATCATAACTCCAAGGCGAGTTCATTTGCATTCCCCAACCGGCTTGCACCATATGCCGGCTCTCTGGATGGCGGAATCCAAACTAATATTCCTCTTCCAAGTTTCACAATATAATGAGAGGCTTAAAACCAGACCTTTTGAACTAGAAATTCTGGTTGATTACCAGTTATTATATCCAATCGGCAACCTTAAAGTCAACGGCGGGCCTTCGATCCATTGACGAAAACCGCCGCCGGGTCAACCGATTAATCCCAATGCGTTATTTTTGCGCCAAATCGGCCAGGGCAAGCGCCCCGCTCAAACCGGCATTGTCGCCAAGCCCGGGCGGCACGATATAGCTGTCGATTCCTTCGGTCAGACTGCGGTGTTGCACATAGCCGCCCAGCAGTTCCTGCACTTTCCGGCGAATCAGCGGGAACAGTTGGGCCTGCTTCATGACGCCGCCTCCCATCACAATTTTCTCCGGCGACAGGATCAAGATGTAATTCATCAGTGCTTGCGCCAAATAATGGGCTTCCATCTCCCATGCCGGATGATCCTGCGGCAGGTCCGCGCCATTGCCGACACCCCAGCGTTTGACGATTGCCGGCCCGGCGGCCAGCCCTTCCAAACAATCCCCGTGGTACGGACAGGTTCCCGTATAGGTGTCATCAGGATGGCGACGAACCACGATATGCCCCATCTCGGGATGGGACAAGCCATGAATCAATTGGCCGCCCACGACAGCCCCCGCGCCGATGCCTGTTCCAACCGTAATATACAGACAGTTGTCCAGCCCCTTGGCGGCTCCCCAACGGGCTTCGCCCAAAGCCGCTCCGTTCACGTCCGTATCAAAACCGATCGGGATGTCGAAATGCGCTTTAACGGTCCCCACTAAATTATAATTACCCCAATACGGTTTGGGCGTCGTAGTAATATATCCATACGTGCCGCTTCCCGGAATCGGGTCGATCGGGCCGAATGAACCGATCCCCATCGCCTCTACTTCTTTGCCTTGAAAATAAGCCAGAACTTGCTTCATCGTTTCCTCCGGCGTTGTCGTCGGAAAACTGATCCGATCCAGTACCTCTCCTTCTTCCGTCCCTATGCCGCACACGAATTTGGTACCGCCAGCTTCAATCGCTCCCAGCTTTTTCACGTTGCTTGTCCCTCCATTCGATCGTTCGGACGAATTTTACGATATGAAGTTCGCCCTCAAGATTAATTTCGAAAGGGATTATAGCACACCGCTATCTTTTGTACTATCACCCAGCTTGCACAAGCAAAAAACGCCGCCTCCTTTTTACTCATGCACTCTTGAAATCCGTCCTTTACAAATGCAATCAATCCGAGTAAAATTACTAACTGTCACCACTCCCATTTCGAGACGTGGCTCAGCTTGGTAGAGCGCTTGCTTCGGGAGCAAGAGGTCGCAGGTTCAAATCCTGTCGTCTCGATTTCCTTATAAAATATAGGGTTTTACCCTCATTACTTGATAACATTGTTTTGTGGTCATGGGGAGAAACGATTTTGAATTTAAAGACAACAACCTATTGGATGTTCAATCCAGAAGGGAGTTGTTTTTTTTGTTGTTAAAATTTACAATTAAGAACTTTATCGAAGAAAAGAAATTAAATAATGTATCATCAGCAACGATGGAACGCTATGTAGGTACGACCAGTGAATTTCACTCTTTCTGTGTAGAGGAACAAATTGTTAATGTTGAGGAAGTATCACCAACTACGATTAAAGAAGTATTTACTCCATTGCCAGGAGAAAAGAAACAACAATACTGTCACCAAGAATAGCAAGCTTAGGGTATTAAAGACCTTCTTCAACTATCTAGCTGAGAATGAGTACATTACTCCATAACAAAATGCAGCTAAGAAAATAGGTTACGCCAAAGAAGATGTGGTAATCCAAGTATTCAGTGATTATCACATCCAACAGATGTTAGCCTAATATCGACAATTAAAAAATCGTGAAAAGTCCTTCTTTGCTTATCGTGACTACGCCTTAATCCTATTCCTTTTGAGTACGGGGGCCAGGGTTGGTGAAATAAGCAATCTAAAGTGGAGTGAACTAGATTTTTGTAATAAAGCAGCAATTTTTTTTTGGGAAAGGACGCAAACAACAATCCGTACCCTTAGTTGACAAGTTACTAAAAGAACTAGTTGAATGGAGAATGTTTCAAGAGAAATTTTTAGGGCGAACTCCTATATATGTCTTTTCAACGAGTGACAACAAGCAACTAACCGATAACGGAATTAAGTTAGTTTTTAAACGCCTTCAGAAGAAAATGAATTTTAGAGATTGCCCTCTTTCCGCTTACACATTTAGACACACCCTAGCCTACAGGTTTTTACGTGACGGTGGAGACATAATAAGTCTACAGCGTTTATTACAGCATAGTACCTTGGACATGACGAAAAGGTATTTATCAGCGTTTGGACATATACTACCTGAAATTAATGAGCGACATAATCCTTTGAATAACTAGAACATTTAATTTGATATTCAAGAGCTAATATTCCAAAATCTCATATATAGCTTGGAATAAGATTATAATTACCTAGTAACACAGAATAGAAAAGTTTCTGGGTCTGTCAAGATTTTTGTGTAAACTCATGATAAGGAAATCCCCCGAGGGGGATTTTGTGGCTTAACGCAAATGGTTACCCAC
>NZ_JBNYYG010000069.1:0-29989 GCF_050565405.1 Paenibacillus macerans | reverse complement strand
GCGAGGGCCAACGCGCCGCGGCAGGCGCGACGGCCGACGGCCGCGGCCCGGGCGGCTCGGCCGGGTCCGCCCGCAGCGCCCACGTGCGGCTGCAGGGCGTTCGCTTCGCCTATGCGGCGGAGGACGCCGATTCGGTGGACGGCGTCTCGCTGGACATCTCGCAAGGCAAGCGGATCGCGGTGATCGGGCGCAGCGGCGCCGGCAAATCGACGCTGCTGAAGCTGATCCAGGGGGCGCTTGCCCCGACGGCGGGGACGGTCACGGTGGACGGCATCCCTGCCGCCTCGTTCGGCGACCGGATGCCCGAGGTGATCTCCGTCCTGAACCAAAGCCCGCATTTGTTCGACACGACGGTGGCGAACAATATCCGGCTCGGCCGACCGGGGGCCTCGGACGAGGACGTGCGCCGGGCCGCACAGGCTGCGCAGCTCGGCCCGCTGATCGCGGCGCTGCCGGAGGGCCTGGACACGCCGATGCGGGAAACGGGCCAGCGTTTCTCCGGCGGCGAGCGGCAGCGCGTGGCCCTCGCGCGGATCCTCCTGCAGGATACGCCCGTGCTCATCCTCGATGAGCCGACCGTCGGCCTTGATCCGCGTACCGAGCGGGAGCTGCTGTCGACGATTTTCCGCACGACGCAAGGCAAGTCGCTGATTTGGGTGACGCATCACCTGGTCGGCGCCGAGCGCATGGACGAGATCGTCTTCATGGAGCACGGCCGGATCCTCCTGCGCGGCACCCATGCCGAGCTGATGGAGCGCGAGCCGCGGTACCGCAACCTGTACCGGTTGGATCGTCCGGAGGACTGAAACGGGATAACGATAGGATGGTATTAAGCGGCGATGCTGGGGAGACCCGGCATCGCCGCTTTCTTTATAACGTATGCTTGCCGATGGATAAAAGGACGGTCGCTGGGCGTGACGAACTGCAAAGCTTTTACACTTGGCCAGCCCTTTTCGGAGAATATTGACGAATTCAACTGCACTTTTTACATTTGGCAGTACAGCGGCCCTTCCCAAACTCCTCCCCCAAGTCCTCCCCATACCCCCTTCGAAGAAAATTCGCCTCCCGTGCTTCCGTTTTCGGGATAGAGTCGATATAATGGTCTTTAATATGTTTACACGTTGTGTAAGATATCTATTTGCCAAAGAGGAGAGCACGAGTTTGCAACGAGCGGGGTGAGGGGATGGAGCTTAGGCAGATTCAATATTTTATCGAGGCAGCCAAGCTGGAACACGTAACGGAGGCATCGTATGCGCTGCATGTCTCGCAATCGGCGGTCAGCCGGCAGATTTTCAAGCTGGAGTCGGAACTGGGAGTCGATTTGTTTATCCATGAAGGACGCAAGGTGAAGCTGACGCCGGTCGGCCGGCAGTTTTTGCTGCATATGGAGCAGTTGATGAAGGTCATCGACCACGCGCGCCAGGAGATCGACGAGTATCTGGATCCGGAGCGGGGGACCGTGCGGATCGGCTTCCCAAGCAGCTTGGCCGCGCAAATGGTGCCGACGGTCGTGTCCGCCTTCCGGCAGCGGTATCCGGCGGTGCATTTCCAGCTTCAGCATGGATCCTATAAAGAGCTGATGGATTGGGTAAGCGGCGGAGAGATGAACCTGGCCTTGATCGGACCGGTCCCGCAGGAGGAGCCGCAGATCCGTGGAGAAGTCCTGTTCCGGGAAAAATTCAAAGTGCTTTTGCCCGCCGGACACCGGTTGGCCGGGCGCAGTTCCTTGGAGCTTGAAGACTTGAAGGACGATGGATTCGTGTTGTTCCCCCAAGGATTCATTTTGCGAGAGCTGGTTGTGGAGGCTTGCGGCAAACTGGGGTTTCAGCCCAAGGTTTCGTTCGAAGGGGATGACCTCGATGCCATCAAAGGGCTGGTATCGGCAGGGCTCGGCCTGACGCTGCTTCCGGAAATCGCGCTGGGCGAGCATATCCCTTCGACCATGATCGCGCTGCCGATGCGGGAGCCGCATGTGACCCGGGATGTCGGGGTCATTATTTCGGCCAATCGGGAGTTGCCGCCGACCGAAAAGCTGTTTTACGATTTTTTGAAGGAGATGTCCCCGCAATCATTTGGCGTTTAAAATCGATCCAATTTTGATATAGGTTGAGGACCGTGAAAATTATCACTTTCACGGTCTTTTTTTGTTGAAAATGTGTTACAATTTATACGGATTGTTCAATGTTTAGATGTGCAAATTTTCACTAACTTTGAACGGGTTAGCGAAAAGCAAAGTAGGAACACTATGCATGAGCTTGGGTTCGGCTAGTAAGTACTTAGACTAACGCAAAGGAGAATCGGAAATGTCAGAAACGATTACAGAAACAAAGACAGAGCAGGAGCCGGTCGCCGCAGTCGGCGGACAGCCGCAGGAACTCCTGGAGCAGCTTTTGAAACCGGAGGTGCAGCAGTCGCTGAATGCGCTGGTAGAGCAGTTGCCCAAATTGACCGAGTTGGTAGGGATTTTGACGAAGTCCTATGATTTTGCCAAGTCGGTTGCTACGGATGAAGTCTTGAAGAATGATACGGTCGGCGCTATTTCGGAGATTGCCGGACCGGTGGTAGGCAAAGTGAAGCACATCGCCGCCAACGTAGTTGAAGCGAAAGACCGCGCCGAAGCAAGCCAAGAGGCGATCGGTCTGTTCGGGCTGATGAAAATGCTGAAGGACCCGCAGGCGCAAAAACTGTTTCGGTTTGTTAATGCCTATCTTCAAGTCTCCGGTGAACGGGACGGTCATCAAAAATAACGGAGGATAACGACTATGTCAAAACATATTTTGATTCTGGGTGCCGGCTATGGCGGCGTTCTTAGCGCCTTGTCCGTCCGCAAGTATATGGATAAATCGCAAGCTCGGGTCACGGTGGTCAACCAATATCCGACGCATCAAATCATTACGGAGCTGCACCGTCTGGCTGCGGGAAGCATTTCCGAACGCGCGGTTGCCCTTCCGCTCGAAAAGCTGTTCAAAGGGAAGGACATCGATCTGCGGATCGCCAAGGTGGAAAACTTCTCGGTGGATAAAAAAGAGGTCAAACTCTCCGACGGGACGTTGCTGTCCTACGACGCGCTGGTGGTGGGCCTCGGCAGCATCACGGCCTATTTCGGCATTCCGGGGCTGGAGCAGTACAGCATGGTGCTGAAATCGGCGAATGATGCGGGCAAGATTCACGAGCATATCGAAGCGCGGATTCGCGAGTATTCGGTGTCCCGGAATGAAGCGGACGCCACGATCTTGATCGGCGGCGGGGGATTGACCGGCGTGGAGCTGGTCGGGGAAATCGCCGACAAGCTTCCGGAGCTGACGAAGAAATACGGCGTGCACCGCGATGACATCAAGCTCATGCTCGTCGAAGCGGGACCGAAGATTTTGCCGGTGCTGCCGGACGTTTTGATCGAACGGGCGACGGCCAGCCTGGAGAAACGCGGCGTGAGATTCTTGACCGGTCTTCCGGTAACCAATGTCGAAGGCAATGCCATCGATTTGAAGGATGGTCAAAAGATCGTGGCCAATACCTTCGTTTGGACCGGCGGCGTCCAAGGCAATCCGCTCGTGGGCGAATCGGGGCTGGAGGTCAACCGCGGACGCGCTACGGTCAACGAGTTTCTGCAATCGACATCGCATCCCGACGTATTCGTTGCCGGAGACAGCGCGGTGTATATGGGGCCGGACGGACGTCCCTATCCGCCGACGGCGCAAATCGCCTGGCAGATGGGCGAGTTGATCGGCTACAACCTGTTTGCGCATTTCGGCAGCAAACAGCTGGAAGTGTTCAATCCGATCAACTCCGGCACGTTGGCCAGCCTGGGCCGCAAAGACGCCGTAGCGACGATCGGCGCGAACAACACCGAGCTGCGCGGACTGCCGGCTACGTTAATGAAGGAAGCGAGCAACATCCGCTATCTTTCCCATATCAAAGCGCTGGACGCTTTGGCTTACTAAACGCATATAACGATTCAAAAAAGAGTCGCCGGGGTTCAATCTTCCCCCAGGCGACTCTTTCTATAATTTTCGTTAGTTTTAAACGATGCCATGCGCCAGCATCGCGTCGGCGACCTTCAGGAAGCCAGCAATATTGGAGCCCACGACGAGATTTCCGGCATGGCCGTACGCTTCGGCGGCATTGACACTATTGCGGTAAATATTCTTCATTATATCCTTCAGCTTGGCATCGACTTCCTCGAACGTCCAGGAGAGCCTTGCGCTGTTCTGCGCCATCTCCAGGGCCGAGACGGCTACGCCGCCGGCATTCGCCGCTTTGGCCGGGCCGAAATAAATGCCGTTGTTCAAGTAAACCTCGATCGCTTCCAGCGTGGAAGGCATATTCGCGCCCTCGGCCACGTATTTCACGCCGCCGGCGACAAGCTGCTTGGCGGAGATTTCGTTGATTTCGTTTTGCGTTGCGCACGGCAGGGCAATATCGCAAGGGATGGTCCAGATGTTTGTGCAGCCCTCTACGTATTGGGCGTACGGATGCTCCTCCACGTAATCCTTGATGCGTCTTCTTTCGACTTCCTTCAGCCGCTTCACCGTGCTCAGGTCGATCCCGTTCGCATCGTACACGTATCCGCCCGAATCGCTGCAGGCCACGACTTTGGCGCCCAGTTGCTGCGCTTTCTCGATCGCATATATCGAGACATTGCCGGAGCCGGATACGACCACCGTTTTGCCTTCGAAGGTTTCCCCTTTGCTCTTCAGCATTTCGGCCGTGAAATAGACCAGCCCGTAACCCGTCGCCTCGGTGCGCGTCAGGCTGCCGCCGTACGTGAGGCCTTTCCCGGTAAGCACTCCGGTCTCGCTGCCGTACAGCCGTTTGTATTGGCCGAACATGAAACCGATTTCCCGTGCGCCTACGCCGATATCGCCGGCCGGCACGTCGGTGTCCGGACCGATATATTTGCCGAGCTCGGTCATGAAGCTTTGCGTAAACCGCATGACTTCCAGATCGGATTTGCCTTTCGGATCGAAGTCGGATCCGCCTTTGCCGCCGCCGATTGGCAGGCCGGTCAGCGAGTTCTTGAAAATTTGCTCAAAACCGAGGAATTTGATAATGCTCGCGTTGACGGACGGGTGGAACCGGAGCCCGCCTTTGTAGGGGCCGATCGCGCTGTTGAATTGAACGCGAAAGCCGCGGTTCACCTGTACTTTGCCCTGATCATCCACCCATGGAACGCGGAAGGTAACCAATCTTTCCGGTTCGACGATGCGTTCGAGGATGCCCTGCTTCTGGTACTTCGGGTGTTTGGCGAACACCGGTATCAGCGAGTCAAGGATTTCCTTTACGGCTTGATGGAATTCGGATTCTCCCGGATTGCGCTGCTGCACTGCTTCGTATACCTCATTCACATACCGGCGCGCCGCTTCCAGATCCACGTCGCGTTGCTGCGTCATTGCCATGTCAGATCCACCTTTCTCCTATCCGAAATTAAAGATGAGTACGTTCACCTTTTCACGATATTTATGACCTTTATTGTAATATCTATGTCAGCTATAAACAAAGCTAAATTGAGATCAACTTAATGACCGAATGAGATGAACTCGGTTTGGGCGGGGGCGGATCCGCGGCATAAATCAAGGGTAGTATTCCCGGAAGAGAGGCGATTCAGACGAAAAAACGGCCGGGCCCCGCACTTCCCAGAAGAGCGGCGGGGCCTAGCCGTTTATTCGGTATTAACGCATTACTTTTGAAAGGAGTTCCAATACGACACTTGGTCCACCGAAAGGCGCGGCGTGGCATGAGCCGGCTTCGCCGCTTTACCGATCGCGATCAGCACGATCGGTTTCAACGTCTCCGGTACTTCAAAAACTTCGACGAATTGCTCGGCGTTATACCCGCCCATCGGCACGGTGTCGTAGCCCTTCGCTTTGGCGATCAGCATCAGCTGCATGGACACCAGCCCGGCATCCAGCAGGTTGACCTGGTGCAGACGTTCCGGGCTCATGCCGCCATAGCCTTTTTGCAGACGCTCGACAAAATTGTTTTTGATCTCTTCCGTCATTGCGCCGAGCTGTACGGCCTGGCCGTAGATCTCTTCCGCATGCTCATACGAACGCAGATCGCCCAGGACGGCGATAACCGCGGCGGCGTCGACTACCTGCTGCTGGTTGTTGGCGACCGGAAGCAATTTTTGCTTCAGCTCGGGTTCGTCGATGATCAGGAAACGCCAAGGCTGCAGATTGGATGAGGACGGCGCGGACAAAGAAAGCTCCACGATTTCCTTCAGTTCTTCACGGGAAATTTTCACGGAAGGGTCATACGCGCGAACGGAATGCCTTTCCCGCAGTACGGTATAAAAATCATTCAATTGAACTTGATTAAGAGTGCTCATTATCATGCTCCACCCTTTCTTTATATAGATTCATCACGAGAACAGTATAATACCTAACTGTTACGATTTCAAGAACAGTTCGCAGGGACGTCCGGAGCTTAAGCTTGAGGTTATTTAGGATAACCATTATCTTTAAGAGGTATCTCAAAAGGTCATCTTTCGATCACGAAGCAGGTTTGATGCGGTAGTCTCCGGCAAGGTAACGGACACCAGAAACGCTATTGGCCCGCTTTGGGGCAGTTTCCGATCCTAACGGACCGAGGAGACCTTATTTCGGTCAAAAGCGGCGAATTGGCCGCCATGAGAGCCCAATAAGGTCTCTGGAGTCCGTTACAGTGGGAAATAGCCGGGAAATGGGCAAATAGGGTCTTTACGGTCCGTTACGCAGCCGCGCTGCTCCCTGCTTCATCCACCCTAACCTAAAATCGAACCATTCGAAGGAGGTTTTCGCATGACATTAAAGATCGGAATCGTGGGCACGGGTTGGTTCAGCAAAGTGCATGGAGATGTCTTGGCCGGGATGGAGGGGGTTCGGGTCGCGGCCGTAACAGGGACGAGCGCGGCCAAGGCGCAGGCGCTGGCCGACCGTTATCCGGAAGCCATCGGCTACGGCAGCTTGACGGACATGCTGGATGCGCAGAAGCTGGATGCCGTATACCTTTGCGTTCCGCCGATGGCTCACGGAGAAATCGAAGCCGAGCTGATCGAACGGGGCACTCCCTTTTTCGTGGAAAAACCGCTTGCGGCCAACCTGGAGACCCCGCTCAACATTCTCGCCCGATTGGAGCAAAAACCGCTGGTTCATGCGGTGGGCTATCATTTTCGCTATAAAGACTCGATTCGCCGGCTGAAGGAAGCGCTGGAAGGCCGGACGATCGGCATGGCGCTGGGCGCCTGGATGGGCGATATGCCGCAGGTGGCCTGGTGGAGAAGCCAGGAGGGCTCGGGCGGTCAATTCGTGGAGCAGACGACCCATATCGTGGATCTGCTGCGCTATACGGCCGGCGAAGTCGAAGAAGTATACGCCGTCTACGGCAACCGCGTGGTGCAGGGGCTCTACGACAACGTCACCGTGCCCGACGTCGGCACGGTGACGTTGAAGCTGAAAAGCGGGGCGATCGCCGCCATTTCCAACACCTGCGTATTGCCGGGCGGGGTTTCCGAGGTGGGCTTGCACCTGTACACCGATGCCGGGATTTTGGCCTGGAACCCGGAACGGCTGGAAATCCGCAAGCCGGGCGCGTCAACGTCTTATACCGGTCAGGACAATCCTTATGTGGCGGAAACCGAGGCGTTTATCCATGCGCTGCGCACCGGCGACGCCTCGCGGATTCTATCGGACTATGCCGATGCCGTAAGAACCCAACGTATTACCTGCGCGGCACTGGAATCGGCATCGACGGGCAAGCCGGTCCGCATTGGCGAATAAAGAAAATTTGAAATAAGTGTGATATTTTTCGCTGTGGAAAGATAAAGAAATGTAAATTTGTAATCCGGATCACAATTCCCTCCTTTCCGAAATCTTATTCTGTTCCTGTTAGAAGGAAAGGGGAGAAAGATTTCATGAAAGGGAATCAAGCACAAAACTCTTTTTTAAAAGGGATCTTGATTTGTATCATTTTGCTTAGCTTTACAGTGCTTATTGCCGGCGGTTACTGGATCTTCAAATCCCAAGCGCCTACGCCTTTGCAAGTCGTAAACAGCGCCGGGGAAGTGTTGACGACCCAGGAACAAATCGCCGGGGGTCAAGCGGTGTTTCAAAAATACGGTTTGATGGACTATGCCACCGTGCTCGGTCATGGCTCATATCTGGGCCCGGACTATACGGCGGAGGCGCTTAAAATTACCACGGACGCCATGCATGACTATTATGCGCAGGAACGGTACGGCGTTCCTTATGCCGAGCTGGATGAAGCTCAGCACACGCTAATTTTCGAGCAAGTCAAAACGGAAATGAAGAAAAACCGTTACGACGAAAATGCGAAAACTTTGGCTCTGACGGACGGCCAGGCTGAGGGACTGAAACAGGTTCGCGCCCATTACGAAAAAGTGTTCGCGGAAGGCGACGGACTGGGTATCCGGCCGAATTTGTTCGAAAACGAAACGATGCCGGAGGAAGGGCGTGCCTATGTGGCCCCGGGGGATATGCGCAAGCAAATCGCCGATTTCTTCTTCTGGACCGGGTGGCTTTCCGCAACGGAACGTCCAGGGGATACCATTACGTATACGAACAACTGGCCTTATTTTGAAGATGCCGGCAATACGATGAGTTATTCCGCGGTGGTATGGAGCGGAGTCAGTATGACGCTCTTGATTTTGGTTCTCGGATTGATTCTGTATTTCTATAACCGTTACAGATTGCATATGCAGGAAGCTTATGAACCGGGCAAATTCCCGGTGCTTGATCTGAATAAAATGCCGGTGACGAGCAGCCAGGTGAAAACGGCGAAGTATTTCCTCGTCGTCATGCTGCTGTTCCTGGTTCAGGTAGGCTTTGGCGCGCTGTTGGCGCACTATTATGTTGAACCGGGCAGCTTCTTCGGAATGGATTGGATTGTCGAGTTGTTCCCGTTCAACATCTCCAAGTCGTATCACTTGCAGCTCGTGATCCTATGGGTAGCGACGGCATGGCTGGGTATGGGGATTTACGTGGCGCCGCTCGTTGGCGGCAAGGAGCCGAAACGGCAGGGGTTGTTGGTCGATATTCTGTTCTGGGCGCTGGTGGCGCTCACCGCGGGGAGTACGATCGGCGAATGGCTCGGGGCCAAAGGTTATCTTGGCAACCTGTGGTTCTGGCTGGGCCATCAAGGCTGGGAGTACCTCGAGTTGGGCCGTTTCTGGCAGATCGTGCTCGTCGTCGGCATGGTCATCTGGCTGTACATCGTATTTCGCGCGATTCGCAGCGCTTTGCGGAAAGAAACGGATAAAGGCGGATTGACGCACTTATTGTTTTATTCGGCGATTGCCGTTCCGTTCTTCTATATCTTTGCTTTCTTCTTTAATCCGACAACTTCGTTTACCTACGCCGACTACTGGCGCTGGTGGATCATCCACTTGTGGGTGGAAGGGATCTTCGAGGTGTTTGCCGTTGTCGTGATCGGCTTCCTGATGGTCCGGATGAAATTGGTCACCAAGTCGTCTACCGTGCGCTCGTTGTTATTCCAGCTTATTCTATTGCTGGGCAGCGGCGTGATCGGGATCGGCCACCACTATTACTACAACGGTTCGGCTGAAATCTGGATTGCCTTGGGCGCGGTCTTCTCGGCGCTGGAGGTTATCCCGCTGACTTTGTTGATTTTGGAAGCTTACGATCAGTACAAAATGATGAAGGATGGCGGTCAAACGTTTCCGTATACTTCGGCTTTCCGCTTTCTGGTATCGACGGCGGTCTGGAATTTGGTCGGCGCGGGCGTGCTTGGCTTTCTGATCAACCTGCCGGCGGTCAACTACTTCATGCATGGCTCGACATTGACGACGGCTCATGCCCACGGCTCGATGATGGGCGTTTACGGGATGTTTGCGATCGCGGTTCTGCTGTATACGATGCGCAACATCGTCAAGCCCGAGCAGTGGAACGACAAGCTGCTGCGCATCTCTTACTGGGGACTGAACATCGGGTTAACCGGTATGATCGTCGTCACCCTGTTGCCGGTCGGGTTTATCCAATTGAAGCACTCGTTTGACTTTGGCTTCTGGTCGGCGCGCGAGTATTCGTTCTATCAGCAAGACACGGTTAGCCAATTGCTGTGGCTGCGGATGATTCCGGACACGATCTTTATTGTGGTAGGCATTCTGCCGCTTCTGTATGTGATCGTTCGTTCGATGTTCCATCTGCGCAAGCCGAACGTAGCTGAAGAAGAAGTCTTCGAATAAGGGGCGATCGGTATGGAGCTTACCCAAGATCTGCTTCGTTCCATCCCTTTGTTTCACGAGCTATCCGGGGAAGAGGCCGGGCGGGTGCGGGAACTGATCGTTCCTCGCCTATTGCCTCGGCGAACGGTGGTTTTCCGGGAGGGCGATGAGGTGGAGGCGGTGTACTTTGTGGTTAACGGCCTAATCAAAACGAGCCGGACGGACGAGCGGGGCAATGAACAGATCTTCTCGTTCCTGAAAAAGGGCGATATGTTCCCGCTTACCGGCCGGTTTGATGGAGAAGCGTCGCCTGTGACAGCGGTAACGGTGGTCGAAACGAGCCTGCTCGCGATTCCGCTCCGTTCCTTCGAGCATCTTCTGGCTAGCTCGCCGGGGCTTGCCTTTAAAATGATGGGGCTGATGAGCGGCAAAATCCGCGAGTTGCAAAGCAAACTGCAAAATTTCAACCAGCGGAGCGTGGAAGATCGGGGAATTTCGCTACTCCTTCAGCTTGCCGAGCATTTCGGGGTGGAGCGGGAAGGCGAAGTCCTCGTTCCAATCCCGGTCACGCATCAGGAGCTGGCGAGCACGATCGGATTTACGCGGGAGTCGGTGAGCCGGCTGCTGACCAGCCTGCGCAAGGAAGGGATTGTGCAGGTTAACCGCAAAGGATTCGTCGTCAAGAATCCTTTGGCCTTGAAAGAAAAGGTATGCGTCAAGGAAAATTGTCCGCATTGCCGCGAGCAGCGGTATCAGCAACAGGGGTAGTACTGTATCTGTATCCGGTAGGCATCCGCTCCATGGGAATAACAGGCTCCCTCTCCGGGATCGGGGAGGGAGCCTGTTCGCTGTTCGAGCCGATTAATCCAGCGTAATGTTGTAAGTGACGACATAATCATCCGGATCGGCTTGATCGACCTGGACGTCGCCCTTCAGCAGCCGGATGATCTGGATCAACGGACCGGTCAGCCGGTCGTTGTAAATTTTCGCCGGCGTGTCGAGTTGGGTCTGCTCCCCGTTGACGGTCGCGGTATCGGCACCGACAGCGATCGACACCTCCCGGTCCCGGTGCGTTAAATCGACTGTTTTCTCGGCAGCGTCATAGCTGAAGTCGATGCCGGCCGCCAAAGCGAAATCCTTGAGCGGGACGCGTACCGCATCTCCGTCGGCCGGAGGAAGCTCGTTGAAGGTGATCTGCTTGCCGTTCACGTTGACGACGACGGAATACACCGGTCCTTCCTCATTGACGACCAAGCTTTGCACCTGTTCCTGCAGCAAGCGGTTGTTCAGCTCCACGTTCGCCGCGGTGACCTGATGGGTTCCGGCGGCGATTTCCTCGATGATCCGGAGATTGACCGCGGCCGAATGATGCGATAAGTCTTTGAATTCGTCGAGATTATACGTGATCGAGCTATCGCTTTGGAAATCGTACACCCGAACATTGTCGTAAGCGCTGAACCGCTCGTACATGTAGGTTTTCATCGCCAATTGGTTCGCGAACCGCTCGGGGTTGACGCTGTACCACATCTGCTGCCGCAAAATGGAGTACGGCGGGTAGTAAATGATAAACTCGATTTCCGGATGCGCTTCGATCAGGCTCATCGTGTTCGTCTCGAAATTTTGCTTCACGATGTCCAGCGCGGGTTCGCTGTCTGCCGTTAACTGCTCGGCTATCCGGGCTTCGTGCCATTTGGCGAGCACCTGGTCCGGGCCGTAGACGGCGGAGGCATCCCAGTTGTTCAGAAGATCGAGGTTGCGCAGCTGGCTCATCCTATCCTTCGGGAGGAACATGGCGCCGAGCGCGTGTTTGACATCGGAAACGTTAAACAAATATTTATAGTCGTTCCATACCGAGTTGTCATATAAATAAAACGGAAAAGCAGCCTCGTCCCGCACGGCATTGTCCCGGAACGAGAAGTAGTCGATCCCCCACAGCACTTTTTGCACCTGGCCGGTACCGATCGCCACGTCGGCAATCATCCGCTGCTCCTTGGCGGTGGAACCCTCCATCGACAGCTTCATCACCTTGCCGCCCAGGAGGTTGCCCACTTCCGAGGGAACGAAGTTTTCCGTCATGGAGCTGCCGAGGATGATCGTATCGTAAGCATAATTTTTGGCCAGGCCGGGGGTTTGGTAGCGCTCCTGTTTCGTGAAGAGCGGCGGGTAGGACGCCTTCCGATAGAGCTGCAGCGGGTCGACCGCAAATACGAACGTTCCGACCAAAGCGGCGAATAACATAATATAGGCCATGAACCAGATGACGAAACGGATGTTCTTCAAGGGAATTTCTCCTTTTACCAGCATCTAGATCAGAACGTGAAATACAAAAATTCGCTGACCTGGTTGAAATACAAAATGGAAACTATGAATAGTCCGGCAATAAACGCGGCATATTTCATGCTTGGTTTGAATTTCATCTTCAATTCCATCGAGTTGCGGGCGAATAGCGCGATGACAAAAGCCGCCACGATCAGCAGCACCTGGCTGGCCAGTTCCAGGGAAACGTGGATCTCCCCGAGGCTGAACATTCCGCGGAACACCTTCATCGCGTCCTCCCAGGTGGCAGCCCGGAAGAACACCCAGGTGAAGTTGATAAACAAAAAAGTAATTAGCCAGCCGCACCAGCGCGGCAAGGCGATGCCTGCTTTGCTCCACAGGCGCTGGACGACCTGGGCGATGCCGTGCAACAGGCCCCAGACGATGAACGTCCAGCCCGCGCCATGCCAGAAGCCGCCGATCAGGAACGTTGCCACCAGATTGAAATAGGTGCGAAACGTGCCTTTACGGTTTCCGCCCAGCGGAATATAGATATAGTCCCTCAGGAAGCGGCTCAGCGTCATATGCCAGCGGCTCCAGAAATCCTTAATGCTTACGGCTTTATAAGGAGAGTTGAAGTTGACCGGCAGCTTGATGTTGAACAAGAGCGCAATGCCGATCGCCATATCCGAATACCCGCTGAAGTCGAAATAAAGCTGGAACGTATAGGCGAGCGAGGTGGTCCAGGACTCGACCAGTCCCAGATGGGGCGACACGTCAAAGCCCTGGGTGGCGATGGGCGCCAGCGTATCCGCGATGACCACCTTTTTGAACAAGCCGACGCAAAATATAAAGAAGCCGCGGGCCACGTTGCCCGGGATGATCCGTTTGCTTCGCGGGCGGTCAAACTGCGGCATCATTTCTTTATGATGCAAGATCGGGCCGGCGATCAGATGGGGATAAAACGTGACGAACAGAACGTAACTGACGATGCTGTATTCTTTGGCCGAACCGCGATAGGCGTCGACGAGATACGCGATTTGCGTAAACGTGAAGAAGCTGATCCCGAGCGGCAAAGCCAGCTCCAGCAGCTTGATATGCGCGGCAAACAGCGAATTGACGTTGGAGATGAAGAAGTCGGCATATTTATAGTAGCCGAGCAGCAGCACATTGCCGGTAATCCCGGCAGTCAGCAGCAGCTTCCGCAGCCGGAGCGGTTTACCGGCGGAATGGCTGATGGCTCGACCCATGATGTAGTTGAAGGCAATGGAAGCCAGAATCAACGGCAGCGACTTGATGCTCCAATAGCTGTAGAAGAACAGCGAGGCGGCAGCCAGCCACAGCTTTCCGGCAACGGGAGGGAGAAACCGGTTCAACAGAAAATAAACGACGAAGGAAACCGGCCAAAATACAAATATAAATTCGTACGAATTAAACAGCAAGGGCGAAAGGCACCTCTCTTACGCGTGAGAATCATAACCAGATCATCATATAACAGATACACCAAGGCGACAATATCATTTTAAGCCATCCTTCGACAAAAAAAACGACCCCGCCCAAGGCGGAGTCCAAGGAGGAACCCATATATAAATAAATAGGAGGAAACACGAGTATGGTTATAAGTGCAGTAAAAGGATTAACATAGGGGCGGCACCCAAGGTGAACAATGCCGCCAAAATCATCGAGATGCTGGAAATGGTGCCCGTCAGCGAACTCAATTCGAAGGCTTTCGAGGTCCCCGTTCCATGGGCACTGGTGCCGAACAGGATGCCCCGCGCCACTTCATTGTCGATGCGGAACAGCTTCATCACCAGCGGTCCCAGCATCGTGCCGAGCAGTCCGGTGAGAATGACGAACACCGCGGTAATATTGGGTACGCCGCCGATCACTTGCGAGACGTTCATCGCGATGGGCGTCGTGACCGAACGCGGAATCAAGCTGGTGATCAGCTCGTCGTCCAAATGCATCCATTCGGCGAGAAATGCCGAGGAGAACATGGCGACGACCGAGCCGCTCAACACGCTAATGAGAATTTCAACAGCATGTTTTTTCAACACATTGTAGTATTTATACAGCGGTACGGCAAAGGCGATCGTCGCCGGCTGCAGCATATTGCTCAGCCATTTGCCGCCGGTATGGTAAGTTTCGTAAGGAATTTGCGCCCACAGCAAGCCGATCACGAGAAACAGCGGAGTAATCAGCAGCGGGGACAAATAAATTCTCGTCCGGATCCGATACAGCCGTTTGGACAGGCCATAAATGACCAGAGTAAAAGCCAGACTAAGCAAACCTGCCATCATGAGATTCGGCGCTCCTTTCGTTTCGCGATGCGGGAGGCAATCAGCCCGGAGCTGACCATAACGATCAGGGTGCTGAAGATGACGACGATCAGAATCCGGATGCCTTCGCTCTCGAGCAGGGGAATGTATTGCATGACGCCGACGGCGGAGGGAATGAAGAACAGCAGCAGCTCGGCCAGCAGCCAATTCGCGCCCTGCTCGATCCACCCCAGCTTAACGACGCCAGTTTTCAATAGAACAAACAATACCGCGATGCCCAGAATGGAACCGGGAACCGGCAAATGGAGCAGCTCCGCGATCGCATTCATGGCCATGGAGATGAAGAACAGGATAGCGACTTGAAAAATGCCTTTGCCGATCACTTTCATCTTTTCCATGCGAGCAGCTCCTTTCTGTTAGTGGTTGGTAATGAAAATATTACACCGATTGTTTTCATGAGTAAAATGAATATACTGAATGAATAGTATTCCATTTTGCTATGGATGATGGTAAAGGAGAGTGTGGCGGTGGATATCCGGCAAATGCAGTATTTGATTGAAGTCGCGCGGCGGGGAAGCTTCACGAAAGCCGCAGAGGCGCTGTATATCACGCAGCCGACCATTAGCAAGGCGGTCAAGGCGATGGAGGAGGAACTGGGCGTCGTCCTGTTCGATCGGATCGGCAAGAAAATCGAGCTGACCGATGCCGGGCAAATCATCGTGACGCAAGCCCAGCAAATCGTGACCTCGTTTCAAAATTTGACGGCGGAGCTCGACGATTTGCGCAATTTGAAAAAGGGGCATATCCGCATCGGGCTGCCGCCGATGGTAGGGGCGAGCTTTTTTCCGAAGGTGATCGGCGAATTTCATCAGCGGTATCCGGAAATCACGATCCAGCTGTTCGAGGACGGGGCCAAAAAGGTGGAGCAGGATGTGGCCGGAGGCGCGTTGGACGTAGGGGTCGTGGTGCTGCCGACGGTGGAGGAGGAATTAAGCAGCTTCCCGTTTGTCGAGGAGAAGCTGAATCTGGTCGTGCCGCCAGCCCACCCTTTGGCGGAGCGGGAAACGGTGGAATTGGCCGAGCTGGCGCAGGATGGATTCGTGCTGTTCCGCGAGGACTTTACGCTCCATGGCCGCATCATCGGCGAATGCGCCAAAGCGGGTTTTCAGCCGCACGTCATCTACGAGAGCTCGCAGTGGGACTTGATCAGCGAGATGGTAGCCGTCGGCCTCGGCATCACCCTGCTGCCGGAGACGATCTGCCGGGAGATCGACGATGAAGGCGTGCGGATCATTCCGCTCGTCAAGCCGGTGATCCCTTGGAAGCTCGGCATCGTGTGGCGCGATGACCGGTATCTATCGTTCGCCACCCGGGAATGGATCCGGTTTGCCCGGGAGGTGCTGACGACGCATGTCGAAAATGTATAAAAAGCCCGGCGATGATTCTACAATATACGTGAATATATATCAAAAATTCCCAAATTGTTTGAAAATTGACAAACTATTTCCTTGTTGACTACTTGTGCAGACCGAAACGGGTGCATATAATTAGCGAAATGATTCACAAATATGACATTAGGGGACAGAGCCTAGATGAGTTTGTTACGGAAAAAATCAATTGCTTCGATGATCCTGGAGAAACAGGCGGCCGGATCCGGAGGCGGCGGATTAAAGAAGGAGCTGGGAGTTTTCGATTTGACCATGCTTGGCGTCGGTTGCGTCGTCGGCACCGGGATCTTCGTTCTGACCGGGGTGGCAGCCGCCCAGCATGCCGGACCGGGACTCATTCTTTCCTTTATTCTGGCCGGCATCGTCTGCGCCTTTTGCGCATTGTGTTATGCCGAATTCGCCTCCATGGTTCCCGTTTCGGGAAGCGCCTACACCTACAGCTACGCGACGTTTGGGGAATTGATCGCCTGGATACTGGGGTGGGATCTGATCCTGGAATACGGTTTTGCCGCCTCGATGGTGGCGAGCGGCTGGTCAGGTTATTTTCAGGGACTGGTCTCGGGGATGGGGTTTACGGTGCCGACGGCGATCAGCAGCGCTTTCGATCCGGCCAACGGGACGTACGTAGACGTTCCTGCGATTCTGATCGTGTTGTTGCTGACCTTCATCGTGTCCCGCGGCTCCAAGGAGTCCTCGCGCTTGAATTCGATCATGGTGCTCGTCAAAATCGCCGTGATCATTTTGTTTATCGTCGTCGGCGCGTTTTATGTCAAACCCGGAAACTGGACGCCGTTTATGCCGTTTGGCTTTAGCGGCGTCGTCACCGGAGCGGCGACGGCCTTCCTCGCGTATATCGGCTTCGATGCCGTGGCTACGGCCGCCGAAGAGGTGAAGAACCCGCAAAAGGATTTGCCGCGGGGGATCCTGTGGTCGTTAGCGGTTTGCTCCTTGCTGTATATACTCGTAACGGCGGTGCTTACCGGGATTGTGCCGTACGCGGAGCTGAACGTAAAAAATCCGGTAGCTTTTGCCCTGCAGTACATTAACCAGAACTGGGTGGCCGGGTTCATTTCGCTGGGCGCCATCGTGGGGATCACGACCGTGCTGTTCGTGCTGCTGTTCGGTCAGAGCCGATTGCTTTACGCGATCGGCCGCGACGGCTTGCTGCCGAAGCCGCTGGCCAAGCTGCATCCGAAAACCGGGGTTCCGTCGAACAGTACCTGGGCGACCGGCATCATCGTTGCCATCTTCGCCGGGTTGATCCCGCTGGGGAAGCTGGCCGATCTGGTCAGCATCGGGACCTTGTTCGCCTTTATCTCGGTATCGCTGGGCATCGTGATTTTACGCCGCACGCGTCCGGATTTAACTCGCTCCTTTAAGGTGCCGCTGGTACCGTGGATCCCGCTGCTGGCCGTGCTGAGCTGTGGTTATCTGCTGATCAGCCTGCCCGCGATCACCTGGATCGCCTTCCTCATTTGGATGATGGTCGGCTTGTTGGTTTATTTTGTGTACGGATACCGGAACAGCGAGCTATCGGAGCGGATCGGCCGGTCAGCCGGCAAATAACGGAAATCGGTGAACCGGTCACTCCATCCCTTTCGGGGCATTTCGTCGTTTGTTCGGCGAGTCCCGAAGGGGATTTTTTGCATATTTCCGCAGGTTGCGGCAGATAGTAAGCGGAGCATATTCAGACTATCCAGACGAGAAACGAAGGAGAGAGCTTACCGTGAAGTTTGCCTTGATCTGCAGCGTGATGATGAGCCTGCTGTTCGGGAGCGTGTCCCCGGCAGCCGCCTATGCCGACGTAACCCATCATTTCGGTTTCAAAAAAAGCGTCGGCGGCCAGCTTCCCTCCATTAACGAGGAAGGATTCAAAGATATCATCGATAACAACGGCGCGATTTTCCTCGGGGACACCTCGCGCAAGGATTTGTTCCTCACGTTCGACAACGGTTACGAGAACGGGTACACGGCACCGATCCTCGATACGCTGAAAGCCAAAAAGGTACCGGCCGTTTTTTTCGTGACCGGCCACTATGTGAAGGATCAGCCGGAGTTGCTCATGCGGATGGCTGCGGAAGGGCATCTGATCGGCAACCATTCCTGGAGCCACCCGGATATGACCACGATCTCCGATGAGCGGATCCGGGATGAGCTGGAGAAGGTGAAGATCGCGACGGCCCAAGTAACCGGGCAAAAGGAAATGGCGTACCTTCGCCCGCCGCGCGGCATCTTCAGCGACCGAACGTTACGAGTGACGAAGGCGCTGGGCTATACCAACGTATTTTGGTCGGTCGCCTATAAGGATTGGGACGTCAACGATCAACGAGGCGCGGACTATGCCTATCAAAAGGTCGTGTCGCAGCTGCATCCCGGCGCGGTAATCCTGCTGCATTCGGTGTCCAAGGACAACGCCGCCGCGTTGGGGCGGATGATCGATGAAGCCCGCCGGCAGGGCTATGAGTTCAGAAGCCTAGACCAACTAAAGCCGAATCAGCCGTAAACCGGAGGGTTTCAAAAGACCGTTACCCGCAGGCAGAAAGCCTGCGCCGGGCGGTCTTTTTCTCGTTAGGCGAGCATTTCGGTCCGTGGCCATTTTCGTTGAATCTTGACTATTCTTTGACGTCGCTTGACTTTGGGTAGGGGCCCTCTTATAATTAGCCTTGCGAATAAATAGCCATACTAATTATTAAATAGTGAAAATAATAAGGAGGGAAAGCGAAGTTGATGTATGACGGTGATAATCCGCAAGTACAAAGATTGCTGAAGACGGTTCACCGCTTTCGAAAGCTGGATATGAGCAAAATGACCTCGCTGCCCTATAAGCCGAGCGAAGTCAGGTTGCTGTTTGTGCTCTTGCACGGGTTGAAGAAGGATGAGCGCGGAGTTACCGTTTCCGAGCTTAGCACGATGATGGAGGTGGCGTCACCGACCGTAACGCCGCTGATTCGCAGCCTGGAGGAGCACGGTCTGGTCCTGCGCTACAACGACCAGGAGGACCGCCGGGTCGTCCGCGTCAAACCGACGGAACGCGGATTGGAGGTCGTCCGCGAGGCCGCCAAGGCGAGATCGGGCCAAATCCAAGGGTTGGTCGATTATTTGGGCCAGGAGAAGTGCCTGCAACTGATCGAATTGTTGGAGCAGGTGTATGAATACGTGGAGATGAAGCTTAACCGAAAGAGAGAAAATGAATAGAACATGTGGAGATGATGGAAATTGATAAAACTTTTCCGCAATTTGAAACCATACCGCTGGCTGGTAGCCGCGGTGCTCGTGCTCGTCTTCTTCCAGACGTTGTCCGAGCTGTATTTGCCGACGCTAATGGCGGACATCGTCGACAAGGGCGTCGTCAACGGCGATACGCCGTATATTTGGCGGATCGGCGGGTTGATGCTTCTCGTGGCGCTAGGCGGGATGGCTTGCTCGATCGTGGCAAGCTACTATTCGTCCAAAGCGGCGACCGGGTTTGGCAAGCTGTTGCGGGGCAAGGTGTTCGGCCATGTTTCGAACTTCTCGCTGGAGGAGTTTGACACCGTCGGCACCGCCTCGCTGATTACCCGTACGACCAACGACATTACCCAGGTGCAGCAAGTGCTGATCATGATTCTGAGAATGATGGTCATGGCCCCGATGATGTGCCTGGGCGGGATCATTATGGCCGTATCGAAAGACGCCACCTTGTCCCTGGTGCTGGTGGTTATCATTCCGGTACTGGCCGCAACCATCTTCCTGATCGCGAGAAAAGGGCTGCCTTTATTTAAAGCGATTCAGAAAAAAATCGATAAGCTGAACCTCGTCATGCGCGAAGGCTTGACCGGGATTCGCGTCATCCGTTCGTTTAACCGGACCGATTACGAAAGCCAACGTTTCGACAAGGCCAACCTGGATTTGACGGAAACGTCGATCAAGGTCAACAAAATCATGGCGTTCATGATGCCGGTCATGATGCTCGTCATGAACTTTTCATCGGTGGCGATCATTTGGTACGGAGGACTGCGGATCGACGCCGAACAAATGCAAGTCGGCGACTTGATGGCTTTCCTGCAGTACGCCATGCAGATCCTGTTTTCGCTCGTGATGGTGTCGATGATGTTCGTGATGATTCCTCGGGCATCGGCTTCGGCCATCCGTATCAATGAAGTACTGGACATGGAACCGGTCATTAAGGATGCGGCGGCGGGACATCAAGAAACCGGAACTAAAGGGCTGATCGAATTCGAGAACGTGTCCTTCAGCTACCCGGGCGCGGAACAGCCGGCGATACAGAACATCTACTTCACCGCCAAACCGGGGCAGGTGACCGCTATCATCGGCGGGACGGGCTCCGGCAAATCGACGCTGATCAGCCTGATCCCGCGTTTTTACGACGTGCAGGAAGGAAGCGTTCGGGTGGACGGCGTGGATGTGCGCGATATGACGCAGGAGGAACTGCGCGGCAAGATCGGTTTTGTGCCGCAAACGGCGGTGTTGTTCTCCGGCACGATCAGCGAAAATATCCGCTACGGCAAAGAGGACGCCAGCGACGAAGAGGTCCGGCATGCGGCGGAAATCGCCCAGGCGAGCGACTTTATCGGCAAAATGGAGCAGGGCTTCGATTCGCCGATCGCGCAAGGCGGCACCAACGTGTCGGGCGGGCAAAAGCAGCGGCTTTCCATCGCTCGGGCTCTCGTGCGGCCGGCGGAAATTTATATCTTCGACGACAGCTTCTCGGCGTTGGACTTCAAAACCGATGCCAAGCTGCGGGCGGCGTTGAAGCAGGAAACCCAACAATCCACGGTGATCATTGTCGCTCAGCGAGTGAGCACCGTGCTCGATGCCGACCAGATCATCGTGATGAACGACAGCCAAATTGCCGGCATCGGCAACCATCGCGAACTGATGGAAACCTGCGACGTGTATAAAGAAATCGTGTATTCGCAGCTTTCGGAGGAGGAAATCGCATGAGCCAGGAGCAAAAAGAAAGAAAACGCGGATTTGGCGGCCCTGGCGGCAGACATGGCGGTCCCGGGGGTCCCGGGATGGGCATGCCGGTCGAGAAGGCGAAGGATTTTAAGGGGACCTTAAAGCGTCTGATTCAATATTTAAAGCCGCATAAGTTTCAATTGGCCGCCGTGCTGGTCATGGCGATCTTAAGCACTGTGTTCAGCATCGTCAGCCCAAAGGTAATGGGGAAAGCGACCACCAAGCTGTTTGAGGGCATTTTTGCCAAAATGCAAGGGGTGCCCGGAGCTTCGATCGATTTCCAGTACGTCTGGCAGATCATTACGATTTTGCTGGTGCTTTATGCGCTTAGTGCACTATTCGGTTATTTCCAGCAGTACCTGATGGCCGGCGTGGCCCAGAGAACGGTATACGATTTGCGGCGCGACGTGAACAGCAAGCTGAACAAACTGCCGCTGAAATATTTTGACGGCCGGACGCATGGGGAAATTTTGAGCCGGGTCACCAACGACGTCGACAATATCAGCAACACCTTGCAGCAAAGCATGACGCAGCTGATCACCTCGATCCTGACGATCATCGGCGTTATCGTGATGATGCTCTCGATCAGCCCGCTGTTGACGTTGATTGCCATATTGACGCTGCCGCTGAGTATCGTAGCCATCACTTCGATCGCCAAACGTTCGCAGAAGCAATTTGTCCGTCAGCAAAAAGAACTCGGCGAGTTGAACGGGCACGTGGAGGAAATGTACACCGGCCACAAAATCGTGAAGGCGTTTGGCCGTGAAGCCAAATCGCTGGAGCAGTTCGACAATATCAACGAACGGCTGTATGAGGCCGGTTGGAAAGCGCAGTTCATTTCCGGCGTGATCATGCCAATCATGAGCTTTATCGGAAATATCGGGTATGTGCTCGTCTCGGTGGTCGGCGGGATTCTCGTCACCAAAAAAACGATCGAAATCGGGGACGTGCAGGCGTTTATCCAATACTCGCGCCAGTTTACGATGCCGATTACGCAAACGGCGAACATCGCCAACATTATTCAATCCACCGTCGCTTCGGCGGAACGCGTGTTTGAGATTTTGGACGAGGAAGAGCAGGTTCCGGAAGCCGCCAAGCCGGTCGTGCTGGAGCAGCCGCGCGGCGACGTAGCCTTCAATCACGTGCAGTTCGGTTATGATCCGGAGAATCTGTTGATCGAAGACATGAACATCAACGTGTCGCAAGGGCAAACGATCGCGATCGTCGGTCCGACCGGCGCCGGGAAGACGACGCTGATCAACCTGCTGATGCGCTTCTATGAAGTGAACGGCGGCTCGATCACCGTGGACGGCGTCAATATTGCCGACATGAAACGCGGCGAGCTGCGCAGCCTGTTCGGCATGGTGCTGCAGGATACGTGGTTGTTTAACGGCACGATCCGCGACAACATCGCCTACGGCCGCGAAGGCGCAACCGAGGAGGAAGTGGTGAATGCCGCCAAAACGGCGTATGCCGACCACTTTATCCGCACGCTGCCGGGCGGGTATAACACGATCCTGAACGAGGAAGCATCGAATATTTCGCAGGGGCAGAAGCAACTCTTGACGATCGCGCGGGCGATTCTCGCCGATCCGGCGATCCTCATTCTCGACGAAGCGACCAGCAGTGTCGATACCCGGACCGAGGTGCATATCCAGAAAGCGATGAACGTGCTGATGAAGGGCAGAACGAGCTTCGTCATCGCCCACCGCTTGTCCACGATCAAGGATGCCGATCTCATCCTCGTGATGAACCATGGCTCCGTGATCGAAAAAGGCACGCACGAAGAACTGCTGGCCCTTGGCGGTTTCTATGCCGACTTGTACAACAGCCAGTTCACCAAAGGCGATTTCGAGCCGGAGGCCGTGTAAACCGGCTTCGGCCGATGCTTAATAGATGAAGAAGCGCTCCCGCCACATGGCGGGGGCGCTTCTTTTGGTGGGCTAACGGACTGTGATGACGTTATCGGCTCATTTCCCGGACATTTCCCACTGTAACGGGCCCAGATCCCCGGCCAGCCGGCGCAGCGCCGCTTCGTCCCGGATGCGCAGCTTGCGCTGCGAAACGGCGAGGACGCCGTCGTCGGTCAACTGCCGCAGCTTGCGACTGAGCGTTTCCGGGGTGGCGCCGATCAGGCCGGCCAGCTCCTTTTTGGACACGGGCAGCGTAAAATCGCTGGACGCCGGCGCCGCCTTCCGGCGGAAATACAGCAGCATTTTGGCCAGCCGTCGATCCGCCTCGAGCAGGGTCAGCATCGCCGCCCAGCCGTCGGCCTCCTCCAACTGGCTGCTTAGCGCGGTCATGAACCGCGCCGCCGTATCCGGGTCCCGGCGCAAAATATCGAGAAAATCGCTGCGGTGAATCCGGCAAACCCCCGTTGCATCGGCCGCCAGGGCGCTGGCATAATGGGGTTTCTCCTGCAGCAGGGCAAATTGCCCGAAGAAATCGCCGGGGAACAGCAGCCGAATAATGTGTTCCTTCCCGTTATCCTCCAGCTTAGTCAGCTTGATGATGCCGCGATTGACGACGAACAGCGAATCCGACCGGTCTCCCTCGCGGAAGATCAGCTCGCCTTTCCGAAACTGCGCGGTGCGCATCACCGAGTGGAGGAGTTCCACCTCCGCTTCGCGGAGCTGGGCAAATACCGGAACATGCGCCAGGCAGGAGAGGGCTTGGCCGGATTCGGGGGGTTGGCAAGCACAGGACATGGCATCCACCTTCCTTTATTAGAAATCTCGCGTAAGTTGACACTTTTACCCTATCAGTTAGCAGGATCAGTACTAGTGATTATTGTCACAACATTCATTACGAAATCTTGATTTAAATCAAGGTTCTAGGTTTGCGGATATGGCAAATTAGACCTACCGACGAATTGTTGGCTGGCCATAACAGATAGGGGGAAACATCGATGAAAAGTTTTACGTTTGAGGATTTGCGGCATATCGACCGCTCGCGGCTGGGCGGGGAGGTACCGCTGGAATTGTTTCGGGCGATTCGGTTGATCGGCATGCAGCAGGGGTTGCCGCTCGAGGGCAAAGGGACGACCGCATCCATCGGGCGAAAGATCGGCGAGAGTCTGCCCGTGAACACGTTGGAGGAGCTGCTCGCGTTATTTGCGGATCTGCGGATCGGGATTCCGCGGATTTTGGAGCGGGATGAGCGGTTGATCCGGATCGCGGTCGACGATTGCTTTTGCAAAGGCTTACCCTTGATCGAGGAGAAAAAGGTTTGCGATTTGGAGGGAGCCATTCTGGAAGGAGCGCTCGGCAAAATGCTCAATCGCAAAGTGAGCGTTCGGGAGACGAAATGCAATGTATGCGGTAACGAGCATTGCGAATATGAGATCCGGATATTTGCGTAAATATACGCCTTTTGCCGTTTGCAAGGCGTTGAAGACGGCGAAAAATGTCGAATAAAAACTATTTTAAGTAAATTAATCTACAATAAACGACAAAATCTGCCGATACTCACTTCATACGAAGTTTCCTAAACATACAACAGGAGGTTATGGAGATGGCAGGCCAAGATGTAGATGATTTTTTGTACAAGGATTTTCGAAGAAGGAACCTGATGATATGCATGACGGTCACGACGACGGTCATTCTCAGCTTTGCCGTATTGTTGGGTCTACATACGAGCGCGATGATCACTTCCTTGATCGTCGTTCCCAACGTGCTGATTTTGGCTTTGGTTTGGGGCGGCCATTTGACCCGGAAGAAAGAAAACTTAATTCCTTATATCGCAGTGGCAGGCACCTTTATCACTTCATTGGTTACCGTTTTTCAGGGTGGCGGGGGACCGCTCGGCGCAATATCGGCCTTTTTTGTCTTGAGCGTCGGCATCATGTACAACAATTTCCGGGTTGTGATGTTTGGTTTCGGTGCTGCCTTGGTCGTGATCTTGATCAAATATACCTTTTTTCATGATCCTGCGGGCAGCGGTTCGGACGTTATCGTTATGCTGTATTTCTTCGCGGTAACTTCCTGGGTACTGTTGGCCCAATCTTCCTTAGGCCGTAGAATGTTGGCCAATTCGGCAAAAATGAATAAGGAGACCGCGGAGCTGCTGGCTCGCGAGCTGGAGCGGGAAAAGATCACGTCCGAAGCAACGCGAACGATCGCCCAAAGCATCGGTGAGATTCGCTCCAACAGCCAGGACAATTACCATGCTTTCCAGGAGATGAATACGGCGTTTCAGGAAATGGCTTCCGGCGCGGCGGTGCAAACGGAAACGATCGGGGGCATTTCGGACAATATCGTAACCTCCAACCAATACATAAACCACATGACTGCTGCCTTAGGCGAGCTGGTCGAGACGGTATCCGGAACCAAATCGGCTTCCACCGAAGGAGCGGCCGTCATCGGCCAGCTGACCGGGACGATCGACCGATTCCATGAAAACATGAATGCGATGAAGGAGGATATCGGAGCCTTGATCGGCAATATCCACCTCATCGCCGAGCTGACCGCCTCGATCCGCGAAATCGCCGAACAGACCAGTCTGCTGTCGCTGAATGCCAGCATCGAAGCGGCAAGAGCCGGAGAGCAGGGGCGCGGCTTCGAAGTCGTGGCGCATGAGATACGCAAACTGGCCGACTTGACGAACGAATCCGCGAAACGGATTACGGATAACGTGGGTCAAGCTACCCGTCAGGCCGATCTGTCTCAGGTGCGGTTAGAGGAAAACGTGAACAACATGGAACAAAGCCTGGAGTTGGTGAAAAAAACGAAAGGCGCGTTTATGTCGATCAATGACCATGTGGAAGAGCTGGCGAACGGAGCGGCCGACATCACCGAAGTCGCCGGTTCGGTTCAGGAGAAAACCGATGAAATCGAGCAGGCGGTTAACGATTTCGTCGCCGTTATCGAGCAGTCGTCGGCTACGCTGCAGGAGCTGTTGGCTACCGTTGACACGTTAACCTCGCAGAACCTTCCGATGGTCCGACGCATCGAAGAGACGGACCGGGCCGTCAAACAGCTGGTTGTGATCGAAAGGCAGTAGAAGGACGATTCATAAAGCAGCCCGGTCACTCGACCGGGCTGCTTCTATTTGGCCAGCAAAAATACGCCGAGCAGGATCACGGCTACGCCGGCCAGCTTCGTTAACGTGATTGTTTCGTGGAAGAGGAAGTAGGCTGGAACGAGCGCCAGCACGTAAGCGAGCGCCTGCAGCGGGTAGGCGACGCTAAGCGGAAGCCGGGACAATACGGCGAACCACAGCAGCGTAGCCAGTACGTACAAAGCAATGCCGCCGATTACCGCCGGCGAGGTTGCCAGCTTGCCCCAATGCAGGCCGCCGGAGCGGCCCAGCCCGACCTTGAACAGAATTTGTCCGGTCACCAGCAGCAGGATATTGCCGAGCAGCAGGAGATAACTAATCGTTTTGTCCATGTTCATGTGCGGCCTCCTGTTCTTTTAGGATCGCCATCTCCTGAGTCAGGCGGAGCACCTGGGACGTCAGCCTGGTAATGACGATCGTTAGATGAAGAATAAAGGCGAAGCAAAATAATAAACCGAACAGGAACAGCACCGCGGGCGCATATTTCACCCCTAAGCGGGCGGCGATCCATTCGATGAAGGTAACGTTTAGCGAGCAAACGAGCAAAATCACGCTGAACAGGATCCACAGTAAGGAATACTGCTCGCGCAGCTTCTGGCGACGGACGAGCTCCAGCACGGCGAACAGGAACAAAGCGGCAACGGCAACGGATACGATGTATATCGCCATTATTCCTGCACCGCTGTTCTCCGTGAATGGTGACGGAGAGCGCTCATCAGAACGGATAACGTGACCTTCACCATGTAATACACCGATCGCCAGGGAGTTATCGACGATTTGCCGGCCGCCCGCGGACGCATCTCAGCGGGAACTTCGGCGATCCGGCAGCCCATTCGTTTCAGGTATACGATCGATTCCACTTCGGGATAATCGATGGGGTAATAATCGGCGTATAGCTCGATGACCTTGCGTCCGGCGGCGCGAAATCCACTGGTTGTATCGGTGAATCGCTGGCCGGTAACCCAGGAGACGAGCGCCGAAAAAAAGGCGATTCCTACCCGTCTTGCCGGGGACGACCGATACGCCGTGGACTCCACGAATCTGGATCCGATCACGAGATCGTGCGCGGCCGTTTGGGAGATCAGCTTCGGAAGCTCTTCGGCCCGGTGCTGCCCATCGGCATCCATTTGCACGGCGATATCGTAGCCCATTTGCTTGGCATACATATATCCGGTTTGCATGCCGCCCCCGATGCCGACGTTGTAAGGCATCGTCAGTACCTTGGCGCCCTCTTTCTTGGCGAATTCTTCCGTCCGGTCGGCGGAGCCGTCGTTAATGACGAGCACATCGGCAGCCGGGGCATGCGTCCGGATGTCCCGGATCACCAACCCGATGCTGGCCTCTTCATTGTAGGCCGGGATAATAATGAGCATCTTCGTCGGATTCGGATTCATGACGCGGAAGCCTCCTTTCGCTCCAGCCGGTTCAACGAGCGGGGCAAGAAGCGGCTCGCCAGGTCGCCGATGAAATACGATCCGAACAGGATGAGCAGCACCATATTGGGATAGCCGTAGCGGTTAAACGCCACGAATGGCACGTAAATGACGGTGAAATAAGCCAGCGCGAGCAGCAGCGGGAGCACGCGGTTCAGGTTGAAGCGGTGTTTCAGCAACGCCCACAGAATGCCAACCATGTTGACGTACATCAGCACGACCTGAGCGAGGTTCATCGCCGGGCGGCTGATCGGCCAGAACGGGCGGGAATAGAAGGGATGGAAGTACAGCTCCACCCATCTCCCCAGCGTATACCAATACAGGTATTTCATCGGCTCATGCGTAAATCCGTATTTGAGGATATCCAGGCCTTTGCGGACGGCGCTGCTGTCGGCTCCTTCAAACACCGTCTTCGGATCGTATTGGGGATAGGCTTCGAAAAAGCCTGCGGGCGGCAACTGCCAGCGAATCCGCGTTCCAAGCAGAAATGGGCTGCCCCCGGAATTGGTGAACACGATAAATTCGTGAAACGTCACCCAGTTGCGGATCCACCAAGGCGTCAGCAGAAGGATATACGCGGCTCCCATCAACAGGGTATACTTCAGCATGGTCCGCCAGGGCAGTTTCATCCGCAGCCATAGGACGGGCAGCACGGCCGGATATAAAGAGGCGTGGGGCTTCAAGTAAGCGGCCGCGGCCGTTAGTACGCCGATCAGGATGTATAGGGCCGATCTCTGGCGTTCCTGCGCCAGGATGGTGCAGCAGACGAGGAGCAGAAGCAGCGTCCGGAAGGTTGTTTCCGACAGGATGACTCCGGAGGAAAAATAATCGGGCGGATACAGCGCGGACACCGTGCAGGCGATCAGCGCCACCCGGGTAGTAAAGATCCGGCGGCCGATCCAGAAGATCAAATAGATGCAGAGGGCCTGCTGCAGGCATTGAAACAGACGATAGGCGACGACACCGCCCTGGTCCTGGCCGAAAACGGCCATAAGCCCGGACAGCATCAGCGGCAATCCGGGCATGATAAAGGCGGAAGGCTTGTCCTTCGTGTTATAAGCGAGCACTCCTTCGTTCAGGAGGAGGCGGGAGGACTGGATATATTTAACGTCGTCATTGTTGGGCCGAACGGGGTCGCCCAAGAGAAAGTAATCATTGTAAATCAGGACGACAAGACACGAAACGATCGCCACGAAAGCAATCAACCCGATCAGATACAGCTTTGCCGGACGGCTGACTTCTGGCAGTGTGAACAAACGATCCATCCCCGATCTGTTTATATTCTACCGATTCATATACAAGTTCCTTTCCAACCATAATGTTATTTTATAACCAATATTTACCGTAAGCAACTTATCAAGAAGAATAACCGGGTCGTCGCTCGGCAAAGGTATGGCCCGAGTCGACATGGCCTTGATTGATCGCCTCCCAAAGATACAGCGAAGCGATCGAGCCGTAAGGTTGCCACTCGGAAGAAGCCTGCTGCAAATATTTGCGGTCGGGCCGTTCTTCCATTGCATACACCCAGCGGGCGGCACGTTGCAGGCCGGCGTCTCCATAAGACACCACATCCTCGCGGCCGAGGGCAAAGAGCAGGAACATCTCCGCCGACCAACGGCCGATCCCTTTGACGGAGACGAGCGTTTCTATCACAGTTTCATCGCTCAGCTCCTGCAGCCGATCGAGGTCGATTCGTCCGGATAACACTTTGTCGCATAAATCCTTTAGATAGGCGGCCTTGGAGGCGGATAGGCCGGCAGCCCGCAAATCGGCATCGCTTTGAGCCGACAAGGCGGCCGGGGACAGCTCCCCGGCCAGCTCGATAACCCGGCCGCGAATGGTGGCCGCAGCCTTGACCGATATTTGCTGGCTGATGATCGATCGCGCCAGCTCGGAGAATAGGGGGCCTTGCGGTTTGGTGGCCAGATTTCCGATCATCATTATCAGTTCGCCCATCCGCGGGTCGGCGGCGGCCAGCGCCTGCGACCGGGGATCTCCGGGGTGCAGCTCGAATTTGGGTTTGGGTGCATTCATAGGGATAACCTCCTTATTCAGTCCATTGGCGTTGCATAATTCATGATCATTGGGTTTAATGGCTTCAGTTTGGATTATCATCCAACAGCGTTACATACCGCAGGAGCAACTCGTCGACGCGGAGCTGCAGGGCGTCGCGCCGCTCCTGCATCGCCGCGAGCCGCGCCGCGTCGAAGGCGGCCTCCGGCGCCTGCATCGCCGCGTCCACCGCCGCCAGCTCCGCTTCGGCGGCGGCGACGTCGGCCTCCAGCTTGCGCACGGAGGCCGGATTGGCCGCGGGCCCCCGATCAAGCAGCAAATCGCCCGAATCGAACGCGACCGCGATCGCCTCGAGCATTT
>NZ_JBNYYG010000068.1:0-30232 GCF_050565405.1 Paenibacillus macerans | reverse complement strand
TTTACTCCCTTAACGAAAGGGATAATCGTGCAAAGCAGCATGCAGAGACAACAAGACTCGAACCCTATTGACCGCCACGCCTTGGCCTGCCTTTATGCACATCGGGTATCTTGTTGGGTTTAATGCAACGCCTATGTAGAAACAAGCGGTTTTACAGGTTCTCCGTAGAAATAGAGCCAATAAATACCGCTATTACTGCGAAAAGTGGCAATATAACTGAAATAAGGCCATAAAATACCGCTAACAAGTCCGTTTGCAACATCCGTATTAAGCCGCTGACCCCCTCAGCGGCTTTTTGTCCTGCACTCCCGCAGGAGTGCCCCTTCCCTCCGTCTGCATAGTTCGCCCATAATTACGCACAATAGAAGAAACTACCTCGGCAGGAGGAATTTTCGCGTGTTATTCCATCTTTTTAAATCCCTCTTAACGCTCGCCAAACAGAAGCCCCCGCAGCCTGACGTCAATGATCCCCAAGCTTCCGGCCCGCTGACGCTGAATAACGTGCTGGGAGAATTCCGGGACTGCTCGGATCTGACGCATCGGACTTACCCGGTTCTCCAGGCCGATCTTCTGTATTTCGACCACCTGATCGATAAACAAAAGTTCGACCGTGACGTAGTGACCCCGCTGGAAAATATCCGGCTGGAAGAGTTGGGCTCGCTCTTGAATCAGTCCCAATTCAAACGGGAGCGCGATCCGAAAGCGGTCGTCCGCGGCATTTTGGATGGAGATGCCGCCCTCTTCGTACCGCAAGGCGTTTATCTGATTCCCGTGTACGGACCGGAAAAGCGGGCCATTGAGCAGTCGCAAACGGAATCGGCAATCATCGGCCCCCATGACGCTTTTAATGAATCGCTGGATACCAATATCTCAATCATTCGCCGCAGAGTCAAGAGCAATAGGTTGAAAATCAAACAGTTCGAGGTCGGAGAAGTATTCAAAACGAAGGTTTGCGTGCTGTACATCGACGGAATTGCCAATATGAACTTCGTGAACCGGATGTCGGAGCGAATACGAGCCATTGAATATAGCGGGGTTTTCGACGGAAGCATGTTCGAACAAATGATCGAGGATTATCCGTCGACGATTTTCCCGCTGTTCCTGACCTCGGAACGTCCCGACGTGGCCATGTCCAAATTGAACGAAGGCCGGGTCGTCGCCATTATGGACCAAAGTCCTTCCGCGATCATCGGACCCACGTCGGTATTCGAATTTTTCACCTCGCCGGACGATTATTACAGCCGCTGGGCCGTAGGGACGTTTCTGCGGATCATGCGGTATATCGCCTTTGTGCTTACGCTTAGCCTGACATCGATGTATGTTGCCGTTACAACGTACCATTATGAAATGATCCCGCAAAATCTGCTTGCTTCGTTAACCGAATCGCGCAGCCGCGTCCCCTTCCCGCCGATCCTGGAGGCCTTACTCATGGAAACTACGCTGGAGCTGTTGCGTGAGGCGGGGGCCAGACTCCCGACCAAAATCGGGCAAACGATCGGGATCGTCGGCGGTATCGTGATCGGAACGGCGGCGGTGGAAGCCGGGTTTACCAGCAATATTTTGATCATTGCCGTGGCGATGTCGGCCATCGCCTCGTTCGTCATTCCCAGCTACACGATGAGCGGCTCAATTCGGATTATCCGGTTCGGGCTGATTATTTTATCTGGGATGCTCGGAAACTTCGGATTTATGTTCGGGATTGCCCTGGTCATCATTCACCTGTCCAAGCTGACCAGCTTGGGGGCACCGTATACCCTGCCCGCAGCTCCCGTTAAACCGACCGACTGGAAGGATACATTTATTCGCGGTCCTTTCTGGATGATGAGCAAACGCCCGACGCAATCCCGGACCCCAAACCCGCAAACCAACAAAATGAAGAAATAGGTGACTGGCTTGGAACAGGAGAAACTGCATCGTTTCCATATCGCGCTCATGGTGTTTAACACCCAAAGCGGAGTCATCGTGTTCACCCTGCCTCGGCTGACTGCCCATTATTTCGGGACCAACGGGTGGCTTGCTTTGTTTCCGGTCTTTCTGTTCGTCACTCTCAATATCATGCTGATCTCGGCGGTACACCGATTGGGAGGCGGACGGTCGGTGTTCGACATTCTCCAATCCTCGCTGCCCCGGTTAATCCTGTATCCGTTGTATCTTCTCCTTTGGGGCATATTCAGTATGATCGGCTGCCTGGTCGTCAAGCAGTATGTCTTGATTTATCAGCTGCTTATTTTCCCGTCGACGTCGGACATGCTGCTGAAGTTTTTCGTGGATTTGCTTGTCTTTTTATACGTCGCCAAAGGAATCTATACGATGTCCAAAGCCAACGTCCTGTTTTCGTTTTTCCTGCTGTCGCTGCTCCCGCTTGCGATCTACTTTACCCAGGAGTTTGATCTGGTCCGCCTCACGTCGTTCATGTTTGAGGGCGGGACGGACATGAAGGAAGGCTTCTTGCGGGTGTATGGAGCGTATATGGGATATGAGCTGACCCTGTTCCTGTTTCCGTATGCGGAGCCGGGCAAAAAATGGCTAAAATACATTCATCTCGGAAACGGCATTACGATGGCAATTTATTTACTGGCCACCATCCTAGGCTTTGGCTTTTTTAACGTTCAGGAACTTAGCCATCTGGCTTTTCCACTGCTTGATATGTTCTCCTACATACGCTTTCCGTTCGTGGAGCGGCTGCAAAACTTTTTGTACAGCGTGTTTTTGTTTTCGATTCTCCACACCGCCGCGATGTACTATTGGGCGAGCCAGTCCGTGCTTTCCCGGATTTTCCGCCGGATTCCCTGGAAGCTGCTTGTCTTCTGCACCATGGTAATCACCATCTTCACTGCTTCGATTCCAGAAACGCTGATCAAGGTCGAAGGCTGGTTCCGCCTGTTTTCGATCTTCCAACTGGGCTTCTCCGTCGCCTTTCCGCTGCTGTTGATTATCCTGCTGCTTTTCCAAAGGAGGAGTAAAAAACATGCCTAAACGGACCTGGCTTGCCTGCGTCTGCTTCGGTCTATTCATCGCCGGCTGCAGTCAGGATCAGCGGGAGCTCGAGAAAATCGGTTACATCGAAATGGAAGCCATGGATACGGCGCCCGGCGACCGATTAAGGGTAACGATCAGCGTTCCGCTGGTCTCCCAATACGCCAAAAACGGGAAGACCACCGACGAGCTGCTGTCAACCGTGTCCGACAGCCCTAAGGATGCCAAAAAAGAACTGTCGCTGCGAACCAGCCGCATCTTGGCCAGCGGGCAAATACGCACGCTCATGTTCGGCGAGGATCTGGCCCGCAAAGGCTTGTGGAGGTATATGGACACGTTCTATCGCGACCCAAGCATCTCTCCGCGGGTGACCATCGTCATCGTTGAAGGCGATGCCGGGGAGGTCATCAGCCAGGAGTACCCCCGGCATACGAAAACAGCCAACTATTTGAACAAGCTGCTGCAAAAAGAGTTCGCGAAGCAAAGTTATCCCCGCACCAAGCTTCATCAGTTCTTCCGCGATTATTACGATGATGGACAAGATCCGATCGCAACGATGATTCATGAGCAAGAGAAGGATCTTTCGATCAGCGGGATCGCCTTGTTCCGGAACGATCGCATGATTACGAAGCTCCCCTGGAGCGATGTATTCTTTTTTTCGCTGATGTATCAAAACTTGACGCAGGGCGAATTTACCATTACATCCGACAATCCCGATATGAGATCCATCGCTTTTCGGGCAGTAAGAAACAAACGCAAAATCAAAGTGACAAAAAATAAGGAAGGACTATACGAAGCGGATATTTATTTAAAGGTGGAAGGGGGCGTCGAGGAATATCTGGGCGGACTGAAGCTGAGCACTGCGGATCGAAGGAAAGTCGAGAAAATGATCAGCGAGCGGATCGTGACGGAAGCGGATCGCATCGTGAAGATCATGCAGAAGAACCGAGTCGACAGCATCGGTCTGGGCCAATACGTGCGCAACCAAATGAGTTATGCGGAATGGAAAAGAACAGCGTGGCACGACATGTTCCGCACGATGCCGGTGCGCATTCACTGTTCTTTTGCGATGAAGCATTTCGGCAACCATTTTGACTAACGGACTGGCGGGGCCTTCCTCCGTCGCTACCCCTGCAAAGCCTTTCGTACGCTCAAGATGTACTTCGCCTGGTCCAGCGGATTTACGCCCCGGCGGGTGCGTTCGGCTTTCACGTCCGGCGGGCAAGACTCGTAGCCGGCAAAGGAGGTAGCGATGGTGCTGCGCCCCTTGGTGTACGAGCTTAGCTCAACCGGGTAGTTTAACGAGGTCGCCACCGGCACTCTGCCCTCGATGATCACTCGCTCCCCCTGCAGCACCGGCGGCTCGAAGCTGCCGCGCATCTGCACGAGATCGTTCATCACCCGGCCGGCGTTTTCCTCGGGCACGACGATGCGCACCGCCAGCATCGGCTCCAATAGAGAGGTTCCGACGTTCGCCAGCCCGTCCATAATGCCCATCGGCGTGGCCACGGCGAAGTCGAGCGGATGGGTATGCCAAACATGATGCTGGCCGTAGGTTAACGTCACCTGCAAATCGGTAACCTCCCAGCCGTACAGCCCTTGCTGCAGCGCCTCCGGAATGCGGCGCTCCACCTCGTTCCGATACTGCGGCAGCAGGTCTTCGTCTCGGACGTACGCCTCGTAAACGAGCCCGCTGCCGCGCGGCCCCGGCTCGATACGGAAGCGCAGAATCGCCCAGCAGGGCTTTGGCATCGTATAAGCAATGAAACCTTCGCCCGCTTGCTTGGGCGTCTCTTTATAAATGACCGACGGCTGGCCGAAGGTCACCTGCAGCCTATACCGCGACTCCAGCACGCTGCCGAGGATCTCCAGCTGAATCGGGCCCATCACCTTCACGTGCAGCTCGCGCTCCTCCTGCAGCCACTGCACTTCCAGCAGCGGATCCTCGTCGGACAGCTCCTGCAGGGCATGGACCATGGCCTGGTAATCCGCTTCGTCCGCGGGGCGGGCCCGCACGGTGAGCAGCGGCACCGCCAGCTTGGCCTCCGCCGGGACCGCCTCCGGCCGCCCCAATACATCGCCGATGCGCGCATGCGACATCCCGCAAACGGCGGCGATATCGCCGGCGCGCAGCAGCCCGATATCCTCGGAGCGCGTTCCGTCGATTTTACGGATTTGCGTAACCTTTTCGTTAATGTTCTGTGTGTGATTGAACACAGTATCGCGGTTACGGATGCTTCCTTGATACAGACGGACATACGCCATCCGCCCCATCGCCTTGTCGCGTTCGATCTTGAAGACGACCCCGGACAACGGCGCATCGGCATCGCCGCCGGCATGAGGAAAGTAGCGGAGCATCGCGTCGAGCAGCGCAGCGATGCCGATGCCCTTCGCGGCGGAGCCGTAGAGCAGCGGATACAGCCGGGCGGAACGGGCCAGCTCCGCGGCGCAGCTCTCCCAACGTTCCGGCGCGATCGCCTCTCCGCTCAAGTACTCCTCCAGCAGCGGTTCATCGCGCTCGGCCAAAGCTTCGAGCAGTTGGCCCCGAGCCGCTTGGATCGCCTCGGCCTCAGGGCTTTCACCGGTCTTGGCGTCTCCCTCCATCGGTTCAGGCTGCCACAGATCGGCCGCGCCAAGAAATTCCTGCTCCTTCCCCAAAGGGTGCTGGACCGGAACGATATCGGCGGACAAATAGCTGCGCGCCTGTACCAGAACCGCGTCAGGGTCGGCCCCGACGCGGTCCATTTTGTTGACGAACAGCAGCGTTGGAACGCGCAGCTTGGCCAGCGCGTTCCAAATCATCTCCGTCTGCGCCTGCACGCCCTCCACGGCCGAGACCACCAGCACCGCGCAGTCCATCACGCGCAGTGAGCGCTCCACTTCGGACAGGAAGTCGACGTGTCCGGGGGTATCGACCAGGTTCACCTGGACTCCTTTCCAAGCGAACGAAGTCATAGCCGAGCGTACGGAAATGCCTCGCTGACGCTCGACCTCCAGCGAATCGGTCAGCGCCGTCCCGGCATCGACGCTTCCCAGCGTGCGAATGCGGCCGCTTTCGAATAAAATGTGCTCTGTGGTCGTCGTTTTGCCGGCGTCGACATGAGCGAATATCCCGACGTTCAAACGAGCCTCGGATGAAACTGTTAGGTGAACGGGTACAGATTGTGCCATAGATACATATCTCCTGTAACCCTGGCGGCAGACGAGCCGCCTTAGGGATCATATTCATGCCGATCCTGGGGAGGAGAGGCTGAGCGCCTCCCCGGTACATGTTCATCATACAAGAGATAGGCGGGGATGAAAAGACGGGCTTACGGCAGCTATGAACCCCTCCCCGGATACCAGGCCAGGAAGGCATCGGCCACCGTTCTCCCGGCCGCCCCGTTCGGATGGGGATCGTCGCCGGGGCTCATATATTCCGGACGCAGCCGGTGCTCGTCAGGCTGCGGCTGCGAGAGCAAAGCCGCCATGTCGAACACGCGGTCGACGCCCGGCAAGGCCCCGGAGCGGATCGCGTCGTTGACCCGGCGCCATACGTGCTCCCGCTCGCCGCTGAAGTTAAACGGCGGCACCGTAAACAGGATGATTTCGGCGGAGCGGTCGTTCTGCCGCAACAGCGAAATGACCGTTTCAAGATCGGCCGTCAGTTGCTCCGCGCTTCGTGCGCCGATGTCGATATCGTTTACGCCCAGCGCCAATACAACCTGGGTCCCCTTGCCGGGAACCTGACCAAGTTTCACCTTGTTCAACCAGGAGGCATCCGCCGAGGCGTCATAGGTTCTCGCCCAGCCGGACCCGAGGTTCCACACGCCGTAATCGGTCCCCAGCCCTTCGGCGATCCGCGCCACCCAGTATTCGTAACCGTCCTTGCGCGTTCTCACGCCTTGAGTAATCGAATCGCCGAGGAACAGCAGTCGCTGCCGAACCGGCTTGGCATAGCCGATAAATGCCGGCAGCACCAGCAGGTTCTCCGAGGGAGCAAAGCCCTTGTTCGTCTCCGACCAAGCCTGATTCCCCGATGCATCATACGCCGTGACCAGCATTTGTTCGGTGTTGTAGGGTACCGTTTTACCGCCTGAGTCTGTCGAAATCGTCCAAGTGAAAGCTATATCATGCCCTTCCGGGAGGTCGAGGGAAACCGGATCGCTCCAAAACGTCTCCCCCGGCGCGACCGGTTTCGTTTCGCTGCCGTTAAACGTAACATGGACCTGCGAGCCGAACACGACCGAACCATCCGCAGCCGTACCGCCGTCCGCCACATAAGCGGCCTCGATCTTCCACGCCCCGCCAAGCTGCCCGGCCTGAGCGACCGTACCGGTATCCCAGGTGGAATCGACCCCATTGCTATGCCAAAGCCGGAGCTCCAACGGACCGTGTTCCCGTACTTTCAAATACGTCCGATAGGTATGCGTGAACTTGTCCTCTCGCTCCATGATATAGTTGCAAGCCGTCGAAACGACGGTTGCGGAAGCATAACCTTCCATCATTTGATAAACCCTCCATCCTGCCGGTAAAAAAAGGTGTCAATATCCTTGATTCTACAACACCGCGCGCAAAAAAGCCCGACCTGTTTCCCGCCTTTGCCCCGCCAGTTGCCTTGCGGTTCCTTCACCGACCAGATCGCGGATTCCTTCCGGGCAGCAACTTTTCGAAGCCGGAAGCGTCTTTCTCATTGTAGAACCATCGCGGCATGGTATCGAAAGGGGATTTTTCCATGAGAAACAAAATCATCCCGCTGCTGCTGGCGGCATGTTTCTGGCTGGGAACAACCGCGGCTTACGCCAAAGCGGAAGCCGGCAGCGCGGGGGCAAACGGCAAGTCCCTGGAAGAGGCATTCAGCCAATTGGCGATCATTCCTTACGATTATCAGAGCAAAGCTTACCTCCAGGGACAAAAGGCCGACCTCGGCGGAGATTACGAAATCGTACAGAGAAACGGGCGCGTTCTGGTACCGATCCGGTTGATGGGGTATTTGGCCGAGCATACGGCCGACAAGAATCAAGGCTATTGGGACGTCGTCTGGAACGCGAAAACTCCCAACGACGTGCTTATCCAAAACGTCCCGCTGAAAAAGTCAGTCAAGTTTAAAGTCGACAGCAAAACGATGCTGGTCAATGGCAAATCCGTCCAACTCGAGGTTCCCCCGCAAAAAGTAGGCGGGCGCGTCATGCTCCCCTTAAGGGATGCGGCCGTGGCGCTCGGCAAAAATATCGACTGGCTGGACGGCTTGATCCTCATCGGCGACGGGGCGATCGACCTGAAGCATCCGCGAACGCTGGCGGTAAAGGATGCCGTCAAATCGCAACTGACCGATCGCCGCAAGCGGGTGGATTACGAGAAAACGGCTACTCCGTTAACTCAGTACGGAAATGACGCGTATTACGTAATAACCGTCTATAGCGACAACGGATCTTCGGAACAGTTATACCGAAAAACCGCAGGAAAAAAAGAAAGCCGGATCCAAGTCCCGGGTACTCCCGTATTCCATTCGTCCAAGGTCATCGGGGAGGATCTTTATTACGTCTCGACGGTGAACGGTCAATCCGCTCTTTATGCTTACAGCTTGACGAAACAGCAAGCGCGGAAGATTTCCCCGCTCGGGCAGTGGCGCCCGGAGGACGGCTGGCTTGCGGACGTGCGGAACATCGACGGCGAGCTGTACGTCAATCTTCATACCGGAGACAACACGATGGGGGGCGATACCCTGTACCGGGTCAAGAATGACGCGCTGCAAAAGGCATTATCCGCCAAAAGCGTCGTTGGCCTGGCCAAAGACAAGGAGCAGCTTTATTACACCGACTTCCAGTTCATGAGCGGCCCGGCAAATAACCTGTTCCGCGTCGATTCAAGCACGGGTACGGAGACGCCGCTCGGGGAACCCGGTTTTGCCTACGGCATCGTCCGGTCCATGGATGGCCAGGGCGGAGTTGGTTATACTTCCGATCCAACGCTCTACCTGAAGGACGGCTCTCTGTATGCGACGGGCTTCGAAGACAATAATCCGAACGATAATGGGGCCGTGTACAAGATCAGCCTAACCGGGCGGAAGCACGTGAAGTTAATCGCTGACGCCACCCGGTTCTGGCTGGCGAATCAACAAATTTATTATCTCGATCCGCAAACGGGAAACTTGATGCGGGCCGGCTTGGACGGAAGCAGCCCCGAAACCGCGGCGCAGCGCAAAATCTCCCGGATCGTTCACTTTAAGGGCTTGTTCTACTATGCGGCGGAAGACGGCGGAGCTGCTTCGCTCTATCAATACGATCCGGCCAAAGGCCGGGAAACGAACCTCGGACGCTTGCCCGCCGGAAAGTCCGGCGATCTGCTCTTCGAGGCAGGCGCTACCGGCATCTATTACGTCTCCCGCGGCTATGAGCCCGGGATTTACAAAATCGAAACGGACGGAAGCCATCGGCGCCTGGTGAAGGATGACATCGAACAGGCCGTGTTAACCGACGCAGGCATGATCTACACGTTGGTTTACGAGGAAGGCGTGTATACGGCAAAATAAACGAAACGGCGGCATCGCCGGGATTCCCGATGGGACTCTCGGCTTGCCGCCGTTTCATATTGGCTACAGCACCCGCTGCAAAAAAGCCCGCGTCCGCTCATGCTGCGGGTTGCCGAGCAGCTGCTCCGGCCGGCCCGACTCGATAAACTCGCCGTCCGCCATAAACATCACGCGGTCGGCCACCTCCCGCGCAAACCCCATCTCATGCGTGACGACGATCATCGTCATCCGCTCTTCGGCCAGCTGCTTCATGACCTGCAGCACCTCCCCCGTCAGCTCGGGGTCGAGCGCCGAGGTCGGCTCGTCGAACAGCAGCAATTCGGGGCTCATCATCAGCGCCCGGGCGATGGCGACCCGCTGTTTTTGCCCGCCGGACAGGTTGGACGGGTAAACGTCGGCTTTATCCGACAGCCCGACCTTCTCCAGCAGCTCGGACGCTTTGGCGCGGATGTCCGCCGCCGGAAGCCCTTTGACCAGCTTGGGGGCCAATTCCAGGTTCCTGCGCACTGTAAGATGCGGAAACAGGTTGAAGTGCTGGAACACCATGCCCATTCGGGCGGTGATCCCGCGGATTTTGGCACCGCCGGCATAAATCCCGTCCCGGACCAGATATTCGCTTCCGATCCGGATGCTGCCCCCGTCCACCTCTTCCAGATGGGCCAGGCTGCGCAGCATCGTGCTTTTGCCGGAACCGGACGGACCGATGACGGCCACGACCTCGCTGGTATTTACGGTGAAGGAGACGTTTTTCAGTACCTCCAGGTCGCCGAACGATTTCTTCAGATGCGTCACTTCCACGATTTCTTTATTCATTTCATCCAGCCCTCTACCCCTACTCGAATTTGAACTTTCGCTCCAGCGCCTTGAACAGCAGCGTCAGCACCAGCGTCATCAGCAAATAAATGATTCCGGCCACCACGAACGGCATGATCGTAAAATCCCGGTTCACCGCGGTTTGGGCGAAATGCAGTAGCTCCGGAACGGCAACGGCATACAGCAGTGCCGTATCCTTAACCAGCGTAATCGATTCGTTCGAAACGGCGGGCAACGCGATCCGCAGCATCTGCGGCAGCACGATCCGCGTCGTCGTTTGCCACCGGCTGAGGCCCAGCACCTTGGCCGCTTCGTATTGCCCTTTATCGATCGCCAGCAGCCCCCCGCGGAAGATTTCGGCGAAGTAGGCCGCGTAATTCAGCGTAAACGCCAGGCAGGCCGCAACGAACCGGTCCATCACGAGATATTCGCCGATGACCGGAATGACGGGCAGCCCAAAGCAGAAGAACAGCATCTGCAACAGCAGCGGCGTCCCGCGCATGACGTAAATATAGCCGCCCGCCAGCCAAGCCACCGGCTTGATTCGGCTGCGAACCATGAACGTAAAGGCAAAACCAAGCGGAATCGACGTCACGATCGCCAGCATAAACAGCCAAATCGTCGTTTGCGTCCCTTCCAGCATCGGTCCCAAAATACTCCATACATAACCCAGACTCATTGTCGCTTCTCCTCAGGTATATCTTAGATTGGCGGGTTAGTCCCCGCTAAGCCAGCAAAAAACCGGATTCCTAAGCCATCCGGTTTTTGCTTGCTCTTACTTCAACACTTTATCCTCGCCGAACCACTTCTGCGAGATGCTCGATGCCGTTCCGTCCTCGTTCAATTCGCCGAGCGCCTTTTGCAGCTTGTCCAGCAGCGCTTCGTTGCCTTTCTTCACGCCGATCCCGTATTCTTCCGGGGCCAACGATTCGTCCAACAGCTTGAACGTCCCTTCTTCTTTCGCCATGTAGTATCTCGCTACAACCTCGTCGATCACGACCGCATCCAGCCGTTTCGTTTTCAGATCGGTAAGCGCGAGAACATTATCCGGAAATTCGGACACCGATTTGATTTCGTCCTTGATCGGCGCCGCGTTTAAAGCGTCCGCCGCGGAAGACAGCGACTGCAGGCCCACCGCTTTGCCGGCCAGATCGCTTAGTCCGCCTATTTCCGAATCCGCCAGCGTGACGATGACCTGGCTATTTTTCAAATAAGGCTTCGTAAAGAGCACCTTGCCCTTCCGCTCTTCGGTAATGGTGTACCCGTTCCAAATCAGGTCGATCCGCCCGCTGTTCAGCTCGGACTCCTTGGCCGACCAGTCGATCGGCTGGAAAGTGACCTCCATGCCCATTTTCTCCGCAGCCGCCTTGGCGTAATCAATGTCGAAGCCGACAATTTCATTATTTTCGTCGCGGAAGCCCATCGGCGCGAATTTATCGTCAATCCCGATGACCAGCTTGTTATCGTCCTTGCCGGAACCGGAGCCGGAGCAGCCGGCCAACACGGCCAGCAGCAGTCCCAAGACCAGACTGATCCATGCGATTTTGTTTACTTTCATGATGTTCTCTCCCCCATTTTTGCCAGCAACGCTTTCGGATGCCGTATGCTTTAGTTCGTTAATACGTTATCAGAGTCTCATGATACCATACTACTATAGAAGAGTCGATAGGATTGCCGCCGATTGTCAGAAACTCCCGGTGTTTGTGACAGTTCTCCGAACGATCGAAACGGAAAATTTTGACGATCGATCATTAGATTTTCGTATTGTTATTCTTTCGGGAACATGCAAGTATAAGAGAGAAGTCAACGCGAAAGCCGACAATTATTGAAAGCGATTACTTTGGATTTGGAAAAGAGGGATATGATATGGAACAAACACCGTCCCGCCTAATGCCTTTACGCCGCCGCATCGCCGTCAATCAGCTGGGTTATCCGGCGGAAGCCGCGAAAACCTTCGTAGCAGCAGGCTCCGGCGGGGAATTTGAAATCGTCGATACGGCAACGGGAGACGTAGTCTACCGGGGAACGACCAGCGCCGCCGCGCAGGACGAAGCGGCCGGAGCTGCGGTCTGCCGGGGCGATTTCAGCGAATTGGGAACGCCGGGGACATACCGGATTTGCCTGAACGGCGAAAGCTCGGCGGCGTTTGCGGTCGGCGACGATCCGTATGCCGATTTGCAGCAGGGACTGCTGAAGGCGTTCTATTTCTTCCGCTGCGGGATGGAGTTGAACGAGCGGTTCGCCGGACCTTGGAAGCATCCTGCCTGTCATACCGCCGAGGGCATCGTATACGACGATCCTTCCCTAAGGCTGGACAGCCGCGGCGGCTGGCATGATGCCGGCGATTACGGCAAATACACCGGCCCGGGGGCCAAGGCGGTCGCCGATCTGCTGCTGGCCTACGAGGCGAACCCGCGGGCGTTCGCAAGATCCGTGCCGCTGCCGGAAAGCGACGGCCGGATGCCGGATGTGCTGCACGAATGCCGCTATGAGCTGGAATGGCTGTTCAAAATGCAGGACCCGCGCTCGGGCGGCGCGTTCCACAAACTGACGACCAAGCGATTCCCGGCGCTGGACGTCATGCCGGAGGATGACCTGGCGGAATTGTATTTCCTGCCCGTTTCCGCTGCGGCGACCGGCTGTCTGGCCGGAGTCATGGCGCTGGCGGCGCGGATTTACCGGCCGTTCGACGAAGCCTTTGCGGGCCGCTGCCTGGATTCGGCGCGGCGCGCCTGGCTATGGCTGGAGCGTACCCCCGCCCATCCGGATGGGCCCGGCTTCCAAAACCCGGCCGACGTCGGCACGGGCGAATACGGCGACGCCAGCGACCTCGACGAACGTTACTGGGCCGCCGCCGAGCTGTTCCGCGCAACGGGCGAAGCGAAGTACCACGAAGCCTTTCGCAGGCTGGCGGCCCTGCCTTTCGGCAAATGCGAGCTGGGTTGGGCCGATATGGGCGGGTACGGCACGATCGCTTACCTGTTCGGCGATAGCGCCAAAACGGATGCAGCACTGCACGGCTCGCTGCGGCAAGAGCTGCTCGAGGAAGCCGAACGGCTGGCCCGCCGCTGCGCCGAAGATGGTTATCTTACGTCGCTGCGGCCGGAGGATTACATTTGGGGAAGCAATATGGTGCTTATGAACAACGCCATGCTTCTGCTGATCGCCGGACGGCTTTCCGAAGAGTCTCGCTACCGGGAGCTGGCGCTGGAACATATTCATTATCTGATGGGCCGCAACGTGCTGGATACCAGCTATGTGTCCGGCTTCGGCGACCGTCCGGTCCGGTGCCTGCACCATCGCCCGTCCGTCGGGGACGGCGTGGAGGCGTCCGTTCCGGGCCTCGTGTCCGGCGGGCCTAACCGCAATCTGAACGACGACTATATGATGGAGCATTTGCAGGGCAAGGCGCCGGCGCAATGCTTCATCGACCACGAGCTCAGCTATGCCGGCAACGAAGTGACGATTTACTGGAATTCGCCGGCGGTATTCGCCGTATCGCAATTCGTGAAGTAAAAGCAAAGGACGCCGCAAGCCTTGGCCCGCAGCGTCCTGTTGTTTAACTCTCCCTGCTCTATTCTATTTTAGGATTCCCTGCGCTTGCAGGGTCCGCATCAGAACGATGGCCGCTTGGCCGCGCGTCACGGTATCGGCCGGACCGAAGGCGCCGTGCGGGTCGCCTTGGACGATCCCGCGAACGGCCAGCCAGGCGATATCGGCCGACGCCCAGTCCGGAATCTTCGCCTGATCCGTGAACCCGCTCGGCGATGCGGACGTCCCCGCGGCGCCATTGGCCGTGACGGCATCCCCGTTCCGCAGAGTCCTCGCGATCATCCCGGCCATCTCCGACCGGGACAGGCTTTCGTTCGGAACCAGCCGCTCTTGGGCGGCGGCATCGATGATCCCCGCCTTCACCGCGGCTCCGATGGCCCCGGCATCTTCGCCGCTCATCTCTTCGAACGGATTGGCCGCCTCATCAGGCGCAAGCCCCAGTCCTTTGACGAGCATCGCTATAAATTCCGCTCCCGTCATTTCTTGAGCAGGGGCGAAACGGTTGTTCTCGACTCCGCCCGGTTGTAGCTTATCGCCCAGCATATCGACCGCTTGCTCCGCCCAATGTCCTTCAAGGTCGGCATATTTCGGCGCATTTTCGCCGCCGTCGGCGCTTTCGCCTGCAAGCTTAGACTGCTCGACGATGCGTTGTTCTACAGCAGGAGCGACGGTTCCTCCCAAGCTCTTGACATGCTCGATAAAAATCTCGTAATCCGGATATCCCAGATCCTCATGATAAGCCCCTTGCTCGATCGCTTCGGCAAAGGACGCATAACCGTCGCCTCCCGTCGCCACAAAGCTGTTGGTCGCCAGGCGATAGGTCGCCGCCGAATCCAGCGGCACGTAAGATTCCCCTTGCTTGATTTGCACGTCGTATACCCGGTTGCCTTCCGGCTGCGCCGGGTCCCACTTGAACCGCATCCCGGCGACTTGCGGGAATTTGCCCGGCAGGTCAGCGGATTTGGCGCCGCCGATGCCGTTCTCCAACCCCGCTTTCAGCTGTTGTCCGGTAACGTCCAATACGTAAAGCGTGTTGCCGAACGGCATGACCGTTCTCAGCTCGCCCATCGTGATTTCGCCTTCAACGATCGGAGCGCGAATGCCGCCGCCGTTCATGAGCGCCACGTCGGCTTCCTTCAACTGCTTCGCCTTGGCCAGCATGCCGTCGGCGATCAGGTTGCCGAGGTTCGTCTCTTTGGAACGCACGTTTTCGCGTACGCCATCCAGTACGATCCCTGCGTTTCCGACCACCTGCTTCTTCAATTCCTCCAGCTCGGCGTTGTAAGGATCCAGCATTTTTTTGGCGTCCGCATCCTCCGCCACTTTCTCCGGATCGACCGCGATCAAGCTGCCGGTCGTTTGTCCGGCCCCCGTCAGCAGTACGCCTTGCTCGTCGAACACGAGATCGACGCGGCCGAGGAATTTGCCCCATTCATTCGCCTGCACGATCGCAGTCGGCGTGCGATGCACGTTGTCCGTTACGATTTCCGGCGCATCCAGCTTCGTATGGGTATGCCCGCCGACGATCAAATCGATCCCCTCGACCTCGGCGGCAAGCTTCTGATCGCGCGCATAGCCGAGATGCGACAGGCCGATAAGGATGTCCAACCCTTCCTTCTCCATCGCCAAAACGGTCGCGGCGGCGGATTTTGCGGCATCGTTGAACTTCACGTTTTTCCCGGGACTCGACGTTTCGGCCGTATCTTCGGTCGTCAAGCCGAACACCCCGACCCGATGTCCGTCAACGTCAAGGACGACGTAAGGGTACACGCCCGCGCGCGCCGCCGTTTTCGGACCGCTGGCATCGAGAGTGGCCGGCGATTTCAACAACGGCGCGATTTGGCTGTCCTTGCTGAAATCGATGTTGGAGCTGACGAGCGGGAACTGCGCTTTTTTCACGAAGTCCGCCAACACCCCCGTGCCCTGATCAAATTCGTGGTTGCCGAAAGTCATCGCGTCGTATCCCATCCTATTCATGAAGGCAAGGTCCGCAAGTCCAAACCATTTGGTAAAATACAAATCCCCGGAGAACACGTCCCCCGCATCCAGCAGCAAGCTGGCGCCGCCTTCGGCGCGAACCTGCTTCACCAGCGCCGCGCGTCTGGCCACGTCGGCCAAGTGCGCATGCGTATCGTTGGTGTGCATGACGGTCAATTTCCAGGTCTCGCCGGCAGCTGGCGCCTTCGCCTCTTTAAGCTCCAGGACGGCGACCGTGCCGCTCACTTCATTGGCGACGAGCAGCAGCGGCTGGCCGGTCGGGCTTTCCGCGGCCGGAATGAATTCCAGCCCTTCCGGTCCGGTGTCCGTGTCCATGCCTTTGGCAAAATCGCGCGTATTGGCATAACCGGCGAAAATCGGGCGCGTCGGGTCGGTTACATCGTAAGCCATGACTCCGCCAACCCGTTCCAAACCTGTAAATGCGTATGTTTTCTCGCCTACTTGACCCACGGTAACGTATTCGGGCTCCGGCCCTTTTTTCGGACTCCGTTTGTCCTTGTTCGCTTTGCTATGGTTGGAGTTGAAATCATCCGGCAGCCGTTCGGCCGTGATCCGCTCAAAGTCGTTGCCGCTGTCAAAAACCTGCTTCATATCGGCGGCGTTCCAGATCGAGAAGGAGCGGGCACCGTACAGATACACGCCATCCGGTCCCATATCGCCGACCGTTTCCACGTCCGCATACTCGGAACCTTTCTCCTTCAAAAAGAGTCCGGCTTTCGAGCCGGGATTCAAATCCGCCTGGTCTTCAAGCTTCGTCACGTTCACCCGGCCGTCCCATTCGGTGGCATCGCCTTCATTGGCGGTCAGCACATACGTAGTTCCGCCCACCGTGTAGGTATCGATCCCGTCCGGCATGTACATGCCCAGGAACGGCACGTTCTCGAGGCGGATTTCCCCGTCCTCGACGAGATCAAGGGCATTGCGCGGATCGCTCAGATCCTTGAAGCCCAGCCCTTTGACGGAGGTCACCTTCCCGGCCGCGATATCGATTGCGGCAATCGCATTCGCTTCCTGCAGGGATACGTAAGCCGTCTTCTCGCCGCTCGACAGCGCGATATATTCCGGCTCCAGATCGGTTTTGGCCTCGGCCTTCGAGCCGCTCCCGGTAATTTGTCCTTCGTCGTTTGCGGCCCCGCGAATATGCACCTTGTCGTCGATCACGGAAGGATCGTCGAACTTCACGTGCGTCACTCGGCCCGAACCGGCATCCACGATCGTGACGCTGCCTTCGGGGTCGGTGCCCTTCTTGCGGGGCTCGCCCTCGTCGGCGGTCAGGATGTAGCGGCCGTCCGACGTATATTTGACCATGTCCGGCTGTACGCCCGTTTGATATTCCTTCAGCAGCTTGCCGTCATAATCGAGAATGAGGATTTTGCCGGCTTTATTCGCATCGGCCTCCTGCACGGCAGCGGCGATTTGCTTGGTCTTCGTGTTGATGTCGATGCTGGTCAAATCGCCGAATTTGAATCCGGACTGCTGCTCCGCCATCGTCTTAATGTCGACCGTTTTTTCCTTTTTCAGCTGTCCTTCCGCCTTCAGCGGAACGATATCGATGCTGGGCGGCTCGGACGAGCCGTTGACGAGGTAAAACTTGCCGTTGTCCTTGTTGTATTTCACGATTTCGGCGACCCCGCCGTCTTCGTTCGTGGTTCCGACGGAATAGGAGGCGATTTTATCGATTTGCAGCGGATCCATACTCTCGGCCTTGGCTTGGATTGCTCCATGAGTGGAAGTGTTCGCTGACGCTGCGGCAGCCTCCTTCGCTTTCTCGTCAATCCCCTCGGCGGCTGCTCCCCCTGCAGGTCCGACCAATCCAACCGCGATCGACGCGGCCATCCACCATGAAACTACCGTTTGACTTCTCTTTTTCAACCTGATCCCTCCCAATTTCACAGTTCGTTCGTTGGAAGTTTAACAGGGGAATGTTATCGCAAAACGCAGGTTGTACACTGATTTGTGTAAAATTTAATATGCAGAATTTAAAATGATGTGCAAGGGATTCGGGCTCAAGTCTGCAATAGGGGGGCTCTGGAACGGAAACGCGCATCGCTCCAACGGACTCCAGAGACCTTATTTGCTTCAATCCGGGGTTCGCTTTAATTTAACGGACCGAGCGGACGTTATTCGCTTCAAATCGCCTCTCTTTGCCTCAATAAAATCCAAATAACGCCCATGCAGTCCGTTACAACGGGAAATAGCCGGGAAATTAACAATTAACGTCGCTACGGTCCGTTACGATTTTTCGGCAGACGAATTTCGCACATCATGACGAAAAAAAATAGCCGTCCGATCTTTCCCGGACGGCTGCTTCCCGATAAAACGAATCGGCGTTGAACATCCCGGCTTAGTTTGCCGAATTCGCGCGGATAAACTCCACGATCGGCCCGACGTCGGGCAGGCTGTGGGGATGGTGGCCTCCGCCCGGCTTGATGATCGTCGTCACCCGGCCGCCGTAGACCGAATAGGCGCGCTCCAAGACGGCGCCGTTTTCGGCGAACGGCACGTCGCGGTCGGCATCGCCCGAGACGAGCAGGATCGGCACGCCGGCCGCGGCCGGCGCCGCCAGCGAGGTCAGCAGGCGCTCCGTCACTGCGCCGGCCTGCCGGGCAAGGTCCGCCTCGCTAGGGGCGGGCGGACTTCGCCGTTCAGCCGCGTCGGAGGGGCCCGCCACTGCCACTCCCGCGCCCGCCGCTGGCCCGGCCTCCGCAGTTGCCGACGCGCCGGCGATGCCGTACACCGCCAGGCAGTCGCGCCACTCCTCCGGCGCGCCCAGCCCCGCACCCTGGCCGCCCGGCCAGCTGCGGATGTCCACCACCGGCGCGTCAAGATACAGCGCCGACACGCGCTGCGGGTACAGCGCCGCGTAACGCAGCGCGTACAGCCCGCCCCGGCTGAAGCCGAACAACGCCGGCTTCGGCGCAAGCCCGTATTTCGCGGTCAGCATGGCGCGAAATCTCTCCATCTGTTCGGCGGCATAAGGGCAGCCGTACAGGTTGCTCAGCCGGCAATAGGCGATGTGCCAGCCTTGCTCCAGCAAAGCCATGTCGGCGTCCGCAAACGCGTCGAAGAACTCGCTCCGCCACACCCACGGCCGCCCGGCGGCCGCCTCCCGCGGAGCCACGACCACGCATTCGCGGCCGCCGAAATAAAAATCGGTGCGGGCGTGCCCTTTCCACACGCTTGCTGCAGCCCCCTCCGCGCCGCCTTCCGCCGCGGCGGCGTCAAGGATCGCCGGCAGCAGCGCTTCCGCCTGCGGCAAAGCCTCCACCAGCGGCGGAGTTGCGAGCTTGTTCGGGTTCGTATGCCCGACATGCTCGCGCCACGCCGCGTTCAGCACGGCCCGCCGCTCCCCGGCGAGCCGGATAAATTCGCCGTCGCCGCGTTCGGCCCATTCCGGCACCCGTTCCAGCTCCACATGGAACACCCGGCTCAGAATCGTGCGGGCCATCGCCCAATGCCCGTCCTCGTCCGGATGGATGCCGTCGCCGTACCGATAATCGGGATCGGCCTCCCGCTTGGAGCGGATCAGCGCCAGCAGCGGTTCGCGGACGTCCACCACCGTCAGCCCTTCCGCTTCGCCATATTCGCGCACCCAGGCTGCATATCGACCGAGCACCTCGTTATACTCCGCAAACGGGCGCTCGAACGAATAATCGTCCATCCCCGCCGGGAACGCCTCCCCGCCGATCGAAAACACGTCAAACGGCGGCGGCGTCATCAGGATGACCCGAGCGCCGGCCGCGCGGACCCGCCGGACCGCCCGGCTTATCCCGTCGCGATAGGCCTCGAACCGTTCGGGCGAGAACGGATGATAGATGCCGTCGTTCATGCCGTAGCAAATAAACGCCCAGTCGGGCCGCGTTTCCGCCAAAGCGCGCTCCAGGCGCTCATGCACGCAGGGCCGGGGAAACGGGTGGTCGTTTTCGCTCGTACCCGCCGCCGTTTCGCTGCTAATCCCCAAATTGATCCATTCCAACCGGTTCTCCGGCAAATGCTTCAGGAAAAAAGCCTCCAGATCCCGGATATACGTTCCGTTGTCCGTAATGCTGTCGCCGAAAAAGACGATGCGCTTCCGTAGCGGAATTGCCAAAAAGTCAGCGCTTACATTCATCAAAACATCCATCACCTTTCCTCTTCGCGATACGCACGAACTCATACGGATTCATGCTTTTTTTCATCGATTCAGCTCTACTAGATATTTCGGCAGCAATCGCCTAAATATGAAACCTGCCCCGGAACTTCCCGGGCGATTCCCCGGTCCAGCGCTTGAACTGCCGGCTGAAATGGGCGATATCCTTATAACCCAGCCGCATCGAGACCGCCTCCACCGACAGCTCCGGCTTCATCAGCAGCAGCTTGGCCTTCTTCAGCTTCAGCGCCGACAAATATTGGCGCGGGGACATGCCGTAGACGCTGCGGAACATGCGGTTGCAGGAGGAGGCGCTGTAACCGAGGCCGGCGGTAACCGAGGCGACGGTTTCCCGCGAGCGGTCGCCCGCCGGATCGCCCTCGCCTTCTTCTTCATCGCTTTTCCCGCCGCCGAGCCGCGCCGTCCACGCCTCCGGCTCTTCGACGCAGCGTTCCAACCCGGCGGCGATCTCCGCGGCGACCCGGTTCATCCGGCTGCTTGCCGCGCCGGTGCCGCCTTGTACCGCCAAACCTTCGCTCAGGCCGGCGAACAGCTCGAACACGGCGGACAAAGCCCGCATCTTGTCCGCCAGCTTTACGCCCGCCCCGCCTGCGGTGAGCGCGATCAGCTTGTCCAGGCTGGGCCTGATGATCCCGGCTAGCTCGCCCTGCCCCGTATATAAGAAGTCTTCGCCCCGGCACAGCAGCTCCCGCAGCACGCGGTCATCGACGTTAAAGTGCAGGCAGTAATACGTCATCCGTTCCGTCCCGAGCGCCCGGCTCTCATGAACGTCTTCGGGTCGAAGCAGCAGGAAATCGCCGGGCTTCTGCACGTACCGTTGCCCGTTGACGATCATTTCCTGGCTGCCCGCCAGCAGCAAATTGACTTCGAACAGCGGATGGGTGTGCCTCGGATAAGACCATTTGCTCGTCACCGTGCGCAGATGCGCGGCGAAGATCTGGAACGTAGAGTCCATATCCGGCAGCATAAATTCGGCAATTTGATGTTCCCCGGTCCTAATCATACGCGGATTCTCCTTTGTCCTCCATCAGCAACTTTGAACGTTTTGGATAAATTGATTGGCGGTTTGGATATGGGCCTTGCCAAAAGGCCTTGATATAATCAAACTAACACACCGTTTGCCAAATGAACAGGAGGTACTCAACTTGGGTAAAAATATATTTTTCAACGCCCACCATTCCCCGATGGGAGCATTCGCGAGCTTCACGCTGGGTTATCCCGGCAAGAGCGGCGGCTTCGACCTGGAGCTCGGCAGCCCGCCCAACCAGAACATCTACATCGGCCTGCAAGAAGACGGGCAAGATCGTTACCTGGCCCTGCCGTTTTTCGGGGAAGGGCTGGACGAACGGGACCGCTACACGACCGAGGAGAGCGGTAACGGCGAAGGCCAGCAACATTCCGTCCAGAAAAAAGAAAGCGGTATCATCTCGCCGTTCCGCCGCGATGACATTACCCGCAACTTCGGCGCGGCCATCGACGAATGGCAGGCCGGCGATCTGACATTCCGCCTGATCTCGCCGTTCGAAGGAGTGCCGGACCCGAACGCCGCCTCCGATGAGGAGCTGCGCTTCGCGCTCATGCCGGCGGTGCTGGCGGAAATCACCGTGGACAACACGCGGGGGAAAACGGCGCGCAAAGCATTTTTCGGCTTCCAGAACATCGATGCCTACAGCTCGATCCGCCGCCTGGAGGATGCCACCGAAGGACGGATTTGCGGCGTCGGCCAAGGCCGGCATACCGCGATCGCTTCCGTGGATCCGCGGGTGACGAGCGCCGGATTTTTCACCATGGAGAAAATTTTGCAGCCGAAGGTTCCGGAAAACCTGCGGTTCGGACTTGGTCCCGTCGGCGCGCTGCTGATGGACACCCCGGCCGGCGAGAAGGCCACGTACCGCTTTGCGTTGTGCTTCTACCGGGCCGGTTACGTAACGACCGGATTGGACGCTTCCTATTATTACGCCCGTTATTTTGCCAATATCGAGGAGGTGGCCGGTTACGCGCTTGAACAGTTCGACCGGAAGCTGGACGTAGCGAAGAACGCGGACAAGCTCGCGGAGAATCCGAAGCTGAGCGAAGATCAGCGGTTTATGCTCGCCCACGCCATCCGCAGCTACTACGGATCGACCGAACTGCTGGATCACAAAGGTCAGCCGCTGTGGGTCGTCAACGAAGGCGAATACCGGATGATGAACACGTTCGACCTGACGGTCGACCAGCTGTTCTATGAATTGAAAATGAATCCGTGGGCGGTCAAAAACGAGCTCGACCTGTTCACCAGCCGCTACAGCTATCAGGATACGGTTCGGCTTCCCGGCGACGCGACCGAATACCCCGGCGGCATCAGCTTTACGCATGACATGGGCGTGGCCAATTCGTTCTCCCGTCCCGGCTACTCCTCCTACGAGCTGCACGCGATCGACGATTGCTTCTCCCATATGACCCATGAGCAGCTCGTCAACTGGGTGCTGTGCGCCGCGGTTTACGTCAATCAGACGAACGACGGCGAGTGGCTGGGCCGGAACCTCGCCCTTCTGGAGCAATGCCTGGAGAGCATGGTGAACCGCGACCATCCGGATCCGGCCAAACGGACCGGCATCATGGGGCTCGACAGCTCGCGGACGATGGGCGGCGCGGAGATTACCACCTATGACAGCCTCGACGTCTCGCTCGGGCAAGCGCGGAACAACATCTACTTGGCGGGCAAAAGCTGGGCCGCTTACGTAGCGATGGAGAAGCTGCTCCGCGATAGCGGACGCGAGGAGCAGGCGGCGCTGGCCGGACGGCAAGCCGGGCTGTGCGCCCGCACGATCACCGCTAATCTGCAACCTGGCGGCTATATCCCGGCGGTCATTCAGGAGAACAACGACTCCAAAATCATCCCGGCGATCGAAGGGCTCGTGTTCCCGTTGTACACCGGCTGCGAAGAAGCGCTCAATAAGGACGGACGGTTCGGCGAATATATCGGCGCCTTGTCCCGGCATTTGGGCACGGTCCTGCAGCCCGGCGTCTGCCTTTTCGAAGACGGCGGCTGGAAATTGTCCTCCACGAGCAACAATTCCTGGCTCAGCAAAATTTATCTATGCCAATTCATCGCCCGCCATATTCTCGGCCTGGCCTGGGACGAACAAGGCCAAGCCGCCGATTCGGCGCACGTCGCCTGGCTAACCTCCGAGAACAACGCCTATTGGAGCTGGAGCGACCAAATGATGGCCGGCGTCATTTGCGGTAGCCGCTACTATCCGCGCGGCGTTACCTCGATTTTATGGCTAGATGAGCAATAAAAGATCGTCCCGCGCAACGCAAAAGCGGCCGAACTCCTTCGTTTCGAGGGTTCGGCCGCTTTTCATTAATGGCTTAAGCCAGTTGAGTACGCAAAGCGTGCGAAACAGAAAACCACCCGCTATGCGGGTAGTGTAGTCAAGGCTTATAGCAAAAAACCACCTGGTGCGTTCGTTATAATAGGAGTGTTCAAGCTACTATGTATAACGAAAGGAGAAGGTGGTTTAATGGCTAGTCGAAATGATATGGCACATACGAAATGGATGTGTAAATATCATATCGTGTTCACCCCAAAGTATAGACGAAAAGCAATCTGAAGCCATTTGGAGGCGTAAAACATATTGATCGCCGGATCCTTGGTCGATTTGTTCCTGTATGCGCTAAAGAGCATGACGGCAAAGAGGTGACCCAGCACGAGCAACACGTACACTGTCTTCATATCGAGATTCAGGTTTGTCATGAAACCGTCCACCGTCTCCATCCGCCGGAATATAATGAATATAAATAACAGCTTTTATCATACAACAAAAAAAACGGGAATGGGAATGAAGAATCAAAAAAAGCGAGATATTCCAACCGCGGAAGGGTTGGAATATCTCGCTTTGGGGATTTGAGCCGGACTATGATTGGTTCGCCGCCCCTTGGCGCGAGATGAGGAACAACGTGCCCCAGATCAATACGAACCCGCATACCTGGGCCACCGTGATCATCTGCTGGAAGGCTGCCCAGTTGATGAGCACCCCGACCATCGGGAAGCTAAGCTCGGCCAGCGTGGCGACCGAAGCCTTGGTCGTCGTCAGGCCTTTGTAGTAGACGAGCAGGCTGAGCAAACCCGGCAGCAATGCTTGTCCCAGCATGTTCAGCGACAGGGCGGCGATTTGCGAGCTGCCGGCCGGCAGGTTCCAGGCCGCTCCTTCGTTCCAGGCGATGGCAAGCAGCAGCGGCAGGGCCAAAATAAATCTCAGCGACGTCACCGTCTCATATTTCATATGTCCTACCATCATTCGCCCCATGACCGTGGAACCGCCCCATAACGCCGCGGCCCCCAGCGACAGCAGGCTGCCCACCTGCACGAAGTCGCTCCAATGCCCGATCGGCATCGTAAAGCCGAAGGTGAGCAGATACGTCCCGGCCAGAGCAATCAGCAGCAAGGGGAAAAAGTGGCGAGGCAGCTTTTCCTTGAGCAGCAAGGCGGCGAGAACAATCGCGAACAGCGGCTGCATTTTTTGCAGCAGGAGCACCGCGTTCAAATCGCCGCTCGAGAGCGCCATCGTAAACAGGATCGTGGCGATCGCCGATCCGCCCCAGGAAATAAAGAGCAGCGCCCCTCCCTGACGCCAGCCCAGCCCTTTGAGCTCGGCCCGGTTTTTCCATAATACCGGAACGGCGACCAAAGCGATAATGATATGCTCGACAAGTACGATTTGCGCCGAGGTGAGCGACTCCAGCAGGATGACCCGGAATAACGGATCGACGCCCCACAACGCCGCGCCCAATACCACCAGCCAAAATCCGCCGCGCGATTTACGCTCCCCGGATGCTTGGAGCGACGAACGTTTCGCCTTACCGGCCGCCCCCGCGAGCGCGCCCGCATGGCCGCCGGCCTGCAAACCGACTTGGCCGGCACTGGCGTTTGCCTGGCTTATGCCGCCTCCGACATTTGCTTTCTTCATCATGAACGTCCCCTTCTTGAATATGGGGTCTACGCAGAAAACCCCCGCAACCTACCTTCGTAGATGTTTGCGGGGGCTGACCAAACAAGCCTGGCAAGAGCCAAAACGGCTCCGTTTCAAACTTAGCTCTTTGATCTCCTCCCATCCGGACTTTACCGTCGGCCTTGGAATCGCACCAAGTCAGTCGCTGCAGCCTTTGCAGGCCGGTAACGAGTCGCGGGCTTCAATTTCTTCTCCCTGGACAGGATCGCAAGAAATTTCACCGCCGGTCAGGAATTTCACCTTACCCCGAAGATCCATATTCATTTAAATTTTGAATTACTTAAGTTGTATTTATCATAACGCATTCATTCGGATGACTCTGTTACAAAAATCACAAAGTAGTTATGAAGGCAAATTTACAATTATGCCCGTTTCACGACCTCGAAATTGTTGTCGATGAGCAGCCAGTTTTGCGGGAAGCTCAGACCCAGCTTCCAATAGCTCATCCCGCGCAGACCCAGTTCCTTGATCATGTTGAACTTGGCCTGAATCGAACGGGCATCCTCGAACCATACCTCATGCTCCCGGCCTTCGGCATCCCAATACCGGAAAAAAGGCGCTTGAGCCCTCTCGCTGTATTCGATCGCCACGTTGTGCCGGGCCGCGAGTTGGATCGCCTGCTGGGGGCTGACCGCCCGCGCCACGCTTCCCTGCACGAACGGCAGCGTCCAGTCGTAGCCGTACAGGTTTTGCCCCATCATGATTTTCGAAGCGGGCATTTCCGTGAGCGCGTATTCGATGACCCTTCTCACCGGACCGATCGGGGATACGGCCTGGGCCGGGCCGCCGCTGTAGCCCCATTCGTAGGTCATGATCACGACGAAGTCGGCGATCTCCCCGTGCGCCCGGTAATCGTGGCCCTCGTACCACAAGCCCTGCTGCCCGGCGCTCGTCTTGGGGGCCAGCGCGGTGGACATCAGCCAGCCCTGCTGCGCGAACCGGGCTTTGGCTTTGCGCAGGAAGTTGTTGTAGGCCTCCCGGTCCGCCGGCCGCAGAAATTCGAAATCGAAATGGATGTCCCGAAAGCCGTATCGGCTGGCGGTCGCGACGATATTGTCCAGAAACCGGTCCTGAACCGGGATATCGTTCAGCAAAATCCGGCCCAGCTCGTCGCTGAACTGATCGTTCTCCTGGTTCGTAATGACCATCATCAACACGACCCGGTTGGCTCTCGCGATCTCCGGAAAATCGTTCAGCAGCGGCTCCCGGAGCGATCCGTCCCTTAGCGCCTGGAAGCTGAACGGCGCCAGGTACGTCAAATAAGGAGCCGCTTCCCGCGCGCTTTCCTCGAGCGCCGGAGCGACCGTCTCGCCCCGGGGCTCCACGTAAGCGTTGAACTCGGCGCTCGTTCTGGGCCGCGGCGGAATATACAGCCGGAACCCGACCGACAATGTCTGATTCACGGAAATGGCGTTGATGCGGGCCAGCTCCTGATAGTTCATGCCGAAACGCTGGGCGATCGACCATAGGCTGTCTCCCGGCTGAACCCAATAATAGCTGCCTATGATCGGGATCACCAAGGTTTGTCCGACCACGAGCCGCTCGGGATTCGGTACTTCGTTTGCTTCGACAATATCCTCGTCAGGGATGCTGTAGGCTTCGGCTATGCTGTAAATCGTTTGGCCCGGCCGAACGACATGAATTTGCATCTTGTCCCCTCCTTCATAATGGATCACGCTATCACCATCTTATGAAGGGGGAAGTTTGGCCTATTCCGTTCGGCTGCCCGTCAGAAAGCCGGGAGAGCGATCTCGGCGTAGTTGTCCTCCAGAAACTTTTTCACTTCCGGGCCGGATAACGCCTCAGCCAGCTTTTGGATCGGCTCCGAATTTTGGTTGTCCTTGCGGGCGACCAACGTGATCGCGAAGGCCGAATCGACGGTTTCCGTGAGCAGGGCGTCTTTTTTCGGCGTGAGACCTAGCGGACTGGCATAGGCCGGGGTCATCAGCACCAGATCGGCGTCGTCCAGCATCCGCGCCAGCATCAGCAGGTCGACTTCCTCGAATTTGTAGTTGTGGCTGTTCTCTGCGATATCGGCTTGGGTCGCTTCGATGCCCGCGCCCTCCTTCAGCTTGATTACGCCGGCTTTATCCAGCATGACGAGGGAACGGCCGATATTGGACGGATCGTTGGCGATGGCGATGGTTGCTCCGTCCGGCAGCTCCTCCATCGATTTGTAGCGTTTGGAGTAAGCGCCGTACACGGCATGATACACCGGTTGCACCGGAACGAGCTCGGTATGCTTGCTTTCATTGTACTGCTCCATGTAAGGCACATGCTGGAAGAAGTTCGCGTCCACTTCCTTGTTCGCCAGCGCATCGTTCGGCTGCACGTTGTCGGAGAGGACGACGATCTCGAGCTCGATCCCCTCTTCCTTCAGCTGCGGTTTGATCAGCTCGAGCATGTCCGTCATCGGCGGAATCAAAGAGGCAACCTTTAAGGTAATCGCTGCGCTTTCGGTCGTCTCGGCCGCAGCCGGGGCTGTCGTCCCCGCCTCCGCTTGGTTTCCGGCATCGGATGCCGTTTGGTTCGCGTTTTGTCCTCCTTGCGCTTTGCCGCATGCGCTCAGCACCAGAATGAGCAGCGCCAGCGTCATGATCCATTTTCCCGTTTTCATGTTGTCGTGTCTCCCCTCCGTATTAACGTTTATCCAGCCATCTGGACAACGCGTTGCCTAAAAATTGTATGCCTTGCACCAAAATAATCATCAGCACGATAACCGCCGCCATCAATTCCGTCTCGAAGCGCTGATAACCGTAACGGATGGCGAAATCGCCGACCCCGCCGCCGCCGACCACGCCCATCACCGTCGAATAGGAGATGAAGCTGATCGTCGCAGAGGTCAGCCCCAGCACCAGGCCGGAGCGCGCTTCAACGAACAAAAATTTGCGGACGATTTGCAGCCGCGTCGCCCCCATGGAACGGGCCGATTCGATCACGCCGCGGGGGACCTCAAGCAGCGACTGCTCCACGAACCGCGCGTAAATCGCAATCGCGACGACCGCCAAAGGGACGGAGGCGGCGAGCGTACCGATCGCCGTCCCGACGATCAACCGGGTGAGCGGGATCATGAACACCACCAGCAGCAGGAAAGGAAACGAGCGGACGATATTAACCACGCCGTTCAGCACGCCGGACCACAGCCGGTTTTCGTACAATTGCCCTTTGCCGGTCAGAAACAGGATCGTGCCGGCCGGAAGCCCCAGCAACACGGCGGCAAGCAGCGAGATGCCCACCATGACGAACGTCTCGCCGACCGCTTCGCCGATCTGGGCGCGGTATTGGATGACGCCGTCCCACATCAGAGCAAGATCAAACATGCCGCCATCCCCCCGTTCCGCCCAGCAGTTGCTCCCGGTAGGAGGCTTTGAAGCTGATCCGTCCGTCGGCAACGAGCCGCCCGCCAGGCTCGAGCCCCAGCGTAAATGTGTCGATCAGCCGCCCGTCCTCCATCACGGAGACCTCGTGGCAAATGCTGCGCACCACATCCATCTCATGGGTAACGATCACGATCGTTACGCCGAGGGTATGATGGATATGCAGCAGCACCTCGAGAATTTCCGCCGTCGTTTTCGGGTCAAGCGAGGAGGTCGGTTCGTCGCACAGCAGCACCTGGGGCCGGTTCGCCAGCGCTCGGGCGATGGCCACCCGCTGCTTTTGGCCGCCGCTTAAGGCTGCCGGGTATTGCCCGGCCTTCTCCTCCAGGCCGACGAAACGCAGGCATTCCCGCACGCGTTCGGCCCGCTCCCGCTTCGGCAGGCCCGCAAGCTCCAGCGGTACCGAAACGTTGCCGCTCACCGTACGGTTATGCAGCAGATGATACTGCTGAAAGATCATCCCGATCGACCGCTGCACCTGACGCAAGCCAGTATCGGTCAACGCCGCAAGCTCCTGGCCCAGAACCGTCGCTTTCCCATAGTCGGGCAGCTCCAGCGCGTTCATCATCCGCAGCAGCGTCGACTTGCCGGCTCCGCTCGCGCCGATGATACCGTGAATCGTCCCCTGCGGTATCTTCAAGGACACGTCCCGCACCGCCTCAAGCAGGCCGTCCTGCAAGCGATAGGTTTTGCTGACATGCTCCAGTACGATGATACGCTCCCCCTCCTTCCAATCAACCTGACATGCTGTATCACTTATTTATTAATGCTGTTACACTGGTTATTCACCTGTAAATTATAGATCATCATTCCATCTGTGTCACTATTTTTAGTTAATTATTATAAAGAACGTTAGCGTACTTGGAAAAACGGGTCGCGCCTTTGCCGCTTTCCGTTGGTCGCAGCTAAGCTAGCAAGCACTTACTAACCTGCACTTGCCCGCTCCAATTCCTCATATACGCTTGCTCACCAAGTACACTTCTGCCCCTCACCCGCCAAGCAGCTGCCCCCGCCAAATAGCGGACATTTATGGCCCTATTTTGTTTGATAAGCGCATTTTCCAGAAAATAGCGGTATTTTAGGGCCTTATTCTCGGGATATTCCCTTAAATTAGGCCCTAGCACCACTAGCGTTGCATTAAACCTAACCATACCCAATGTGCAAAAAGACGAGTCAAAACCGATATCAGAGCAGGGTTCGTGTCTCGTAGTCTCTGCATTGCCGCTTTGCACCATTATCCCTTTCGTTAAGGGAGCCAGGGTCGGGGCTAAGAGAAGTGAAGCAAGCAGACCGGACGGGAGATCAAAGATAAGGCGCGGTGGAAACGAAAAGACCGTGATTTGGCCGACCCCTTCCGCCTGCGGTAACGCCTGCATCGTCATGCTAACCCCCAACCTGCTTCTTTGGCTAAGCTCGTCTCATGATCTCGAACCGTTCTGTTTCACCACCCCATATTTACTTCTCCCGAGCTTGTCTGTTTCTCGGCTATCTGATCAAACGGGATAATCGTGCAAAGTGTCCGGACTGCGAGGGTTGACCTAAATCGCTGGTTACGATTCGGAATCCATGGATTTCATGAAAGCTTTAATGCAACGCTAATGCCCTAGCACACAAATAACGCCCAAATAGTCCCTTATTTTGGCGGATCCGCGTTAATCCGGGAGAATAGCGCCATTTTTTATTGCTATTTTACCGGGCGGAGAGCGGAGAGCGGGCGGTAGCGCAAGGCAAAGTGGGTCCGATCCCAAAACATTAGGACCCCTCCAATCGGATAGGAGGCTACCCATTAATTGAGTAGCCGACCTTCCACACCACCGTGCATACCGTTCGGTACACGGCGGTTCAATCGCATTGAGTGCTA
>NZ_JBNYYG010000067.1:0-30528 GCF_050565405.1 Paenibacillus macerans | reverse complement strand
GTTCAAAAAGTCATTTTTCGATCACGATGCTATTCCAGAAGAGGACTCGACATCGAATCTTGAATTCAGCCGGGCCAAGCGGAGGGTGCCGCCTGCTGCCGGCCGCGCGTCCTGCGCGGCTGCCGGCGGCACGCCTGTGGCCGGGGCCGGCCGCTCACGCTCCGGCCCGTACGCCTGAAGCAGCCGGAGCTGTCGCTCGGCCGCCCCGGCAAACGGGCTCGCGCCAACTCGCGCCAAGGTCAATCGCAGCGCCCCTCCATGCAGGGGCTGCTCCCGGCCCGGCGGTATAACACGCTCTCCGGTAGTTCCCGGGCTTGCCTGAAACGCCGCTGCCTTCAGCGTCTCCTTCAGCCCAAAGGTGGACGCTGCCGGACTTTCCGGCGTTTCCCCGGTTTTCCCGGCTTCGGCTCGGGACGCCTGCAGCGCTGCCGAGCCCGGCTCCCCGCTCCCTGTTTCCCCTTGCGGCTGCCATGCCGGCAACGCCGGAACCGTCAGCACCGTGCTTCCGGAAGAAGTTCTTAACTCCCTAACCCGCTCGCGGAAACGCTCCGGATGCCGGACGCTGCCGGACGTTATGCCTTCAGCTGACCGCTCCGCAGCAACATTGATCGTATGGATATAGGAAGTTTGATAAATGGAACCGTATACCCCGGAATGATTGATCTGCGTATTCAGCAGACGATTTACCGTTAGCAGCCGGATATGGGTTGCCGCAGGTACTTGTTGAATGATAGAGGTATGAATAGGATGATGCCGGATCAGGGTCCGCGTCCGGGCGTTTATGACCGGAGGGCCTTCGGCAGCGGCAGGTTCGGCGAACAGCTCGGGATATCTCCGCAGGATCAGCGCCTTGAACTGGCGCTGCCATCTGGATATGCCGTATTTGCCCAGAATCGACTGGACGAAATCCGGCACAGCGGTTGTCCTAGGCGGATGCTGCGGCCGGATGAGCGGTTTCATCGCTATCTGTACCTGTACAGCCCGTTATGGGTGAGCACCAGGCTCTCCACCGCCACCGCGGAGCTGTTTGCGCTGAAGGCCGGGCCTTCCCATTTGATCGGGCAGGCCTCGATGAAGTTCCACCAGACCTTCGGCGCGCCGGAATGGTCGAGCAGGCAGATGGACCCGCTGCGCCGTTTGACGACGCCGTTGATGACGCTCTGATACCAGTTCCACAGGAAGTCGTCGCTGGTGACGCCGTTCTTCAGCGTGATATCGGAATACTTCGTTTGATTCAGGAAAACAAACTCCTTATGGTTCTCCCCGCCGAACGTTTTCCGCTCCACCTGGGTTTCAATGCTGAGACCCGATACGTCGGAGAATCCCGCGACGGAGATCCCTTCGATCTCCACGACGAAATTAAAAGCCAGGTACGGGTCCTCCCGGTAACCGGGCACCCAGTTGCGCTTTGCCTGGATATTCAAAATATTTGGACTCATGATATCCTCCTAAGCCTCAAAGAAGTCCTTCTGCTCTTCCCCTCCGCTCAGCTTCCGGTTGATCCGGCTGACCTCGTTGCACCAGCGGTCCCGCTCGGCGTGCTCCAGGTTCAGAACGGTCGCATAATCCCAGTGCAGATAGTAGGCTAGAAAGGCTACCTCCTCATAGAGGCGGTCAAGGGGGTAGCCGATTATTCCCCCAGGGTCTCCAGTTCGACCTCAAACGGCTGCTCGCATTTCGGACATTTCGCCTGCACCGTATTACTGCCGCTTTGGTTGATCCGGTTGTACATTTCCTGCAGATAGGCAAAATCGGAGGTATACAGCTCCTCAATCACCCGCGGCGTTATCATGCCGAGGCCCCCGAGGCTGACCACGACTCTGGAGAGCAGGATCACGGTCAGATAGGCCGGATTCTGCTGGACCCGGGCATCCCGGAGCGGCGCGATTTCGTCCGCGGCGGTCGCCAGACGCATGGTTCCCTGCTTATGCAGCGTTCCCGCTTCGTCCACATACCCTTTGGGAAGGGTGAAACTGAATTCCGTCTGCAAAATATCCATGGTTTCCCTCGCTTTTCCTCAATCTTAGGGTTAATGGTCGTTTCATACAGGCCTTACGATCACGGACGCCGGCAGCTTGAATCTGATAACTCATACCGTCCTTTCGTATGATTTGGCGTATGGTATCAGAGTTCATGCCTTCCGGGCGAGTCCGGATTATTTCACGCGGCGGACCCCTTCATGGACAAGCTCGAGGGACTCGACGGAAACCTCATTGCCTTTCGCGCTGAGCGCGCTGACGTCGTATTTAACCGGCCAGGCTTCGAGCACGTCCCATTGCGCCTTGTCGTTGCCTTCCTCGTCCACCAGGATGATCGACAAGCTCTTGCGGTTATTGAGCGCGCCTTTATCCTCGATGGATTTGCGCCAGTTGTACAGCTCGAGGGAGTCGGTAAGCCCTTTTTTCAGCGTGATGTTGCCGAATTTGGTCAGGCCGGACAGCTTGCGCGCATGCGGGGCGTCAATGCCCTCGCGGTAGTCGACCGCCTCGGTGGAGGTGTCCGGAATCGTCGCGTCGGCGAACGCCGCGGTTTGAATGCCGTCGATGACGACTCGGAAGCGGTAATTGCGGTACGGATCCATTCTTTTACCGGTTGCCATAGGATAATTCTCCTCTCATCTTTCTCTTATTTGGACAGCGTCTTCTGGCTGACCCGGATCACCACGAATTCGGCAGGCTTAACCGGCGCCACGCCAACCTCGATGATCAGCTGGCCCGCATCGCGGGTGGCCGGCGGATTGTTCTCCTCGTCGACCTTGACGAAGAAGGCTTCCTCCTGGGTTGAACCGTACAGCGCGCCGTCTCTCCAGACACGGGTCAGGAAGGCGGTCAGGTTGCGTTTCACTTTGCCCCACAGGCTCGGATCGTTTGGCTCGAACACGACCCACTGGCTGCCTTCTTCAAGCGACTCCTCGATGTACATCATCAAGCGGCGTACGTTGACGTAGTTCCATTCGGCATCCGAAGACAGCGTTCTGGCACCCCATATACAGATGCCTTCCGGCAGGGAGCGGATGACGTTGACGCCGTCCGGGTTAAGCAACTCCTGCTCGGCTTTGGTGATGATTTTCTCGATGCCGACAACGGTATCCAGATAACCGTCCACCGTACCGGCCGGCGCTTTGTGCACGCCGCGCATGGAATCCACATAGGCATACGTGCCGGCGATGGCGCCCGATGGCGGCACCAGCTTTTGCTTGCCCGTAAGCGGATCGTTGATGTAGACCCACGGATAATAAAGCGCGCCATATGAGGTGTTAAACGAATTTCCGGAGTAATTGCCCGCGCCTTCCTTGAAGTCCTTGACCTGGGTAGGCGTCAGCCCGTGCGGCGGATCGACGAGGAAGATACAGTCCTTGCGCAGCTTGCAGTAATTGAGCATATCCAGTATCGTTCCCCGGCTGTACGGCATATCCGCAAGATCCGGCACCGCCACGATATTGATGCCATCGATGGTGTCGAAGGCATGGATACCGTCGCGCTCCACTTCATCGCCCAGGAAATCGATTGGCGACATTCCGTTCACGCCTCCGGAGAGGGACAGGGCGGCCGTGTTGAACGCCGGGGTTTTTTCCATATTTTCGAGAATGGTCAGATCGATCAGCGGCTTCACTTTCACAAAGGCGGAGACCTCGTTGATCTTCTCCTCGAAGTTGATCAGCAGCATGTTGTCGAACACCTCGACGATTTTGCCTTCCTCTTCTTCTCCGGTATATTCGTCATTGAAGTCGGCGGCCTCCACGTACTGCACGGTGACCTTGAAGCCGAACTGCTGCTTGTTGGAGGATGGACCCACCTTGACGGAGATCCGGTTGCCCCATTCTCCTTCGGAGCGGGCATAAACCTTGAACAGGTCGGCATTGTCGGTGTCGCGGATCGTCAGCGCCGCAGGCTGAATGTCGGTAGGCGCCGCCCGCACCACGTAGCAAGAAGTCCCCCCTTCCGCAAAAAAGTTATAAACGGCATACGCCAGGTACCCGTTCGGAATGAATTGGCCGAATTCGCTGACGAACTGGCTCCAGTTGGTGATCAGCACGGCTTTGCCGATGACCCCTTTTTCCGCAATCCCTACAAAAGCCCCCACCGACGTTCCCACGCCGGCAATCGGTTTGACGCCGCTGGAGACCTCTTCCACATACACGCCTGGCGATAAATAGTTCGGCATCTCTTACCCTCCTAAAAGTTTGTGAGCGTTACTGCTTGGACTGCTTCGTGCAAAACTCGCTCCGGAAGCATAATCCAAGTTTTGTGAGCGTTCCCGCTCGGTACTGCCCGTGGAAAACCGTTTCGAAAACATCTATTCTTTTCCATAGATCACTCCTTTCAAGGAAGGATTCTGGGCCGCAGCCGGTTATATCAAATGAATTCCCAGATCGCGTGTTTCTACCCGCGGAATGATGAGCGTCTGGTCTGCCGGCAGTCTCACCGGAGATACCAGATAGGACAGGCTCACCTTGGCCGCCTTGCCTGGAAAAACCTCCCACAGCTGCTTGATATCCTGGATGGTGAGGTTGTTGTAGGAGATCCGGATTTTCTCGTTGCCGCATGCCGCAAGGTTGCCGCTGAGATCGGCGCCGCTGAGCACCGGATGCTCATGAAACAGCTGAAAAATCCGCCCCAGAATCAGTTGCTCCGTCTCCCTGTCATTGGCATAAGGGGTCATCAGATAATACAAATCGAGATAGGCGGGCGGATAATAAAACTCGTTTGTGCCCGTGATCTCTTCCTTCTCGCTGTTACGCATGCTCGGGCTGTGGCTTAAGTAATACAAACACATGGAAAGCCTCATCGTGGAACTGTCGATATCGCTTGGGGAGCCGAAGCTGATGTAGCTGTCATCGTTCAGCTCCGGGACATTTGCCTTCAGCAGCGCCTTCAGGCTGTTGCTGACGTCTCTGATTACCGTACCGGTATCCACCGCCATTGTTCAGTTCACCTCAATCAGTTCGTGATAAGGAGCGTAGTCGGAGGGCAGGAAGGTTTTGCCCAGCTTGAGAATTTCCCGTCTTGCCGCCTGCATGATCTGCTTCATCCCGATCGGACAGCCCTCATGCGCCGCATAAAACGCCGCGTTCAGTGCAATGTTCTTGATGTTCCCCCCGGCCAGCACAAGCTTCTCCGCCATAAAGCCGTAGTCCATATCGCTGGCCAGCGGCGCGCCGGACGGGAACATGCCGCGCCAGATCAGCTCGCGCTGCGGCTTCTCCGGGAACGGGAATTCCACCTTGAAATGCAGCCTGCGAGCAAACGCGTCGTCAAGGTTCTGGTTGAGGTTCGTCGCCAGGATCACGATGCCCGTATACTCCTCCATCTTCTGCAGCAGGTAGCTGATCTCCACGTTCGCATAGCGGTCATGCGCGTCCTTGACCTCGGAGCGCTTGCCGAACAAGGCATCCGCTTCATCAAAAAACAAAATCGCGTTCGACGTCTCCGCCTCATCGAAGATCCGGGCCAGGTTCTTCTCCGTCTCCCCGATATATTTGCTCACCAACTGCGAGACGTCGATTTTGTAAAGCTCCAGGTTCAGCTCGCTGGCGATCACCTCCGCCGACATCGTTTTCCCCGAGCCCGGCGGGCCGGAAAAAAGAATGTTCAGCCCCCGGCCCAGCGATAGCCGCCCGGCAAAGCCCCATTCCCCGTACACCAGCGAGCGGTACTTGACCTGGTTGCAAATCTCGCGCAGCTGGCCCAGCTGCTCGCCCGGCAGCACCAGCATGTCCCAGGTGTATATCGCCTTGACTTTGGTGGCGAGCGTCTGAATTTTGCGGCTCGACTGGTAGTGGCTGGCCTGATACAGCTCCCGCTTGCCGATCTCCGTCTCCGCAGCGCCGTTCCAGACCGCCAGATTCTCGCTTCCCTGAAGCGCCGCCCGGATCTGGCCCGGCGTAAAACGGAAGCTGCCGCTGAGATCCGTCAGGTTCACCTCGCGGGACAGCCGGTAATCCGGAGCGAACGCCTCCCATACCGCTTTACGGTCCGCCGCATCCGGGAACGGAAAATCGACCTGCACGAAGTTAAGCCGACTGCCCGTCATGCTCATTCCCCACTGCCCTTCGCCCAGTATGAATGCGAGCGGCGCATGCTCCTCCAGCATCTCGACTAGCAGCCGGAGCTTCAGCCTGTGGCGGTCGTCCTCGGCGGCAAACCCGTCGAAGCCGGTGAAGCAAAGCGCGGCATCATCGAGCAGCGCGTGCCGGCCAAGCAACCGGAGCAGCTCGACGTAATCCCCATCGGGCTGCAGCAGCTTGTCCATATCGACGATGAGCAGCGAGGTGCCCAGCGCAGCGCATACCGACTCGATGCACGTGAGCTTCTCCGCCTCATCCGGCCCGCAGCAGTAAAGCAGCGTCTGGGTCCTCCCGTTACCGTTGGAACGGTAATGGTGAATGAAGCGGAGCATGTTATCGCGCAGATTGCTCGTGGGGTGCAGCAACAGATTCGAGTGCAGGGCAGCTGGCTGTTGTTGGCTTGGCGATGTGCGCGGCTGACTTGGTGTCGTTACGTCAAGCAGCCTTGCGACACTTCCCAGCCGTGCATCCAGCGTCTCAAGCCCCAGCAGCGTATTCACCGCCCAATCTTCAAGCTTCAGCGGCCGGGCAATCAGCGGTGTGCGGCTATCGCCGTACTCCCCCTTGCGTTCCAGCAGGAACCGCATTAGCGGCGCATCGATGTCGAACATCCTGCGGGCTTCGATTCGCTCTTCCTCACTTGCAGTAAACAGCTGCAGGATCAAATCAACCGTTGGCGCCTTGGCAGACGGATCGTTCTGCATAAAGGCATAGACCCGCTCATACTTCCGGTCCACCTCAGGAGCGAGGCAGGCGATCAGGCAGCCTGCTTCTAGGTGGTTCAGGTTAAGTACGGATACCATTTGCGGCAGGGCAAAACGGATGCTCATCCGGCGGCTGGCCTCGAGCCTGGAGGCGATGTGGTGTTCAAGCTCAGGAATGTTTACAATACTCTCTAGCGCTCGCTCAGCTGCTCCTTCTGCCTCTTCCAGCCATACTGCTTCGTCATCCAGTAGCCCGCTTATTTCCTCTCGCATCAATGCCGGTTCTGGATACGCATCTGAATCGTAAAGTGGCGTCTCTGCCACCAGACTCTGCTTCAAGCGAAGCTCCAGCAGCTGCAATTCGTCCTGCACATACTCATAATCGGAAGCATAGGGAGTATCATCTGACGGATCAGCGGCAAGGCTTTTAACTCTTTTTACATCATTTTTTTTGAATATCATCGCTTGTTTATGTCCTTCACTCTTTATTTTCTTGTTCATATATAAGTAAATTTTGAGTTGGAGGATACAACTATGGAGTGGAAATGCTTGCACATTTATAAAGAAAAGGACAGCTTGGTTATAACCACCAAACTGTCCTTATTAACAACTCATAAAGGGAATTTTAAACACTTTTGAGGTATTTTTTTAAGATATTAGAAAGTATAAACTTCGAAGGGCGACATCCTGATATCACAAGAAAAACTAGCTCTAAACGAGGTCTGTATTCTTTCGAAGATCAACACACGCTGCCCGGACGCTTTGCATGATTATCCCCTTTGATCAGATAGCCGAGAAATGGACAGGAGCTTGACTCACTCCGGGCTCCTGGGCCCCTGAACGAGAGGGATAATCGTGCAAAGGTAGCATGAGGGGCACCAGGGCACGAACCCTTTAAGGGGTTGCACGGTTAGTACAGGAAACAGGGAAGAATAGATGTATTATTGCCGTTATTTGAAACTTAAGCCGGAAATCGGCGCTGATGAAATCCTCTTAATTATTACTGTAACGTGAAATCCAACCGTCTTCTGTGTATAATTCTCCAGCAAGTCCATCACTTGCTTCTCTAATGTTTATACGAACACTATTGTCTAGTTCAACTATTACATCAATATTTTTTTCTTCTTCTAGCGACCATAGAAGGTGGTGCAAAGTAGTATCTACAATTTTTGGAAATAAGTTTTCTATAAACGTTCGTTGTTCCAGGGTGAATGATTGTAAAAGAACCTGAAATATTTCCTGCGACTCTGTATCTTTCATTTTCCCCTTCGATTTTCTCTCCCAACTATCAATAGCTTCATATCTCACTTTCTTAATTAAATACTCTCCAAACATATCTAATGCAACTTTTTCATCCATAAGTTTTAGCTCCTCTATTAATACCTCTACCGCAATTCGCGTATGTTCTGTTAAAGAGTTCTCTTTGTTTATTCGTCATCTTCTGATGGTCAAGGCCATTCTCCTTCATAAAATCTTGGCTTATACTAAGTCCCTTTTTTGGACGTAATCAATACTATCTTTAAATGCCGATTTTGCATGAATATGATGTCCTTTTGCTACCCCATATTCTCCTGTTCCCCTATAGGTCGTCTACTTCTTCAATCGTACCATCAGCAAGCAGCACCCAAGGATTTACTTCGCCGTAAAGACGAATGTGTTTACCTTTACGCTCCAGCTTAAACTTTTTGAACTTAAACTTCCCAAGAATGCGGCCGATCAGGCCTTGGAGTTTTTTGACCCCCTTCATGCCGAGCTCCATCGCCAGCTCCACCAGTCCCATGGCCATGGCTGTAGCCAAGGCGATCGCAGCCGAATCGGTTTTCCAATTATAACCATTATATCTTGCGCTCGAACGTTATCTTCTTGAACTTAAACTTCCCAAGAATGCGGCCGATCAGGTCTTGGAGTTTTTTGACCCCCTTCATGAAGCCTTTTTTCAGGCTCTTGATCACGATTTTACCGTTACGTAAGATCATGCTGCCGCTCTTGGAAGCCAGGGTTGCGCCTGATTTCAGAAGACTCTTAAGCCCCTTGGCTCCGGCGCCTACTGCCTTCTTTACACCTTTGGCTGCTGCGCCGACGCCTTTCTTAACTACGGTTCCCGCTTTCTTGAGCCCTTTGCCAAGCCCCTTCATGCCGAGCTCCATCGCCAGCTCCACCAGTCCCATGGCCATGGCTGTAGCCAAGGCGATCGCAGCCGGTTCAATCATCTTTTGCCAGCCCTTGCTCAGGTAGGTGCCGATATGGGTGGCGGCTTGAGCCAGCGTCTCCATGACCGACACGATCGCCTGGGCTTGCATAGCGACCGTAATCAGGTTCATGATAGCCGGAAGTGCCGCGGTGATCGCGCCGCCGGTCACGATTTCGAGAACGATGACCGTGGCCAGCGCTAACAAAATCCCTCCCAGGAGCTGTAATCCGTGGGCTTTCATCCAGTTTATTACATATGTTTTGATCTGGTCAAACACCATTTTGGCATTGTTCGCGCGCAGGGACACTCCTTCGGCAACTTTCTGCCCCAGGCTTCTTCGGTGTAACAATCGTTACTTGAAGAAAAAAATAGGCCACCGTATTCAAAATGTATACGGTGGCCTATTTTTAAATTGGGTTGTCAGGATATTCCAGAAGATACTAATCTATTATTTCTTTATGCTTATCAATTGTGGGAAGTTCATTTAAATACTTGTATTTCCAGATGATCATTTGATTATTAAAAGTATAGTTGGTGTCAAACCAATTAGTATAATCAAAATGAACTTTTTATTTCCAGTATTCTCTAAACTCAAAGTAAAGGAATACCACAAATCCTGCTCATATTCTGCAAATACACTCTTCATCTCTTCAGCAAGAGATAGTAATTTTCTTTTACCTGAATCAAATTCTGTTTCATTTATTTCATAGTTCATTGGAATTTTAAGGCTATACTCAAATTTCACAGGATCAGATATAGGGCTGTAAAAAAAAATATGTTCCACCGCCAGATTCCGAAACTTGAGCATAGAAATAAAACTTATTCCATTCTACTGGAATCATATTATCAACCGTTTCAGCAATTTCTTTGTATAGGGCATTTAACTTTTCTTCCAATTAAATACTTCACCCTCTACTTCATAAAATATAGTCTTTTCATTATTGCCTTCAAAATAGCTTCCCTAACTCTTAAAAAACTTGAGGTACTTAGCATTTACCGGACTATCAAAGCATCTGCCCTCTGATTTTCTATTTGCAATCCTAAAGAACTCTCTGGCTGCCTCGAAATCACCTACTTCATATGCTGATTTTCCGGATATCAACTCCTTATCTCCAGAATCTATACGGTCAAATCCAGTTAAGAATATTCTATCTGCCCATTCCTTTGCTTTTAGATAATCATTCATCATAAAGTAAGTAGAAATGATGTCCTTCACCAAATGGTAACTCTCCTCACTGTATATCCCCTTTGGCTCGGGTATTAAGTTCCAAGCTTCTTCTAATAATGAAATTGATTCACCGTTATTGCCTTTATTAAATTCTTCGTTGCTTTTATTTATCAAAATTTCGAATTTTTCCTTTACAGGTGACGGTAGATTAGCCATGTTTTCCTCCTTAAATTAAATCATTTATTAAGGCAAAATATTTATCATTTTCATCATGAAAAATTTTATAGCCCTCTAACATATACGCTCTTAACAGATATTCTTTAGCCTTATCCATTTCACCGCATTCGAATAAACTTTCACCAAGCCTCAATAAAATAAAAGGATTAGTGTTTCCATCTGGACAATTTAATGCACTATAAAAATTGTGTTTTGCCATTTCATAATCACAAACATAGAAATACGTATCGCCAATTGCTGTATAGATCCAGGTGCTTGTATCCCAATTACTTTTAGGCAGAGGGACCAAGTCAAGGGCTAATGTGTAGCTTTTAATTGCTTGTACATACTGTTTTTCTTCGGAAAAAGCATTGCCTTTATTGCACAACTCTGCAATCTGATCATACATTGAATCATCAATTTCCAATATACAATGCCTCCCTTTAATCTTTTAATGGCGGTAAATAGCGTTCCCGCTGCCCTAGCTTCGCGCCTTCAGAACGATTGAGACTAAAATGGTCAAGTACATAATTGTCTGATTTATTCATCCATTCTCTCACCTCAGGTGATTTTGCACCATAATTTCTACCAGTGTTATTCCACCACGTAACCGCATCGTGAACGTGAGCCATATCTGCCTGCTCAATAGGATACCAGCCTCCATTCGACGCCATGAATTCCATTTGACCGTCGCGAGTTGTACGAATTTTCGGTGGATTTTCATTTCTCATTCTTTCTATTACTTCTTTACCGGTTTTCGAGTTTTTTCCAGGGGTAGCGCCAACATACTCCAGACGTTTTGAGAGACCGGCTGGTTCAGGTAATCCTACTTCTTTGTTACTAGCGTATCCTCCCTCAGGACGATGCCATCTTTCATTTGAGTCTTGGAAGTACCCTTCATTAACATTTCCTGTGTCTTTAACGCCTTCGCTGCTACCCTTAGCTTGTGCTTTACGCTCTTTAGCCCCAAGCTTCGCGATTTCATCGTCAGCTTTATCGCTGACTTCATCAACATCTTTGATTGGCAATTTGGCTATTAGCTTCTTCGGATTAAACTCGCCGAAGATGAAAATATAGTTTTTCCTGCGCTCGAACGTTATCTTCTTGAACTTAAACTTCCCAAGAATTCGGCCGATCAGGTCTTGGAGTTTTTCAACCCCCTTCATGAAGCCTTTTTGCAGGCTCTTGATCACGATTTTACCGTTACGCAAGATCATGCTGCCGCTCTTGGAGGCCAGGGTTGCGCCTGATTTCAGAAGACTCTTCAGCCCTTTGGCTCCGGCGCCTACTGCCTTCTTTACGCCTTTGGCTGCTGCGCCGACGCCTTTCTTAACCGCGGTTCCCGCTTTCTTGAGCCCTTTGCCAAGCCCCTTCATGCCGAGCTCCATCGCCAGCTCCACCAGTCCCATGGCCATGGCTGTAGCCAAGGCGATCGCGGCCGGTTCAATCATCTTCTGCCAGCCCTGGCTCAGATAGGTGCCGATATGGGTGGCGGCTTGAGCCAGCGTCTCCATGACCGACTTGATCGCCTGGGCTTGCATGGCGATCGTAATCAGGTTCATGATGGCCGGAAGTGCGGCGGTGATCGCGCCGCCGGTAACGATTTCGAGAACGATGACCGTGGCCAGCGCTGCCAAAATCCCTCCCAAGAGCTGTAATCCGTGGGCTTTCATCCAGTTTATTACATATGTTTTGATCTGGTCAAACACCATTTTGGCATTGTTCGCGCGCAGGGACGCTCCTTCGGCAACTTTCTGCCCCAGGCTTTGCTCCTGCTTGCCCGTGTCGAATTCCTTCATGATACTTTCTGTCGTCACCGGATCGCTGCTACCCGGCATTTCCTTCGTTTCGCCGTCCTTAAGATTCAACTCTTCAACCAGTTCAGGCTCCATTTCGCCTTCCTCGACCGATTCGATCTCGATGTCGTTGTCGCTGAGTTTAAGCTCCTCTTCCGGCTGCTGCCCGGCCTCGGAGGATTCTTCCGCTTCGCCTTCGGCAGCTTGTGCGCCAAGCGGCTTGGAGATGTCCACGCCAAGCAGGTATTCCCACATTTTGCCCTCCAGATGGCTGAAAGAGCGTTTGGCCGCTGTGCCGAGCGCACCAATGCGTTCCATGATGTCCAGGATTCCGCCGATAAGGAACGTGCCGAGGGAAGAGATCAACTTATTGTAGAAGGCTTGAACGGCGGCAAGCGCCTGATCCACCTTGGCGGCAAGGGCGTCCAGGATCTGCGCCGCTTTCGTCTTCAGCTTCTCGGCAATCGCGTTGACCGCTTTGACGGCCTTATTCACCGCGCCGTCGATCTTGTCGCAGATTTTCTTGGCTATGGCTGGGAATTTGGCCAGCAGGACCTTGACCAGTCCTTTCAGCAGCGTGCCCAAAGCTTTGATCATGCCGGTGATCAGCTTGCGTCCCAGCTCGATGATTCCGATGATGGCTTGCTTTGCTTTCTCGAAAATGAATTTAACCGCTTTTCTAAGCCCCTCGAAAATGAAGTTGACCGCCTTCTTAACGGCTGCGACAACGGCATCCAGCTTGTCCTTCACCCAGCCGAGGAAACCGCCCTTTTTCTCCTCCTTGGCTTTTTCCTCCTGCTGCTTGCCGTCGGCCTCTTTCTTGGCCTTGCCGTATTCCTTGGTCGCTTCCTGCTCCGCCTCGGACTGGCGTTTCTGCGCCTCCTGCTCCTTCTCGGTCCGTGTCTTTTCGATCTCGCCCTTCTTCTGCTGCACCGCCGATCCGGCTTGTCCGGCATACTCCGCTTCAGCCGCGTCGAGCTCGCTTCGCCACTCGCCTTTCAGCTTGTCGACTTCGCCCCTGGCGCCGGCCTGCTCGCTGAGCTGTTTGTTTCGGGCTTCGGTCTCCGCCTGACGGATTTCCGCCTGACTATCCGCCTTGGAGCTGGCTACCGCCGTATCGAACTTCGCTTTTTCCTTCCCGTACTCCGCCTGCTTGGCCCCAAGCTCCTTCTTCAGCTCCGGCGCCAGCGATTTGTTGAGACCCGTCGTCATCACGCCAGGCACTGCAAGCTGCGGCAGCGGTTTGGCTCCCGGATGCCCGCCGCCTTGCAGCGGTTTCTTGGCTTTAAGCTGACCATGATCCGGTTCAGGGAAAATATCGTTCTCGCCAAACGGCGCGTTGAGCTGTTTAAGCTCCGCCTGTTTGGCCGCCCCGGCCTGCTGCGAAGCCTCTTTGCTGAAGCCCTCCACTTGCGAAGGGTCCGCTTCGCCGGACAGGTTAACGTTAGGCCGCAGAGCCGATGCGGAGCGGATCTCGCTCATGATGGCGTCCGGATTGTCGTTTGATCCGCCGGAACGGATATCCATCCCCGGCAGATTTCCGCTTCCAGCGCCGCCGGTCCGCTCGCTCTTGAAGCTCTCGGGAGCCTTATGCGCAAGCGGCTGAAGTCCTGCTCTCGCCTTGCGGAGCTTCCCGGACAGGCCCGTCGGCGCCGGAATGACCGGCAGCGCCTGCTGCGTCTTCGCTTTCTGTTTATCCAGCGCACCTGCGGAAACGGTGACGGCCTGAGAATAGGCTTCCTTCATCTCGGTAGGCGGCACCTGTGCCAGCTGACCCAACACCTCGCCCGGCTCTTCGGCCCGGATCGTTACCTTCTTGGCCTTGGCCGGTGCTTCCTTGTCATCCGCCAGCGACCCGAGTGCATCGGCTAAGGACGGCCCTTTGCCTCCCGAACCCTCTGGCTCCGCTTTCGCTTCCTTTTTCTGCGCTTCTTTGCTGTCTTTGCCTTCTTTGGCCTCCTTGGACTCTCCTTTATCCGCTTTTGCTTCCGGCTTGCCTTCCTTAACCTCGTCATTGCCTGCTTTGCTGTTGGCCTTGGCTTCGGCTTGAGTCTGGGCCTCACCAGCCTTGGCCGCTTCTGCCTCTTTCTTCTCATCCTTAATCGATTTCGCTTCGTTTGCGGCCTTACCCGCCAGAACCGGCTCTGCCTTGAACTGCTGCCCTGCTTTCGGACCTGACTGCACGCTTGGATTAACCGCAGGCTCGTTCTTCTCCGCAGGTTGCTGTGCCGGCTGTTCCTGCTTCGCAGGCTGCGCCTCATTCGCTGCAGGCGTTTGCTGCGCCGCCGGCGAAGCAGCCCCCGCTTTCGCCGCTGGCTCCAAAGGCTGCGCCAAAAGGATCGGCGCCTCCGCAAACGTCTCGGCGGTGCCAATCTCCTTTGGCTCTTGAACGGAAGGCTGTGTTTCCGGCGCCTTTGCAGCCGCTTTGCCTTCATTCTGGCCGTTTTCCTTACCAGCGTCTTTAGCGGCTGCTGCTGGTTCATCCTTGCGGGCACCCGCCAGCCTGGATAGGAGTTGCATGGCCGCTCGTTCCCCCATGGTTTGACGAAGAACAAGCGTGTCCTGCCGGGTTAATGCGGACGGATTTTGCCGAATCCGGCGGACGATTTCCACCGGGTCCGGCTTTGGCGCCGCCGGCTGCCGCAAGGCCGTAAAGGATTCTTTATATAATTTCCCGCCGCCGGAGCCTTGCTCTTTCTCCTTGGCGTTTTCGGTTGCCTTGGTCTGCAAGCTGGGTCCCCCCCTGTAAAAAGATCGATTCTACAGATAAGTAAAATCCGCCGCTCTTTTTACAGCCGAATCCATAAATTATTTCATTAAAAATTTCTGGAACATGAAGCCCACGCCAAAAAAGCCACCCAAGGGTGGCGTAAAACAAATCTCTCTCCTACTTATTGTCTATCGGCTGCCCCGACGCCTTTCTCAGCTCATTGGCCAACCGGTGAAACTCCGCTCTTGAATCCTGGCTGCCCGCCGCCATATAAGCCGCCTGTAAAAAGGCAATTATCTTATTCGCATCCTCTTTGTTTAGCATATACTCCTCCTGACCTCCCTTGGGATTCTCCGGCGGTTGCTTGCCGGCATCCAGCGTATTCCACCAGCCTGCCTCGCCGCTGGCCTCATCCAAATCCACGTTCACGCCGTTGATCGGCTGCCCGAGACCCTTCGGGCCGTTATCATATTGGTAAATATGCAGGCCGTCTGCTTTGCGTCCTCTGCTCCATGCGTAGGTCTGCCAGAAGCCTGTGCAGGCTTTGGCGCGCTTAGCCGCTTCAATGACGGCAACGCTGCCATAAACGCCGGAGGTATAACCCTGCGCGGCTTCCCCGGCGGCTTTAATGTACTCGATCACCGTTTGCATTTGCGCGGCTGTCGCATCAAAGTCCACGGCGTAATAAATCCTGCTGCCGGCAGGTTGCCCCAGCACTTTGGCCGTCTTTGCGGCCGTGGCGCCGTCGGCTAGTCCGGCTGCGCGTCCGCCAAGCGCCCGGCTTGCCGTCGTTTCGAACACGGAAACGATCTGCAGGCCTGCAGCGCTGATGGACTCCACCTCTGCTTGCGTCAACCTTTTCCAGCCGGAAGGCACCAGGTAACGGCAGACGAATACAAACCCGTCGCCGCGAAACAACTTCGCCGTCTTCAGCGTCAACGGCGTTGCGCAGTCAAATCCTTTAATCATTTCATTGCTCTCCTTTCATGGCCAGTGCTCATCCGTTCCCGGTTTTACCCGATCATCATTTTGATCAACAACCCGGCAGCGGCGATGAATAATCCGGCCCCGCTAATCATCGTTCCCACCAGCCAGCGCTGGCTCTCGCCCTGCCGCAGCTTCAGCCTGGCAATTTCGTCGCGCATCTCGTCGAGGCGCAGGTGCGCCGATTTGCTACTCTGCACACCCTCAAGCGCGATATCCCGCGCGGTATTCATAATGTCGAGCTTGGTTTCTACGCGGGTTAACCGCTGCAAAATCTCATTTATGTCGTCAGGCATGTCCCTACCCCCGGTTAAGAAGCGTATCGTCAATCGCTACAGCGGATTTCGGGCTGACGCTCCCTGCCGGAAGCATCAGCCCCGAGATCCTTAATCGCTTACGGCTCCATACCCGCAACCAGACTGCCGGACAGATAAGCCGTAATTTTGCCGGTGTCCGCGTAATCGCGTGCAGACGGATTGAAGGAGTAGTCATTGGACTGCGTATAGTATGCGAAAATCGATTTCCGGAAGGAACCCTCCACAAGAACCTTTTCTCCCGGCTTCAGCGTTCCGGCTCCGCTGGCAAAGCTGATTTCCAGATAATAATCGCTCGTCGGCTTGCTTACCGTCTTCTGGAAGCTTCCCGATACATAAGATTTAATGCTTCGGTTGGTAGACGAACCGGTAACCCGCGCCGTATCGGTGAAGAAGGATTGGCTCCTATCACCGTCTACTGTGAAGTAATACCGGAGCTTCAGGTTCGAGAGCTGAATGGTGCTGCTGCTCGTGTTCTCGAACGAAATCCGCGGCGTAATCGTATTGACGCTGTTGCTTCGGTTGCCGTTGTAGGACTGGATGATATAGGCCGGATTTACGGTCACGTACTGCACAGCCGTCGAAGCGTTGCCGCTTGGGTCTGTTGCCGTCCAGGTAACGGCGGTCTGTCCTAACGGGAACCCGCCTTCCGGAGCGTCATTTTTCAGCGTGTAGCCGAAAATATCGCTTGCAGTTGCCTGGCCCAAATCTACCGGCGTTTTGATGCCGGTCGCCGTTACCGTCACATCCGCCGGTGCGGTTATCACCGGCTTGGTGGTATCGACTACCGTAATCTTTTGCACCCCTGTGGTCACGTTGCCGTTCGCATCGGTCGCCGTCCACGTCACTTCGTTGGTTCCAAGTGCATAAGCGATAGGCGCGTCACTGGATACAGTCACTTCATAGATATCCGTCGCCGTTGCTTGACCGATATCTACCGGCGTTTGCAGGCCGGTGGATTCAACCGTCATGTCTTCCGGCAGACTCAGCACCGGCTTCGTCGTATCTACAATCGTGATCTTCTGGACGCCAGTGCTCACGTTGCCGTTCGCATCGGTCGCCGTCCACTTCACTTCCGTGGTTCCGAGTGCATAGGAGGCTGGCGCGTCGCTGGTTACATCCACTTCGTAGATATCCGTCGCCATCGCTAGACCGATATCTACCGGCGTTTGCAGGCCGGTGGATTCAACCGTCATGTCTTCCGGCAGATTCAGCACCGGCTTCGTCGTATCTACAATCGTGATCTTCTGGACGCCAGTGCTCACGTTGCCGTTCGCATCGGTCGCCGTCCACTTCACTTCCGTGGTTCCGAGTGCATAGGAGGCTGGCGCGTCGCTGGTTACATCCGCTTCGTAGATATCCGTTGCGGTCGCTTGACCGATATCTACCGGCGTTTGCAGGCCGGTGGATTCAACCGTCTTGTCTTCCGGCAGACTCAGCACCGGCTTCGTGGTATCGACGACCGTAATCTTTTGAATGCCCGTCGACACATTGCCGTTCTCATCCGTTGCCGTCCAGGTCACCTGGGTAGTTCCCAGCGTATAATCGGCCGGCGCGTCGCTAGTTACCGTTACGTTGTAAATATCGGTTGCCGTTGCCTGGCCGATCTCTACAAAAGTGTGGAGACCCGTCGCTTCCAGCGTAATGTCCGCAGGCACGCTCAGCGCCGGTTTGGTTTTATCCGTAATCGTCACGGTCACGATGCCAAGGCTTGTGTTGCCGCTGCTGTCGCGTGCGGTCCATGTGACCTTGGTTGTGCCAAGCGGGAAGTTGGCGGTAATCGTGCCGGAGCCGGTAATCGGCCCTTGCTCTGCGTATCCTGGAGCATCCGTCGTTAACGTTACCGGGAAAATATCCGGCACATCCGGAATTTCCAGCTCCACCGGCGTTGCCAGTGCGGTAGCCTCAAGCTCGGTATGCAGCGAGCCGGTAAACTTCATTTGCGGCTTGGTCGTATCGACAACGGTAATCTTCTGCACGCCTGTGCTTTCATTGCCGTTCGCATCGATCGCCGTCCATTTCACTTCCGTCGTGCCAAGCGGATACGCGGCAGGAGCGTCACTGCTCACCGTTACCTCGAAAATATCGGTTGCCGTCGCTTGCCCGATGTCGACCGGCGTGTTAACGGCCGACGCTTCCACGGTTTGATCTTCCGGCACGTTCAGTACCGGCTTCGTCGTGTCGATGACGGTAATCTTCTGCACGCCGCTTACCGCATTGCCGTTAGCATCCACGGCTGTCCACTTCACATCCGTTATGCCAAGCGGGTAGGCCTCCGGCGCATCGCTGCTTACCGTTACCTCGAAAATATCGGTTGCCGTCGCTTGCCCGATGTCGACCGGCGTGTTAACGGCCGACGCTTCCACGGTTTGATCTTTCGGTACCTCAAGCACCGGCTTCGTAGTATCCACGACGGTAATCTTCTGCACACCGCTTACCGCATTGCCGTTAGCGTCTACGGCTGTCCACTTCACATCCGTCGTACCAAGCGGGTAGGCCTCCGGCGCATCGCTGCTCACCGTTACCTCGAAAATATCGGTTGCCGTCGCCTGCCCGATGCTTACCGGCGTATTAACAGCCGTTGCTTCCACGGTTTGATCCTCCGGTACGTCAAGCACCGGCTTCGTCGTATCCACGACCGTAATCTTCTGTACGCCCGTACTTTCATTGCCATTCGCATCAACCGCCTTCCAGATCACCTCGGTGATGCCCAGCGGATAAACCTCCGGCGCATTGCTGCTTACGGTTACTTCATAAATGTCTTCTGCTGTCGCCTGGCCGATATCCACAGGCGTATTCATCGCGGTGGCTTCAACTGTCTTGTCCTCGGGTACATGCAGCACCGGCTTGGTCGTATCGACGACCGTAACCCTCTGCACGCCGCTGGAGACGTTACCGTTCGCATCGGTAGCGGTCCACGTGACCTCCGTCACGCCCAGCGGATAATCCTTCGGCGCGTTGCTCTTCACGGTGACATCGAAGATATCTGTCGCTGTCGCCTGACCCATTTCAACCGGGGTTTGCAAAGCAGTAGCCTCTGCCTGTACATCCTCCGGCAGCGTGAGCACCGGCTTTGTGGTATCTATAATCGTAATCTTATACACATAAGTCGACACATTGCCGTTTGCATCCGTAGCCCTACAGGTCACGGTAGTCGTGCCCAGCGGGAAAGCGGCCGGCGCGTCGCAGCTGACCTCGGTGACGGCGAAAATATCCGTCGCTGAAGGCGGAGCCAGTTCTACCGGCGTAAGCTTGGCGCTGGCTTCAACCGTGCGGTCGGGAACAGGCTCAATCACTGGCGCGGTCGTATCGACTACGGTAATCGTCTGCGTGCCCGTACTGATGTTGCCGTTCACATCCGTTGCCTTCCAGGTAACGATGGTTTTGCCCAGCGGGTAGCTGGCCGGCGCGTTGCTGATTACATCTACCGGGAAAATATCGGTTGCCGTCGCTTGCCCGATCTGAACCGGGGTATTTACCGCTGTCGCCTCTACCCTCATCTCCTGCGGCACGGTCAGTACCGGCAGGGTGGTGTCATTAACGATCACCTTCTGCGTGCCGGTCGATACCTGCCCGTTGGCATCCGTGGCTGTCCAGGTTACCGTCGTCGTGCCGACCGGATAATCAGCCGGCGCATCGCTGGTCACCGTAACCGGGAAAATATCCTGTGCCGTCGCCTGCCCGATCGTCACCGGGGTTCGGACCGCCGTTGCTTCCACCCGCACCTCGGGAGGAACGGAAAGCGACGGCTGCGTCGTATCCACAACCTTCACATTCTGCACAGCTGTTGATACATTTCCGCTGGAGTCGGTAGCCGTCCAGTTTACTTTTGTCGTTCCGATCGGAAAATCGCTTGGCGCATCATTTTTTACGGTTACAGGGAATAAGTCCGATACGGTCGGTTCGCCAAGCTGCACCTTTGAACGCACAGCGGTTGCTTCTATTGAAATGTCCTTCGGAGCGGAAAGCGCCGGCTCGGTCGTATCCACAACGTTGACTTTCTGGGTGCCGATGGTTTCATTGCCGTTTGCATCCGTCACCGTCCAGGTAACTACAGTGGTACCCAGCGGATAATCTGCAGGTGCGTTATGACTAACGATTACCGGGAAAATCTCGGTCACCACAGGCTGTCCGATGTCAACTCCGGTCCGTTCGCCCGTCGCCTCCGACGTCTTGTCGCCCGGCAGCGTTACCAGCGGCTTGGTGGTGTCGGTGATCGTTACGCTCTGCGTGCCCTGGGTCTTGTTGCCGTGCTCATCTACAGCCGTCCAGGTTACCAGCGTCTTCCCGACGGCGAAGCTTTGCGGCGCGTTATGGGTCACGTCTACATCGAACACATCGGTTGCCGTCGCCTGTCCCAGGTCTGCCTTGGTCAAAATATCGTTCGCTTCCATGGTAATGTCCTTAGGCACGGTCAGCACCGGAGCTGTCGTATCCGTTACCGTGATCTTCTGCTCGCCCTTGGATACATTGTTATGCTCGTCCTTGGCGGTCCAGGTCACGATGGTCGTACCGACGGGATAATCCGCAGGCGCGTCGCTTGTTACCGTTACATCGAAGATATCTGTCGCCGTGGCTTGGCCGATGTCGAGCTTCATTCGTTTCTCGCTGGCCTCAACCGTAATATCCCCAGGGACGGTCAGCACCGGCTTCGTCGTATCGGTAATGGTAATCGCCTGCTCGGCCAATGCCGCGTTGCCGTTTGCATCCTCGGCCTTCCAGGCTACTTTCGTTGTGCCGACCGGATAGTCGGCCGGGGCATTATGGCTGATGGTCGTCGGGAAAATATCCGTCGCCGTCGCCGTTCCGATCGCTACCGGGGTTCTTCTGCTTGTTGCCTCCTTCGTCATATCCGCCGGCGCCGTAATGACCGGTTTGGTGGTATCGGCCACGATGACGTTTTGCGCGGCATGAATGACGTTGCCGTTCGCATCGGTGGCGGTCCAGGTCACGGCTGTCGTACCGACCGGGAATTCCTTCGGCGCATCGCTCGTCACAACGACCGGAAAGATATCCGTAGCGGCCGCTCCGGTTACGACGACCGGAGTTTTGATGCCGGTTGCTTCCACCACGATATCGCCCTGCACCGTAAGTACGGGCTTGGTTGTATCGATGATCGTAATTTTCTGCACCTGCGACGTAACGTTGCCGACCGGGTCGGTTGCCGTCCATTTCACGGTTGTCGTGCCGATCGGGTAATCGGCCGGCGCATCGTTCGTTAGGATTGTCTCGTCGCCGGAGACGTCCTGTGCCGTGGCCTGTCCGATTTGGACCGGCGTACGGACCGCAGTCGCTTCCATCGTAATGTCCCTAGGGACGGTCAGCACAGGGTTAGACTTGTCGATCTTCACCTGCGTCCTCTGGATGGGCGAGGTATTTCCGGCCGCATCCACCGCCCAGAAGGAGAGCGGCGTCGTTCCCTCGGTTGTAACGCTAAATGTTGCGGAGGCTCCGGTTACGGTACGCTCCTCCCCGGTCTCGCCCAGCTTATAATGGATTTCCTTGACCCCGGAATTGGCGTCCGCCGCATTCAGCGTTACCGAAACATGGCTGCTGTTCCAGCCGCTTGCGTTCGCCGCCGGGCTCAGGATGCTCGTAATCTCCGGATTGGATTTGTCGATCTTCACCGTGACGGTTCGCACGGCTTCGGTATTGCCTGCCTTATCGGCGGCCCAATAGCTGACGGTTGTCGTGCCGTCTGCGCTGATCTCCAGATCGGCGGAGTCACCGGCCGTTTCGACGGCTTCGGTTTCACCGATTTTATAGTAGATGGAGGCCATGCCGGATAACGGGTCTTCCGCCGCGAAATGCAGCTTCACCTTATCCTGGTTCCAGCCCCCGGACGCCAGGCCATCGCTTGTTGCGACGGTTACCGGCGGGGTCTTGTCGATGTTGATTGGACCGAAGGTTATGGTAGAGGTATGGTTCTTGTCATCGTCGCTTGCCGCGACGCCGTCCACCGCCTTGCCTGTCGCCGTCTGGCCCGCTCCTTCGCTGGAGTAAACCTGATCGGCGGTCACGGATTTGATTCCGGACAGCGTATCCGCCGCCGTATAATGTACCGTTACCGTTCGCTTGGTCCACGTTCCGGCGATGTAGGTCGCGCCGGCGTCGTCAAGCGCGCTCGCCGTAATCGTCGGCGGCGTGGTATCCACCTGATTGGAGCCGACCGCTCCGACCTCTACCCGGAACGTAACCGGCGCAAGCCCCGCTACGGTTGCTTTGACATCCAAGGTCCGGATAACACCGGTGCTCATGGAGTACACCTGGTACCCCTCCCCGATGTAGCCGGGATAGGTGTTGGCGGCTGACGCCATGCCGTTCGCATCCGTCGTTACCGTGATGACGTTGCTGTTCAGCCCTCTCATCACCGCCGTGATCGTGTTGTCCGGCGCAGCCTCGAAGGTAACCGGCACGCCGGCAAGCGGATGGCCTGACGGGTCCTTCACGCTGACGATCTGCGGCAGCATGAAGCCGCGGCCCCCGGGAATAACCGTCGACGGCTGCGACAGCTTGATCTGCTGCAGCAGCGGCGATGCCGTGCTTAAGGTTCCCTGCACCGGAACCTGCGCAACCAGATTTGCACCGCTGTGCAGAATCATGCCGAGCGTATCATCCTTGTTATATACCGAGCCGGTCACCGTATCAGGCGCTGCTGCAAGTACGCTTGCAGTCGGCTGATCGGCTTCAGCCGATCGGTCTTCGTGCAGAGCGGCATATGCTCTGCCCGAATCCGCTCCCGCCTGCTCTGCCCGGGCGTAACCCTGCAATGCCCCGAATACAAGGAGCAGCGCCAGCAGGACAAAGTCCAGCCATTTGGAAAGTCTACCCGCTTTTCCATGCCTAAATTGTTTGAAGTCTGCTTTAATTCGTCTCATTAGCATCCCCTAACCTTTTTGTTAATGACCTTCTGTACCTATGAAAAGTCAGGACCCTCCTTTACTATTCAAAGGAGAATCCGAGCTGCGTTTTACAACTTCTTGCCGCGGTTCACGTAATACTCGATCCTCGCTTCCAGCCATGCCTCAATATCGCCTAGCGCAAGCTTCAGCCCATCCTTGGCCTGCTCCCCGATGATGGCAAGCGCCTTGTCTTTAGCCATCCGGAACGACTCCGCCATCGCTGACGAATCAAAAGTTCCCTGCTTTTTCATGTTCTCAACGAAGGTCTGATTCACAGCCGTCACCGCCGACTCGATGGCATTCTCCGCCAGCGCCAGGAGCTGGTTCACCGCATCATTGCCGATCCGCTGCTCGACGTCTGCGATTTTGCGTTTGATATACGTGATAAACGATCTCGACAGCAGGCCAAGAACCGGTATAGCAAACAAGGTGAATACCAGTTCCATCCATTCCGCAGCAATCGCGTCCTTCATGTGCATCCCTCCCCAATAGGTTGTTTTCCCCGAGAAACTTCAGCAACATTTTCCAATAGATTACAGATGATGCATATTTGTACATATCAAATGGTACTTTAACCAATAAATTTACAACCTTAAGTAGAATACTAGAAACTATGTAAAATTGTTACTTTTGTTAGTTGTGGAATCTATGGAATATTTTACTTGTTATATAAGGATACAACTCTAGCTGCTCAACCATTTTGAATGGGGGGAAAAGCGATGGTAACCTGTGACGATGAATTGGTGGAAACCTGCAGGAAATTGTTGAAACGTTCGGCTTGGCGAATCCAGTACAAGACACGAATCCAGCAAATTCGGGAAAGCAAACCGCTCTTTGACAATCAGATGATCTACGACAACAGCTTTGAGAGCATGGTCATTTCGGAGCTGTTCGTCGACGAGCTGCTGGAGATGATTCCGTGGGAGAAGTGCAGGTACATCATCAGAAAGACCGTTATCGATGGCATTGCGGAGAAAGAGGTCGCCCGTGATTTACACATGACTCAACAGGGGGTTAACAAATGGAAGCGGAAGGGGTTAGAGATTCTGAAAGAGCAACTGGTCACTTTATCGAGACAGTAAAAAGAGCGCAAAGCGGGGATAAAGATTCAATGGAGGATATTCTCACCCTATTCTCGGGAGACATCGAATATTTGGCGAAATTCATCATGCTGCCGAAAGAAGAAGCCATCCAAACTTTGAAAATCGAACTTATAGACATTGTTTATCACACTCTATGAAAAGCCTTCTACTTATAGATATCCATACAATCGGCTTTCAATAGATAAAGGGGTGGCCCGGCGTGCCGCCCCTTTATCTATTACCGCAGGAGCGGACGTTTCGAGATTTGACACAAGCTCCCACCGCTGTTATCCTCGAATTCATCTGACTAGTAATCAATATCCCGTTTTGATTATTTGACGAATCCCCCGATTCGTAATAAGTTGAAAGTTAAGAGGATGCCAAACTACTTCGCTGAGCGCAATTTTTTCCATTTGCGAATTTTGGCGTAACGACTTCTTTTCCCTCCAGTTCGTCGCGATCCCAACCGCGGATTAAGCTCATCCAGCCCAGTTGATAGGCAATCATCTCCTGCGGCGTACGGTCGACTTCCTCAAATCGCCTCGCTCTATCCGTTTCGGATATCCCCTCAATTTCGGCGATAAATAGATGAGCGGTTTTCTGAATTTCAGAAATTAAAGCATGTTTATCGGCGTAACCCTGCATGGAATTTTATTCCTCCACGTTCGACTTTTTTATACAGAAGAAAAACAGCTCCAGATGTTTGCGGAAGCAGTATCCGATTCTGGATAATCCGGATCTGACTTTCTTGTCGATCTTTTTTCTATGTGTTATGATTAGAGATAACAAGACCAAGTGCCGGAAACACTTGGCCTCGACAATTGGCTTGGAGGGGTTTCCCTTCTGAGTTGATCAGACGAAAGAATCCCACCTTGGCTGTAACCTTAGGGTGGGATTTTATTTTCTCTTGAAGTTATTCCCGATGTACGTTAAAAGTGCAAGGACAAATGTACCAAAACCAATCCATGATGAGGATTGCATCTTTTACTTCCATGGCTCACCTCCTTTCGAAGGGAAGCCATGCCCCCAAGATTCAATTGTACTTCTATTTTATCTCAATGCGAGAATGCGTACGAGCGTTCCTGTCTATTAACTCTACTTCGAACCGTGTTCTATTCCTCAGAAAAAGTCGCTCATCAAGACCGCAAACCCGTTATGGCTAATCGATTTGATGAATCCCCCGATCCGTAATAAGTTGGAAGTAGGAAGATTTAACCACGGGCCAAAGCATGGCCACATCAAGAATGACAAGAGGATATATACGCGTCATAATGGGCTTTCCTATACCTCGGAAGGTCGCATCACAAAGGAGTATACGGAAGAAAAGCAGTTCGAGATGTTCGTGGAAGCAGTGACCGATAATTAACTATTCGGTTCTACTAATACTGATTAAGAAGGTGTGAACTTGCATTTTATTAGGAAAATCGGGATTTTTACAATAATTGCTGTAGTCGTACTGGTAGTTACTTTCCTCATAGGAATGAAAGGGTTGAACTTTAACCAATAAGGGACCATTTCTAAGTAACCTAAAGAGAAGAACGCCACGAAATATCTAAGGAGGATTAGATCAGTCCGATGAGAATTCGAAAAAAAGTTGTTTTTATCGCCACTGCAGCTTTGTTGGTTTGTGCCGTCGGGCTTGTGGCGCTTCTGAATATTGCGGATACGAGTAACAAGACTAAAGGAAACATGATTGTCAGAAAAGCTACCCCGGAGGAAATAGAGAATGCCAAAACTGCAAAATATGTTGACGGCATAACTACAAAGTTCGGTGATTTTGAGTATACGCCCGATGCTCCCGTACCTTCGGATGGTGTGGTTTATGACTTAGGCGACATTAGAAAAGATACCAAGATGGTCATCATAGGGGAGAAGAAGTTCTTAAAAGTTGGATTAAAATAGCAAGAGTGAAACGATGAACAGCTGGTAAGTTCCTTTGCTTTGACTATTTGACGAATCCCCCGTTCCGTAATAAGTTGGAAGTAGGAAGATTCAACCACGGGCCAAAGCATGGCCACACCAAGAAACGACAAGAGGCGGGCCCCGGATCAAGGGGAGGACCGTCTCTTTTTTGCGTGGGTTGGGCGGGACTCAAACTCTATTACGGAATGATAGGAGCACGAACATGAATGAAGAGCTGATCAAGATGCTGCTTGCTTTTCGGGAGGAGCGGAACTGGGGACAATTTCACAATCCGAAGGATCTGGCGATCTCGCTAAGCCTGGAGGCCTCCGAACTGCTGGAGAATTTTCAGTGGAAATCGTCCGAAGACGCGGTGTCGCAGAAAAAACAGGAAATCGCCGACGAACTGGCCGACGTGCTGATCTACGCGGTATATCTGACCGACGCGCTGGACCTCAACGTCGAAGAGATCATTCGGGACAAAATGCGGCGGAACGGCGCCAAGTATCCGGTGGACAAGGCTTTCGGCAAAATGACCAAATATACCGAGCTATAGGAGTGCAGATACAGCATGATTATTTATAGCAGCAATGCGTTGCAGTTTCGCGAGTCGGTGGACCGCAACCAAATCACCGTGGAGATCGAGCAAGCTTTTATTAATAGGATGGGGATGAAACCGAGCCCGGGCGAAAAAAGAGCCTGGAACAACTCCATGCAGTTCATGGAACGCGTCATCCGCAATTCCAATATTGCCGACGATTGCGGCGTCATGATCGAATACAACATCCCGGCGACCAGCAAGCGCATCGATTTTATCGTGGCAGGGCAGGACACTGCGGGCCGGGATAACTTCGTGATCGTGGAGCTGAAGCAGTGGGACGCGGCCCGGGCGACGGACCGGGAGGACGTGGTTGTGGCCTATATCAACGGCCGGCAGCGCGAGATCCCGCATCCGTCTTACCAGGCATGGTCGTACCGCCAGTTTCTGGACGACATGAACGAAGCGATCCACAGCAGCGACCTAAAGAGCTATTCTTGCGCTTATTTACATAACTATCGCGTGCCGGAGCCCGATCCGCTAAAGAGCGAACGCTATCAAAACATCATCCGGGAAGCGCCCTTATTTATGGCGGACGATACGGCGAAGCTTCAAGCGTTTTTGCATCAACACGTCGGTAAAGGAAACGGCATTAATCTGCTGTACTTAATCGAAAACGGAAAAATCCGCCCCTCCAAAAAGCTGATCGACCACGTGGACGGGCTGTTCAAAGGGAACGCCGAGTTCATTTTGCTGGACGAGCAGAAGGTGGCTTACGAGACGATCATCAGCCTGGCAAAAGACACGAGCCGGAAAAAAACGATCATCATCCAAGGCGGACCGGGCACCGGCAAATCCGTCATCTCCATGAATGCGCTGGGCGGCTTGCTGAAGCAAAAGCTGAATGCCAAGTTTATAGCGCCTAACGCCTCCTTTAGAACGGTGATGGTGGAGACCTTGGCGAAGCAGCAGCCGAAGGACAAAGCGCGGGTCCGCGGCTTGTTTGCAGGATCAGGGCAATTTGTCGATAGTCCGGAAAATTTCTTTGACGTCCTCGTCGTCGATGAAGCCCATCGCCTGAAAGGAAAAGGGGCTTACCAATACCGCGGCGTCAATCAGATCGAGGATATTATCAAGGCCTCGAAGGTCAACGTCTTTTTCATCGATGAGTTCCAGCGGATTCGGCCGGACGACATCGGCACCGTGGCCGAAATCGAGCGTATCGCGGGTGCTTACGGCTCCGAGATTCACGAATACACGCTGTCCGCCCAGTTCCGCTGCTCGGGAGCCGAAGGCTTCATCAACTGGATCGACCACGTGCTGCAAATTCGCCCGACGGCCAACTTTAACGGCTGGGACCGGGAAGCTTTTGAATTCAAACTGTTCGACACGCCGAATGCGGTCTATGAAGAGATCAAAGCGAAGGTAGAGACCGGGCATAGAGCGCGGATGCTTGCCGGGTTTGCCTGGGATTGGACCAAAGACACCGAAGGCAACCGCAACGGCGAAGTCGCGGACGTGACCATCCCGGAACACGGCTTCCAAATGCCCTGGAACGGCCGCTCCATCTCCAGCACCTGGGCCATCCACGAGGCCGGCGTCGAGCAAATCGGCTGCGTCCACACCTCGCAAGGCCTGGAATTCGACTACGTCGGCGTCATCATCGGCAACGATCTGAAATACGATCCGGCAACGATGGTACTCTACGCCGATTACAATGAATACAAGGACACCATGGGCAAGAGAGGCCTCAAAAACAATCCCGACCAGCTCACCAAGCTGATCAAAAACATCTATAAGGTGCTGATTTCCAGAGGGATGAAGGGATGTTATTTGTATTGTAGGGACCCGGAGTTGAGGGGGTATTTGGAGGGGCAGTTGAAAAGAGTGACGAGTAACTAAACCTCGTAAAAACCATAGGCACGGCAATCTTGCGTTTTTTGATCGAATATCCAAACCATCAGCCTCTTTATAAAAAGCTGATGGTTTTCTTTTTTGTTCACTGTAGATTTCAAAAATATGTATATAATCCCGAAATTTTAATAATTTATATATTATTCCAAAATCATCTGTTCAAAGGGCGGATTAAGTGCTATTATTTTCCATGTAGTGAAAGATTTCAATTAGTTTACTGTTTCGGATGATATTTACGTGGCTATTCAGATATACGTTTCTAAGTACTTATGGTTAATATTGAAAAGCTGGCCAGCCTTCAATGTTCTTATAATGTTTCATATTTCTAATTGAGCAATACAGGAAACAAAATAAACCATAAGGAGATATATTTATTATGAAAAAAACCTTATCAATCATGTTATCTGTTTTTTGTTTGTTTTTTCAGGAATAAGTGTCTCTTTCGCATCTCCTTTGAACGATACAGTTGATAAAAGCCAACCCAATAATCAACAACTTTCTGAAATCGACAAATCTATTATGAGTCAATCTAAGGTGCCTTTACAAAAAATTAGAATCGATCCGTATAATAAAAAAGAAGTGGAATCAACCATTAATAATTATAAACTGCAACCTGAAACTGCTAAGGATATTCGAGAATTTACTGGAAAAGTCCAAAATGGTGAAATTACTTCAGGTGAAATTAATTTATATATACCGGCTGGCAATCAAGGGGACATATCGACTTTTGCTACTAGAACTTATGTTGGTTACAAAGATAAAACGTATTATGAAGAAACAGTAACATACAAAGGTATAAGCCCTGAAACAGAAATTAGAAAAACAACAAAACAAAAATGGACGGATTATTTAAATACAACCATTAATGAGACAGCCAAATACTTTACCGACAAGGTACTTAATGGTGTAACATTGGGTTATTGGGATTTAGTAAAAATTCTTACGGCAGGCATCCCTTCCCAAGTATCCTCCTCGACTGAAGTTACTCATACAGCCAAATTAGTTCAAACGGTAATCAAAAAAAATACCTACGTAGTTTTAGACGGACAATATTATTTTGGATCTAACGGCCAGTATGCTTTAACTCATTTTCAAAATTTTGTAAATATCCCGGGTTTTGGTCAAATGACTAACAAAGATACTGAAGAGAAGACAGCCTATACACCCAATTACTATAAGGGTGACGAAAAGGCATGGTTAAGTTATGTTAATGGAGGATTTACAGAGTACTTTTCAAATTACACATATGGAGGTGTAGTATTCAACGCGCTATAACATGAAAAAAAGCATAATAATATTACTAACTGTACTGATTCTTGGACTTTTGGCTTTGGTTTTATATAGCGGGTATTCTTACACAACTACTTATTACAAACATGAGCATATTAAGGGAGTAGTTGTAGAACTTTCTGACAATAAAGTCGGTATGGGCTCTACTACTCTATCCATTAAAACAACGGATGAGCAGGAAATAGCCGATGTAATTCGTCTCATGAAAAATAGGACAGTTTTTAAATTATTTCCTGACATTGGCCCAGCGAAAAGCTATACAAGTGATTATTCGGATTTTCGAATTGAGTTTATTTCGGATACCAATTTAACTTTAGAGTACCGCGTCACATCTTCTGGAAATGTTGAGGTTAGAAAGGGCTTCGGTAATAAAGCTTCAAATACAATTATTTTTGGAGGAAGCGGCAAGAAGTGGTTTAACGAAATCAATGACGTATTCGACGAAAAGAAGCAAAACAACTTGTGGTCAAGTAGCAATCAGGAGTGAAACGGTGAATAGCCGTTTCACTCCTTTTTTTACGCTATTTGTACTTCTGGAATTCTGAGTTGAGGGAGAATTTGGAGGGGGCTGAATAGAGTGACGAAACACTAGACCTCGTAAAAACCAAAGGCACGGCAATCTTGAGTTTTTTTATCAAATACCCAAACCATCAAACTTTTATTAGTGGAGTGCACCCCTTATACTAGACATTGGAAACCCCCCTTGGGTAAACCGATGAAATATAAGGGGTGCATTTTTCATGGCGATCA
>NZ_JBNYYG010000066.1:0-30878 GCF_050565405.1 Paenibacillus macerans | reverse complement strand
GTGGGGGAGGAGGCCTCCTCCCCCACCACCACATCCTCCTGATGGATGTTTCTACTGGTTTACACAAACTTCTTGACGCTACCCCGATAACGACCAAAAACATGAATTCTATTCGATTTTTCATACAGAATATTGGATTCCGTCTTCCTAAGGCGCAATTAAGTATGGTATTTCATATACATTCCGTCAAAATAGACGGAAATGGCGAATTCTATTCGGTTTTTCGTATATAATTCTTGATTATTCCACTAGGGTTGCATTAAAGGCGGAGTCATCTTAATGGACCGGAGTTGAGTGAAGTTGAGTCGAATGGAGTTACGTGCTGACATGGAATAACTGCGAAAATGCCGTTGTTCTCGGCCATGAGGCGAAATTCGCTCAAATAACTGCGTTAATACAGGTAAACAGTCGGTATTCCAGAATTTCGCCTGTTTACAGAATGGAAAATATAGCTTAAAATGAAACTAAAGTTTCACTAAACCAAAATTATTGTCCTAGTACAAAAATGATTATCGTTCTCAATAGCATGCTGCTCCGGGGATTCCCGGGGCAGCTTGTGTCATTTTTAGGGGGTTAACAATAATATTCATTCTCAGGTGAAACGGCCGAAAGGGAAGAAACCTACGAATCGAGGAGGAGATTGCCATGGATGCTGCCCATAGAAGAACGATGCCCGTCGCGCAAAAAACGATGAACCAGCCCAATCCGGGAGGACGCCGCCGGTTCTCGTGGCTCCGGCTGCTGCGTCACCGGGAGATGCTGTTGGCGCTCGGGAGCGGGGCGCTAATGCTCTTGGCCTGGGGGGTGCAAGGATGGTCCCCGTGGTTATCGGTGACGTTGTACATTGCCGCTTATACGGCTGGCGGATACTTGAAAGCTCGGGAAGGGCTCGTTACCTTGTTCAAGGAGCGGGATCTGGACGTCAATTTGCTGATGATCGCCGCTGCGCTGGGGGCGGCTTCGATCGGATACTGGAACGAAGGGGCCATGCTGATTTTTATCTTTGCGCTGAGCGGGGCCTTGGAGTCGTTTGCCAGCGAGCGGAGCCGCAAGGATATTTCCGCGCTGATCGCCATGAAGCCGGAAACGGCGCTGCGCATCGACGGGGACGGTATGAAGGAGGTTGCGGTCGAGTCGCTGGCCATCGGCGATTTGCTGCTGGTGAAGCCAGGGGAAGTGATTCCGGTGGACGGGGTGATTCGCAGCGGGGGTTCTTCGGTGAATCAATCGGCGATTACCGGAGAGTCGATCCCCGTGGATAAGCAAATGGGCGACGGGGTATATGCCGGAACGCTTAATGGGGAAGGGGCGCTTTACGTCGAAGTGACCAGCCCGGCGGAAGGTACCTTGTTCGCCAAAATCATCGCTCTGGTCGAGCAGGCCCAGCTCGAGGTCCCAAGCACGCAGCGCTTTATCAAGCGGCTCGAAGGCGTGTATGCCAAAACGGTCGTAGCCGCCACGTTGGCGCTGATTTTGCTCGCGCCGCTGCTGCTGGGATGGAGCTGGCCGTTCGCCTTCTATAAGGCGATGGTTTTTCTGGTGGTAGCCTCGCCTTGCGCGCTCGTGTCGTCCGTGATGCCGGCGATGCTGTCGGCGATGTCCAAGAGCGCCCGGCGCGGCGTGCTGTTCAAGGGCGGAGCCCATATGGACAATTTGGGCGGCGTGAAGGTCGTTGCCTTCGACAAGACCGGCACCCTGACCGAAGGCGCGCCGGTCGTCACCGAGCTGTGCGCCGCCGAAGGATTCGACCGGCTCGAGGTGCTGGCCGCCTGCGCCGCCGCGGAGAGCCTGTCGGAGCATCCGCTGGCCAAGGCGATCGTGCGCAAAGCCGAAGCAGAAGGGCTCGACGTCCGCAGCGCCGATGAGCTGCAAGCCTTGCCCGGCTGGGGCATCGAAGCGGTGATCGGGGCCGAGGTATGGCGGGTAGGCAAGGCGGACGAAGCCGATCCGCGGCTGCCTGCGGGACTGGCCGAGCGGCTGCGCGCCCTGATCGGCGAAGGGCACACGGTATCCGCCATCCAACGCGGCGGCGAATACGCCGGCCTGATCGCGCTGCGCGACGAGGTCCGCCCGCAGGCCAAGGCCGCCATCGCCCGGCTGCATGAGCTTGGTATCGCCGCCGCGATGCTGACGGGCGACCGCGGCGGCACGGCCCGCGCCGTCGCCAAAGAGGCCGGCATCGACCTCGTGTACGGCGACCTGCTCCCGCAGGAGAAGGTCGAGCACGTCAAGGCGCTGCGGGCCCAATATGGCGGCGTCGTGATGGTCGGCGACGGCGTGAACGACGCGCCGGCGCTGGCGGCGGCGACGGTGGGAGTGGCCATGGGCGGCGGCGGGAGCGGCGCGGCGCTGGAGGTGGCGGATGTCGTGCTGATGAACGACAGCCTCGAGCGGATCGCGGAGACGATATCCCTGGCCCGGCGGGCCCGGAGGATCGTGAAGCAGAACCTGGCGTTCGCCGGCGCGGTCATCCTGCTGCTAATCGTGAGCAATTTCGCCCAGGGCATTCCGCTGCCGCTCGGCGTGGTCGGGCATGAGGGCAGCACGCTGCTGGTCATTTTGAACGGATTAAGGCTGCTGCGGTAGCCGGGCGGATCGGGCTGCTCCGATTCCTGACGCCGGTTTCATGCGGCTTCGCGCAATCCTGGCGGCGAGATTCGATCCGTTAAGACTCGCGGAACGATAATCCTTGCGACTGCAACGCATCCCGGAGGATAGGCATCGAACGCGGTCCCATCCCGTGAAGCCGCAAAATCTCGCGTTCGGAATAGCTCGCAAGCTGCTGCAGCGTCGTAATTCCCTCATGCTCCAATGCCCGTCTTGCAGGGTTTGCAAGCAACGATAGAAACCCGGTGTCCGGTTTCCGTTCCTGCTCGCATTTCGGGCAGGTCGGGCAGTCGCTGCTTTTGTAGTATCGATGCCCTTTTTCACAGATCCTTAAAGTTTTTTGCGAGTCCGCCATGTACGCGTCGCCTCCCGAACATTAATAAAATAGTCAAACGGTTTGTGCCGGGTTGCCGTTCCATCGATTCTTCGACGTCTTCATCATTCCTTCATTTAAACTTCACGGAACCCTTTCGGTACGATCATTGACATGATGCTGTCGTTTTCACATAATTAAAAGCAGATGATATTATTCCATTTTATAATAGAATGTATCCAATTGGGAGGATTTGATAATATGCATAAATCGATTATTATCGGTACCGGACCTGCGGGGCTGACCGCCGCGATTTACCTGGCCCGCGCCAACATGAACCCGCTGATCATCGAAGGGCCGCAGCCGGGCGGACAATTGACGACGACGACGGAAGTGGAGAATTTCCCGGGTTTCCCGGACGGCATCATGGGACCGGAATTGATGGATAACATGCGCAAGCAAGCGGAGCGTTTCGGCGCCGAATTCCGCACGGGCTGGGTCAACAGCGTGGACCTGAGCAAGCGTCCGTTCACTTTGCAGGTGGAAGGGCTCGGCGAACTCGTTACGGAAACGCTGGTATTGTCCACGGGCGCGACGGCCAAATACCTGGGCATCCCGGGCGAGCAGGACAACGTCGGCCGCGGCGTAAGCACCTGCGCGACCTGCGACGGATTCTTCTTCCGCGGCAAGGAAATTATCGTGGTAGGCGGCGGCGACTCCGCTTTGGAGGAAGCCGGCTTCCTGACGCGCTTCGCTTCGAAAGTGACTCTTGTACACCGCCGCGACGAGCTGCGCGCTTCGAAAATCATGCAGGACCGCGCACGTTCCAACGAGAAAATCGAATTGGCGCTGAACCGCACGCCGCTGGAAGTCGTCACCGACGACAAGGGGGTTACCGGTTTGAAGGTGCGCAACAATGCGACCGGCGAAGAAGAAATCATTTCGGCCAGCGGCGTATTCGTGGCCATCGGCCACCATCCGAACACGGCGTTCCTCGGCGGACAAATCGACACGGACGCGAACGGATATATCGTGGTGAAACCGGGTTCTTCGGAAACCAACGTGCCGGGCGTTTTCGCTTGCGGCGACGTGCAGGATACCCGTTACCGCCAGGCCATTACGGCCGCAGGCAGCGGCTGCATGGCGGCGATCGACTGCGAGAAGTACATCGAGAACCTGGAGCATGAAACGGCAGCCGCTGCCGCAAAATAATCAAAGCTAGATCGAAGGGAGTAACCATTCATGGATAACGTGATTGTCTACACCAGCACCAATTGCCCGCATTGCCGTCAAGTGAAAAGCTTTTTGAGCGAAAAAGGCATCTCGTACGAGGAACGCAACATCGAGCAAAACGACGAATTTGCGCAACAGGTATGGGACATGGGCATGCGCGCCGTACCGGTCACGCTGATCGGCGAGCATCGTATCCTCGGCATGAACAAAACCCAATTCGACAAAGCGTTGGCTGAACTGGCTTAAGCCAGGCCCACGGCTGCGCTCATCGTACAAAAAAACGGCGATACAGGGAGACCCTGCATGGCCGTTTTTTGCGTTTGGCGGAGCTTGATCGGGCCGGTTCGTCCGATATGCATGCTGCCTATGTAACGGGTTAATTGATGAGTCCGGCGATCAACTGGAAGATGAAGTAGCCTACAATGCCGCTGCCGATCAGGGATAAGCCGGATTTCTTGCGTCCCTGGAACAAACGCAGTACCCCCAGACTGACCAGCGGGGCGATAATGAGCAAGAAGAACATGACGGCAATAAACAGTTCAACGGAAATATCCGAAATATTCACGATGGTCATCCGATCGCCTCTCCGTTTCTCAAGGAATGTTTTGCAATATGGCAATGACATAGATCACAAATACGATATTTTTATTATACCTAAGCCCGGCTTTCTTTTGTAGAAGATGAATGTGAAAAATAAGCGTCGATTTCGCGTCGTTTTGGCGAATATGGACATCTTTCCGAAGGCCCGGCGGCACTCCCGTCCGTTCGACAAAACTAGAAACCTTTTGCGTCAAAGCCTGTGTTACAATGGGCTTGAAGGGCCGCAAACACACACTTGTCTACGCTTGCCATAGCTTGTTCAAGAAGGTGGGGGAGCCACATGGGGAAGAACAGGAGATTTACAAAACGATGGCTGATCACCGGAGTGATCGGCGGGCTGCTGCTGGGCACCGAACCGCTGGGATGGATCGCCGTTCCGGTTAAGGCGGCCACGGAGCCGGTTACGGTTACCACCTCCAAGCAAATGCAGCTCACGCTGGCGGAAGGGATGGAAGACCGGAAAACGACCATCACCCTGAAATATAAAGGTTCGACCAAAAACCTGGAGAAGCTGTTGAAGCAGGCGGTGAACGACGCGCTGGAAGCGGATCCGTACACCAAATATATCGTGGACCGCTACGTGTACTCCTGGCGGGGCACCTCCGGTTCGGCCAAAATCACGCTGCAGATCGATTACCGCGAAACGGCCCCGCAGACGGCGTATGTGAGCGAACGGGTGCAAGCCATCCTGAAGCAGCTGATCGGGCCGGACATGAACGCGCATCAGAAAATCAAAGCGATTCACGATTATGTCGTGCTGAATTTGAAATACGATACGGATTTGCAAAAATATACGGCTTACGAAGGGCTGCGCACCGGCGAGGCGGTATGCCAGGGGTATGCCTTGCTGACTTACGAGCTGCTGAAGGAAGCGGGCATTGAGAACCGGCTGGTCGAAGGCACGGCCGGCGGCCAGCTGCATGCCTGGAACCTCGTTAAGCTTGATGGCCGCTGGTACCATCTGGACACGACCTGGGACGATCCGGTGCCCGACGTGCCGAAGCAAGTGAAATATGGCTATTACTTGCGCACGGACGAACAGATGCGCAAGGATCACAGCTGGAATGCGGGCGATTATCCCAAATCGAACGTGGCGTATCTGGTCCTGCTTAACTCGTTGATCGACCAGGGCGGAACGAAAGCGGATTTTTACGGTAACCTGAAAGAACGGCTCGGTTACGATTTGTACGATGCCGAAGCGGCGGTCTCGGATGCGAAAGGGCTGGCCGATCAGGTGAAGAAGGGGATTCTGGCCGACGAGTATACGGTAACCGTCCGTTATGCCGGTTCGGAACGGCAACTGCTGGAGGATTTGGCGGCCTTGTACGGTCTGGGCATCCGAAATATCCGCTATCTGGTGCAGCCGCTGGAGGGTACCGAGGATCTGCGGGTAGAAATTCATTGGGAGTAGGAAGCAGAATCAAATAACCCCCATCCGTGACGATTTGCCGGATGGGGGTTTGTTTTATTTTTGCACATTTGCCGGATGAACCTCGAAATCGCATTCCTGCAGCGGAATCAGTTTCGATTTCTTGGTCCATTTGTATCCGAGCCAGACGATCAGGAACAGCGGTACGCTGATGTAGGAGACGACGACGCCGTACCAGTCGATCGTTTCGCCCGCAAAGGCGGACAGGTTTTGCCCCAGGATGACGATAAAGCAAAGCACGAAGGCAAAGATCGGGCCAAACGGGAACCAGCGCGCTTTATACGGCAGGTCGTTCAAGTCCCGGCCTTGGGCGACATAGGCCCGGCGGAACCGGTAGTGGCTGATGGCGATGCCCAGCCAGGTAATGAAGCCGCACATGCCGGAGGCGTTAAGCAGCCAATTGTACACCACGCCGTCGCCGAACAGCGAGGCCAAAAAGGCCAGCATGCCGACGAGCGTCGTCAATAGCAGCGCGTTCATAGGAAGGCCGCGGCGGTTCAATTTGCCGAGGAATTTCGGCGCTTTGCCGCGCTTGGCCAGGGAGTACAGCACCCGCGAGGACGCGTACATGCCGGAGTTGCCGGCGGACAGCACGGACGACAGAATGACGGCGTTCATGACGGAGGCTGCAAAGGCCATGCCGGCTTTTTCGAACACGAGGGTAAACGGGCTGACGCCGATGCTTTCGATCCCGCCTTGCAGCAGGTTCGGATTCGTATAAGGAATCAGCAGGCCGATCACGAGAATGGCCAGGATGTAAAAGACAAGGATCCGCCAAAACACCTGCCGGATGGCCCGGGGTACATGTTCGCGCGGGTTGTGGCTTTCCCCGGCGGCGACGCCGACCATTTCCGTTCCCTGGAACGAGAAGCCGGCGGCCATAAATACGCCAAGGATGGTGAAGAATCCGCCATGGAACGGTGCGTCGCCGATCGTGAAGTTGGAGAAGCCGACCGCTTCGCCGCCCATAATCCCGAAGATCATCAGCACGCCGACGATCAGGAATACGATGACCACGACGATTTTGATCATGGCGAACCAATATTCCGATTCGCCGTAACCTTTGACAGACAAAATGTTAAGTCCGACGATTAAGGCCAAAAACAGCACGCTCCATAGCAGCGACGAGCTGTCCGGGAACCAGTACTTGATGATCAGCGTCGCCGCGGACAGCTCGGCCGCGATCGTAATCGCCCAGTTGTACCAGAAGTTCCAGCCCATGGCAAAGCCAAGGGACGGGTCGACGAAGCGGGAGGCGTACGTCTCAAATGAACCGGAATCCGGCATATAGGTTGCCAACTCGCCAAGGCTGGTCATCAGGAAATAAACCATAATGCCGACGGCGGCATAGGCGAGAAGCGCCCCGCCGGGGCCGGCCGAAGCGATTGCGCCGCCGCTCGCCAGGAACAGGCCGGTCCCGATCGAACCGCCCAGCGCGATCATCGTCATGTGGCGGGCTTTCAGACCCGGTTTGAGCCGGTCGTCCGCCACCGTATTTTTATTACTCATGGATGAAACACTCCTTCTAACACCGTAGTTTTTCCCCGGAGCCTGCCTCTGATGCGGTGCGCAGACCTTGAGCCGCATAGAAAAAGGCCGCGGAAAGGATTCCGCGGCCATACTTATACCGTGTATCCGCACCATTCCATGAAGATAGCTCAACACGAAATTCCCCGGGTGACGGGAACATCGTGACAGTTCTGTCCCTTTCGGAAACAGCCCCAGCCCGGGTGCCGATAGAAGCGGGCAGCCAAGCTTCGGCGACGGCGCCTTTCGACCGGATTCCCAGGCGGCTTCTGGCGCCTCCTCCGGTGTACTCTTCACAATCGCGACCTCTACCTCACCGTAAATGATGAGGTTCCATATGAAGTTCATAAAGCGTCTTTCCATCACGCTGCTGGATCAAGGAGCATACTCGCTTAAACACTTAAATACTTGCCTTGACACATTTTCATAGTATATAGCAAGCCCGCCGGAGGGGCAATGTCTATTTAATGACAACTGGCCGGACAAACAGCCGGGGCGGCCGTCACCGGCTGCCTCCCCGGTCGCGGCCCGCCATTTGCTGCCAAACGGTGCCGGCCGCCTGCTCGCCGGACTCGATCCGCTCGACGGCCATGCGCGCCTGCAGGCCGACCTCGAACTCGGGATCGTCGGCCGCGGCGCGCAGCGCCTCAAGCGCGTCGTCGGTCCCGACCTCGTACAGGAAGCGGGCCGCGCGCCAGCGGACCAGCTTGCTGCTGTCCGACAGCGCTTCGATCATCGGCCCCGTGGCCGCGGGATCGCCGATGTCGGACAGCGTGTCGCCGGCGGTGCGCCGCACGGCGGCGGAGGCATCGCGCAGCGCCGCGTACAGCAGCTCCATCGCCTCCGGCGTCCGCAGGTCGCCGAGGTAGACGACGGCGAGCCGGCGTAGCTGCATCTGCGGGTCGCGCAGCGCGTCCGCCAGCAGCGGCAGCGCCTCCGCGGCCGGCTGCTGCAGCGCCTCAAGCGCGGCGTAACGCACGCGCCAGTCGCTGTCCTGCATGCGCTCGCGGATTTCGTCCAGGCCAAGCTCGCGCCGCTGTTCGACGAACTCCGTCTCGCTGCGGCCGTGCGCGATCGCCTGGTCGACGATGCCCTTCAGCCGCTCCGGCGGATAAGCCGCCTCCAGCTCCTGCTCGACCTCGCGCGCGATGTCGGCCAGCTCTCCGTAGCGGACGCCGTAGTCGCTCAGCTTGCGCTCCTTGATCAGCGTGGCGCTGGCCACCTCGGTCACCGCGTTTACGAACCGCTCGGACAAGCTGATCCGCTCCTCGCGATTCCCCGCTTTGACGCGGATTTGCATCGGGATGCCGCGGAAAAACTGCACGAACACCTGCGCTTCCCCGTATCCCGTCGCCTCATCGCTGTCCGGGCTCCAGGCCGATTCCACGCCCTCCTGGCCGAATTGCTGCTGCACCTCGGACAAAATGGCCGCCCAATCGGCGCTGCCTTTGCGATCCAGGGCGACGAAATCGGCGGTGTGGAACACGCTCTTCACTCCGGGGATGCCCAGCAATCCGCGGATCCAGGACGGGGCGGAGCGTTCGTTATCCAGCGTATATGTTTTCCGGATCCCCGGCTCCAGGCTTTCGTCCAAATGCAGCTTCATGGAATTCGGGCTGGGGGTCGGTTCGATGAATATGATTTTCATAGAATGTTCACATCTCCCTTTCTTAAGGCAATGAAATAATCGGCTTAACGGACCGAGGAGACCTTATTTCGGTTAAGGGCGGCTAAATGGCGGTCATGAGAGCCCAATAAGGTCTCTGGAGTCCGTTACAGCGGGAAATAGCCGGGAAATGGGCAAATAAGGTCATTACGTTCCGTTATGTTCAGTCGCGTCACTGATATCCCTAGCTTCCTCCAAGCTTCTCGGTGCTGAAAAGCCGATTCTTTAAATTTTAATTTCATTGTACCTCAAATGGTCAAAGGAATAAAAAGGAACTTCGGCGACACACTAATCAGGCAGGGAGGCGAAAGCATGTTTCATAAACAAGAGAGGACCCTGGTCATCGTCTGCGTCGTCGTCGCCGTCATGATGCTGTATGCCTTCGTCAAAAGCATCATCCGCTTTTTGCACTATTATTAGCGGGAGTTCACCCTATTGAAATTCGGTAGTTCAACCCGTCGGCATTTGTTCACAAAATACGATTGATCCAAGGAGGAACCATGGCAAATCTCGATCCGGTGACGTTAAGCCGCATGCTGACCGGGCTGACTTTGTTCGTACATATCGTGTTTGCGTCGATCGGCGTCGGCGTGCCGCTGATGATCGCCCTTGCCGAATGGCGGGGCATCCGCGCCAACGATCCCCATTATACGCTGCTAGCCCGACGCTGGGCGCGGGGGTTCGTCATTTCGGTGGCGATCGGCGTCGTGACGGGCACGTCGATCGGTCTGCAGCTCAGCCTGCTGTGGCCGACCTTTATGCGGGTGGCCGGGCAGGCGATCGCGCTGCCGCTGTTCATGGAGACGTTCGCCTTTTTCGTCGAGGCTATTTTTCTGGGCATCTATCTGTACACCTGGGACCGGTTCAAAAACAAGCTGCTGCATCTCCTGCTGCTGATTCCGGTCGCGATCGGCTCCTCCGCGTCGGCCTTCTTCATTACGACACTGAATGCGTTCATGAACACGCCGCAGGGATTTACGCTCAAAAACGGCGTCATCGCCGATTTCCGGCCGCTCGTGGCCATGTTTAACCCGGCTACGCCAACGAAGGTGGCGCATGTGCTGGCTTCCTCCTATACGGTCAGCGCCGGCTTGCTGGCCGGCATCGCCGCCTTCAGCCTGCTGCGCGGCCGCAACCATGCGTACTTCAAGAAGGCGCTGAAGCTGACGGTCGTCTCGGCGTTTACGTTTGCGCTGGCAACGGCGGTCATCGGCGACTTCTCCGGCAAATTCCTGGCCAGGTACCAGCCGGAGAAACTGGCTGCCGCCGAATGGCATTTCGAAACGATGGAACGGGCCCCGCTCATTTACGGCGGCGTGCTGGACGAATCGGGAAATATCAAGTATGCGCTGGAGATCCCGTATGCGCTCAGCATTCTGGCCGGAAACTCGCCGAACACCAAAGTGGTCGGACTGGAGGAATTCCCCGAGGATGAACGCCCGCCTTTGCTGATCCATTATATGTTCGATTTGAAGGTTACGATCGGTGCCCTGCTTGTCCTGATCCCGTTCTTGTATTTGCTGCGGCGCAGGTTGCCCGGCGGCAAAAAGGGATATCCGGTGTGGCTGCTCATCGGCATTTTGGCGCTGGGTCCGCTGGCGATGACGGCGATCGAGCTCGGCTGGATGTTCGCGGAGTTCGGGCGGCAGCCGTGGATCATCCGCGGCTATATGAAGGTGGCCCACGCCGCTACCACCTCGGAGAGCGTCGGACCGATGCTGGTCCTGTTCGTCGTTTTGTACATGGTGCTGTGCGTCTCTTGCGTCGCGGTCTTATCGCGGATGTTCCGCAATAAGGACGTCCTGACGGAAATGCGGCAGGCCGGGATCGAAGGGGGGAGCACGAAATGAGCTATGAGCTGGTCGGCATCACCGTGCTGTGGACATTCCTGTTCGGCTACCTGATCGTCGCCTCCGTCGATTTCGGGGCCGGCTTTTTCAGCTATTACAGCGTGGTTACGGGCCATGAGAACAAAATTCACGATATCATTCAACGTTACCTGTCTCCGGTATGGGAAGTGACGAACGTGTTTTTGATCTTTTTCGTCGTGGGGCTCGTCGGTTTTTTCCCGGATTCCGCTTATTATTACGGCACCGCGCTGCTTGTTCCAGGGAGCCTCGTAACGGCGCTGCTCGCGTTGCGGGGGGCTTATTACGCTTACAATACCTATGGCAGCAGCAAGGCGAACAACAAAACGTACATGGCGATCTACGGCGCAACGGGGCTTCTGATCCCGGCCGCGCTGTCGACGATTTTGGCGATTTCGGAGGGCGGCATCATCGGCGAAAGCCAGGGCAAGGTCATCCTGGATTGGGGGGCCTTCTTCGGCAATCCGTATACATGGTCGGTTCTGCTGCTGGCGCTCGTCTCCGTATTGTATATTTCGGCGATGTTCCTTGCCTTTTACGCTGACAAGGCAGGCGACCGCCCGGCTTTCGAGGTGCTGCGAGGTTATGCGCTGTTATGGAGCGGGCCGACGATTCTGGCCTGTGTATTCGCCTTTTTTCAGATCAACCGGCAAAATCCTGAGCACTTCGTACATATGCTGGAGGTATCGTGGATGTTTCTCGCTTCGCTCGCCTGCTTTCTGGGTGCCGTTTATCTGGTATGGAAAAAAAGCAGGCTGGGGTGGTCCTTCCTGCTCGTCATGCTGCAGTTTGCCTTTGCCTGGTACGGGTACGGGCGGAGCCACCTGCCGTATATTCTCTATAAGCAGGTGAGCATCTACGAGAGCTTCACGAATGAAACGATGGCCGTCGCGCTCATCACCGCTTTCGTGGCCGGGTTGGTGGTGTTGATCCCTTCACTGTTTTTGCTGATGCGGTTGTTTCTATTCGATGCGAAATACGTGCGGGGCAGCTCGCCGGAGAAAGGGTGAGAGCGGATGGAATGGTTTCTCATCATGGTGGCGCCGGAACTGGTCGTATTCGGAGCGGTGCTGTTTCTGTTCCTGTACGCCTGGAAATATAAGGACCCGACCGATTGATGCCGGGCATTTGGAATGCCGCCTGAAATTGTTTTAGAATAGGAGATAAAGAAAAGCGGAGAGGAGCACCCGGATCGATGCCGAGAAGAACGCGCTACAACAATATCGATAATGTGAGCACAGACAAAACGTTGAAGCAGTTCAGACAATGGCGGGAAGAACGCCGCAGAAAAAAGAAGGACTATTCCTACGTCATCCCCAGTTTGCCGCCGCAGCTCGATTATTTGCAGCAAAACCGAGAGGAAACGACGGTAACCTGGATCGGACACTCCACCTTTTTCATCCAATACGCAGGACTTAACATCGTCACGGACCCGGTATGGGCGTCTCACATGGGGTTCCAACGCCGGCTTTGCGCGCCGGGCATCCCGATCGGCGAAGTCCCGCCCATTGACCTCATCCTGATATCGCACTCCCATTACGATCATATGCATATGGCTTCCATCCGCCGCCTATACGGCAGCGAAACGACGATTTTGGTTCCCGTCGGCCTCGGCCGGAAAATGCAGCGCAAAGGCTTCCGCCGCGTCCGCGAGATGAGCTGGTGGGAGGATTTGCGGCTCGGCGACGTAAAAATCTCGTTTGTGCCGACTCAACACTGGACGCGCCGCACGCCGTTTGATACGAATACGTCCCATTGGGGCGGTTATGTCCTGGAGCCGGCTCGGCCTCAAGCAGGGGAAAAGCCGCAAGTGATTTATTTTGCCGGCGACAGCGGCTATTTTCGCGGCTTTGCGGAAATCGGCGAACGCTTCGACATCGATGTGGCGCTGCTGCCGATCGGCGCATACGAGCCGGAATGGTTCATGACCAGCCAGCACACGACGCCGGAAGAGGCGTTGCAGGCCTTTGTCGACGTGAAGGGCAAGCTGATGATTCCGATGCATTACGGCACGTTCCGGCTCGCCGACGATACGGCCCGCGAAGCGCTCGACCGCCTGGAAGCGGACCGGCAGCGGCGCGGCATTGCCGAGGATACGATCCGGCTGCTGCATCACGGGGAGACGTTGCGGCTGCCGCATTTGACTCGTACGGACCCGCAGGCGGAAACGCCTAGAAGTCCCCAGCTAAGCGGAAAGAGTTAATAAAATCATTTTGCGATCTCTCGCCCCCTGGTCGGCTTTTTGGCCGGCAGGGGGCATTTTGATCCGAACGAAAACTTGTGCAATTGTTGGGTTTCTCTTCGTATTGGTTCAACATCTCCGGCAATCTATGATATAATACGCCAGTAGTTAGAGGTAGTTCAAAAAGTCATCTTTTGAAGATTTAAGAATGAATAGTCATCTGAGTGTTTCATCCTTAAATCTCAAGAAAAACTTCATCTTAGGGCGGTCTGTCTTCTTTGATTGTTCATCGATACAGTTTTTCTTATCACGAAGCCTTTTTGAACCTTTATTTTAATTAAAAGGACGGTAATGCCTAACATGATCAGTACAAACGGTGTAACGCTCCGCTACGGAAAACGGGCACTTTTCGAAGATGTAAATATAAAGTTCACGCCCGGCAACTGCTACGGTTTGATCGGAGCGAACGGGGCGGGTAAATCGACGTTCCTGAAAATTCTGTCCGGCGAAATCGAACCAAATCAAGGCGAAGTATTTATGACGCCGAACGAACGGATGGCCGTGCTGAAGCAAAACCATTACGAATATGATGAGTTTCCGGTGCTGGAGACCGTCATTATGGGGCATGCCAGACTCTATTCGATTATGAAAGAGAAGGATGCCCTGTACGCCAAGACGGACTTCTCCGAGGAAGACGGCATGCGGGCCGGGGAACTGGAAGGCGAATTCGCCGAGCTGAACGGCTGGGACGCTGAGCCTGACGCGGCCGCGCTGCTGATCGGCCTCGGCATTCCGCGCGAGCTGCACGACAAGAAAATGGCGGAGCTCAGCGGCAACGAGAAGGTCCGCGTCCTTCTGGCGCAAGCATTGTTCGGACGTCCGAACAACCTGCTGCTGGACGAACCTACCAACCACTTGGACCTGGAGTCGATCCAGTGGCTCGAGAACTTCCTGATGGATTACGAAGGCACCGTCATCGTCGTATCCCATGACCGTCACTTCCTAAACAAGGTATGTACGCATATCGCGGATATCGATTTCGGCAAAATCCAGATGTACGTCGGCAACTACGACTTCTGGTATGAATCCAGCCAATTGGCTCTGCAATTGCAGCGGGATGCCAACAAGAAGAAGGAAGAGAAGATCAAAGAGCTGCAGGCCTTTATCCAACGTTTCTCGGCGAACGCTTCGAAATCGAAACAGGCGACTTCGCGGAAGAAGCAGCTCGACAAAATTACCCTGGACGATCTGCGCCCTTCGAATCGGAAATATCCGTTCCTTAACTTTAAGGCAGAGCGGGAAGCCGGCAAGCAGTTGCTTACCGTGGACGGTCTGACCAAAACCGTGGACGGCGAAAAAGCGCTTGATAACGTTAGCTTTGTCGTCAATAAAGGCGATAAGATCGCATTCGTCGGGCCGAACGGTTTGCCGAAATCGACGTTGTTCCAAGTCGTGATGGGCGAACTGGAAGCCGATGCCGGGGAATACAGCTGGGGCGTCACGACCTCTCAGGCGTATTTCCCGAAGGATAACTCCAGCTATTTCGACGGCGTCGAAATGAATCTGGTCGATTGGCTGCGTCAGTATTCGAACGACCAGGATGAGACGTTCCTGCGCGGTTTCCTTGGGCGGATGCTATTCTCCGGCGAGGAAGCGCTGAAGAAAGCGAGCGTTCTGTCCGGAGGCGAGAAGGTGCGCTGCATGCTGGCGAAAATGATGCTCAATGGGGCCAACGTGCTGCTGTTCGACGAACCGACCAACCATCTCGATTTGGAATCGATCACGGCGCTCAACAACGGATTGATCGATTTTGACGGCACGATCCTGTTCACGTCGCATGACCATCAGTTCATCCAGACGATCGCCAACCGCATTATCGAGATTACGCCGAACGGCATCATCGATCGCATCATGACGTACGACGAATATCTTGAAAGCGAAGAAATTCAAAATCTGCGGAAATCGATGTATCCGGAAGAAGTCTAGTCATCTAGTCATGCCTTGCTTGACATAACAAAGCCGCACGAGGATCCTGATGGATCCCCCTGCGGCTTTCTTTGCGTTGCCGTTTGGCGCTACGACCCGCCGGTACGGCGGCGCTGATTGTTTGGCTTTTTATTGTTTTGACTCTTAAGCGCTTTGGTTTGAAGATTGTCTTTCGCACCCGGTTTATTTGCGGCCTGCTGCTGCTGTTTTTTCTGCTGCAGCTTCTGGCGCATCGCTTCCGCCAAATCAATTTTGCGGGGTTCCTTGTTTTCTTCCGTCACCGATATCATCTCCTCTGTATGGAAAGGGGCTGTCCCTATTTTATACGTTTTTAAAAGCGCGTACAACGGGAATAATGATGAAGGCCGCTTTTGCCGGGGGCAACACTGTTTCTCTGGACTTACACGGGGTTTGTTTGCTACGATGATTAAACATTTTTCATTTAGAGGTTTTTTGAACTTTCACTTGAAAATTTACGGGAGAAGAAGTCTGGGGGTGCGGGACTTGGATGTTTATGAGGATATACGAAAAGGGGAACGCGGAGCTTGGGTCAGCATTTCCGCTTATTTGCTGCTGTCCGCTTTCAAATTGGTCAGCGGCTTTTATTTCGCTTCAAGCGCGCTGCTTGCCGACGGGTTTAACAATCTGACGGATATCGTGGCATCGGTGGCCGTGCTGATCGGCCTGAGAATATCGCAAAAACCGCCGGATTCCGATCATGCGTACGGCCATTTCCGGGCGGAGACGATCGCGGCGCTGGTCGCTTCCTTCATTATGGCCACGGTCGGGATTCAGGTGATCGTCGACGCCGTGCGGGCCTTGGCCGCCGGCGAGCACAGCCGACCCGACGTACGCTCGGCGGGCATCGCGCTGGTCTGCGCGCTGGCGATGGGCGGCGTTTATTGGTTTAATCGGAGACTGGCAAAGCAGATTAACAACCACGCTTTAATGGCGGCGGCGAAGGACAACCTGTCCGATGCGCTGGTCAGCGTCGGCGCGGCCGTGGGGATTATCGGAGCACAGTTCGGCCTGCCTTGGCTGGACGTCGTTGCGGCGATCGCGGTGGGGATGCTCATTTGCAGGACGGCATGGGGAATTTTCCGGGAGTCCACGCATAATTTGACCGACGGCTTCGACGAGAAGGAATTGGGCGACCTGCGCAGCACGATCGCCCGGACCAAGGGCGTCGAGGGCATCAAGGACTTGAAAGCCCGCGTGCATGGCAACCATGTGCTGGTCGATGTCGTGATCGAAGTAGATCCGCAGCTCACCGTGATTGAAAGCCATGGAATCAGCGATCGCGTCGAGGAACGGATGAGGAAGGTTCAGAACGTGATGCACGTTCATGTCCATGTGGAACCCAAGGAGTTATAAGACAAACGCCTTGCCTGCTTGGATAGAAGGTACATAACGCCGAAAGGACAAGCCGCAGCGGCTGAAACCGCCGGGACGGAAAGCTGGGAAATGTTTCCCCGCCTCTCCGTTTCGGCGTTTTTTTGTCCGAACATCGGGCGCTGGCCCCAAGGGAATAGGTCTTTTGGGATAGAAGGAAAAACATGGATAACGAATAGAAACGGAGGCTCGGACGGTACTTTGGTTACAGATTTTTAACCTTTAAAACGGGTCCGGGCCCTGCAAATCGGATAAATCAAACCTAAAGTTTATAGGCCATGTGCCTCTCTTTTTATAGTTAGAAACTAGGCCCAACGTCTTTGAATACGCTTTCCTATAATGTGAGGAACGACCGATTCAGACATCATTCGACAAGGGATATAATGGGGACAAGTCCAAAGAAAGGAGATATGACAAGGCACCGTCCATTCACACCAAGAACTTACATTAGGAGGTAACAATAACTCATGAAACGAAGCATAGCCATCACTTTGTTGAGTGCAATTCTTCTATCTTCCTATACAGCTCTTCCCCCTAAAGCATCGGCCGCCGCAGCATCTTCGCAAACGATTACGAAAGGCCGCATCGTGGGCGGCGTCAACTTCCGCGATAAGCCTTCCCTATCCGGAGACGTGATCGGTTTTCTGAAAAAAGGCTCCGAAGTCGTCGTATTGGATCAAAGCAACAAATATTTCTATAAGGTGCAAACCGAAGAAGGAACGGTTGGATACGTTAGCGCCAACGACAAATACATCGAGGTGGAGTCCGTTGCCGTCACCCCTTCCCAGCCTTATTTGGGATGGCCGGCAACGGTGTCGTACGGCGTGAATATGCGTAATGAACCGTCCACTTCGGGCGACGTCATCGCCATGCTCCGCAAGGGTACGCAGTTGACCATTTTGGAGCAGAGCAACGAGCACTTCTATAAAGTACAGACGTCGGGCGGCCAAATAGGTTACGTCAGCACGATAGATAAGTACCTGGAAATTAATGGACAAGGCAATCCGCCGTCCGAGCCTGCTCCTACGCCGACTCCGGAGCCGGTGAATGTGATCAGCCAGCAAATCGAACAAATGATTCAGACCGGCATGAAGTATCTGGGCACGCCTTACGAATTCGGCTCGAACCGGAATACGACGACGACGTTCGACTGCTCCGATTTCACCAGACAGGCATACAAAGAAGCTTTGGGCATTGCGATCCCTACGGATTCACGCAAGCAGGGCTCTTTCATTCAGGACAACGGAACCGCCGTTTACAGCATCGATAAATTGAAACGGGGGGACCTGGTATTCTTCATGAGCTACAAGGGCTCCTCGGCCAAATCGTATGAAGGCATCAACAAAGCTAACGAACGCATTACGCATGTGGCGATTTATCTCGGTAACGGGCAATTGCTGCACACGTATTCGTCGGAATCGGGCGGAGTCAAGCTCGACCAGCTCGACGGCTCTTGGGTTTACCGCTTTATGTATGGCGGCAGCGTGCTGAAGTAGGCTGATCTCCGCCGCTTGGCTAACGTATACCCTTCGGCTATAATTGAACATGATTGCGGTCGTGAAGCACACGCCGCTTCGACTCTTCGCCTTTTTGGGGGCTGGATGGGTCGGAGCGGCTTTTGGCGTTTTACGGCCTATTTTGCGATGAGGAGTGTGATCATCTTGATCTTTGAGGATGCTTATGAAGAATGGCTGGGAGCAGCCGTAGCCGAGGAAAAAAATCACCGGAGGAAGGAACTGCTGGGAAAAGGACTAGGGCACGGTACTCGTGAATTCCTGCGTGCCGTCTGGTATCCGGCAGTGAAGAGCCTGGACCGCCTTCATCCCGAATGGGAGGTTCTTGATTTCAACGCTGGACGATTGGGTTTTTCTTCCGATCGCCTACCCGGCGATAACGGACGAACCGAAGCGCTGTCAGCAACTGATATTATCCTTCATCGGAAAATACGTGGCGGATGAAGGCGTCGCCGAAGAGCCGAATTGGCTGGAAGCGGAAGCGGTCCGTTTCGCACGGCGGCGGCTTCGCCCCTTCTCGTCTAGCGATCTTGCGGGACATTTGCGAATTTCCGTACAACATGCGCGGCGAATTTTGCATCGGCTGACGGAACAGGAACTGGTGAATGCGGCCAGCGGCAAGCAGCGTTATCGCACCTATATTTTACGGCCGCATTCAGATTTTTAACGAATCCCAGACATCTTATATTCCCGAAAAGGGTGATGGAGAAAATTTAACGAATCTACCAAACGTTATTGAGATGAAGTCGGCTCAAATGAGGTGGTCGAGGCTGCAATAAGGTGATCTCGGTTCGTTAGCTTTCACAAACAGTTGAAAAACGTCTAATAAGGTTATAACGATTCGTTACTCAGAGAATTGAATGGGTGTGGTCGGCGCACCTGCTTTTCGAACGCGGCATCCCGGACTATCCTCCTGGACGTGCCGGCCCTGCGCTGCTCCTCCGCGAATTCTGTTACATAGGATAAGCAGCCCAAGAAATGAACTTTTCTTCATGTGAAATTCGTGTATAGTTAATGACAAGAGAACGAATACGAATACGGCATTCGTTGATGTCAACGCGGGACGGAAAGCGAGGAGATGGGAATGATATGGGAGATCAGTGTGGCGGTTGCCGCAGCGGCTTTCGTGGTGCTTGTCGCGTACCTGGTCAAAACGCTGAAGGCGGCGGAACGTTCGCTGCAAACGACGACGGAAACGCTGCAAGAGGTCCAAAAAACGATCGACGAGTTAGGTTCGGAGGTGAAGCAGATCGTCAGGCAGGCCAACGACCTTACCGGGGATATTCAGCACAAAATGAAGCAAATCGATCCGGTGCTGGAATCGGTCAAAAACGCCGGCGAGGTGCTGAGCGAAGTTACGTTGGCCACTAAACAGGTTTCGGCGGCGCTGGTCGGGAGAATCAAAAGCCGCCCGAAAACGGCCAAAACGTCGGCGCCGGTCGGGACAAAAGGAACGGAGGCGCCGAGCGAACAGATTCGGACCAACCAGACTGCGGTCCCTCGGCTTGCCGAGTCGGCCTCGGCGGCGGAGGGCGATTCCCGCAAGCCTGTCGGCTGGGTCAAATGGGTGGACGTCGCCGCGGACGTCTGGCAGAAATACCGCAGCTAGACGGCTGGGACGATTCGTGAAAATCCGCAGCCGTTTCAATCCGGGAAGGGAGGGGTAATGTAAACTGGTTACCCGGACCCTGCCTGCATAGACGCAATTCAAAAGGAATGGGGTAGCGGCCTCATTCCTTTTTTGGGTTTCAGGGAGATGTTTCCAATTTACCTCTGCGGGCAGGACTCCCCTTTTTTTTGCCGAATTGTTGTAATAGCTTTAATTTTAAGGAGATTACCATGAGAATCCTAATCGTTGACGACAATCCGACAAACATCATTATCATTCGCGAAATTTTAAAGAAAGAGCAATACCGCAACACGGTTGCGGTGGCGTCGGCCCGGGACATGTTTGAACGGCTTGGGGTCAAAAGCTTGGAGACGATTGAGGAAAGCGGCCCGTCGGACGTGGATCTGATCCTGCTCGATATGATGATGCCGGAAATGGACGGAATCGAAGCGTGCCGCCAATTGCAACGGAGCGAATACCTGAGAGAGATACCGATCATTATGGTGACGGCGGTCGGGGATTCCAACAAGCTGGCGGAAGCGCTGGATGCCGGGGCGGTCGATTACGTAACCAAGCCGATCAATAAAGTGGAAATGATGGCGCGGATACGCCTTGCGCTACGGCTCAAGCTGGAGAAGGACTGGCACAGAACCCGGGACCAGCGCATCCAGGAGGAGCTCAAACTGGCGGCGCTGGTGCAAAACGCCGTCCTTAGCGCCCCGATCCGCGACCCCGAAATCGAAATTGACGCGATCTATAAACCTTCCTACGAGCTGGCCGGCGATCTTTACTCCTGGTATTCGCTGGGGGAAGGAAGGTACGCCTTGATCCTGCTCGACATGATGGGCCACGGTATTTCCTCGTCTTTGTTCTGCATGTTTATTTCCTCCGTTTTGAAAGATACCGTCCATACCTACGTCGAACCCGAGAAGGTCATTCAGGAGCTCAACCGGCGGTTCATTCAATTACATATCGAAAGCAAGCTGATCCAATATTATTTTACGGCCATTTATTTAGTGGTCGATACCCGCCATCAGAAAATCGATTACGTGAACGCGGGACACCCGCCGGGGCTGTTCTACCAGCAGGACGGTTCGCTCGTAAGGCTGGACAAGGTAGGCCCGCCCGTCGGCCTGTTCGATACCATCGAAACCGAGCCGCAGACGCTTTATTACAAGGGGGAGGGGCACATCGTGCTTTATACGGACGGGCTCGCCGATGCGCAGCCGGGGACCCAGGAGGAACGGCAGGCTTGGCTGGAAGCGAACCTGAACCGGGGCGGCCATCGATTCGACCGGGAGGGGATGGGCAAGCTGTTTTTTGACGAAACGCAGCCGCAGGAACGGGAAGACGACAAATGCCTGGTGTGGATTTCGCTAAAATGAGGGAAGCGGGCGAAAGCATGGAGCGGTTAAATCGCAAGCTTGAAGCGCAAACGATTCTGTTGGAGCAGACGAAGCGGGAACTGCAGCAACAAGCCCGGGAACTGGAGCGGGTGAACCGCGAGCTCGTTCTGGCTAGGGAGGCGGCGGATGCGGCCGGGCAGGCGAAACGAGACTTTCTGGCCATGATGAATCACGAGATCCGCACGCCGATGAACGGAGTCATCAGTATGGCGGAGCTGCTGCTGGAGACGGAGCTGACCGAGGAGCAGCGGGAATATGCCAAGATTATCCGCGGTTGCGCCCATTCCCTGATCGCGATGTTTAACGATATCCTCGATTATGCCCGGTTGGGGGACGGTCGGCTGGAGCTGGAGGAAGCGCCTTTTGCGTTAAGGGCGGCGGTGCAGGACATCTTCGATTTGTTTCGGGAGGATGCGGGCCGCAAAGGGTTGGATTTGCTGTTTTTTATCGACGAGAAGATCCCGGGAATCCTGTATGGAGATATTTGGCGGTTGCGCAAAGTATTGGTCCATCTGATCGCCAATTCCCTAAAATATACCGAGGAAGGCGGCATTTATTTGATCGTCTCCTCCAATCCTGCCGGGACCGGTCGCCTGGAGCTGGAATTTACGATCAGCGATACCGGCATCGGCATCCCTGCGGACAGGGTGAAGCAGTTGTTTGAGCCTTTTACCCAATTGGAATCCCTAATGTCGAGAAAATATGACGGCACCGGCCTTGGTCTGGCCATTTGCAGGATGATGGTGCGCATGATGGGGGGCGAACTGCAGGCGAAGCCGCTGAAGGAACGAGGGGCAGCGTTTACGTTCACGATTCCGCTGAGCAGTTACGATGCTGAGGAAGGCGAACCGATTTGATTCATGACTGGACATGCTGGGTTATGTTGTATTAAGAAAACCTATTTCAGGAGCGAGTAATTTATGAATACGAGAAAAAGCGAGAAATTTTCCGCTACACCACAAATGGAAAACGGGATTCGCACCGTATATTTATGCGGAGAGCTGGATTTGTCCGTGGCTCCGGACTTTCGTCAAGTCATGGAACCGCTGGTAGGCAACGAGGACGCGGACTTGGTCATTAATCTGAAAGAACTCAAATACATCGACAGTACCGGTATCGGGATTTTACTCTCCATTTTGAAGGCTAGACAGGGAATGACCGCGCGGTTTTACGTTAGGGAAGTACCGGATCATATCCGGAAGTTGTTCGAAATGACCGGGATTGCAAAATTTTTTGCCGCACAGGAGAACTCCCAATAAGGAAAGGATCGAGTATCAATGATAGAGGAAGTAGAGAGAATCGTCATCAGCCTGCCGGCAACAGCGGAATACGTGGACATTGTAAGATTGAATTTATATGGCGTCGCGTCGAAAATGGGCTTTTCGTACGAAGAGATCGAAGACATGAAGGTGGCGGTCTCCGAAGCCTGCAATAACTCCGTATTGTATGCCTACAAACAGGAAACCGGAAAGATGGAAATCACGTTTGAAGTGTTAGCCGACGCTTTATCGATTACGGTCAAAGATGAAGGGGAGAGCTTTGAACCGTGGGGGAAGACCGGAGAACGCGTGACGCTGCACGAGAAAGAATTAAACGAAGCGCCGATCGGAGGGTTGGGCTTTTATCTGATGCAGGCGCTGATGGATGATGTTTGCGTGGAGAGCCAAGCCGGTCAAGGAACGAAGGTGATGATGGTCCGCCGACTTCAGAAGAGCGAGGAGAAGGTATGACCGACAAAGCGACTCCCCAAGAGTCTTTACACGAATCGGCCGGCCTGATTCGGAAATACCAGCGAACGAAGGATAACGACATCGCCACCGAACTGATCCGCAAATATGACCCGATGGTAAAGATGGCCGCAGGCAAAATCGCCCGCAACCGGCCCGATTTATACGAGGACTTGTACCAGGTAGGCGAAATGGCGTTAGTCCGGCTGCTGCAGCAGTATGACAGCGAGTTGGGCATCCCGTTCGAGCCCTATGCGATGAAAAGCATGATCGGCCATATGAAAAACTATCTGCGCGACAAGTCCTGGTATATTCAGGTGCCAAGAAGGATCAAGGAGAAAGGGGCGCTCGTCCAACAGGCGATAGATGAACTTACCGTCAAATTGGAACGCTCCCCCGACGTAAAGGAAATCGCGGCGCATCTGGAGCTCTCGGTCGAGGAGACGGTCGAAGTGCTCGCCGGCCGCGAGTGCTATCATTATGTATCGCTGGATTCGCCGCTGTCCCCGGACGAAAGCGCGGCAACGCTTGGCGAACTGATCAGCGCGGAGGCCAATGATTATGATACGGTGGAGAACCGGATGGACTTGCAGCAGGCGCTGGGTCAATTGAAAATCCAAGAGCAGCAGGTGCTGTTGCTGGCCTTTCAGGAGGGGCAGTCCCAAAGGGCGATCGCCCAAAAGCTGGGCATGTCCCAAATGAGCGTATCCCGCATTCAGAAGCGGGCGACGGAGAAGTTGAAGCAAATCATGGACCATATGGACCCGAACTAACCCGAATGATACATATCCGCGCTGCCTGCTGCCCAAGGCAGCGCTTTTTTTGCGGGGTCATTGCTTCGGATCGGAAAGCAGGCCGCTTTGTTCGAAATCCTCCCGGCTGGTCCGCATTTCCTCCATGTCTTCTCCCAACTGGATTAAATCCTCCATGTCATTCACCATCGATCCGTTTTCCGCTTCTTCAATCTCCTTGTGTTCGGGAAACTCGCCGGCTTGCCCCGCGCGGATTTGTTCGGCGACATATTGCTCCTGTTGATCCTCGGGTTTCAGCATACGTCGATGCACTCCTTTCATTGTGAAAACAGGCATAGTTTGCGCATACGGCGCCTGCGAATATACCTTTTACCCAAGTGGAGCCGACGGGAGGATCTATAGCCATGGCGCGGCGGAAGTACTATACTGTGAAGGGATGCAACCGGGAATAAGGAGAGAAAGATAGATGAATAACAAAGAGGCTTTGTTGGTGAATGAATATCGCGGGGGATTGCTGGAATGCAGCCACTATGGACATATTTGCTTGATCAATGAACAGGGCGAAATCGCAGGGCAAGCGGGGAACCCGCATGCTACCGTGTTTACGCGTTCCTCGGCCAAACCGATCCAGGCGATTCCGGGAATCCGGGCGGGGATAAAAGCGGCGTTCGGGTTAAGTGATGACGAAGTCGCCGTCATGGCCGCTTCCCATCGAGCCGAGAAAATCCATGTCGGCACGCTGGAGCGGTTGCTCGGCAAAGCCGGGCTCGCCGAAGAAGGGTTGGTCTGCGCCCCGAGCCTGCCGCTCGACGAGGAAGCGAAGGAGACGCTGCTGCGCCGAGGCGGGGAACGCAGACGTCTCTACCATAATTGCTCCGGCAAGCATTTGGGCGTGCTCGCGTACAGCAAGCTGAAGGGCTATCCTTTGGACGGCTATAACCTGCCGGATCATCCGGTACAACGGGAAATTTTGCAGACGCTGGCCACCTTGGCGGATATCCCTCAGGAGCGGATTTCCCTGGGGACGGACGGCTGCGGCTTCCCCGTATTCGCGCTGCCGTTATCCGCTTTGGCTGCGGCTTATCTGAAGCTGGCATGCCCGGACCTTATCGCCGATCCGGCTACGGCCGAGGCGGCAGCAACGATTACCGGGGCGATGAACCGCCATCCGCTGCTGGTCGCCGGAACGGGGCGGGTCGACTCGATTTTGCTGGAGGACCCCAATATCGTGGCCAAAGGCGGGTTTAAAGGCGTATACGCCTTCGCCTTGCGCCGCGAACGCCTCGCCGTCACCTTCAAAGTGCAGGATGGGTCGGAGGATGAGTGGGGACTGATTGCCTTAGGCGTGCTGGAGCAGTTGGGGTACGAGAACGAAGAAACGCTCCGCAAGCTGCGCGAAGCGTTCCCGTCTTCGATTACGAACGATGAGGGCTGGTTGGTAGGCCATATGGAAACGGTCTTTAGCCTGAATCGACGAGACTAAGCCCGATTGGCGCGGGAGATCAGGCTTTGCCGCGCAATCTTCCCAGTTCCTGGGCGAGCGCTTCGACCTCGGAAATGCTAAGCCGCTCTTTGCTCATCACGATGTCATAAACATCGCGGATATCGTCATATTGGTTAACGTGGAACGCGGAGGCCGACATCGCGGCGCCGGACGCCATTCTCAGCTTGGTTTTGATGGCTTCGATCATGTATTCGATATTTTCCTGGCTTTTCATGGACAAATCCATATTCATAACATCCTTCCGCGTAGGTTTTTAGCTATTGTACCATGATGGAGGCAAGTTCATGAAGTTTTGCGATCGGCCTGCGGGATGCGTTACAATCAGGTTACGTAATACCGTGAGGGGGCGATTCTTGGGCCATGGAAGAATGGAAGGAATGGCCGGCGGCGAGCCTGGACCGCAAAAAGCTGACCGGCGGCGATCTCGAAGCTTTTTTTGCCGGTATCCGTGCGCGGCATAACCGCAAAGACGTCACCTTTTTGTGCATCGGCACGGACCGGTCGACCGGGGATGCGCTAGGCCCGCTCGTGGGCTCCAGATTGCTCGAGCTTGGCGTTGCGGATGTGATCGGCACGCTACGCGAGCCGTGCGATGCCACGAACCTGGAGCAACGCATGGCCGAGATCCCCGAAGGGCGCGTCGTCGTGGCGATCGATGCTTGTCTGGGCACCCCCGGATCAATAGGTTATTACCTGGTATCGGGCCAGCCTTTGCAGCCGGCCCGATCCGTCGGCGCCAGCCTGCCCGAGGTGGGGCATTACAGCATCGCCGCAGTCGTTAATGTCAAAGGGCCGAAACCGTATTGGACGCTGCAAATGACTTCGTTGTATAAGGTCATGCAAATGGCCGATGAAATTGCCGGCGCCGCGGCGGCTGCGTTTGGGAAAAGCGGCGGAGCGTAATAGGGGGCCATTAGACAGATCTACGTGAGCAACGGAAAGCCCGGGTGAATTCAAGATTCGATGTCGATTAAGCTTCTGGAATCTGCCTCGTGATCTAAAGATGACTTTTTGAACTACATTCAATTCAATGAAGGTTCAAAAAGACAGGTTTGGAGCACCGAGAAGGTTGGATGAAGCTAGGGATTGAGTAGCGGAGCGTAGACAGATCTACGTGAGCAACGGAAAGCCCGGGTGAATTCAAGATTCGATGTCGATTAAGCTTCTGGAATCTGCCTCGTGATCTAAAGATGACTTTTTGAACTACATCTAAAAACAGAAAGTAGGTAGCGAGATGGACAAGATAACGGTTAACGGGTCAACGATCGCCTATGAACAGCAAGGACAGGGCGAAACGGTAGTATTGCTGCACGGATTTTGCGGCAGCTCCGCGTACTGGGAGAAGGTTCAGCCGCTGCTTGCTGATCAATATCAAGTCATTGCGCCCGACCTTCGGGGCCATGGCGGATCGCACGCGCCGCTCGGCGCTTATTCGATCGAACAAATGGCCGACGATGTCGCCGGTTTGTTGGAGGCGCTCGGCATTGCGAAATACACGCTGCTGGGCCACTCGATGGGCGGCTATGTGGCTTTGTCGCTGGCTCAACGATACGCTTCCCGCTTGAATGCCTACGGCCTGATACACTCTACGGGTTTTCCGGATAGCGATGAGGCAAAGGAAAAAAGAGTGCAGGCGGTTTCCCTGATCCGGTCGGAAGGGATCACGAAATTCGTGGACGGCTTGGTACCGGGCTTGTTCTCCCCGGACACGGTGGATAAACTGCAGTCCGAGGTGGATCGGGTGAAGGAAATCGGATACCGTACGCCTCCCCAGGGGGCCGCTGGAGCGGCGTTGGCCATGCGCGAGCGGGCCGACCGCCGGGACGTGATGGACGATCCGGTACTCCCGCTGCTGCTGGTGGCCGGCGAGAACGACGCCGTCGTGCCGATGGCCCGGTTATTCACGGCCGAAGGGCCGCATGTCACGAAGGCGGTCATCAAAGGGGCGGGGCATATGAGCATGTATGAAGCGCCCGAGCAGCTTTATGCCGTTCTCTCCGATTTCCTCCGGGGCGTATCGGCGGAAGCCGGGGAAGCCTAAAGCAAATCGGCCTGCGTATAAACTGGAGAAATGCCATTGAAACCGGAGCTTCTTCTGAACTCCGGTTTCGGGCATTCGCGCCGAATTCCGCGATTCGGAAGGAAAGGATGGGAGAGCATGCTGCGAAGAGATTACCTGGTCCGCATGATTGAAGATATGACGGCAATCCTGGGGAAAGTGTTTATGCTGAAACAGCAAAAAAAGGTGATCGAAGCCTTATGGGAGCTTGACGAGTTGTATAAGGGACAGTTTCGCCTTAACTCGCAGTTGCTGGGCTCGCTTTCGGCCGAGAATATCGTGCGGATCTTCCAAAGCGGCGGTGAGCTGGAGGCGGACAAGCTACAAAGCCTTGCCCGCTTGTTGAAGGAAGAGGGCGATCTGCATGCCTCGTCGGGGCAGCTTGACGAAGGGGCGGCACGACGAATCAAGTCCTTGCATCTGTTCTTGACGGCTGTGCAGCATGGAGCAGACCGTTCGTTATGGGACGCGGCGAAGGCCATAACTGAGTTGCAGGAACTGCTGAAGGAATACCGGCTGCCTCCCGATACGGTACGGCTGGTGCTGCGCTATGAGGAAAGCGAAGACCGCTTCGACCAGGCGGAAAATGCGCTGTACCGGCTGCTGCAGGAGCAGCAAATGTCCAGAGATGAAGCCGAGAGCTTCTACCATCGCCTGTTGGCGCTGGCGCCCGACCGGCTTGCGGCCGGCGGATTGCCGCTGGAAGAGGTTGAAGAGGGCCTCGCCGATTTGGACCGCTTTTTTTAAGACGTGGGATGGCAGGCCGGGTCCCCGTATAAACCAGGAAAGAAAGGCAGCTGTTAAACGAAAAGATGGAATCACTGCGCAAACTCGTAGAGGAACTGGCGGAGCAAGGCAGTCTGATCACGGCAACGATCAGCGGGCGCCGCAAACCGGGAGAAACCGAATATAGCAAGGTGCAAATCAAACCGGTGGAAATCAAAAAGCAACTGCATTATCAATTTGCCTACCATTATGCGAACAAAGTGCTCCACCAAAACGTTCCGGCCGAAGCGTTTGCGGACGAACTGACGAAGCTGTTCGCGGAAACGTTCAGACAAGGGCTGCTATGCACAGCGGAAGCCGATTACCAAGTGCTGATCAGCAAGAAGTTCAAAGTGACGATCCTGAAAAAGGCGCCTTCCCGCCAACCGCTGGGCACGCTGACGCATAACCGGAAGAAGCAATACGTGTTGGAGGAGGGACAGCCGGTTCCCTTTTTGATCGAGCTGGGCATCATGAACGCGGAAGGCAAGGTGCTGGCGAAGAAATACGACAAATTCAAGCAGATCAACCGCTTCCTTGAAATGGTCCAGGACGTCCTCGGCCATTTGCCGGAGGGCCGGCCGCTGACGATCGTCGATTTCGGTTGCGGCAAATCGTATTTGACGTTTGCGCTGTATCATTATTTGGCCGTGCAGCAGCAAAAGAAGCTGAACGTGGTTGGCCTCGACCTGAAGACGGACGTGATCGAACACTGCGAAGCGCTAGCCCGCAAACTGCAGTATGAAGACTTGCGCTTTCTCGTCGGGGATATCGCCGACTATGACGAATTAAGCGCCGTCGACATGGTCGTCACGCTGCATGCCTGCGACACGGCGACCGATGCCGCCCTGGAGAAGGCCGTCCGCTGGAACGCTTCGGTGATCCTGTCGGTTCCGTGCTGCCAGCACGAGCTGTTTAACCAGGTGCAAAGTCCGGTACTGGAGCCTTTGCTTGGCCACGGCATTCTGAAGGAACGCTTCTCCGCGCTCGCGACCGATGCCATCCGCGCCAAGCTGTTGGACGTGATGAGCTACAAAACGCAGCTGCTGGAGTTCATCGATATGGAGCATACGCCGAAGAACATCCTGATCCGCGCGGTCAAATCGCCGGGAGGGGACATCGCCGGACTCTGGCGGGATTATGCCGCGTTCCGCGACTTCCTGGGCGCGGCTCCCTATCTGGAGCGGGCCTGCCGCGATCTGCTGCCGGAGGCCGCCGCGCAAGGGCGGTAGGCGGAACGGCGGAACAGCGGAACAGGGGAACAGCGGAACGAAATTTAAACCGTTGTTGCCGGGGCATCGGCCCGGCAGCGGTGAATGCGGCTGCGCCGTCTCCGTGAACTAACGGCTTCACGAACAACCTCGTTCAAGACGTCTGTCCATGACAGATTCGTCCGGGACGAGGTTCTTTTTTTGCCTAAACATATCGACCGGAACGCAGGTGAAAGCTGGCTAACGGACACAGGAGACGCCAATGGACCGAAAATGAGGTGTATCATTACTTAACGGACTGAGTTGACGCTATTTGCTTCATCAAGGCATATTTGGTCTTCATTTAGGCTGAATAGCTCCTCCTTGGTCCGTTAAATCGGGAAATGTGCGGGAAATGGTCGATTAACGTCATTTGAGTCCGTTAGATCCATCGGGAGGGGGTGAGTGAATACCTGGCCGCCGTTTTGCCAATGAATATAGCAGGAGCCTTGCCTCGCACTAGTAAACTTGCATTTTTAACGTCGTCGAGAGGCACAATGCGGTTGTTGCGGTTATGGTTGTGGCGCGACGCTTCGGAAGGAGGTCGGCGGACGAATGGGAACGTGGCGGATGCGCGGGTTGGCGGCTGGCGTAGGTCTGACCGGCCTGTTGGCGGGCTTGATGAACGGGATGTTTTTTACGGATACGCCGGGAGCTCTGCTGCTGATATCGGTATGGTTGTTGGCCGCGGCCGGGGCAGCGGCTATATGGGGGATCGGACATCTGCTCGGCCGACGGAATTCGGGCGGGATTGGAGCCGGCGGTGTCGGATCGCTGCGCTACGTTATTACGGTTGCCGGGCCGTTTGGAATAGCGGCGTTATATGGTCTATGCCTGCTGGCGGGGCGGGCGCTGTCGGTGCAGGCTACCATCGAAGCGATGCTGAGTTGGACGTTTATCGGCGTGATGGGGACGGCTTTATTCTTGCTGGCCGCAAGGCATAAGGACGGACGGCGGTTCCTGGTTGTGGGGTGGCTCTCGATCGGCAGCCTGCTGGCGATTACCGCGCTCGCTGCGATGTACGGACTGTTGCTGCTGCCGGGGGCGGTTTTGCGCACCGCCGATCCGGCCGTCTCCGCCACGGGCGCTCGGCTTGGCGGGCTGCTGCAGTATCCGAACGCCTTCGGCGCGGCGATGGCCGCGTTTCTCCTGGAGCGCCTGGGACGGATGGCGCGGATGGAACGCGGCGATTTTGCGCGCGCAGGCGGGTGGCGCGGACAGCGGGCGGGGGCCCTCGCCCTGCTGTTTGCCCTTGGCCTGGTGCTGAGCGAATCGCGCGGGGCGCTTGCCGCCGCGCTGCTCGGCTGGACGGCAGGCCTCGCGTTGCTGCGCGGCGCGGAGCGGCGGGGCTACGTGCTGCACAGCGCCGCGATCGCCGGCGCTGCCGCCGTGCTCGCGCGCCAGCAGGCTTCCCCCCGCCAGTACGATCCCGATCATCGTCCAGATCATATCGTTTACCGGGTATCCGATCCGATTGGCCGAATTGGGC
>NZ_JBNYYG010000065.1:0-31381 GCF_050565405.1 Paenibacillus macerans | reverse complement strand
CAAGGTTTGGTTTCTTTTTGTTTAACTAAATGAAAATAGAGGGCCGTCCCTCAGTCGTCTACGATGACTTTTGGGACAGCCCCTTCTGCAGTGTTGGCCAAATCTGCCGATACTACAGCTTGATCGCCTTCCAGGATGCTTCGAGCGTTTGTTGCTCCAGCTGCTCGGTCAGCGGATATTTTTCGATGAAAAAGCCCTTGATGACCGAAGAGATGATGCCATGGGTAATTTGATGGCAGAGGCGCGGGTCCATTTCCTTGATGAATCCCTGCTTCTGGCCATCGATAATGATATCCATCATTTCGGTAGTAGCGCCATCGTCCATGTTGCGCAGGTCGGTCGAAATGTACGGCGTATAGGAATACGTGTCGATGAACAAATACTCTTTGCGGTACTGCACGGCAAAACGCAAGCGGTTCAGTTGAATTTGCTTGAAGCGTTCATACAGGCTTGCCCTTGGATCGTAACCGGCAAGCAGATGTTGTCCCATCAGCAATCTCGCGCTCCGATATACCTCGTAGACGATCTCATCTTTGTTGCTGAAATAGTTAAAGATCGTTCCCGAACCAACCTTCGCCTTTTTCATGATTTTGGCAAAGGTGACGGACTGCAGGCCTTCCTCGTCGATACATTCCAAAGTTGCGTTTATAATATCCTCGCGTTTTCCCATAGTCGTTCACACCCCATTAAATCCACTTTAGTATTTAGCCTTATTCACGTCAATATTTTGGATTATATATTCCGAATTAAATCGGATATACATAAATATACAAGTCAATTCGGCGCTTCAAATAAAAATCTCGGAATAAATATTCCAAATTTCCATTGACGTTAGAATGAAGACGCGGTTATAATCATCCTGGAATAAACATTCCAAAGTAATCGAACAAAGGATGGGTGAGAGAAATGTCGAAAGTTTGGTTCATTACCGGCAGCTCGCGTGGATTCGGACGCAGTTTGGCCGAAGCCGTATTGGAGAACGGCGATGCATTGATTGCCACGGCACGGAAGCCGGAGCAATTGGCGGATTTGACGGAGCGCTACGGGGATCGGGTGCGTGCCATCGCACTGGACGTGACCGATGCCAAACAAGCGGAAGCCGCGATTGCCGCGGCCATCGAAGCGTTCGGCCGGCTTGACGTGCTGGTGAACAATGCCGGCTACGGCAATGTTTCTTCGATCGAGGAAACTACGTTCGAAGATTTCCGCGCCCAAATCGAGACCAATCTGTGGGGAGTCATCAACGTTACGAAGGCGGCGCTTCCGACGCTGCGCGAGCAGGGATTCGGGCATATCGTGCAGTTTTCTTCGATCGGCGGACGCAGCGGCGCACCGGGACTGGCTCCTTACCAAACGGCCAAATGGGCGGTTGAAGGCTTTTCCGAGGTGCTTGCTAAAGAAGCCGCGCCGCTGGGGCTCAAGGTGACCCTCATTGAACCGGGCGGCTTCCGCACCGACTGGGCCGGCTCCTCGATGAGCCATATCGAACCTCGCCAGGAATATCAGAATACCGTCGGAGCCTTGCTCCGGCATGCCCGCGAACAGAGCGGCAAACAAAAAGGCGATCCCGCCAAAGCCGCTCAAGCGATCATCGCCATCGTTAACGAAGAGCGTCCGCCCCTGAGATTACTGCTCGGAAGCGACGCGCTGGCCATCGCCCGCGCCGTGGACCGCGAGCGCATGGTGGAAACAGAGCGTTGGGCGAAATTAACCGAATCCACGGATTTTGAAGTTTCGACGCTGCCGCAAGAGGTCGCGAAGTTCATGAATTTGTGCTAATTCAATAACCAAGAGGCTAACCCGAAACGCCGAACAATGGCTTTTCGATACAACTTACCGTCCCCATACGACAGCTTACCTTGCATCTATTGATTAAGGGTTATCGCAAAAATATACTTGAAGTGGAAAGCAAGACCGCTTGGGAAATAAGAAGGACGAAGGAAGGAACGCAGATGAAAATAACGATCGAATCTGTTCCCGCCGGAACCGAGCCGGAGATCATTATTCGCTGGAATGAACCCGACGAAACTCTGCTGCAGCTTATTTATTCGCTAAAATCCCACCCCAAGAAATTGATAGGGACAACCGAGATGCATATCCACATCATCAACCCGAAAGACGTTTTTTATTTCGAATCGGTGGATAACCGGGTTTTTATCTATTGCCGGGAACAGGTTTATGAATCCAGGCTCAGGCTCTACGAAATCGAAGCGGAATATGAAAACCTGAATTTTTTTCGGGCATCGAAATCCACTATCCTGAACTTGGCAAAAATCAAATCGGTCAGCCCGGTTCTCTACGGAAGGTTTGAAGCCTTGCTTCAAAACGGCGAAAAAGTGTTAATTTCGAGACAATACGTTCCCGTTCTTCGACAGAAGTTAGGATTATAAGGAGGAGTTAAGATGAAAATCAGCAGATATTTAACCTATTTAGTGAAGGATTGGTTGGTGGCCGGCGGTTGCTTGACGGTGATTGCCGCGGTTTATTTGTCCTTGACCTCCTCGAAGAACCTTCCCGCCTCATTGCTCTGGCAAATCATCATCGCGGCTTCCGCCTTTACTTTTTACAAGTATGCTTTGGTGAATAAACATGAGCCCGCGCTAAGCAAAAAAATTCAAATGATCAGCTTTGCGATTTGTTATGTCCTCGCCGCGATCATGATCGTATTGTGGTTATGGTTGTTTAGTCCCAATCCTATGATTAATACGGAGCAAATGTTAATTTACATCACAGTGATTTTAGTGGTTAAAGGTCTGGTTTATGCCATGATGTACATCGACGGTCATCAACAGGCCAAACAGCTCAATCAGAAGTTAAGCGAATACCGGGAAGGCCAGTAAGATTGATACGTCCGGCCAAACCGGAAACCGGACTAAACGCTAACAATAAAGGAACCCCAATCGCCGATTGAGGTTCCGGATTTTTTTCATGGTTCAGGTGATGATCACCGATTCTTTTCCATTAATGAACGCGACCGTGTCGAAATTGGCGTATACCCGTGGATCACGAAACAGCAGCTCCAGCTTCCCTATATTTCTCATTGGTTTTTATTTCCACTTCACATTTTGGATATGGATTTGCCTCTTTTTATTTCGCCATAACAGCGCGGTTCCTTCCTGTTTTTTCCTTAATCGACTTTCGAAATGACGACCTGCGGACGCAGTTCATCGATTAACGCGCGCTCCGCCAAGTCGTCGGAAAAAGCGGTCGCGCTGCCCGACGCAACGCCGGCACGGAACGCTTCCAGCAGGTCTCCTCCCAGCGCGAGGGTTCCGGCGAATCCGGCGATCATCGAATCGCCGGCGCCGACCGAATTGCGTACCGTCCCCGGCGGAACGTTCGCATGGTAGACCTCGTCGCCGGCAATCAGCAACGCGCCTTCGCCGGCCATCGAGATCAGCACATGCTGCGCTCCTTCCGCAAGCAGCCGCCGCCCATAGACGATCAGTTGCTCGCGGGTCTCGATGGCGACGCCAAACAGCTCGGCCAGCTCATGATGGTTCGGCTTCACGAGCAGCGGGCGATGCGGCAGCGCTTGGCGGAGCGGCTCCCCGGTAGTGTCGATCACGAATTCGGCGCCTTGCTTACAGCACATGCCGATCAACCGCTCGTAGAAATCGCCGGGTAGCGACGGCGGTATGCTGCCCGCGAGGATGACCCTATCGCCTTCCTTCAGGGCGGATAATTTATTCACCAGCTTGTCGGCTTCTGCCTGGATGATTTCCGGTCCGGGCCCGTTGATTTCCGTCTCCTCGCCATGCTTTAGCTTGATATTGATGCGGGTGTCTCCGCCAATGTGTACGAAATCGGAGTTGATCGTTTCACCCTGCAAAAACTCCTCGATGTATCGGCCGGTAAATCCGCCAAGAAACCCTAGCGCGGTCGTATCCGCCCCAAGCCGCTTTAGCACGCGCGACACATTGATTCCTTTTCCTCCGGGCAGCTTCAGGCCCCGGTTCATACGGTTCAACCCGCCAAGATGTAGATCGTTTACTTCCACGATATAGTCGATAGAAGGATTTAAGGTTACGGTATAGATCATCGTTATCCCCCGATAATGTCAGTTTTCTCCGCGATCGCCTTACGCCAGCGATCGGGAACGTTCTCCGTGATGAGCGCCGCCTGCTCCAGCTCAGCATCTTGGCGAAAGCGGTAGTCCCGATTTTGCTGGAATCGGCAAGCACGAAAATTTGCGCGGACAGTTCGCCGGCGCGGCGTTTCAGCGCAGCTTCCTCCGGGTCCGGCGTCGTATACCCCGTTTCCGGGTGAACCCCGTTGGCCCCGAGAAAACACCGGTCAAAACGGAACCGCTCCATATGTTGCAGCGCCATGCTGCCGATCACGGCCTTCGTGTGCCTTTTCGCCATGCCGCCCAGCTGATAGCTGGGGATATCGGCCTCGACAAGCGCTTCGATATGCGGCAGGCCGTTGGTCACGACCGTTATTTTTTTACCTTCCAAATAGGGAACCATGGCCAAGGTCGTCGTTCCGGCGTCCAAGTATATCGCCTCCCCATCCCGCACATGTTTGGCAGCGATTTTGGCGATCGTTTGCTTCTGGGGAATATGCGAGCCCGCTTTTTCCGCCATCCCCGGTTCCAGCCCCCTGGACGCCGTCGGCAAAGCCGCTCCGCCATGGACTCTTCTGAGCAGCCCCCGTTCTTCCAAATCCGCCAGATCGCGCCTTACGGTGGACTCCGACGCTTCAAGCAGCCCGCAAAGCTCCTGAAGCTTGACGATGCCGTTATTGCGCAGCCGCTGCAGGATCCGGCGATATCTCTCCTCGGTTAACATCCTTCCCCCTCCCAACTGATCCTATCGTATCATAGATCACACCAAAATCAATCATTTTCACTCATATTCAATCACTTCCATCCACTCGATGTCACGCGTTATCGTTCCGGTTTATGGCTAATCGCATCCGTTTTTTTCTATCCCACCCCAAACCGGCCATCAATATGGCAATATTCGGGCTGGTCCAGGCCACCAGACAGCCCGCGATAAACGCGAGCTCAGCGGACAACAGCAAATTCTTGCGGTCGAGGCGCGAGGTTAAAGAGACGATAACCGGAGTCCCGATCGCAAAGGCCAACGAAAACACCGTCACCAGTTGGCCGGCAAACGCCAACGTGATTCCTAGATCGGCCGCAATCGTTCCGATCACGCCCGACACGATCAGCTCCGAGGTAGCCGTCAAAAACACGCCTATCGTTAAAACAAATATCGTAAAATTCCGTAATGAGGTTACAAACAATATGTAAGAAGGCAAAGTTGTTGGATATTATCCAACTAAATTGACTAACTATAAATAAGTAAGCGAGGTGAAGAGATGAGTCCCCCTGAACAGGATCGGGATCGCGACGAGTTCGGCAATATCTGCTCGGTGCTGCAAATCCTCGGCGCGAAATGGTCGTTTCTGGTCATTTTCGAGCTATCCAAAGGCCCCAAACGATTCCAGCAGCTGCGGCGCGCGTTATCCATCGTCCGTACCCAATCCTTGACCGACGCGCTGCGGCATCTGGAGAAAAACGGTATCGTTCGCCGCGAAGTATTCCCTACGGTCCCCGTTTCGGTTGTATATTCCTTGACGCCAAAAGGCCTAGACTTCCAAACCGCGCTGAAGGAAATGGAAAAATGGGCGGCGAGGTGGAGCGGGGAAACGGAGCAGGATCGTCGTACGCCAGAGGCGTAACCACTCCAAGAACAAAAATCCCCCCGGCGGTATGCGCCGAGGGATTATTAACATCTATTTTGTTATTTCAGCAGCCACAAAGCCGGCACATTCGGCGGTTCCCAGCCCACCAGGGAGGTATGCGCCTGGCGGCATTCATAGATCGCTCCCTGGTAGCTGACTAATGCGCCTACCGCATAGGCGGTATTCGCCGCCCAAGGCTGGGCCGAAGGCGCCGCGGCCGTCGTCGCCTGAACGGCGTTGCTGGCCGCCGATTCATTGCCGGCCGCGTCGATGGCGCGTACCGTAAACGTATAGGACGTGCCCGCAGCCAGTCCCGTCACGGTAAAGTCCGTTTGCGTCCCGGGAACGGTGACGGCCAGGGCCGAGCCGCGATAGATCCGGTACCCGGTCACGCCGACGTTGTCGGACGATGCATTCCACATCAGCGATACGCTGGAGGACGTCGGCGTCCCCATCACGCGCAGATTGCCCGGGGTGCCGGGCGCTTGCGTATCGTTGGCCGCCGGACTGGTCGTGACCGCCACGGCGTTGCTGGCCGCCGAGCTGTTGCCGGCGGCATCGACGGCCCTCACGGTGAACGTATACGGCGTATTGGCCGCAAGCCCGGTCACGGTATAATTCAGCGTCGATCCGGACACCGAACCGACCTGCGATCCGCCGTTGTAGATCCGGTACCCGGTCACGCCAACGTTATCGCTCGAGGCGTTCCAGGCCAGCGCGACCGTCGACGCCGTCACTCCCGTGGAGCCCAAAGCGGCAGGAGCGGACGGCGCTTGGGTATCCCCCGTATTGCCGCCCCCGAAGTTCACGTCGATCACGTTGTAGAAAGCATTGGCGGTGTCGGCGATTTCCCAAACGGCCAAGATGACGTGGTAACCCGTGCGGGCTGGCACGTTGCACGTATCCGAATACGTCAACGGAGGTTGCGTCCCCCCGTAATTCACCGAGCAAAACGGCGTCAGGTCAAAAGAATTCCGCGTCAGTGGGGCATTAGGGTCCCATCCCGGCTTCGTAATGTAATACTTCCAGCTTGCCGTGGCGTGGGCTACGTTCAGTTTCCAGGTAAACGTATTGGTTCCGGCCGAGAGGTTCACTTTCGTCCAGCGGGTGGCGGATTGCTCGTCCAGCTTCGGGAACGCCCCGTTCGCGCTGGCGATTTTCCCGTCCGCCGGCCCCGCATTCGGGAACCCTTTCGGCGCCTCGAGGCTTTGCGGTTCGTACACGATTGCGCCGCAATCCGTATTCTGTCCGTTTTTGCACAAGATCGCACGGCTTGCCGGCCCGTCCACCCAGCCGTGGGCCGATGCTTTTTCCGTAAACAGGATCATACCGAACCCAGCAATCAGCATTACCAACAAAGAAGTAAGCGCCTTCATCGCCATGGACTTGGATAATCTCGTTGAAGTCATGCTTATTCCCTCCTTTTGATTTGGAAATGTGCCTGATCCTACGCTGTGCATTTCTTGGCCAAAAAAGTGGAACGCCCTCCCTTCCGAACCGCCGGAAATTCAATGACCTGAACCTAAGACTGCAGGAACCCTAAGTCCCTCCTCTCCGATGAAGTATATATAAACTCCGGGAAGAGTTTATATCGGTTTATACAAATGCATGATCAAGCGAGAAGGTTGAATCCATGGCGAGAGTATACAATCTGCAAGAAGAATAAAAGGGGATATTTCTCAGAAATAACAGAGGTTGATAGAAATGGGATAGTCGTTGTGTTTGTCCAGATTATACACTAAATTATGTATTTTGTGTTAACTTTTCTACATATTTTTGTAAAAAAGTAGTCCTAACTTGGTCTCTTGCTTGAACATTTGGCGGATATTTGCAGGTTCATGTCAAAAAAAAGGATCCGCTGCTTTCAGCGAATCCTTTTCATCCAGCCGCAGCTGCATCACGCACGGCCCGGCTACTTAACCATCGCCAGCGCCAAACCGTCATACGCCGGCAGCAGGGTGCTGATCAGCCGCTCGTCGCGGGCGATCGTCTCATTAAACCTGCGCATCGCTTGCACCGATGGACCGTTTTTCTCCTCAGCCAGCGTCCGGCCCCGCAGCAAAATGTTATCGCCGGCGATCAACGCGCCCGGATTGGCCAGCCTGATGGCATATTCGAGATAGTTCGGATAGTTTTCCTTGTCCGCATCGATGAAAAAGAAATCAAACCGCTCTCCCCGAGCCTCCAGGGTTTGCAGGCTGTCGAGCGCAGGGCCGACCATGTATGCGGCGGCAGGGCCGAAGCCGGCCTCATGCAAATTCCGTCGCGCCAGTTCGGCGTTCTCTTCCTTAAGCTCCAGCGACAGCAGCCGTCCGTCCGCGGGCAGGCCGCGCGCCAAACAAACGCCGCTGTAACCGCCAAGGGCTCCGATTTCCAGCACCGCCTTCGCCCCCGCCAGCTTCACGAGCAGCGTCAGCAGCCGTCCATAGCCCGGGGCAATCGATACGTCCCTCAAACCGCTGTCCGCGATCGATTTCGTCACCCGCTCCAGCATTTCATCCTTGGCATATAGTTCGTCCCCGTATTGTTCCGGCGTTAGCATGATGCTCTATCTTCCTTTCCTTCTGTTCGTTCCGTACAAGAACCGTTTGTAACTTGCAGGACATTGGCCTATACTGAATTGTATGGTTTTTCCTCTGTTCTCACAAGTACATGCTGAAGCTGGAGTGATTGACAAGAATGGCTGGACCTTTGCAACTGATCGCAACCGCGCCGATGGGCCTTGAAGCCGTCGTAGCGCGCGAATTAAAAGAATTGGGCTACGAGGATACCTCCGTCGAAAACGGAAGGGTTAATTTCACCGGCGATCTGATCGATATTTGCCGCTGTAATTTGTGGTTAAGAACCTCTGATCGTGTATTGATCAAAATGGGCGAATTCAGCGCCCTTACCTTCGACGAGCTGTTCGAAGGCACCAAAGCGCTGCCTTGGCAGGATTGGATCCCCGCCCACGGCGAATTCCCCGTGGAGGGCAGATCGCATAAATCGCAGCTAAGCAGTGTCCCGGCGTGCCAGGGGATCGTCAAAAAAGCGGTGGTCGAGAAGCTCAAGCAGTCGTATCAAACCGAATGGTTCGAGGAAAACGGACCGCGGTACGTGATCGAGATCAACCTGTTGAACGACCGGGCCCTGCTCACGCTCGACACGACCGGACCGGCGCTGCACAAACGCGGCTACCGCAAGCAGGCGACCGAAGCGCCGCTGAAGGAAACGATGGCCGCCGCGATGATCCTGCTCAGCCGCTGGAACCAAAACCCGTCGCGGCCGCTTTACGATCCTTGCTGCGGCTCGGGCACGCTGCCGATCGAGGCGGCGATGATCGGCTGGAACATCGCGCCGGGCCTGCGGCGCACGTTCAATAGCGAGCGCTGGCCGGCCGTGCCGGAGGAGCTATGGCAGCAGGCCCGCGATGAGGCGATCGACGCGGTGCGGGACGACATCCCGCTGAACATCGCCGGCAGCGACATCGATCCCGAAGCGATCGAGATTGCCAAGGCCGCGGCCAAAAGCGCCGGATTGGCCAAGGAAATCTCATTCGAGTGCCTTCCGGCCATTCGGGTTCAGCCGCAAGGCGATTATGGCTGCATGATTACGAACCCCCCTTACGGGGAGCGGATCGGCGAGGAAAAGGAAGTGCGCAAATTGATCTCCCAGTTAGGGCGGGTCATGGCCGGACTTCCGACTTGGTCTTTTTTCGCGCTCACGCCGACCAAGCAGTTCGAACACGATTTTCAGCGCAAAGCGGACAAGCGCCGCAAGCTGTTTAACGGACGCATCGAATGCCAATATTTGCAGTATCTCGGGCCCCTTCCCCCGCGGCATTAACCGCGGAGGAAGGGTTTCTCCCATTAGAGGTAGTTCAAAAAGTCATCTTTGGATCACGTAGTAGGTCAAGAAGCGAATTCGACGTCGAATCTTGAATTCAGCCGGGACTTCCGTTGCTCACGTAGATTCATCTACGCTCCGCTACTCATTCCCTAGCTTCATCCAACCTTCTCGGTGCTCCAAACCTGACTTTTTGAACCTTCATTGAAGCGGTAGTTCAAAAAGTCATCTTTGGATCACTGTATGAAATTTCGTACAACACGTCGCAAAAGCCACTCGTTATCAAGCAAGGTATACGAAAAATCGTACAATTTTTACCGTACATGGGCTTCCAATGGACCTTTTGAATGAAAAATCATACAAAATCCGAAAATTTGCCTTGGTTAGTGGTTTTTTATACGATGTTTCGTACAAAAGCATTGTGATCAAACCTGTATTTTGGAATTCACACCTGCAAGAAAGGAGCTGACGTTACGTCATGCTGCGTTTTACTACGAATCGCGGCGGCTTCGGCGGCCGGCTGGGACGGATGTTCCAATACCGCCATTTCGTGTACGTTTTATTTATCGCTGCCATCTTTTTTAAACTCGCTATTCTTCATAGTAATCTGCATGCCCGCTATATCGATATGAACCTGCTGGATGACCTGATCGCCATCGGTTCCGCGATGCTGGTTTCGTTCTGGACGCTATGGCTGCCCCCGCGAGGGAGAGGGATCGCCCTCGGCGTGCTGAACGTGCTGCTCACCGCGTTGATTTTTGCCGATTTGGTGTATTACCGCTATTTCGGCGACTTTCTGACGGTGCCCGTACTGCTGCAAGCCGGACAGGTCGGAGAGCTCGGCGACAGCATCCGCCAGTTGATCCGCCCTGCCGACCTGTGGCTGATCGCCGATTGGGCGGCCTGGCTCGGGCTTAAGGCCGTGCTGCTCGCGATGGGGAGAAGCGGCGGGCACCGGCAAGGGCAACTTTACGGCGCCCTCGGCAGCGGGTACGGCTACGGCTACGGCACGGGCAACGGGGCCGGTTCTCCCTTTTCATTCGGCGCGGGGAACAATAGGATGAACGGCCGTCGCCGCCGGCTCGGGCGGCTTAGCGGCGGCGTAGCCGCCTTTGTCCTCGGTTTCGTTTTGACGATGGGACCGATCCGCTTCTACACGCAGACCTGGGCGGTCGGGCTGTTCGAAAACAACTGGTGGAACGTATCGCTGTACAACGTCACCGGCCTGCTCGGTTTTCATTATTATGATGCCAGCCGCTACGTCAAGGAGCATCTGGGCGGGGCCAAAACGGTCAGCACCGCGGAACGGGACGAAATTCGCGAGTGGTTTGATGCGGCCAAGGAGCGCCGGCAGGTGAACAATGAGACGTTTGGGGCCTACGCGGGGAGCAACGTCATCGTCATCCAGGCCGAAGCGTTCATGAATTTCATGATCGGCAAGGAGATCTGGGGCCAAGAAATCACCCCGAATTTCAACGAGTTGATGAAAGACAGCATGTATTTCGCGAATTATTACCATCAAACCGGCCAGGGTCGCACCTCCGATGCGGACTTTGCCTCGCATAGCTCGCTGCATCCGCTGCCGACGGGTTCGGTCGCCGTGCGTTATCCGAACCATGCGTATGACGTGCTGCCGCAGATTTTGAAAACGCAGGCCGGTTATACGACCGGGGCCTTTCACGCTTACGAAGGCAGCTTCTGGAACCGCAACAATATGTATCAAGCGATGGGCTACGACCGGTTTTACAGCAAAAAAGATTACACCCTGGACGAACCGCTCGGCTGGTCGCTGGGTGACAAATCCTTTTTCCGCCAATCGCTTGCGTTTATGTCGCAGGAGAAGCAGCCCTTTTACTCGTTCCTGATCACCTTGTCGAGCCATCATCCTTATACGTTGCCGGCTGATTTGCAAGTACTGGACACCGGCGATTTTAAAGGAACGATCTTCGGCGATTACTTGCAGTCGGTGCATTATGTGGACGCCGCGCTGGGCGAATTGGTCGAGGGGCTGAAACGGGATGGCTTCTGGGACAACACGATCCTCTATTTCTACGGAGATCACGACAACTCGATCACGGGCAAAGAAGATTACGAGAAATTCCTCGGCAAACCGCTGACCGACCTTGATATGCACCAAATCATGAATCAGGTGCCGCTGCTCATCCATTTGCCGGATGGCAAGCAAGCAGGCATTTATGAAGAGCCGGCCGGCCAGCTGGATATGACCCCGTCGCTCCTTCACTTGCTGGGCATCCCTTCGGCACCCTATTACATGATGGGCAACAATTTGTTTGCCGGCAGCCCGGAGGATCGCCTCGTCGTCCTGCGCTCGGGGGCGTTTACGGACGGCAAACTCTACTACATCCCATCCGCCGACAACCTGTTCGCCAACGGCAGCTGTTTCGATTTGGGCAGCCGCGAACGTACCGATATCGAGCCGTGCCGCGCTCCGCACGAGGAAGCGATGAAACGCTTGCGCATTTCCGACGTCTTGATCACCTCTAACCTGATCGAAGACTTCAGAAAGACAAATCAGAATGACGAAGGACGTTAAGGATTGAATCTACGGGGTACCCTATTCACATTTCTGCCGTGCAATATCATGCGCGGTGTACTGTGGATGGCGGTACCTTCCTTTTGCCATGGACTTGGTCTTACGGATTTGGATGGCTTTGCGCGGACAGTAATTGATGCAGGCGAAGCAAAAACAACATTCCGTCTCTTCTTTCCAATAGGGTTTGCCGTCCTTCTGTTCGATTTTCCCGGACAAACATACTTTCGAGCACAGGCCGCATCCAAAGGGAGTTGCCCGTTCCTGAAAAATAAAAAATTTGCATACTCATTTAAATCCGTCCTCTCAAATGTAAACCGGGAGTGAATCTCTCAAATCCTTCAAACGGCGGTATATCCCCCATCCACCATCAGGCTGGTCCCCGTAATGAACGACGCATCGTCGCTGGCCAGAAACAGAACCGCTTTGGCTACCTCCTCAGAGGTACCCAATCTGCCCGCGGGATGCAAACCTACAAGATAATCTTTGACTTCCTCGCCCAGTTGGTTAATCAGAGGTGTATCGATATACCCCGGACACACGGCGTTTACACGGATATTTCTGGTTGCATAAGCTACCGCCGAAGACTGGGTTAGCATTTTCACGCCGCCTTTTGCGGCCGCATAGGCGGTGACTCTCGCTTTACCTACATGGCTATGGACAGAGCCGCAGTTGACAATTGCGCCGCCATTCCCCTGACTCAGCATTTGCTTTACGGCATACTTGTTGCAAAGAAACACGCCGGACAAGTTAACATCAACAGTCAGCTTCCAATCCTCAAAGCTTAACTGGTCCGCAGGTCCATCGGACCCCACTCCGGCATTGGCGAATAAAATATCCAGCTGGCCATAACGCTCGACCGTTTTCTCCACCATGTGCATGACCTCGTCCTCTTGGGTAACGTCCGTTTTTATAAAGCAAGCCGTTAATCCGCTTTTCGTCAATTCATCCGCCAGCGCCTGCCCCTCCCCGGATAAATCCGTAATCACAACCTTAGCCCCTTCTTCCGCGAATAATCGGGCTGTCGCGGCTCCGATTCCGCTTGCTCCTCCGGTGACAATAACGACTTTCTGCTGAAATCTCATCATTCCATCCTCCATTTTAATCTAACTAGTTATTTATATTTAAGGCAAAAAGATCGCCAAGCTCGCTAAACTACAGGAAGCTTGGCTCCATTACACCGTAAATAACGAATTTTGCGATCTGTTCTCTAAACTGTTCCTGCGACATTGACTGCTTCGGACTATCCGGAAAAATCTCGTTAAATCTTCTGAAGGATTGAAGGAATGGGATTACCGTATTCATTAAAATAATCGGTATCATAACCGGTTCCATATCGCTTCGAATAATTCCATTTTCTTTGGCCGCCAGAGCCAATTCATACATCTGAGAAAAATCATCCGGACTGTATGCTATTTTCTTCCATTTTTTCCAATCCTCGGCAGCTTCCCACGAGAAAATCTTCAAATAACGGGGATTGTCCATCAATAGCTGATAGGAAAAGCCGATCACCTGTTCAAGCAGCCGCCGGAACTTGTCCGGGTCCGAAGCGGTTGTCTCATCCTTAAGCAAGTCCCCAACCTGCTCTTCCGACATTTTGTTTCCGAATAGGTCCGCCCGCTTGACCACCTCAGTATAAAGTCCCAGCTTATCTTTAAAATACTGATAAATAAGACTTTTATTATAGCCTGCCGCATCGGCTATCGCATCGATTCTCGCGGCGGAGTAGCCATGCTCCGCAAACAGTTCTTCCGCTGCGTCAAGAATAATGGTTTTGGTGCGGGCGGCATCGTAAGTCCGCTTTTTTCTTTCGGTCATCATAAGCTTCACCCTCAAAATAAACTAACTGTTTAGATTTTAATGTGGAATAATGACCCTGTCAAGTAGCCGGGATTACATAGCCTGATGACTCGAAAAAAACCGTCCGCGGTAAATTCCCGGACGGTTTTTAGACGAGGATACCCTGCAATTGTTAGAGTCGGCCAATCGGCTGCTTTAAACTTGATTCGCGCACGATCAGCTCGGGCAACAGTTTCACGTTATCGATCGGCTGTGTCTCCCCGTGCATGCGCTGCACCAGCATTTGCGCCGCCATCCGCCCGATTTCCTCCGCTTGGAGGGAAACCGACGTCAGTTTGGGGTGAATGCGGGACGAGAGGCTCAAATTATCCATGCCGGAGATCAGCAGGTCGTCAGGGACGCGTACCCCTTTCTCCTCGCAGGCGCTCAGGAAGCCGTAGGCCATCAGATCATTGGCGCAGACGACGGCTTCCGGCAGCCGGCTGCCGCTCAGGAGGGAGAGGCCGGCCGAATAGCCTCCCTGCTCCGTGTAATCGCCTTCCCTTACCCAGTCGTCTTCCAGCGAAAGCCCTGCCTCTTCCATACCGTCGCGGTACCCCTGATAACGCTCCTGGCCGGTCTGCTCCCGTAACCGCCCCCCGACATAAGCGATTCGGCGAAGCCCTTGGCTTGCAAAATGGCCAACCGTATCCTTAATCCCCTGGTACGTATCGACGTACACGTAACGAAAACGGTCATTTCCCGAAGCCGACTCGTATTTGTTCGTCAGCACGACCGGTGCGTCCAGCCGGTTGATCGCCGCGATATTTTCCTCGCAAAAATGGAAGGAGACCATAATCATGCCGTCGGCGTATTTTTCCCGCAGCGTTTGGATCGCCCGTTGTTCTTCCTCAAGCCGATTTTTCGTGTCCAGCAGGATCAGCAAATAGCCGTACTGTTCAATCACGCCGTTGATGCCCTGAATCATGTCGAAATAAAAAGGATTGCAAATGTCCGGAACCGCGAACAGCACTTTATTGGAAACGCGCGTTTTCAGCATTTTGGCCGATTGGTCGGGGGCATAATCCAGTTCGCTCGCCACCTGTAAAATCCGCCGCCTCGTCTCTTCCTTGCAGTATCCGCGGCCGGATAACGCGCGTGAAACGGTAGACGGGGAGATGCCCAATCTTTCCGCGATATGATAGATTGTCGCCAAGTGATCATCCCATTCTTTGAAATCGCTGTCAGAATCTATCTTTATTTTAGAATAGTTCCCCTTTTCAATCAATCGACAATGCTCCGGCAGCAGAAAAGGCCGTCCCAGCAGACGGCCGTCATTATTACGGATTGCGGTGTTCGAACTGCTTCCGGTTCGACTCCTCGTCGAACGGCAGAATGTCCGGCAGCGGCAACCGATCCTTCACTTTCGGCAGCGGGGCGAATGCCTGATGCGGCTCCGTCTGGTACCAATAGGCGGTGGAAGACAGATCGTCGCTGCGATGGTTGTTGTGTCCGTGCTCGATCGTCACTTTGATGCTTTCGTCGAACATCACCGGGTCCTGGATATGGTAGCGGTATACGGAAATTTTTCCGCTCCAGTTCGGGCCTCCCCCGAGAATGATGCCGTGATAGTGCGTGCAAACTTCCTGCTGTGGGCACCAGGCCGTATTGAAGTAATCCTCGGTCCCCGTCCCGTGCAGCGATGGCGGCCACGGCTCCCCGTCGATGAAGATCATGTCGTCGCCTTCGCCGTACCAATTCCACTCCCTTGTTGACCGCAAATTGTGGATATTCAGATTGCAGCCGACGTAATGCCCCTTTCCTTGAGCCTCCAAGATGACGTAGTTCCCGTCCCCGGTCGTGTTTTTGCCGCCGAATTCGAAAAACGCGTTGTCCACGCCTTGGTCCGGGATCCCTTCCGTCGGGCACTCGCGGTGCCACTTGGCATGGAAACGCAGCTCATCCGCCGGCAAGCTTTCGTATTGCTCGTAATCAACGTAAAAATAAAACTTGATCACCTGTTCCGCTTCGCTTTCCACGGTGATTCTCGCGCCGGAAGCGAACGGCATCGGGAAGTAGCTGACGAACGCCTTGCCGTCCTCCGGGCTCATCATCAGACACGCGGACGTGTAATTTTTCGTCATGCCGTGGCCTAATCCGAAGAAGTCGCCGATCGGCGCTTCCACGCTGGGCTCGGTCTCGTTGTCCCAATACATGCGCAGCACGATTTTGCGCGGCAGGAACGTTTCCTCCGCCGGGGCGTCGGTCGCCATCGTCATCCAGATATGCTTGATGCAGCCCGCTCCGGTCATGCGGCAAATTTCGGTGTTGTCCCCCGGTTTGATGCTGAAATAATCTTTGTTGCCTCCCGAACGATCATAGCTTGATACCCGTTTGCTTTTGCCTTGGCGCTGCCGCGAGAGGCTGGCCGTATTTTGCACGATATCCATGCTGTCATCCCTGCCTTTTCGTGATTTGTCTGCCGCTTGGGCCAAATGCGTCAATTTCTGCTGTGAAGAAAAGCCTCCACTTCTTCGCGCCGGGGCAGCGAAGGAATCGCCCCCCGCCGCGTTACCGTCAATGCGCCGACCGCGTTGGCAAACCGCACGGCTTCGGGCACCGAAGCGCCGCGCAGCAGCTCCACGGCGAGAGCCCCGTTAAACGAGTCGCCGGCCGCTACCGTGTCGACCGGTTTTACCGGAAAACCTTCCACGCTCGTAAAACCGTCCCGTCCGGCAATGAGGGCGCCTTTTTCCGCCAGCGTGACGATGACGTAGGCCACCCCGCGGTCCAGCAGAATTTGCGCACCCCGGCGCACGTTCTCGGGCGAATCCGCCGGGACGCCCGTGAGCAAAGCCAGCTCGCTTTCGTTTGGCGTCAAATAGGTCACCTTACGCAGCAGCTCGTCGCTCAGTTCCCGCGCGGGAGCCGGATTCAGTATGCACGGCACGCCGTATTTGCGGGCCAGCTCGGCCGCTTGCTCGATGACGGAAATGTCCATTTCCAGCTGCATCACGATCATTTGCGCGTTGCGGATGAGCGGTTCCAGACGCCGCGTCTCTTCCGGCGTAAACTGGAGGTTGGCGCCGGGAACGACGATAATGCGGTTTTGCCCGTGTTGGTCCAGCACGATCGAACCGACGCCGGTCGGCGCTTGCGCATCGGTCAAAATTTGCTCGACGTCAATCCCTTCCTGCTCCAGCGCCGCTCTCATTTCCGCCCCGAAAGGATCGTTGCCCAGTTTCCCCGCCATTGCCACCGAAGCGCCGAGCCGGGCGGCCGCGACCGCCTGGTTGGCTCCCTTGCCTCCCGGAAACCGGTCGAAGCTGTTGCCGATGATCGTTTCGCCGCCTTCGGGGGCCCGATTCGTCCCGATGACGAGATCCATCATGAAGCTGCCGATCACCATAATGCCCATGGCTTATTCCCTCCTCTACGAATGCGAGTCCGATCCGGCGTTTTTCCGGGACAATTGGTCGCCCAGGCTGCCGCCGGGGTGAAACAGGTGGAAGCTCTCCTGGGTAAAGCCTTTCACTTTGCATAACGTAACGACCAAAGCGTCGCCAACGGCCAATTGCAGCAGCGCGCTTGTCGTCGGTGCCAGGCCGAGATGATCGGCTTCCCGTTCGTAGTTGTACGACAATACGGCGTTGCAGCGGCGGCCCAGCGTGGAATTATTGTTTTTCGTGATGGCGATGCAAGGCGAGCCGATTTTCTCGATGATGCCCAGCACGTTCAGCACCTCGGCCGTTTCACCACTGTTGGACAGCAGGATCACGACGTCCTTCTTTTCGATCATGCCACTGTCGCCATGTACCGCTTCGGCGGAGTGGACGAAAAACGCCGGCGTGCCCGTGCTGGACAAGGAAGCGGCGATCTTTTTGCCGATGTGGCCCGATTTGCCGATCCCCGTAACGACCACCTTCCCCGTGCAGTTTTTCAGCAGCTCGACGGCCTTAACATATTCTTCGTTTACATTCTGGCTGGTCAGATACAGCGCGTGGGCTTCATTCTCCAGCGCCTCCCGCACCCATTGGTCGATCATATTATCACTGCTCCTTTCAGTGAGTCCAAGATTCGATGCCGAATCCGCCTCTTCGGTGTTACTTCGTGATCAAAAGCCGGGTTTTTGAACTTCCCTTTCAATCAAGGTTCAAAAATCCGGGTTTTCAGCACCGAGAAGGTTGGACGAAGCCAGGGACTGAGCAGCGCAGCGTAGGCGAACCTACGTGAGCAGCGGAAGGCCCGGGTGAGTCCAAGATTCGATGCCGAATCCGCCTCTTCGGTGTTACTTCGTGATCAAAAGCCGGGTTTTTGAACTTCCTTACTTGATGCCGGTCATTTTGATGCCTTCGACCAGATACCGCTGCGCCATGAAGAACAGGATCAGCGTCGGCAGCGCGGCGATCACCGCAGCGGCCAGCACTACGTTCCACGGCGTGTAGTAGCCGCCGCCGACCAGGTTCGCAAGCTGCTGCTGCACGACCCACAGCGATTCGCTTTGCGTAATGATCAGCGGCCATAAATATGCGTTCCAGTTGGCGACGAAAAATCCGATCGTCAGCGGGATAATGATCGAACGCGACAGCGGCAGCGCAATCCGGAAAAACGTCCCGGCTACCGACAAACCTTCGATATAAGCCGCTTCCTCCAGCTCCTTCGGGAAATCGCGGTAAAATTGCCGGAACAGGAAGATCCCGTAAGCGTTAAAAATCGACGGTACGATCAGTCCGGCATAGGAATCCAGCATGCCAAAGGTTTTCGTAATGAGATACAGCGGGATTGTAATCACCGCAAAGGGCACCATCAGCGTGCTCAGCATCCAGGCGAAAATGTACTTTCGCCCCGGGAAACGCAGGCGGGCCAAAGCGTATCCCGACATGGCGTGGAAGATCATCGCGACGACGGTGACGGTCACACTGACGATCAGCGAGTTGCCGATCGAGCGCAGCAAGTGGGTCGTCTGAACCGCTTCCTTAAAATTGCTCCAGGCCAGCTCGACCGGATACCAAGTCACATCGAGCACGTTGGCTTCCGACCGCAGGGAGCTGACGACGAGCAAATAAATCGGAAAGATCATGACGACTCCAAGCAATATAGCAACCACCGCAAGCGGCGTCCGTTTTGAAGTTCTCACTGGGGTCACCTCCTTAATCTTTGACGGAGAACAGCTTGATTTGTACGAGGGACAAGCAGAAAATCAGCAGGAACAGGACGAATGCCAATGCCGACGAGTATCCCATGTTGAGCAACTGAAAACCTTGCTTGAAAATATAGACTACGCTTACCTCGGTGCTGTTCGCCGGTCCCCCTTTGGTCATGACCATGATTTGGTCAAAGACCTGGAACGAGCCGATCGTCGTGACCACGAGAATAAACGTGTTGGTTTCTTTAAGCAGCGGAAACGTAATGCTCCGGAAAATATGCCAGCGCGATGCACCGTCAATCGTGGCGGCTTCGTAGTAATCCCGGGGGATTTCCTTGATCGCGGACAGGAAAATAATCATGTTATAACCGATGTTGATCCACAGCAGGATGGCAACGATGCTGTACAACGCTTGGGAAGGCGAGCCGAGGAACTGCTGCGGCTGGCCGTCGAAGAACTTGATCACTTCATTGACAATCCCGTTGCGCGGGTCGAGCATATACATGCCGATGATCGCGGAAATCACGGAAGTAATGGCATACGGAATCAGGAACAGCGTCCGCGCCATCGACACGATTCTACCTTTCAGCCCGTTCAGCATCACCGCCGAACCGAGCGAAAGACAAAACAGGAGCGGAACGTAAACGATCGTGAATTGCAGCGTTTTTCCGACGGAATGCCACCAATCCTTATCCTTGGATAAAGCGGCGTAATTGTCGAAGCCGATAAATTTCATGGGATTCAGCGCGTCCCAGTCATGCAGACTGACGTAAAATGCATAGATGATCGGGAGAAAAACAAAGATGAACAAACCAAGCAGATCGGGCAATAAAAAACAGTAGGCCGTGATCCTTTCCTGCCACGCTCGGGTACGCCATTTTCTTAGAATCACTTCAACCCCTCCTCCAAAGAGAATGCGGGGGACGCGGGCAAACTCGATTTCCCGTTCGTCCCCCCAAATCCGATAGCCTTATTTCTTTATTTCATCGCTTCGTTGATTTTGGCGTCGGCGTCTTTGGCGGCTTCCGCGCCTGTTTTGTTGCCGAACATGACCTGCGTCATCGCGTCGCCGATCGCTTCAACGACATCCGGGTTGTAAACCGGTTCCGGAATGGCCGTCTCGTAAATTTCGTTCGTGAATACTTGGCGCAGTCCTTTGTTGTAAATCTCTTGGCCGGCATCAATGACGGATTGGCGAGCCGGATACGCAAACTTCGTTTCGGTTGCCCATTTCAGCGGACGGGACGTATCGGCGTCGGCAAATGCCCACATCACGAATTTAGCCGCTTCTTCCAGGTTTTTGCTCTTGGCGTTCACGGCGAATTTCCAGCCGCCGGCCGTCGTTACAGCCTTGCCTCCCTCAGGAATCGGCAGCGGAGCGAGCTTGATCGGAACATCGCCGAACACCTCTTCGATCCGGCTGACCGCCCAGGTGCCGCAAATTTGCATGGCCGCCGTCTGTTTGCCCAGGTTATCGATTTCCCATGGTCCGTATTGCAGCTTGGAAGGCGACAATTTCTCCTGGAAGAACGTTCCCCAGAAATCGAGCGCCTTGGCCGTTTCCGGCGAGTTGAATGCCGAGGTTTTGCCGTCGTCCGCCAGCACTTTACCGCCGGCTTGCCACAGGAACGGGTAGAAGTTGAAGTTGAAATAAGCGCCTTTGTCCGGCGGCAGTACCAGTCCGGCCACTTTGTCCGTCGTCAGCTTGCGGGCGGCTTCCAGCAGTTCATCCCACGTTTTCGGCACTTCGACGCCGGCGTTTTTCAGCATTTCTTCGTTGTAGTAAAGGCCCATCAGTTCCATTTCATAAGGGAGGGCCAAAACTTTGCCGTCCACCGTTACCGCGTCCAGCGCGGAAGGGAGGAAGTCTTCTTTCACGCCTTCCGGGAAGTAAGGCGCTAAATCAGCCAGATAGCCGGAATTGGAAAATTTCATGAAGTCGCCGGGGCTGATCATGTAAACGTCGGGACCATTGCCGCCGGAAAAAGCGATCGGGAGTTTCGTCGAGGTGTAATCGGCTTGATTGTAAGTGGAGTATACGATTTCAACGTTCGTCTGCGAGGCGTTGTATTCTTTGACCAAATCTTCGAAATACTTCTGCTCGGCTTCGGTGTGCATATCCCAGAACTGCAGCTTGATCTTCTCCTTCGATCCGCCTCCGTTTGCGGCCTGGGCTCCGTTCGAACCGGCGTTGTTCGCCTGATTGTTCGAATTGCCGGAGCCGCAGCCCACCTGGAGAAGGAGCAGAAGCGCCATGAGAGCAGGTAAAACGATCTTCCAACTAGTCTTCTTCATCTCTTATGAATCCCCTTTCATTTGTGGTCGACTTCAGTATAGCCGCAGGGGATTCATGCTCGTAACGGGAAATAATTTCGGTGGGTGGATTATTTTTCGCTATCTGTCAGATAGTCGGTAATTTGCCGGTAAGTGCTGCCGGCCAGTTCATCGGGCAACGCGCCGCTATACAAAAGCCGCTGCAGGGATTCGGTGAAAATCCCGCTGATTTCCGCCGGATACTGCGGCTCCTGGCGTTCCGTGCCGTAAATCTGCTCCGTAAACACCCGGCGCAGCCCTTTTTGATAAAGCTCGCCGCCCGCTTCCATCACCGATTTGCGCGGAGAATAAGCGAATTTGACCTCGCTGACCCATTTCAGCGGAATGTCCGTGTCGCCGGCGAACGCCCACATCACGAACTTCGTCGCTTCGTCCGCGTATTTGCTGAAGTGGTTCACGCCGATTTTCCAACCGCCGGCGATCGTGACCGGCTGCCCGCCTTCCGGGACCGGCATCGGTACGACGCCGATCGGCTCGTCGGCATAGATCGTTTCCAGCATGCGGATGTTCCAGGTGCCGCTAACCTGCATGGCCGTTTCGCCGCTGGCCAAAATGCCGATATCCGTCGTCGGCCGGGAAGGGTGCATATTCAGCAGCCCCTGATCCACCATGCCGCGGAAAAAGCGGAACATGACGTCAGCCCCCGGGGCGTCCAACCCCGAAGCGCGGCCGTCCGCGGACACCAAATCCGCGCCGGTCTGCCACAGAAAAGGGAGCCAGGCGAAATTCTGGTATACGCTTTTGAACGTTTCCATCGTCAGCCCGCTGACCCCCGGCGATTTCAATGCTTTGGCCGCCGTCTCCATTTCCGCCCAGGTCGAGGGGGGCTGGATCCCATGCTGCTGAAACAACGCTTTGTTGTAATACAACCCAAGCAGCTCCGTTTCGAACGGCACGGCGTAAATCTGCCCGTTCAGCGTCACCGACTCCAGCGAGGCTTCGTCGAAATCCCGGCGGATGTCCGGCGTAAATCCCGCCGTCAGCGGCTCCAGAATCCCGGCATTCTCAAAGCGACTGATCGTTCCCGGAGACACGAAAAAAATATCCGGTCCATGTCCCGATGCAAACGAGGCCAACAGCTTGCTGTCGGTGAAATAGTCGTCGCTCGAGATGAAATCGACCTGGATTTCCACGCCCGGATGCTGCTCCGTATACCTTTCGCCCAGCCATTTCCAGAACTCGAACTCCTGACCCGTATGAAAGCTCAGCAGATGCAGGACGACCCGGTCCGGGTTCGCCTGCGAGACGTCCGGATTATGCAGTAATATATCCATGTCGCTTTGCTCCGACTCAGGCTTTTCGCTTTGACAGGAAGCGAGCAACAACACGGCGGCCATCGCCAGCAGCAGCACCCGCCAAATTGCCCTACTTCTCATCGTCCTCTTCCTTCCGGTAGAAAAATTGCCGGTATTCCCCCGGCGTCACGCCTTCCGTCTTCTTAAACAAACGGGAGAAGTACTTCACGTCCTGGTACCCGACCATTTGCGAAATGTTGTACAGCTTCAGTTCCGGGTCCATCATCAGGTTTTTGGCTTTGTCCATGCGGAACTGCGTCAGATACTCGATAAACGACATGCCCATTTCCTGCTTGAAAAAGGAGCTGAAATAGCTGCTGCTCATCCCCGCCTTTCCGGCCACGTCATTCAGCGAAATATCCTTCATGAAGTGCTGATGAATAAAGCCGACCGCCGTTTCCAGGGTACGGTTATGCTTTTGTTGTTTCTTCCACTCGGCTTTGGCGATCGCCCCCGCCATCAGCTCGTCGACAAAACGGATGAAATCGTCGGCCGAGAAGTTGACCTGAAACCATTCGTAAGGCTTGAGTTCGTCCTGGAAAACCAGGGCGGTAATCTTCTGTTCGTGCACGTAACGGACGACGGAGGACAACAACTGCAGGCAATACCCGTGAAAAACAGAGTAGCCGACGTTCCGGTCCAGCACCGTTCCGACGAACCGGCGCAGCGTCTCCCGGGCTTTCTCGGCGTCCCCCTCGCGAAGAGCCAGCACCAGCGCTTCGTCAAGCTCGCTTGGATATCCAGGCGAGGTTTGACCGTCGCCTCCCATAGCCCATTCGCCATGCTCATGCACGAGGCCGCTGCCGTAAATCCAGCGGTTCAAAAGCGCCTCCCGGGCATGGGAGAAGGCGCACGGCAGCTCCGCAAAGTTTCGGACCTCGCCGCCGATGCCGATGGAAATGGAAATTCGCACCCATCTCCTCACTTCAAAAATCATCGATTCGTAAACGTTCCTTGGACAAAGTCCGTTCATGAGCAGGAAATAGATTTGCGTGGCGTTCGCGAAGAGGAACCGACTGGTCAAGTCTTGCCGGCCTTGCAGGATTTCGTAAACGATGTTCCTTACGGCAAATACGACCAGTTGCCGGTCGCCCCATTGGTCTTCGGTCACCAGCTCGTCGAAATCCTCGATATCGATGGCGATCACCCGGAAGGAGGACGCCGCCTCCGGGATTTGCCCCCGCAAGCGGCCGGTATGGTCGGCCGAATCCTCGATGCCGAGCAGCCAGTCTTTCCACAGCTTGGAGTAATGGAAATCCGCGGAAATGGCCGAAGCCGTTTCCGCGGGTTTGCGGATTTCCTTTTTCAACCGTCCGAGCAAATCGCGCACCTCGTCCGGCTTTAACGGCTTCAGCAAATAATCGAACGCTCCGAACCGGATCGCGGTTTTGGCGTATTCGAAATACCCGTATCCGGATAAAATGACGACCTGAACGGGGTATTCCCGCAAAATGTTCAGCAAATCCAAGCCGTTCATATTCGGCATGCGGATATCCGTAATGACCAGATCGGGCATATCCTTGCGGACCAGCTCCAGCGCTTCGTTTCCGTTTTTGGCCTGCCCCACGACCGTCCATTCGGCATCCAGGACGGGAATCAGCTTGGTAAGTCCGTTCCGGACCTTCGGCTCATCATCGACAATCAAAGCTTTATACATGTCAAATCCCCCTGTTTGATTGATCTAGAGAAGTTGAACTATCGATTAAACGGAATAGGGCCGCCGTGAGAAATGTTCTTACGATCGCTGTTGTTCTCGGATTCCTTTGATTAAGCAAATTCAAGAATAGGAGGAATCCGCTCACAAAGGCGACCACTGCCGTTTCTTCAGAATCATTTCGCACTCTTGCCTAACTCCTCTTTTCTTGAGTTCAACTTATCTAGGGTTAGCCGATCAAGCAATGGCCGGAATGACGATCGTAATCGTCGTTCCTTCCCTGTAAACGGAGCATACCTGCACGCCGAACTCCGGCCCGTATTCCAGTTTCAGGCGGTCGTTCAGGTTATACATCCCGATCCCGTGCACCATCCGGTCGCGGATCATTTGCAGCCTCTCTTCCGGAATGCCGCTCCCGTTGTCCCGAATCGTGATCACGATCGCACGACCTCCCTCCTGCATGCGCATCGATACCTCGATGCGCCCGCCCGTTTCCATCTCCTCCATCCCGTGCAAAATGGAGTTTTCCAGGTAGGGCTGCAGCAGCAAGCGGGGCACTTTATATCCGTAAATGGACGAATCGACGTTGAAACTTACCTCAAATCGTTCCTCAAAACGCATCTCCTGCAAATAGGCGTAGTTTCTCGCCCATCTGAGCTCCTCCTCGATCGTGACCAGCGGACCGCCGGGCCGGATCGCGTAACGCATGATGTCGCTTAACGATGTGATCATGCCGCTGATTTCAGGCTGTTCCTTCTCGATTGCGATCCAGTTCATCGCGTCCAGCGTGTTGTACACGAAATGGGGGTTGATCTGCGCCTGCAGCGCTTTGACCTCCGCCTCCTTTTCCTGCTCGGAGATGACCTTGACTTCCTGGATCAAATCGTTAATCCGGCTGCTCATGCTGTTGAAGGAGCTCTGCAGCAGCCCGATCTCGTCTTCCGACTGCGCCTGCAGGCGATAGCCGAAATTGTCCTTCTGGATCCGCTTCATGGCGACCGCCATCTGACGGATCGGCTTGGTGATATAATGGGTCGTCAGAAAGGCCAGAAGCACGAACAGAAGGGCAAATACACATAAAGTAACAATAAAAAACCGCTTTAGAGAACCCGATTCCTGCAGGGCGTCGGACTGCGGAATCAGCGAAAAATAATACCAGCCGTTATAATCGGATCGCTCCATGCCGATGCGGTAAGGTTTCCCGTCCAGGTCTTGTAGCGATAACGAGCTTCCGTCCGCGATCATCTCCTTGAAAAAGGGCTGATTCGCCAACTTGATCCGGTAAGCCTCGCCATTGCGGTGCCAGACGACGTTCCCCTGGGCGTCCGCAATCAGGATCACGCCGTGCGGGCTGACGCTTACGTCCTCTACGATGCGATTCAGCGCGGATATTTTCACGTTCATCATCAGCACCCCGATATTTTGCAGGGAATCCGTAACGTCTTTGACCAGCATGCCCGCCGGAATATAATAAGTCGAATAATTGAAATAGTTGTTCGAAGGCATTTCGTACGTCGGCAACCACGTAATCTGTCCCGACGCCCGTTCGATCGCCTGCGTCCATTCGGGATGCCGCTCCAGGATCGGCTTAAACACGCCGGAGCCCTTGATGTCGGCAAAATACATCGTCCCGTTCCTGGCGAGCATATAGATCGAGTCGATGTCCTCCTTGCCACGCAGCGAGTCCCGCAAAAACCGGTTGACCATGTCCTCGGCGTTCGACGAGCCGCCTAGCGGACTTCGTCCGTCCATTCGGCTTAACTGTTCGATTAGCGCAGTGTTGTCGTAAACGGTCAGCATGCGGTTTTCGATTTCCGACAGCAATTGGTCAACGTTGTTCCTCACCAGATGAAGGGCCTGCAGCGCTTCCCGGTCGGCTCTTTCGGCGGCAAAATTGCTGGAGCTCCGATAGAAAATAAACCCGGCAAACACCAAAGGGGTCAAAATAAATAACGCGAGCATCAGCATCAGCTTGTTCCGAAGTTTGGCATTTTTCAGTTTGTTCCACATCAGCGGCGTTTCTCCCCCAGTCATTTAAGCGCTTCCAAAAGGACTATTCCAAATTGTGGAATCGATTGCAGAGTTCAATAAAATTATACGACTCCTTGAGCGATTAGGCAAAAGAAATCGTAGAAACAAACCCTCCATGCCAGGTGGAAATTTATGCTGGGTCCCGGAAACGCCGGCCCCTCCTAATGCATCCGGCTGCGGAGAAAAGCCTCCACTTCGTCCCGACGCGGCAGCGAAGGAATGGCTCCGCGCCGCGTAACGGTCAGCGCCCCCACGGCATTGGCGAACCGGACCGCTTCTTCCGCCGAAGCGCCGCGCAACAGCTCGACGGCGAGCGCCCCGTTGAAGGAATCTCCGGCGGCGACCGTATCGACCGTATCGACCGGCTTGACCGGAAACCCTTCCACGGCCTTCATGCCGGCTTGGCCGGCGATTAAAGCGCCTTTCTCCGCCAGCGTCACGATGACCGTGCCCACGCCCCGGTCCACCAAGGCTTGCGCGCCGCGCCGAACATTCTCTTCCGAATCGGCCGGAATGCCCGTTAAGAGCGCAAGCTCGCTTTCGTTCGGCGTCAGATAGGTCACCTTTCGCAGCAGCTCATCGCTCAGTTCCCTGGCAGGCGCGGGGTTCAAAATGCAGGGAACCCCGTACTCCGCCGCAAATTCGGCAGCCAGCTCGATGACCGAAATGTCCATTTCCAGCTGCATGACCAGCATTTGCGCGCTGCGGATCATCGGCTCGAGCCGCCGCGTTTCCTCCGGCGTAAACTGAAGATTCGCGCCGGGGACGACGATGATGCGGTTCTGCCCGTTTCCGTCCAGCACGACCGAACCGACGCCGGTCGGGGCGTGCGCATCGGTCAAGACGTGGCCGGCGTCGATTCCCTCCCGCAGCAATACGTCCCTCATTTCCTTGCCGAACGGATCGTCGCCGAGTTTGCCCGCCATCGCCACGCTCCCGCCAAGGCGGGCGGCCGCCACCGCCTGATTCGCCCCCTTCCCGCCAGGAAACCGGTCGAAGCTGTTGCCGATAATCGTCTCCCCGCCTTCGGGAGCCCGGTTCGCTCCGACGACGAGGTCCATCATGAAACTTCCGATCACCATAATTCCCATGGGTTGAACCTCCTTTTACGATTTCGTGTTGGATTCGGCGTGATCGCGGGACAACTGGACTCCGAGACTGCCCCCGGGGTGGAACAAATGAAAGTCTTCCGGCGTAAACCCTTTGACTTTGCAGAGCGTCACCGCCAGCGCATCGCCGACGGCCAGCTGCAGCAAGGCGCTGGTCGTCGGGGCAAGCCCCAGGTGATCGGCCTCCCGCTCGTAGTCGTAGGATAATACCGCATCGCAGCGGCGTCCCAACGTGGATAGCGGATTTTTGGTGATCGCGATGCATTTGGATCCGATTTGCTCGATGATGCTCAGCACGTTCAGTACTTCGGCCGTTTCCCCGCTGTTCGACAGCAGGATCACGACATCCTTTTGCTCAATCATGCCGCTGTCGCCGTGCACCGCCTCCGCCGAGTGCACGAAGAAAGCGGGAGTGCCCGTGCTGGACAAGGATGCGGCGATTTTTTGCCCGATGTGGCCCGATTTGCCGATCCCGGTCACGACGACCTTCCCCAAGCAATCCCTCAGCATTTCTACGGCCTTGACGTATTCTTCTCCCACGTTTTGGCTCGTCTGCAACAGGGCGTTCGCCTCGTTTTGCAGCGCTTCCTTTACCCATTCATGGATCATGACGATCCGCTCCTTTCATCTTTCTGTGACATCGATTGTAGATATGGCCCGCTAGATTTGCAGTTTCGGATCATGCGCCTGCATGCGCAGATAACTTTCCGCCGCCGCCCCGTTCCCCCAGTCGAAAATCGTAAACTCCCCGATGCCGAGGCCCTGATCGTTAACCTCTCCGCCGTGGCCGTAGTTTTCCATCATGAAGCCGTAGTCCTTATCGCCGAAGAACGGATGGGCCCGTTCCCATTGCGCCTTGGTCTTGGAGTTCTCCGGACAATACATCATGACGAAAGCGCATTTTAAGGCGGCGATGCCTCTTTCGACATATTCGGTTCGGCTGAGCTCGCGCCCATATTCGACGATTAACTCGGCAAACAGGCTCTGACGCGCATCATTCCATTCTCCGTCGCAGTTCATGACCCCAAATCCGCCCAGCACGTTTACGAAAATATATGGAGGCTGCCAGGATGCCTGCGTCATGAGCATTTCATCCAGGCATCTTTCCCCTGCCTGCAAATAGGAAGTCTCGCCCGTCCGCCTGTAACACGCCATAAACGCCTCGGCAGCCCAAAACATCGAGAAATTGCACTGCTTATACATATTGTTGCGCGCATACTTCCGGCCGACATGATCCTTGCCGCCATACCCCGAGCAGGACCAATACGTTTCGAAATCCTCCCAGCGGGCTTCCGGCACGATTTCCTTCGCCAAAACATCCGCTGCCCGGATCGCCGATTCGGCGTATCTTTCCTCTGCGGTAAGCTCGCTCAGCTTGAGCAGAAAAGTGACGGATAAAGCGATTTCCGGCGAATCGCGCAAAACCTCCAGCGGCTGCCGGGTATGGTAATCTAGCCAAGCGGGGAAGTATCCCTTTTCGTCCTGCAGCCGGAGCAAAGCATCCCCGTAGGAAGCCGCATACCCGAGCAATCTTGGATCCCGTTCCAATTCTTCGTACCATCTCAGCATCCACAAGGCGGTGCAGCTCATGTCCAGAACATGGTACGGGGCATGCCGTACGGAGCCCGAATGCTCCGGATTGCGGTTGGAGTTGCCCCAATACGCGGTTTCCCATCCTTTTGAACGATTGACCGTCGTCCCGTCAACCTCGAGGCGCTCCATCTCCGTCGCGATCACCGAAGGAAAAATCCCGCCTAGCTGCGGGGCCGACAGCGCCAACTCCTTCGCCAGGTTGGCTCGCCTGATCAGGTCCGGATCGTTCGTCCGCAGCCCGTACCGGTAAACGCCCATCGCCGAGCGCAACGAGCTGAACCAGGCCTGATTCCAAATGGACCGGAGCTCCCGTTCATTGACAGGTCCCGGGTAGTTCGGGCTCTGCGTCACATTGACGATAAAGACCGGCGCCCCCACCTTGATCCCGTTCAGCTCAAACTCCTGCCATACCTGGGGCTCCCAATTTTTGAACGCCCAGCGGTACGCATGCCGCACGAAGGGCAAAAGCGGTGCGTTCAGCGGTTCCCCCGCCCGAAACCATGCGGATCCCCAATTCTCCCACAGAAAACGCAATACGGGCCGCCAAAGATTGGCCAACGCCTCGGGAGCGTCATGGATCATAAGATAAAAGCCGACCGTCACTTCCCCCGGAGCATACGTCGCTCCAGGAGCCCTTTCATAAAGGACATGTTCCCTCACCCGGGATTGGCTCATGCCCAGGGTCATCACGTTGCGTGAAGCATCTTGGTCCATATACCAGCGAACCGGCGTACCTGCCCGCATCACATTCAAGTCGGGAATCAGAGCGATCATGCGCTCGCCGTTCGCCGCGATCAGCGCCGGAGAACGAAAGCTGTGCTGATCGATAATGTGACGGTCCGTCGGCGTCAGATGTGGCGCCCAATGAAATCCGGGAAGAAATGCGGGTTTGACGGAGATTTGCCAATCGTCCTGCCGCACGGCTTGATCCAGGCGAAAGCGCAGCGAAAACTTGTGCAGGCCTGCCTGCGGTACGCTATGCGTCACTTCGGGCTCTACGCCGCCGATCGACTCATATTGAATCGACGCTACGAAATCCTCCAGATCCGGACCCGGTTTAAAGTAATATCGTTCCAAAGCGAATCCCCCCTCTTTACCATCGTAGACAAGAAGACCGCAGGGACGCCTCCCTCACGGTCTTGAGTAACTGACTTGGGTTTCATTTACGGCCGGCAGCCATTAAATCACTTCCAACCCGTCGTTGTCCGGCAGCTCCGGATACGGCGCATGCGGCTCCGACTGGTACCAGTAGCTGACGGAAGCGATGTCGTCCTGCAGCGGCAAATACCGGCCGCCCGAACGCCAACCGAGCGCCTGGATCGTGACGCGCAAATCGGTATCGAACCGGATCGGGTCCATGACGTGCCAGCGGTACATGCCGAAGCGCTGCTGGCTCCGGTACAAGCCGTCCGGCTTGATATGCTGATGGAACCCTAAATAAGCCGTAGAATACGGAGCGTATTCCCCTTTCGGCTGCTCGAAGTTCCAGGCCCCGCCGAAATAATCCTCCGTGCCCGTGCCGCAAATGGTCGGAAATTCGTTGTCCCCGTCCATGTAAAACTTGATTTCCCCTTCGCCCCACCAGCCGTTGTTGTTGACCTGCCAGGCCAGATAGGTACCGACGTAATGGCCTTTCCCTTGGACTCCGTCCAACAGCACATGAACGTCCTTGCAAGCGAGCGGATTGCTTCTTCTCCACTGGGCATGGAAATAGGCGGCATCGTCCGGCACTTCGGTCAGTGCGTAGTCGATCTGATAGTAAAGGACGACTGCCGAGCCCATCCGGTTTTCGACCGTGATCTTGGCTTTTTTGCGAAACGGCATCACCCAATAGCTGTTCATCCCGCCCGCCGGATTGACCGCCACCGGCAGCGAGTTGACGTTGCTGCGCTCGCACCAGCCGTTGCAGAAGAAATCGCCGAGCGGCGTTTCCACGCTTGGCTCGCTCTCCCCGTCCCAATACATCCGCAAAATCAGATGACGCCAGCTATCCGGGAAGCAGGTTAGCCAAATATGCTGAATCGCTCCCGGCCCGTCGATTTCCGCGACGGTAAACATCTGTCCCGGCGCAATGTTCACCGACGGGGATACCTTCCAGCCTTGGCCGAGGTCGCGGGCGCATTCCACCCCCGTGCCTTCGGTCGCCATGCCGCCTTGGCCTTTGGCGCCGCTGAAATTCTCCGCACTGATCGATCGCGTCTTGGCGGGCGATAGCCGAAACAAATTGCCTAATCCTAAATCCAGTCCGCTAAATGTGTTCATAGTCATCTCTCTCCTTATTTAGAGGTAGTTCAAAAAGTCATCTTCGGATCACGAAGCTATTCATAGAAGGTTATTCGACGTCGAATCTTGAATTCAGCCGGGACTTCC
>NZ_JBNYYG010000064.1:0-32056 GCF_050565405.1 Paenibacillus macerans | reverse complement strand
TCTCTGTTACCTGATCAAACGGGATAATTGTGCAAAGCTTCCGGACAGCGAGTGTTAACCTAACGCCAAAGGTTGCCGGCTTAACTGTCAAACATTAATGCAACGCTAGTGCATAAAATGTCCTTATTTCCGCGAAAAGAGGCCAAGAGTAAGAAATAAGGCCCCAAAGTACCGCTATTTTGTCGGCGAGAGAGGCTACAGCAGGGCAGGACCAAACCTGTCATTACCGCTCCTGCCCGACCGACACCCCCGCCCCCCAAGCAAACAAAGCCGCTGAATCGCTCAGCGGCTTTGTTCACGTGCAACTCAAAGTCTCTCCCCATCCATTGTTCCCTCTTATACTCTCGACCGGACCTCCTGGCGCATGAACAGCATGTAGGACAGGCCGAAGCAAATCATCGTGGCGGCCAACAGGCCGGTCAGCTGCGGCCAGATCAGCAGCAGGCTTTGACCGAGCGACAGCGGGCTGGCGATGGCGCCGACGAGCTGATCCATCGTCAGCGGCCCCAGCGCGCGAACGCCGGGAGAGAGCATCGTCGTGATCGTTTCCGAGAACAGCTCGGTCGGGGACAGGCGGTTCAGCGCCAGCACCAGACTCATCTGCCGCAACTGCGCGTCCGGCGTCGCCATTTGCGAAACGGCGGTGGCACTGTCGATCATGTTGATGATCATGCTGTAGAAGATCGTAAAGAACAACCAGATCGCGATGGAGGACAGCGCGGACGTGGCCGCCTGCCGGAACCGGATCGAAAACAGGATCGACAAGCAAAGCCAAAAGCCGATGTAGACGACCGCGATCAGCAAAAAGATCATGATCCGCAAAAATTCCTCCGGCGTCGGCGGATACCCGATCGTGAATAAGCCAAGGCCCATGACAAGAAAGCCCAGCGAAAACACGACGACGGCGATCATGACCAAAGCGGATACGAACTTGGCCTTGATGAAATCGTCGCGGTAGATCGGCTGCGAAAGCAGGCGTCCCAGCGTTCCTTTATTCCGTTCGGAGTTGACGGCGTCGAACCCGAGCGTAATCCCGATCAGCGGTCCCAGCCAGGACAGGAACGTGGAGAACGACGGTACCGCCAGCGCGGAGCTGGTCAACGTGTACATTTTCAGGAACAAGAACGTGTCCCCGGTTCCGCCGTCGCCGGACGCGCTGCCGCTGCGGATGGCCGTTACGGCCGAATAAATCGAGCCGATGCAGGCCAACACGATGATCCCCATCAGGATACCGAACCGCCAGCTGCGGATGTGGTCGCCGATTTCTTTTTGCACCATGACCCAAAAAGAGGAGGACGAATGCCCGCCGCTCTCGCCGGCTTCGCGGGAAGGGCGCAATCCCGCCCCTAGTTTATGCGCGAAGTCGCGAAGCTCCTTCAGCCGCAGCTGCTCCTTCATGGATCGGCCGCCCGCCGTTTTGTGCAACTGCATCATGGCTCTCCCCTCCTTTCGAAATAGCGGTGATAGATATCGTCCAGGCCGTACTCTTTGCGGCGGATGTACGCGAGCTCCGCTTCCCCGCGAATCACGGCTTCGGCGATTTGCGCCGTCAAGTCGCGTTCGCACACGACCGTTGCGGTGACGCCGCGTTCATGCTCGTCCTCGCCTTCCCCCGGGTAGCGGATGTCCAGCACGCCGTTGAGGCCAGAGATGTGCCGGGCCAAAGCGTCCGTCCAGCCTTTCGCGCCAACCTCGACGTAAACGTTGCCGTCCGCGTCCAGCTGCTTGGACAGGGTGCGAATATCACCCGAAGCGATCAGCCGGCCCTGCACGAATAAACCTACCCGGTCGCAGATTTGCTGCACTTGATGCAGGTGGTGCGAGGAGAGCAGCACCGTCAGCTTCTCATCGCGGCTCAAGGAAGAGATGAGGGCGAGCAGTTCACGTACCCCTTCGGGGTCGATCCCCAGCGTCGGTTCGTCGAGGATGATGACCTCGGGATTTTTGATCAGCACGTCGGCCAGGCCGAGGCGCTGCCGCATCCCGCGGGAGAACGCCCCGACTTTTTTGCCGGCGCTGGCCGAGAGGCCGGTTTTCTCAAGCAGCGCCTCGGCGCGCTGGGCGGCTTCTTGTGCCGAAACCCCGTTAAGCCTTGCCGTATAAACCAAATTGTCCAGCGCGGTCCGGTCCTCGTAAAAGCCGATGTCGTCGGGCAGATAGCCGACCTTCCGCTTGACCTCCAGCGCTTCGCGCGTCGGATCGAAGCCGCAGATTCGGGCATGCCCCGAGGTGGGCTCGGTCAGCCCCAGAATCATTAGGATCGTCGTCGTTTTGCCCGCGCCGTTGGGGCCCAGCAAACCGAAAATTTCCCCGCGGGCGATGCTCAGATTCAAGTGGTCGACGGCCGTGGCATCGCCGTATTTTTTGGTCAGCTGCACCAGCTCAATGACGGGACTTTCGCCGGACGCGGAGTTGGTGGGTGTCATGCCGGATTCCGTAACCATCGGTTATCTTCTCCCGTATTTCCGGAACAGGTAGTAGATGCCCGCGCAGACGGCCAGTATGATGAGAACCCCCACCCATCCCCATAATACCGACGATTTGACCGTGACCCGCAGGTCCGCGTTGGCGCTTTTGTTCGCCGAGGAGGCCGTCAGGCTGACCACGTAATCTCCGGCCAGCGATTTTTTGCTGGATTTGATCGTGGCTTGAACCTGCTTGCTCTCCCCCGGGGCGATGGACGTGACCGACGAAGGTTCGAAGGAAACTTCCCAATCGGTCGGTGCGGCCGACGAAAAAGAAAGATCCTGCAGCTCGGCGGAACCGGTATTTTGTACGACAAAGGTCAGTTTGCGCTCCGAGCCGGCTCCGATGTCCGTGCTAAGCACGTCGTTGACGGTGGAGAACTTCATGTCATACGTGCCCGTGACCACGGCCTCGATGCTGGCGTTTGCCTTCGTTTCGCCGCTGGCCGCCGCGATCGGGATGTCATAGGTGCCCGCCTGGATTTGCTCCGGCGGCTTGACCTCGATCGTAATCGATTTTTCCGTGTTGGGTTCGACTTCGACCGAAGTCACGCTATTGCCGTCCGCTTTGAAACGAACGTCCCAGCCCTGCTGCGCTTGCGCGCTCATGGCGTAGGTTTGTTTTTGCGTCGTCCGGTTGCGCAGCACCGCGCTGTACGTGAACGTCGAGTCCGAGTGGCCCTCCATGTTGGCTTGGTCCAAGGTCAGCTCGGTTTTGAACGTGCCCTGCTCCGAGACGTTGACGACGAGCGGGAGCGCGGCTTGGCCGGCTTTCAAGGTAAACGCATAGCGGCCTTTGTTGATTTGCAGGGGCACATCCAAATCCAGATTGAAGGTTTGCGTTTCTCCGGCTTTGACGGCGATTCGAGAAATTTCCCGCCCGCCTGCCGTCAATTCGTATTGCCAGCTTTTGCTTTGCGTCTCCAGGGCAATGTCGGCCGAAGCCGTGCTGCTGCCGTGGTTGACGAGGTCGATCGTGTAGGACACGGATTCGCCGGGCGCCGCGGACCATTCGAGATAAGGCGTAAACAGCTCCAGCGAGCCGGCCGCCGAGGCTTTGCCCGCCGCCGCAAGGGTGCCGCCCCCGAGGGCCGTGATCAGAATGAGCAGCATCAGCGCCGCTTTTCGATAGGAATGAAGCATCTCTGGTTAACCCCCTATGAAATGATTTGATAAAGCACTTTTGGGCCGCGGATGAAGGAAACCCGGACAAGTTCGCCCCGGCCGTTTCGCAGGCCCTTGCTATACCTGCCGGCGGACCGCCGCGTTCCTGCCAGCATCCGCAGCCGTTCAACAGGAGTACGAACGAGAAGGCGATGTGGATTTACGCGTTTCAAAAAAAATGGGGTTTTCAAAATGAAACGTTTTTGGTAAAACGAGAGGTGATTAAGAAGAGGAGAACGTTTGCGGGAGGGAAGGACATGGACCTGCAAAATGAAGAGATGACCCGGCGGCTGCACGAAATGTGCGAAGGCTCGGTGCAGGCGTTCGATGCGTTTTATGCCTGTTATTCTCCTTTTGTCATGCAGGTGGCCGGCCGTCTGGCAGGGGAGCGGATGGAGGCCGAGGATGTATGCCATGAAGTGTTTTTGGAGGTGCTGCGGCGGGGGCGGGATTACGATCCGTCGCGCGGCTCGATCAAAGCTTGGCTTGCGGTGATCGCCCGCAGCCGCAGCCTGGATCGTTTGCGGCGCCAAGCGCGGCTGCAGTATCCGGGAGACGAAGCGCTGGAGCGGGATGCGGCCGAAGCGGAAGCTTCGGGAGAGAACGAAGCCTTGTCGAGACTGGAGCGGGAGGCGCTGCGTACGGCGATATACGCGCTGCCGGAGCCGCAGAAGAAGGCGATCCTAGGCTCGTATTTTGCCCTGCAAACCCAGCGCGAGATGGCGGAAGCGTGGAGCGTCCCGATCGGCACGGTGAAATCGTGGGTCCGATACGGCCTGAACAATTTGCGGAAGCAGCTGGAGAAGCAGGGCTGGGCGGATTCGTGGGAAGGAGGGAACGAGCATGAACGGGCACATCGGCAATAGTCGGGACAACCTGCATCCAGGGCGTCGGGATTTGTGCGTCCGTTTATATACCGAGCAGGAATGGATCGATTGGCTGCTGGGCTCGCTGACGGAAGCGAAGCGCGCCGAGATGGCGCTGCATCTGGAAGCCTGTCCACTCTGCCTGGAGCATAAAGCGCGCTGGGAGGACATGCTGGGAGCCGGCGGGGAGAGCGAAGCGATGCCGGACGCGCCGGTAGCCGTCAGCCAGAATCCGGCGCCAAACCCGTCCCTGCCGCTGCCGCATGCCTTTCCTGCCGCGCATCGCGCCGACGCTTTGGCGGCTGAGGTTCCTTCCGAAAGGATTCGGCGCAGGCTGCGCCGCAGGGTGAAGATGATCGGCTGGCGCCGCAGGGCATCGCGCTTGCTGGCCGCCCGCTGGAAGTGGACGGTGTCGCTGGCAGCGGCATTGATGGTGTTGGCCAGCGTGGGCTTTGGTCTAGGCCGCCCGAACCAGCCCGAGGCAGGCTGGGACCATTACGTGCATACCTACGAGCCGGAAGCGCTGTCGGTCTTGTCCAAGCCGGACACGATTTCTTATCCGATCGCCTTGGGCCGTTTGGAGCCGGAGGGCGGCATGGTCTGGTATAATGCCGTTTCCCGTGAGATGCTGATGCTGGTGGGCGGGCTCGTCCCGGATAAAGGGCAGACGATCCGCGTCTGGATCGTGAAGGAGGGAACCCGCGATAGCCTGGGGCTGCTGCAATATCATGCCAATCGGGCGCATCTTTACGTCAAGGACAAGACGTTGAATCTCGACGATAACCTGGAGCTCACGATCGAGCCGGTCGGGGGACGGGATGAAGCGGATCCGGGGCCACCGAGCACGATCTCGCTGGATCTGACGGGGAGATAAAAGAAGGCGCAACCTGCCATCGATCGATGGCGGGGCGTATTTTTTGCAGGCGAAATCGGGGGATCTCGGCTCTTGTTGGATCGGACCGAGTTGGCCTAGAATGAAAATAGCATAGTCGAACGATGGAAGGAGCGGACTCCTGATGGATCAGCTTATTTTTTGGGGCACCGGGGACGCCATGGGGGTTCCGAGAGTCTATTGCGATTGCGAGGTTTGCGGGGAAGCGCGGAGCACGGGAACGAACCGGCGCTACCGATCCTCGGTTTCGGTCGAGGGCGAAGACGGCGGCTTTCTGATCGATTGCGGCCCGGACTGGCGAACGGGCATGGAACGGCGAGGGCAGCGTTTCGTTGAGCATATTTTGGTCACGCACGCCCATTTCGACCATATCGGGGGGCTGCCCGAGTGGGCGGACGCCTGCCGGTGGCTGGGAAGACGCGGGCAATTGCATGCGCCGCAAGAGGTGATTGAAACGATCTTGCGCCAGTATCCTTGGCTAGGCGGGCATTTGGATCTGCATGCGGTCGGAGAAGATGGAACCCGGCTGGCCGGCTGGAGGATTCGCGGATGGAAGGTGTTTCACGGCAAAAACGGCTTTTCGTATGCCTACCGTCTCGAGAAGGGCGGTTTCGCTTGGGCGTATTGCTCCGATTCCATCGCGCTGCCGGAGGAGCAAAAACGGCCGCTGCACGGCCTCGATCTGCTGGTGCTGGGCACGAGCTTCTATCATGAGACGGCGGAGTTTGCGACGCGATCCGTTTACGACGTTACCGAAGCGCTGGAGCTGCTGCAAGAGGTGCGGCCGGCTCGGACGATCTTCACGCATATGTCGCACGACATCGACCTCCGCAACGAGTACGGATTGCCGGCAGGCGCGGAGATGGCTTCGACCGGACTATCGGTTCTGTTGGGGGCGGGTAACCATGAGAGCTGGTAGCTTGGGGGCCCCATTGCCGGGACTGGAAAGCTCCCGTTAATTTGGGCGAACTGAGCTGATATTCGTAAAATGCCGAAATTGACCGGAGGAAATCCAGTTAATTTCTCCAACACAGCAAAAGCAAAGAAACTAACTGGAGGTTTTCCGGTTAGTTTCTTATGCGTGAAGGGCCGGTTAGGTTTTCTTGGCCGGCTTTAGGCTTATTGAGCGGACTCAAGCTTCCGCGTTCAGCACAAACTTCTCGATCACGTGCTTCACGCCGTCCTCGTTGTTGCTCAGCGTCACGTAGTCCGCGATTTCCTTCAACGCCGGGATCGCGTTGCCCATGGCGACGCCCAGGCCGGCGGCCTCGAGCATTTCATGGTCGTTCCAGGAATCGCCGATCGCGATCGACTCCGCCAGCCCGCAGCCGAAATGATCGGCCAGGAACCGCAGGGCATGCCCTTTGGTACCCTCATGGTGCATGATTTCGAGGAAGTTCGGTTTCGACTTGGTGATATGAACACCGTCACCCAGCAGCTCGCGCAGCTCCGGCGCGATTTGGTCAAGGTAATCCGGTTCGTCGATAATGAGCATTTTCGGCGTCGGCTGAGCGACCAGCTTGGCGAAGTCAGGCTCCACGTAGTAGCGCGTCCGGTTCAGCGTTGTATAGTCGATCAGCTTCTGGTTTTCCTCGCGGGCGTACAGCTTGTCGTCGATGTAGGTTTGCAGGTGCAAATTGCGCTCGATGCAGTATTCGAACAGCTTGCGTGCAGCCTCTTCGGGAACGTAACGCTCGTAAAGCACCTTCTCGTCCATCAGGTTTTTGACCAAGGCCCCCTGGTACGTAATGATCGGCACATTCAGGCCGGTTTGGCGGGCAATCGCCTGCGCCGAAGCGTAGGCGCGGCCCGTGGCCAGCGTCACGACGACGCCCTTCGCTACGGCTTGCTCCAACGCTTGCTGCGTGGCAGGGGTTACCTCCTTGTCGTCGTTGATCAACGTGTCGTCGATGTCGATGGCAATCAGTTTATACATGGTTTCTCTCCTTTGGGCCAGGATCGGGTCAGGCGGTCCTATCCAACCGGTCTGAGCCACTGTGCCCTTAATTGTATGTCTCTCTATAAAATATAGCTTAATCGGTTAATCCGAGGGTACCGGGTCGGAAGCGGATTTCAGTTCCGCCAAGAGCATTCCGCCCAAAATGCAGGCGCAGCCCAGCACCGCGGCAAAACCGAGGACCTCTCCGCCGAACAGCACGCCGGTCGCTGCCGCAAAAACCGGTTCCATGGCGAAGATGACCGCCACGCGGGAAGGGCTGGTATATTTTTGGCATACCGTCTGGATCCAAAAGGCAAACGCGCTGGTAGGCCCGATCGAGACCAGTAAAGCAAGAAGGACCTCCGGCTGCAGCCATTGATCCGCCAACCCGCTCCGCGAAACTGTGGGCTCGAACAGCAGGGAAGCCGCCGAGCTCAGGATGCCGACAACCGCTAATTGCAGCGATGCCAAAGGCAAAGCCGGGTAGCGGGGAGCAAAAACGCCGGTGTATGCCACATGCAAAGCAAAGGCGATCGCGCAGAGAAAAACGAACGCATCGCCGCGGTTCCAAGCCCAAGCGGCCGTCCCGGCAAACGTCAGCAAGTAAAGCCCGGCGGCAGCCAGGAACGCGCTGAACCAGGTGAACCGGGAAATGGCCTGCCTCAGCAGCCAGAAGGACAGAAAGGGAACGATGATGACGGACAACCCCGTGATAAACCCCGCATTCGAGGTCGTCGTATACAGCAGGCCCACCGTTTGGAACGAGTAGCCGAGGAACAGGAGCAACCCGAGCAGCGCGGCATGGCCGAACATGCCCCAGCTCAGCTTCCGCCATTCGCTGCGGTAAAACAAGGCGATGATCAAAGCCAGCAGCAGCGCCGCTCCGATAAAACGAATGCCGTTAAAAGCCAAGGGCGGCAAGACCCGCACCGCATGCTGGACGATCAGGAACGTGCAGCCCCACATGAAGGCGACGGATAACAGCCCGAGGTCGGCAAGCCTGGAGCGGTTCACGTGCGGTTCGCTCCCTTCGCGTCCCACGCGGATCGGCGGTCGTGACGGCTGCTATTCTTCAAGGAATACCAGTCCGATGAAATCGTCCATTTCCAGATTGCCGAAGTAGTGCTTGACGTCGACTCCGGCCAAGGCTTTCCGTACCGCGCCATCCTCGTATTTTACGCCCCTCAGCTTGTCCTCGATATCGCCGACGTCGCCGACGCCGAAGAAGTCGCCGTAGATTTTGATCTCCTGGATATGCCCGTCCTTGATATTCATGCGCAGGTCGATGATGCCGACCGGGAATTTTTTCGCGTGTTTTACGTTGCTTTCCGGCGACAGGCCGTAGTTCCAATCCCAGTTCTTGTAACGCTGTGCGGAGATCTCGTGGATTTTGGCCCAGTCCGCTTCGGTCAGTTTATATTGGGGAACGGCGTTCGGCTCCATCCCGAAAATATGCCGCAGCAGTTCGGCGCGGAACTCTTCGATCGTCATTTTGCGGTCCAGGAAATCGATGATGTTGGCGACCCGGCTGCGCACCGATTTGGTGCTTTTCGATTTGAACTTCTCCGGATTGGCATGGAGCGAGGCCTGCACGTTGTCCAAATTCAGGTTGAACATCAGCGTGCCGTGGCTGAACATCCGTCCGCGCGTGGAGAATTGAGCGTTGCCGGATATTTTTTGCTCGCCGACCTGCAAGTCGTTGCGGCCGGTCATTTCCGCGTTCACGCCAAGCGATTTCAGCGCCTCCACCACCGGCCCGGTGAATTTGCGGAAGTTGTGGAACGACTGTCCGTCGTCCTTGGTGATGAAGCTGAAATTCAGATTGCCGAGATCATGGTACACCGCGCCGCCTCCGGAAAGCCGGCGAACGACCTGAACGCCGTTGTCCTTGACGTATTCCTGATTGATCTCTTCGATTGTGTTCTGATGCTTGCCGATGATGATGGAAGGGGCGTTGATATAAAACAGCAGGTAGCTGTCATCCTCCAGCGGCAAATGTCGCAGGGCGTATTCCTCGATGGCCAGGTTGACGGACGCATCGGTGATTCCCTCGTTATCGATGAACAACATGGGTCTCCATCCTCCTATTATTGATCGGGAGCCGTGGCTCAAATGATCCGATATGCAGTACACGACGACGTACATGCTCACTATCTTATTGTAAACCAATTGGTCTATAAACCAAAGGGGGAGCAGGGCATTTTTGCGGTAAAAAAAGCGCCGGCGGGTTCCTCCGCTTATTGACGGGAGAAGACGCGGAACTTCATAATGAGGGCATTGGACTTGTAAGGTTTATCGGATTTTTGGATGAAAAACCCGAACGTACATAGGTTTACGGAAAAGAGGAATCGATCATGGAGTTGGAAATTTACGGGCACGGCGGAGACCTGCTGACGGCTTCGGCCCGTTACGGCGTGGACGCGGGACAACTGACGGACTTCAGCGCCAATATCAACCCGCTGGGTCCGCCGCCGGGACTGCTCGAAGCGCTCAGGGAGGTTTTGCCCGGCATCGTACGCTATCCGGATCCCGGACATCGGAAGCTTCTCTCGCTATTAGCGGCCCGCCATCAGGTGGAGGAGGAAGCTCTCGTAGTCGGAAACGGGGCCGCGGAGAATATGGCGCTCGCGCTGCTCGGTTTAGCTCCGGCGAAGGTGGGGATCGTCGAGCCTAGTTTTTCGGAATACCGCACGCTTTCGCAGCAGTTCGGAGCAGAGGTGGAGTCGGTTTGCGGAACGGAGGAACGGCAATATAAAGCCCATCCGGACGAGGTAGAACGGCTGATCCGCGGGACGGACCTGGTCTTCGTCGGCCAGCCGAACAATCCGAACGGGGTGCAGTACGGCCTGGAGGAGCTGCGGCGGTTTGCCGAAGCGGGAGAGCGGTACGGCACTTACGTGGCGGTGGACGAGGCGTTTATCGATTTCATTCCGGAGCAAGAACGCCGAACGCTGCTGCCCGAACTTGGCGCGTATCCCCACCTGATCCTGATCCGGTCGATGACGAAGTTCTACGCCATCCCGGGCTTGCGGCTCGGTTATGCGCTGGCGCATCCGGAGACGGCAAAGCGGATGAGGGACAAGCAGGTGACGTGGAGCGTCAATGCGCTGGCGCTGCTGGCGGGGGAATTTTGCCTGGGCGCGGACGCGGCGTTTGAGCGGGACACGATCGACCTGGTCGGGCGTCAGCGCCGATGGATGCGCGGGGAGCTGGAGCGCATAGGTTGCCGCACCTGGCCGGGCGAAGCGAATTTTCTGCTGGTCCGGCTGCCGGAGCCGTGGACGGCGGAAGCGATGCAGGCCGCGCTGGGACGGCGCGGCGTGTTGGTGCGCAGCTGCGCGATGTACCCGGGGCTGACGCCGCGGGACATCCGGCTGGCGGTGAAGGATGAGGCGGCCTGCGCCAAATTGATGCGGGAGCTGGAAGCGACGATGGGAGGAATGGAGCAATGACGAAGCCGTTTTTGGAGGCAGAGCCGGGGACGGTTTATGAATCGCAGGTTTGGCCGGGCTTAAGTCTTGGTTATGGGGAACGGCATTTGCTGCTGGAGTCGCCGGCGGAACTTGACGGCTTGAGCAGCGCGGTGTACGGAGGCGGCCACGGCATGCTCCGGCGCATGGTCAATATTTACGTGGACCGCAATTACCGCTGCGATGACCCGCAGCGGGACATCGCGGGACTCCTGCGCGAGTGGGGCCATCCTGCCGAAGGGACGGCCGGGCTGCTGACGGCGGTGCCGCTGCGGTACGCCGCGGTGGCGGAGGAGCGCGGCGAGGATTTCGCCGTCTTCTGCTGCGCAACGGCGGGGGCGTCGAACGCCGCGCGGGCCGGCGTTCGGCGGACGACGTTCCCGGCCTCCTGGACGCCGGGAACGATCAATCTGCTGCTGGCCGTGGACGGGCGGCTGACGCCGGCGGCGATGGTGAACGCCGTCATGACGGCGACGGAGGCGAAAACGGCCGCGCTGGGGGATCTCGGCGTGCGCGATGCCGAGAACGGGCTTTCGGCCACCGGCACTACGACCGATGCGGTCGTGCTCGGCGTCAGCCAGCGGGCCGACTGGCCGCTGCTGCACGCCTACGCGGGAACCGCCACGGACCTCGGCGGCACGGTGGGCCGCCTGGCGTACGCCGCCGTAAGCGAGTCGCTGCGGGCCGCATCAGCGGGAGTGCGCCGGTGATGGCGGCGTGGTGGGTGGTGCCGGTCGCGTACGCGCTCGACCGGCTGCTCGGCGATCCGCGCTGGCTCCCCCACCCGGTGGTGGGGATGGGCAAGGCGATCGCCGCGCTCGAGGCGGCCATCCGCCGCCTCGTCCCGGCCCGCCGGCTTCGCGCGGCGGGCGTGCTGCTGCCGCTGCTGGTCGCCGGCGGCAGCTTTGCCTTGACCTGGGCCGCGCTGCGCCTGCTGGCCCAGGTCAGCCCCTGGCTGGCGGCCGCGGTGGAGGCCGCCCTGATCTGGACGACGATCGCCGCCAAGGGCTTGCAGGGTGCGGGGCTGGACGTCGCCGGCCACCTGCTGCGCGGCGACCTGCCCGCCGCCCGCCGCGCGCTCGGCATGATCGTCGGACGCGACACGGCGCACTTGGATGCGCCGGAGATCGCCCGCGGCGCCGTCGAAACCGTCGCCGAGAACATCGTCGACGCCGTCGTGTCGCCGCTGTTGTTCGCGCTGCTGGGCGGCGCCCCGCTGGCGATGGCCTACCGGGCGGTGAACACCCTCGATTCGATGGTCGGCTATAAAAACGCCAAATACATCGATCTCGGTTGGGCTTCCGCCCGGCTGGACGACATCGCCAATTACATCCCCGCCCGGCTGACGGCGCTGCTGCTGTTCGCCGCCGCCTGGGCGCTGCGGCTGGACGCACGGGGAGCGTGGCGGGCCGTGCGCCGCGACGCCCCAAAGCATCCGAGCCCGAACAGCGGCTACCCGGAGGCGGCGGTGGCGGGCGCACTCGGCATTCGGCTGGGCGGCGAAAATTCCTATCACGGCGTCGTCTCGTTCCGCGCCTATATGGGCGAGAAAACCCGCGAGCTGGAGCCGGAGGACGTGCGGAAGGCGGCAAAGCTGATGTTCTGGGTGGCGAACGCGGCGGTGGTTGCGGGAACGATATTATGGATCGGGTTAAGCGGCGGCTGGGCCTGGATTTAGCGGTTGTCGTACTTGATCTTGATTTCACGGAAGCGGCCCTCAGGGAGGTTGAACGGATATGAGCATCGAATGGTGGCTGGTCCGCCACGGGATCACGGCCTGGAACGCGGAGCGCCGGTACCAGGGACACAGCGATCCGCCGCTGCTGGCGGACGAAGCTTCCGGGTTGGCCGAGCTGCGCCGGGAGTTGGCCGGCATTTCCTTCGCGGCGGTCTATACGAGCGATTTGCGCCGCTGCAGGGAGACGCTGGCGATCGCCCGCCCCGATCTCGTTGATCGTGCGCGGCTTGATCTACGGCTGCGTGAAATGAACTTCGGCGTTTGGGAAGGGCAAACGTACGACATGCTGAAAGATAACGCCCTTTACCGCGCTTGGATCGATGATCCGCAAACCGTGACGCCGCCGGGAGGCGAGTCGTGGCGGGAGTTTGAGAATCGGGTGACCGAGCTGTGCGGGGAGCTTCGGGCACGGTCGTCAAGTTTGGCGGCGAGGGACCGGGACGTTCGGGAGGGTTCCGGCGAACCGGGGGACGAGGCCGGATGGGCGGGCATCGAAACGCGCGCCCCGGAACAACGTGCCCAAACCGTACGCTTATTGATCGTGACTCATGGTGGGGTGATCTCCATGCTGTCCTCGCTGCTGCAGCCCGGCCTCGGGTTTTGGGATACCCGGGTAGGGCCCGGCGGCGTGTTGCGTTTGTATATATGATAACGGAAAGGAGCGTGTTGGAATGGCTGAGCAACAAACGACGCTAAAGCTGAGCGTGCTGGATTTGGTCCCGAAGCTTCAGGGAAGCACGGCCGAGGAGGCGGTCGGACAGGCCGCCCGGCTGGCCCGGCACGCGGAAGAGTGGGGATACCTCCGTTATTGGACCGCGGAGCACCATGATGTGGCGGGACTGGCGAGCACGTCGCCGGAGGTGCTGCTGTCCCACATCGGGGCGAGGACGAGCCGGATTCGGCTCGGTTCTGGAGCCGTCCTGCTGCCTCACTACAGTCCGCTCAAGGTGGCGGAATGCTTTCGGCTGTTGGCGGCCCTCTATCCGGGAAGGGTGGACCTTGGAATCGGAAGGGCGCCGGGTGGGGAGGCGCACGCGGCAATGGCCTTAAGCGGCAATTTTTTGGAGCGGGTCGCGCGTTATCCGCAGCTGGCCAAGGATCTTTCCGCCTTGCTCCAGGATAATTACCGCTACGACGACCACCCGGTCGCAGCCCGGCCGGTGCCGCAAATCCCGCCGGCGCTTTGGATGCTGGGGACCAACGTGAAAAGCGCCCGGTACGCGGCCGAGTTAGGCACCGGTTACGTCTTCGGCCAATTTATGAGCGACAGCGACGGGGAGGAGATTTTGCAGGCTTACCGGGATGCCTTTCAGCCGTCCTCCCGCCAGCCGGCGCCTAAGACCCTGTTGGCTGTCAGCGTTATTTGCGCAGAAACCGACGAGCAGTCGAAGGCCTTGCTTGCCAAGACGGAAGCGGGGTTCAGCGCCCGCGGCGGCTCGCCTTTTACAGGCTTTGCGGGGACCGGCGAGCAAATTCGCGCGCAGCTTCGGGAGATGCAAAGCCGATATCGGAACGATGAATTCCTGATCCTTTCGCCGATCCCCGACTATGAGCAGCGGCTGAACTCCTACCGCCTGCTTGCTGAATTGCGGCCATAAAGCGGGAGAGGCCTGGCCCTAACAAACCCAGGGAACGCTATTGCAACGTTTTTACGCTTATCCCTGATCTAACGAATCCAGCTAACGTTATTTCGCCGAATTCGCGTTTTTTTTCGCAGAAACAGAGGAATAAGGACGCTGACATTCGTTAGACTTGCAATCGCCGGATCTTAGGGCAAATAAGGTGTCTCAGATTCGTTAGCCATCTGCCACCGTCTCTTGCCGCCGGGTTTACCGCCGGGCATGCCGCTGTGCCTTACCAACGTCCCCTTCTCCCCACTCAATAGCGCTCCGCCCCGAGCTGCCGCCCCCGCGCCTGTTTTTCCGAAAGCCATCGCAAACCGGATGCCCTCCCGTTTTTTCGGCTTTTCCGAATTTCCGGGAATCAGGGGAAAAACATACATACCTGAAAAAAACCAACCTGATCCCTAAAGTTCACGCCTTGTTGAAAGCGCTTAAAAGCGAAATAATGGTTTTATCCTAAATACAGGGGGCAAGAAACAATGGTCAAAAAGAACCTATGGAAAAAATCTTCAGCAATCGCTTTAACCGCGGCGCTGGCGTTTAGCTTGGCGGCTTGCGGCAACGGGGAGAAGAACAATACGGCGTCCAACGCGCCGGAAGGGAACGCCGCAACAAGCGGAAGCGGCGAGAAGATCACCATCACGTTCCAAAATATCTACCCGGACCCGGCAACTCCGTCCTATAAAACGGTGCATGCCTTGGTCGAAGAGTATGAAGCCGCTCATCCGAACATTCATATCGAGCTCGACACCTTAAATACGGACCAGCAAAAAGTGAAGCTGAAAACGCAAGCGGCCTCCAAAGAGGTACCGGACATTACCATGGTGAACCCGGCTGCGCAAATGAAGCCGTTCGTCGATGCCGGGCTGCTGGCCCCGCTGAACGACATGCTGGATCAAAACGGGCTGAAGGACACCTACCAGGAAGGCCTGCTCGATTACTACAGCTTTGACGGCAACGTTTACGCGCTGCCTGACGGCAACAATATCGAAGTCGTCTATTATAATAAGGAACTGTTCGAGCAAGCCGGCATCGCCAAAACGCCGGAAACGTTCGACGAATTCCTGGCCGACGTGAAGACCCTCAAAGAGAAAGGCATCACGCCGCTGGCGATCGGGGAGAAGGACTCCTGGACCGGTTCGTTCCTGTTCATGAACATCCTGCTCCGCACCAACGGCGGCCCCGGCTTCCTGCAAGACGTCATGGACGGCAAAAAGACGTTTGAAGATCCGGCCTTCATCGAAGCGGTGGATCGCTTCCAGGATCTCGTGCAAGCCGGCGCGTTCCCGGACGGAGCTACGTCCATCGATGCCACGGCAGGCGGCAACATCTTCAAGACCGGCCAAGCGGCGATGTGGGTCATCGGTTCCTGGGAAACCGGCGCGATTGACGCTTCTTCCGTAGCCGGCAAAGTGGGCGCGTTCCAATTCCCGACGGTCGGCGGCAAAGGCGATCCGAACGAATTCATGCTGGCGCCGGGCAGCGCGTACGCGATTTCCGCGAACAGCGAGCATCTGCAAGAAACCAAGGATTTCCTCAACTTCTTCACGTTGAACTTCCCGAAAAAGCAATTTGAAAACAAAAATGCCGTAGGTCTGGGCCAAAAAGTCGACGGCGACCTGAAAGCGGCCGGATACTCCGACCTGGCGATCAACGTAGCGGAATTGTTCAACCAAGTGAAAGGCGGCGATCTGGCGTTCGACAACACGATGAACCCGGCGACGGCGCAAGTTCACCTCAGCAGCATCCAAAACCTGTTCGTGCAAAAGGTGGAATCCGCCCAAGTGGCCAAAGAACATCAAACCGCCTTCGAAGCCAATAAAAAATAAACCAGAAACGATAAAATACCAACTATCGATGCGAAGTGGCCTTTTAGAGGATTCGTGCTAAAGCGCTTCTTCGCATCGGATTTATATTGGAGGGCGGAGAGAGATGAAAGTACTGAAGGTGCCCGCACGCACAATAGCCGTCTTCGTAGTGCCATGTCTGTTGTTGTATGTGTGTCTGGTGTTTGTTCCGATTATCGTTTCGTTTTATACCGGCTTGTTGGACTGGGACGGCATCACGACCGCGAAATTCGTCGGTTTGGCCAATTTCCGCGACATGTTTTGGAATGATCCCGTCTTCTGGCCGTCGGTCCGGCGGACCCTGCTGTACGCGGTAGCCTCCATGGTAGAGATTCCGCTTTGCTTGTTTTTCGCGATTTTGCTCAGCCGTTATTTGAAGAAGGGGAACACCCTGGCGTCGATTTATTTCACGCCGGTCATTTTATCGGTCGTGATCATCGGACAACTCTGGAAAACGATTTATAACCCGACCTCGATGGGCGGTATGCTGAACGGCGTGCTGATCTCCCTGGGGCTCGACAGCTGGACGCATAACTGGCTCACGGAGCCGAAAATCGCCATGTTCAGCTTGTATTTCGTCTCCCTGTGGCAGTATTTCGGCTATCATTTATTGATTCAATACACCGGGGTGCAGAACATTCCGGACGAGATTTATGAAGCTGCGAAAATCGACGGGGCGGATGGTTTCAAAGCGGACCGTTACATTACGATGCCGCTGATCGTCCCGATCTTTAAAATATCGATCGTGTTGGCGTTTATCGGATCCCTGCAGGCGTTTGACCTCGTCATGGTCATGACGGCCGGCGGACCGGCCCATGCGACCGACGTCATCTCGACGCATATGTACAACAGCTCGTTCCTGTCCCAGAAATACGGGTACGGGAGCGCGATTGCGACGTTTCTGGTCATGCTGTGCCTCATATGCACGGTGTTCATTAATTTCATCTTCAACAAACTCGAGAAAAAATACAGCTAGCAAAGGAGTGCACGATCATGAGAAAAGTCAAAAAAGGAATCGTGTATCTGCTCTTTGCGGTTCCCATCGTTACCCAGTTGTATCCGCTGTTGTGGTTGCTGCTCTATTCCCTGAAAACCAACGAAGAAATTATGAGCGGCAGCTTCTTCGCCTTCCCGAAGGCGCTGCAGTGGCATAACTATAAGGACGCTTACGAATCCGGCAGCTACCTGAAATATTTGTCGAACAGCGTGCTGGTCACCGCCGTCACGATGATTTGCGTCATCCTCCTCAGTTCGATGGTCGCATACGCGATCTCGCGGTTCCGCTGGCGTTACGGCAACGTGGTCATGACCGTCTTTTTGATGGGGATGATGATCCCGATGCAAGCCACGCTGCTGCCGCTCATGGTTATTTTCAAAAATATCGATATCCTGAATACGCACCTGTCGCTGATTTTGCCGTACATCGCTTTCTCAACCCCGATCGCCGTCTTTATCCTAAGCGGGTTCATGAAGAGCATTCCGGGTGAAATCGAGGAATCGGCCTTCATCGACGGAGCAAGCATTTACCGGATCTTCCGCAGCATCATTTTGCCGGTGTCCGTGCCGCCGATGATGACGGTGTGCATTTTGACCTTCATCACGATTTGGAACGAATACATTCTGGCGGCGACGTTCATTTCGTCCGAGAAGCTGAAGACTTTGCCGTTCGGGGTGTACACGTTCGTCAGCCAATATTCCGTGAACTACGGCGGCATCGGCGCCTTCCTGGTCATGGGTGCGCTGCCGGTCATTTTGATCTATTTCTTCCTGTCAAACCAAATTACGAAAGGAATGGTAGCGGGAGCGGTAAAAGGCTGATGTTTCATCTTGAAAAATAGAAGTGCGGACTTATAATGGAGGAGCAGCAGGACACGAGGATGGGGGGAGAAAACAGTTGCGAAACGGCTTTCATTCCATAAACCATCGGTTGTTTTTGCTGTTTCTTTTTTGCATGTCGGGCATTTTGCTGATTGTCAGCCTGCTCTACTACAGCCGGACGACGGAGCAGTATCATGAGAAATTAAGCGATTTATCGCAGAAGAACGTCGCCCAGACGGTCGGCTTGTTCCGTCTGCTGTATGAAGGCTATGACAGCTTGTCCAAGTCGATAACCAACAATTTCGAGATGATCCGTCTGCTGAACGAGAAATCCGACGAGCCTGCGGTCGCTTATATTAACGAGCAATCGATCACGAATATCATCGGGGCGATCTTTTATTCGCGCGATGATTTGGTCGGCATTCACGTTATCACCGATCACGGAAAAATTTACAACTACGGCAACTCGATGAACGTATTGGATCCGGATTATCCCCATGAGGACTGGTATCGTCAGCTGCAGGATTCTTCGGGAAAACTGGTATGGCTGGGCGTGTATTCCCATTCGCTGATCGATTTGGCCGAAGACAGCCCGGTGTTTGCCTTTGGCCGGCAAATTTACGATTTGAACGAACACAAGCCGATCGGCATCGTTTTATATGAAGTCAATCCCCAGCCCGTGCTGGACGCGCTTGACAACTTGAAGCTGGGGGAGCACAGCCAGGTTTATCTGATTAACCGGCAGGGACAGGTCGTCTCGTCGCTGACCGATCCGGCTCCGGTGCTGAACGATATCCCCAAGCTGAACGGTCCTCGCGATGTGGTCGTGGAGCAGACCGGGTCGGGCATCACGGTCGCCTCCAGGCTGCCTTTTTCCGACTGGTCCGTGATCAGCACCACCCCGCGGCAAGAACTCAACGTCGAACTCGTGGAAATGAAACGGTATTTGCTGATCGTCATCTCGATTCTGATCATCGTTTCGGCTGTCATCGCTTCCATCGTTTCCCGCACATTTTCCAAGCCGTTGAAGAATCTGATCCGGGAAATGAGACAGGTCGAGCAAGGCAATTTCCGGGGGATGGTCAACGTCGCTTCGTATCAGGAGATCAATATTCTCGTCGCTTCGTTTAACCGGATGGTGAACCGGATCGAGGAGTTGATCGAGCGGGTCAAAATTTCCTCGGTCAGCGAGAAGAATGCCGAACTGCATGCGCTGCAGTCGCAGGTGAATCCGCATTTTCTGTACAACACGCTGGATATGATCTATTGGATGCTGGACGAGAAGGAGAACGACCGCTTGGGCGAGCTCGTGCTTTCGTTGTCCTCGATGTTCCGCTACAGCAGCCAGTGGGAGGACGGGGCGAAGGTGACGCTCCGCGAAGAGCTGGATCAGATTCGCCATTACCTGACGATCATTTTGATCCGGCTGGAAGGCCGGCTGCAGGTGGAATCGGAGATCGACGACCGCCTGCTGGACATATGCCTGCCGAAAATGACCGTTCAGCCGATCATTGAAAACGCGGTGAAATACGGTCTGGAATCGCTGAAACGCCAAGGCGTGCTGAAGCTGTATACGCTGGAGGAAGACGATGTATTGAAAATCGTCGTGGAGGACAACGGAAACGGGATGGATGCCGAGCAGTTGGCCCGGCTGAAGGAAACGTTGACCCGGCAAACCCCGAACGACGGCCCGGGCGGAATCGGACTGCAAAACCTGCACCGCCGGCTGCAGCATATGTTCGGGGAACGTTACGGACTGGAAATCGAAAGCACCCTGGATGAAGGAACGAAGGTAGCCGTCGTGCTGCCGCTTCCCAAGGAAGGAGAGGCATCTTAAGTGAACATACTGATTGCCGACGACGAACGGGCGATTCGCGAAGGGATCAAGCGGACGATTAAGCGGATGTATCCGGAATATGCGGTCGATGTTGCGGCCGGGGCGGAAGAGGCGGTCAAAATCATGGGCGAGCAGCGGATCGACATCGTGCTTACCGATATTTTGATGCCGGGGATGAACGGCCTGGAATTCATGCGGATCTCCAAACGCAAGTTTCCCCAGGTCAAATGGGTGGTCGTCTCGGCGCACAGCGAATTTTCCTATGCCCAGGAGGCGGTTCGGCTGGGGGCGCGCGATTACCTGCTCAAGCCGATCGGCAAGACCCGACTGGAGGAGATCATTAGCAGCCTGGCCGCGGAAATCCGCGAGGAAAGCGAGCTCACGAAGGAAGAGGAGCTGCTTAAGACCAATCTGAAATATTTGCGGGAAGGCGTGTTCCAGCGGCTGGCGTCGGGGCTAGATATCGGCAATTTGGACTTGACCCCGTTCATGGAGGATTACCTCAGCTTTTATTTGATCATGGTGCAGATGGACGCCGGGGACAAAAGCGTACGGCTGGAGCACTTTATCGTGGAGAACGTGCTGTCCGAGCTGATCGAGCGGCACGGCCGCGGCTTTGTCGTCAGCTATGACCGGCAGAGCCTGCTCGGGCTGATCGCGCCGCGGGAGCCGGAGCGGATCGGGTTGTTTCAGGACGAAGTGAAGGCCCATATGAAGCATTATTTGAAGGTGCCCTTTCAAATCATCCATTCGGGGCTGAACGACGATTTCAAAGCGGTGCCGCAGGTGGTCATGCGCATGAAGCAAGCTTCAGATTCGCCGGTCACCCTGCTGGAGCCGCTGAAAGGCAGCGGGGAGAAAGCGATCGACGTTGCCTTGCAATACATCAAGGAGCATTACAACGAGGATTTGTCGCTGGAAAAGGTGGCCTCCGTCGTTTATTTGAATCCGGCTTACTTCAGCCAGCTGTTCAAGCAGAAGGTCGGGCTGGGATACAAGGAACACGTTACCTCGCTGCGTTTGGAGCAGGCGAAGCAACTGCTGCTGAATCCGAAGCTCAAGGTGGCCGAAATCGCCGAATACATCGGCTACCAGGACATGCGCCATTTTACGCAGATGTTCCGCAAGAAGTACAGCGTTACCCCGAACGAATACCGCCAGCAGCAAAACATCAACATTCTTTTGGCTAGCGGGGGGGCGCACGAGCAGGAATAAAGGTGAGAGGAACGGAGCGGCTCGCTAAGGGTGCTTCGTTTTTTTCGCAATTGACAAGAACATATGTTCGTCATATAATGCAGTCGAAAGGGAGGCTATACGCATGGACGTAATTGACAAGCTGACCATATTGACGGATTCGGCCAAATACGACGTATCGTGTTCTTCCAGCGGCGTGGAACGGGGCGGCAGCGGCGAACGCGGCGCCGGCGGCGCGGTGGGGAATACCGTGGCCTGCGGGATTTGCCACAGCTTTGCCGCCGACGGGCGCTGCATTTCGCTGCTGAAGGTGCTGATGTCGAACGCCTGCATTTTCGACTGCAAATACTGCGTGAACCGCCGCTCCAACGATACGCGGCGCGCGAGCTTTACGCCGGCGGAGCTGGCGGAGCTTACGATGAATTTTTACCGCCGCAATTACATTGAAGGTTTGTTCCTGAGCTCCGGGATCATGCGGAATCCGGACTATACGACGGAACAGCTGATCCGGGTGCTGGAGCTGCTGCGCAGGACATACCGTTTCGGCGGTTACATCCACGTCAAGGCGATTCCCGGGGCCGACCCGGCGCTGATATCCCGTTTGGGCCTGCTGGCCGACCGGATGAGCGTGAACATTGAGCTGCCGTCTCAGGATAGCCTGAACCGGCTGGCGCCGGACAAGAGCAAGGAAGCGATCCTGAAGCCGATGTCCGCGATCCGCCAGGGCATTCGGGAGAACGGCACCGATCTCGTAAAGTACCGCCATGCTCCCCGGTTTGTGCCGGGCGGCCAGAGCACGCAGCTGATCGTCGGCGCGACGCCGGACAGCGATCTGCGAATCTTGACGTTAACGGAGGCGCTTTACCGGAAATACGAGCTGAAGAGGGTGTACTATTCGGCATATACCCCTGTAGCGGAGCATTCGCTGCTGCCGTCGCTGGACAGCAAGCCGCCGCTGCTGCGGGAGCACCGCTTGTATCAGGCGGACTGGCTGTTGCGCTTCTACGGTTTTGAAGCCAAGGAGCTGCTCGATGAACGCACGCCCAATTTCAATCTGTTCATGGACCCGAAATGCCATTGGGCCGTGAATCATATCGACCGCTTCCCCGTGGACGTCAACGCGGCCCCATACGAGACGCTGCTGCGCGTGCCCGGCATCGGCGTCCGCAGCGCCAAGCGGATCTTGGCGGCGCGAAGAACGTCGCGGCTGGATTTTCACGGCTTGAAGAAGCTCGGCGTGGTGCTGAAGCGGGCGCAATATTTCATCACCTGTTCGGGCCGCCGGCTCGAAGGGCTCAAGGTCAATGAAAGCACGATCCTTCGGTCGTTGTTATCCCGCCAAGAGATCGACATGTATTTGCCCCGGCCGAAAGTTGAGCAGCTGACGCTGTTCTCCGACGAAGAGCTGGCGGGTACGGCGGGAAGGGAGCTGAGCGCATGGATGTTTGGATAAGCGATGCGGCCTACGCCTACGACGGGAGCTTCGACGGCTTGCTGAGCTGCGTGTTCGAGAGCTATGCGCGCAAGGAGGAACTGGTAGATGTGCGGTCCGACGCCGATCCGCAGTATGGCCTGTTCCTGACCCGCTGGGTGGACACCTCGCCGGATAAGGCTTCCCGCGTCTATGCCGCCATCGGGCGCAAAATTTCTCCGGCCGCCCAGGAGCTCGTCCGCCGCGGCTTTCTGACCTGCGATCCGCAGAAGGACTTGCTGATTTACCGTTTCCTCCGGCTCGGCTTCCGGCATGGGCGGACGGTGATGGATATGCTGACGGACGATACGGTGCACCGGCTGCATAAGGCCGTGCGGCACCTGAACACGGAAAGCCATGCTTTCATGGGATTCGTGCGGTTTTCGGTTTACGGCGAAGCGCTGGTATCGGTGATCGAGCCGAAGAATCGCGTGCTGCCGATATTGGCTCCGCATTTTTGCGATCGATACCGCCAGGAAGCGTTTATAATTTACGACCAAACCCATGGGCAAGCGCTCATCCACAAGCCGGAGGAGAAAGGAAAAGGGCGGGCGGAGATCGTGGATGTCGACGAGTTGTCCTTGCCGGAAGCCGGGGAGATGGAGCTCGCCTACCGCCGCCTGTGGAAGCGGTTCTACGAAACGGTGGCGATCCGCGAGCGGTTGAACCCGCGGGCGCAAATGTCGCATATGCCCAAACGCTATTGGGGGCAGTTGACCGAGATGCAGGGGGAGCGCGCGCCGTCGCTTGGCCATCCCCCGGGACCAAGCGGTTCCGGACCGCAACGATTGAGATAATCGCAAGGCAAAACGCCGGGCGTTCTGTTACAATGGGGAGCAGAATGGATAGAGAGGAAGTCGGCAGCTTGAATCTGAATCATCCGCCGGAACGTTACGTTTACCCTTACGCCTGCCACGAGAACGAGCGTGAGCTCTGCCTGATGGAGCTTCGCGCCTTGTTCGGGGAAGACGGGGAGGCTGCGCGGGACCGGCCTTACGTCGATAGCCGAATCCGGTTGGCACCGAACCGCAGTCCGTTCGTTTCGCTAAGGCTGGACGTTTTGTTCGAGGCGGCGACGCTGGAGGAAATTTGCGCCGGGGCTGCTAAGATCCGGCTTGAGGGGCGCACGTTTAAGGCGCTTTATCTCAAAAGCGGATTGAAGCGGACTTATGAGCAGCAGCGCGAAATGGAGCGGGAGGTAGGGCGGCACATCCGCGGGAAGGCCGACATGCGCCGGGCCGAGGTCACCTTCGGTTTGCTGGCGCGGGAAGACGGCTGGCTGTTCGGCATTTGCCGGCCGTCCGAGCCGGTATGGCAGGCGCACAAACAGAAGCCGAACAACTACTCGACCGGGCTTACGACGTCGGTAGCCAGAGCGCTGGCGAACATTGCCGTGCCCGACCCGGCGGGCCGGAGGGTCATCGATCCCTGCTGCGGCATGGGCAACGTGCTGATCGAGGCGCTGTCGATGGGCATCGATATCGTCGGCAGGGACATCAACCCGCTGGCCGTTCGCGGTGCAAGAAGCAATTTGCGGCATTTCGGATATGACGATTCCGCCTTGGTCGCGATCGGCGATTTGAACGACTTGGACGGCGTGTACGACGCAGCCATTGTCGATATGCCTTATAATCTGTGCTCGGTGCTCTCTCCGCAGGAGCGGCGGCGCATGCTGAGCAGCGTGCGGCGGATCGCCGGACGGGCGGTGATCGTGTCCTCGGAACCGCTCGGGAGAGACATTGCAAGCGCCGGATGGGCGATCGTTGATGCTTGTACCGTAAGCAAAGGCAGTTTTGTAAGAAACATATGGTTAACGCATGCGAATAAACGAACATATATAACATGATGTGTTATATATGTTCGTTTTGTTTGGAGGATTCCACCGTTTTTTTGCACAATTACTTCGATCAGCCCAAATTTTCCCTTTCTAAGACTCTGGTCCTATTCTATAATGTTAGCAAAACTAACATATTGGGGTGGGATCATGAAGCTGAAGCTGGGAATAGGTGCTTTTCCCCGGAAGGCTGATCGGGACGCGGTTGGTATGGCCAAACAGGAAGAGGCGAATTGGACGACGATCGCCAACGAGTCGTTGGTCGCGGCAGACCGGCTTCAGGCGGCGGTCGGCGAAGTCAGCGACAGCATCGAACAACTTCAGAAGCTGTCCGATACCGCAGCGGTCGAAGACATGAAGCTGAAGCACAGCAGCGAACGCTCTTTGGAGCAGGTGCAGGAAAGCCTCGCGGCGATGGAAGAGGTGGCCTCCTCGGCTTATCAGATCCAGGAGGCCGCGGGCCATCTGCTGGACCGCAGCGAGAGAACACGCGCAGAGGCGGTGCGGATGGCCGGGGCGCTGGAAACGGCGGACGGAACGATCCGCTCGCTGGCCGAGTCCCAGCAATCGATCGCCGGACCGATGGAGGAGCTGGAGAGCAATACCCGCAAGCTCGGGACGTTGTACCGGAACCTCGAGGAAATTGCCGGCGAGGTGGCTTTGCTCGCGCTGAACGCGTCGATCGAAGCGGCCCGTTTCGGCGAGCAGGGGAAAGGCTTTGACGTCGTAGCTGTTCGGATGCGCCAGCTGGCCGATCAAAGCACCCAGGCCATCGGCCACTCCGCTCCCTTGTTCCGGCAAATCGCGGAGGACGTGGAACGAGTGAAATCGACGTTGAATCATGGCCGGGATTCGGCCCTGGAGGGCATTTCCCTGATGAAGCGGATGGGGGAAGATATCCGTTATATCGCGGAGGAGGTGGCCGGGTTGAACGGCCTCGTCGCGGAGACGGGACAACGGAGCCGCGAGCAGGCTACCCTGACGCGGAATATGGAGGATATGCTCGGCGAGGTCCACGAAGCATTGAATCGGAGCATCACCCATGTGGAGGGAGCGCTGGCCCGAATGGAATCCGAGCGGGGGCATATCTCCAAGCTGCAAACGGTGGTTCTAGGGCTGGACAGAGCCCAGGCCGAGCTGATGGTATCGCTGGAATCCGTCCGTTCGGCGCCGGACGCCGGCGATGAGCGCGGGGACGTGCTTGCCTTGGGACAAGCTTATGCCCGAAAGCTGCAGGCAGCGGCCGATCGCCCGAGTTTCGACGGCATGGAGGCGCTTGGCCACCGGGCCGCGCTGGAGGAGCTGCTGGCCCGGGAAACCGGACTGGAAGCGGCCTGGACGAATCGGGCAGACGGTTCCTTCGTCGTGTCCATCCCGGAAGCCGGCTTGCTTAACGCGAAAGGCCGGGATTGGTTCCTCCGGGCGATCGGCGGTGAAGCGGTCATTTCCGACGTTTACGTCTCGGCGATTACGAAACGGCGCTGTCTGACGCTCGCCGTGCCGATCCGGCGCAACGGAGCCATTATTGGCGTGTTGGGGGCGGATTTATCGGTCGACCGTTAGGCCGGGGGGATCGGCGTTGAACGGATTGCGTATTGTCAGTTACTCTCTTTTCCCCTATAATCCAATAGAGAAGAAAGCCTAAAGACAAGCGAACATTAGTGCCCGTAGGTCCTGAAGACACGGCGATGCCGTCAGCTTCGGGTTAAAAGGGAAGCCGGTGCAAGTCCGGCACGGTCCCGCCACTGTAAACAGGGACGAGCTCAAGATGCCACTGTCGCCCGGCGAACGGGAGATGGGAAGGCGAGCGTCGTCGATACCTGGAAGTCAGGAGACCTGCCCACGGGAAACGAAGACGGTCCTTCGAGGAAAGGATAACGTTCTGCCAAGACAACCATCGCCTGCAGCCGGAAAGCCTTTTGTCGGGAAGCCGGGCCTGTTCGCGGCATGACTTTGTAGACGTAACCCCATCCGCCAGGATTGGGGTTTTTCTTTTTGCCAAGGCTGGGCTTCAGCCGGTAAATGGCCGAATGGACCACGTATCGCTTCGACTCGGGTTTCTTTAGCACTGGGAAAATCGCGGAAAGAGGAGAGGGTTAGTCATGAAGAACTGGAAACATATATGGGGAATCGGGCTGCTGGTGCTGCTGCTTGCGGCCTGCGGCAACAATAACGCAGCGGTAAATCAAGGTACGAACGGGGCGCAGCAGGAGCAGACCGCCGAAACGGATGCAGCCGATACGCAAGAGGCGACGCAAACGGTTTATCCGTTGACGGTAAAAGATTCGAGCGGCAAGGAATTCACGTTCGAATCGGCTCCGCAAAAAATCGTCTCGCTGGCGCCTTCGGACACGGAAGTGCTGTTTGCGCTGGGCCTCGATGAACAGGTGGCCGGGGTTTCCGACCTGGACGATTACCCGGAAGCGGTGAAGGACAAGCCGCGGATGGGTTCCTCCAACGTGAATGTGGAGGCGGTCGTGGCCGCGCAGCCGGATTTGATCGTCGTTGGGGGCATCATCGACGAGGCGGTCATCAAGAATTTAAGCGATTTGGGCTTTAAAGTGTTTGAGTCGAATCCGAAAACGATTAACGATGCGATGGAGCATATCAAGCTAATCGGCACGATTACCAACCATCAGGCGGAGGCCGCAGAGGTGGTCGGCAAGATGGAGCAGCAGTTGAACTTCGTGACCGAAGCGGTGAAATCGGTGGCCGAAGACCAGAAGAAAAAGGTTTACATCGAGTTTTCTCCCGGCTGGACGGTCGGCAAAGGCGAGTTCATGGATGAAATGATCACGCTGTCGGGCGGGATCAACGTGGCTTCCGATGTCGAAGGCTGGACCGAAATTAACGAAGAAAATATTATTCAAGCGAATCCGGACGTGATTTTATACGCGAAAAGCGTCATCGACGAGAATAACCAAACGCTGGCGGACATCATCAAAGGCCGCGGCGGGTGGGATCAAATTGCGGCGATCCGGGACGACCGCGTCATCGGGCTGGACGACAACCTGCTCAGCCGTCCGGGACCCCGCGTCACGCAAGGCTTGATCGAAGTGGCCATGGCGATTTATCCGGATTTGGTCAAACCATGATTCGCGGCAAATTGGCCGGATACGGGGCGATTGGACTGCTGCTGCTAGCCGTCACGCTGCTGTTATGCATCGGCATCGGTTCGGTCTATTTGCCGGCCGGCGAGATAACGTCGATATTGCTTCACCGGATCCCGGGACTGGCGCAGCTGATCACGCCCGATTGGAGCGTCTCCTCCGAGCAGATCGTGGTGCAGGTGCGCCTCCCCCGGGTTTTGCTCGGGATGTTGGTCGGCGCATCGCTGGCAGTCGCAGGAGCGGGCTTTCAAGGGGTGCTGCGCAATCCGCTGGCGGATCCGTTCACGTTGGGCGTCTCCTCGGGGTCGGCGATCGGCGCCGCCGTGCTGATTTTTTTCGGTTGGCAGTTTTCGCTGTTCGGGGTGTTTACGCTGCCGGCGGTCGCTTTTGCAACGGGGGCGCTTACGCTATGGATCGTCATTTGGCTGGCCCGCGAGAACGGGAAGCTGCCCATTGAAAGCCTGGTTTTGTCGGGCGTCGTGATGCAGTCTTTTCTCGGCGCGGTCGTGTCCTTCCTGACGGCGATGTCGAAGAAAACGGTCAATGAAATTTTATACTGGACGATGGGGAGCTTGAGCTTGCGCGGATGGTCGTATACGGCCATCCTTTTCCCATATTTGCTGGTAGGCGCATTGTATTTGTGGAGCCGGGCCAAGCATTTGAATTTGCTGGCTCTCGGCGAACGCCAGGCAGCCCATTCGGGGATGGCCGTGGAACGCACCAAGCTGACCGTCCTGCTCGTGGCTACGCTGATGACGGCGGCGGCCGTGTCGGTGTCCGGCGTCATCGGGTTCGTCGGCCTTGTCGTGCCGCATATGATTCGCCTGATTACCGGGCCGGATTATCGTTTGATTATTCCGCTCTCCGCGCTCGGCGGGGGAATATTCATGATGTGGAGCGATCTTGCGGCCCGCTCGCTGCTGGCCCCGACGGAAATTCCGCTGGGCATCGTTACGGCCTTCGTGGGAGCGCCTTTCTTCGGCTATCTGTTATATCGCAAGAAGAAGCAGAGGGAGGAGGAATTGCGTTGATCGAGGTAACGGGAGTGTCCAAAGCCTTTGGTCGGCAGGCGGTGCTGCATGAGGTGGATTGGCGGGTCCGTCCCGGCGAATTTTGGGGATTGATCGGCCCGAACGGCAGCGGGAAAACGACGCTGCTGAACCTGATCTCCGGCGTGGAAAAGCCGGATGCGGGGAGGATCTCGCTTCATGGCCGCCAGCTGGCCTCGTATGCGCGGAAGGCGCTGTCGCGCAAAGTCGCCGTCCTGCAGCAAGACGGATTGCCGCCGGTAGCCTACGGGGTCCGGGAGGTCGTTGAAATGGGCCGTTTCCCTTACCAGGATTGGCGCGGCAAGGAAAAGGACGGAGCGCTTGGCAGCCGGCGCCTGATCGACGAGATCATGGAAAGATTGGATCTGAAAGGGCTCGAGCAGCGTCCGCTCAACGTGCTGAGCGGGGGGCAGCGGCAGCGAGCCGCCCTGGGGAAGGTCATGGCGCAGCAGCCGGAGCTTGTGCTGTTGGATGAACCTACGACGTATTTGGACTTGCGCTATCAAATGCAATTTATGGAGCTGATTGCCGATTGGCGGCGGGAGGAAGGGTTGACCGTCGTATCGGTCATGCATGATTTGAACCTGGCCGCCTTGTTTTGCGACCGACTGCTCGTGATGGGCGAGGGACGCATCGTGGCGCAGGGACCGCCGGAGGAGATCCTGTCGCCGGACATGATCAGGACGGTCTTCGGGGTACACGCACACCGGGTCGCCCACCCGGATATGGGGGTTCCGCAGCTGTTATTGCGGCGGGAGCAAGCTCAGTCAAGCGGGCAGGATAGACGAAGGAACGGATAAGGCGAAGGAAGAAAGGGGACAGATTCATGGGATATGATTCGGTTTTGCGATTGGCGAAGGGAATAAAACCGCTGGATGCGGCGGCGATGACGGCTGCCGAAGCGCATTTGGACCGTTTGACGAAGCCGCCGGGAAGCCTCGGCAAACTGGAAGGATTGGCCGTCAAGCTGGCCGGGATAACGGGGGAGGTACGCCCGGCTTTTCCCAAACGGACGGTCGTGGTCATGGCGGCGGACCATGGCGTATGCGAGGAAGGCGTCAGCGCGTTTCCGGCGGAAGTGACGCCGCAGATGGTGCTGAATTTTCTCGCCGGCGGCGCGGCGGTCAACGTACTCGCGCGTCAAGCGTCGGCCGACGTGGTTTGCGTGGATATCGGGGTCAATGCGGATCTGGAGCATCCGGGCTTGGTGCGGCAAAAAATACGCTACGGAACGGGAAATATGGCCAAAGGGCCGGCGATGAGCCGGGAGGAAGCCGAAGCTGCGATATTGGCGGGTGCCAATTTGGTCGCCGATGCGGTATCCCGCGGGGTTCGCTTGTTCGTTACCGGCGAGATGGGGATCGGCAATACCACGGCCAGTGCAGCGATCATGAGCGGTCTGACCGGTGCGGCGCCGCTGGCCAGCGTGGGACGCGGGACCGGGATCAACGATGAGCGGCTGCGGCACAAAATTGCCGTCGTGGAACGGGCTTTGGAACTGAATCGGCCGGATGCGAACGATCCGCTGGACGTCCTCGCCAAGGTCGGCGGGCTGGAAATCGCCGGATTGACCGGCGTTATTTTGGGAGCGGCCGCGGAGCGGAGCCCGGTCGTTATCGACGGCTTCATCTCGACCGTAGCCGCCCTGATCGCGGCAAGGTTGGCGCCGGAAGCCGTAGGCTACATGGTTGCCTCGCATGTATCCCATGAGCAGGGGCATCGTCAGCTTCTGAAGGAGCTTGGCCTGGTTTCGATGCTGGAGCTGGACATGCGGCTTGGCGAAGGCACGGGCGGCGTGCTGGCGCTGCATCTTATCGACGCGGCTTGCCGCATTGTGTCCGAAATGGCCACGTTTGAGAGTGCCGGGGTCGCGGACGGAAGTGATTCCGAATCCGGGTCCGGGTCCGGGGAGAATCACCAATGATCGTCACGGTGACCGGCGGCGCCCGCAGCGGCAAGAGCTCGTTCGCCGAACGCTGGATCATGAAGCATGCGCAAGCGGCGGTTTATGTCGCGACGGGGCAGTCTTTTGACGAAGAAATGAAGGCGCGCATCGCCCTGCATCGGCAGCAGCGGGAGCATAACGGGTATGCCTGGACCACGCTCGAAGAGCCACTTCGTCTGGCGGAGCTGCTGAGCGGATTGGGCGAGCGGACGGGGGAGCCAGTTTCATCCGCTTCCCTTGCCGCCGCCGGTCCGGTCGTGTTGATCGATTGCCTGACCTTATGGCTATCCAACGTACTGCTTGCTGCCGAAGATCAGCCTGTGCCCGCAGATACGGCGGCATTGCGGGAGATCGAGCGGTTGGCCGCGGCGGCTGCGGCTTTTCCCGGCACGCTCGTGATGGTTACGAACGAAGTCGGCAGCGGCATCGTCCCGGAATACCCGTTAGGGCGGCAATACCGGGATTTGGCGGGGCTGCTGAACCGGATGATGGCCGCCTTGTCGGATCAGGTGTTCCTGGTGACCGCCGGGATTCCTATCGAATTGAAAAGCAGGGAGTATCGCTTATGAGCGCACGGGAGCGTAACCGATCCACCCCGCCGTCGGACAGTGGAGCCGTTCAGGCGATATTGGCGGCGTTCCAGTTTCTCTCCCGTTTCCCGGTGCGGAAGGAGCTGGACTTCACGCCCGAGCTGCTGCGCCGGAGCGCCGGGTATTACCCGCTCGTCGGAGCGGCCATCGGCCTTTGCGTCTGGGGCTTCGGCCTGCTTGCCGCATGGCTCGTGCCCCCCTTGCCGGTTGCCGTCCTTGCCCTGATCCTGTGGGTATGGCTGACGGGCGGCTTGCATTTGGACGGGTGGATGGACACGGCCGATGGTCTGCTAAGCTACCGATCGCGCGAGAGCATGCTGGAGATCATGAAGGACAGCCGGGTCGGCGCGATGGGCGTACTGGCCTGCGTGCTGCTGCTGATGCTCAAAGCGTCGCTTCTGGCATCCCTGCTGCAGGGGAGCGCGCTCTCGTCGGGCCTGGCTCTGCTCACGGCTCCCGTCTGGAGCCGCTGGTTCATGACCCGGGCGATGCACAAATGGCCGAAGGCCCGGCAAGGCGAAGGCTTGGCCGGCCAGTTCCGCGGTTTCGGTGACCGCGATGCGCAAAGCGCGACCGTTTTGGCGATCTCCCTGTCGGGGGCCGGCCTGCTGCTGACGCTGATCATCGGTCCATGGAGCAGTATCGGCGAGCCCGACTTGCTGCGCACGCTGCTGTATTTGTGCCTGCATCCGTTGTTAGCCTGGGCGGCCGGCACCTGGGCGGCCGGCCGGATGAGCGCCAAACTCGGCGGCTTGACCGGCGACACGTACGGCGCGCTGAACGAGGGCCTGGAAGCCCTGCTGTTGCTGCTCGCCGTGTTGATCCTTCGGTAACTCGCGCTAGTGGCGTCGTATTGATTCTGCAGTAACTTGCACTTGCGCACGAAAGCGACCGGCTAAACAAGCAGCGGAGAACGTGAATTAAAGCCAGACCCGGCGAAACAACCGGAAATCCTCCCACTGGCGTTGCATTAAAGCTTCCGGGAAACCCGTGAAATCTGAATCATACCAAGAGGTTCCAAAGAATTCCTGCAAAAATGCAGGCTTTTCTCAGAAATAAGCCAAAGTCTTGCGAATTCCTGCACTTTCCTCTAGGCCCCCTAAATAAACTGGAGTCCTCTCCTACAAGGATTTACAATGGAAATAAGGGAGAGGATTAAGTTATGGGAAAAGCCAAAGATGAATTTCGTTTAAAGGTAGTAAGAG
>NZ_JBNYYG010000063.1:0-32247 GCF_050565405.1 Paenibacillus macerans | reverse complement strand
GGATCGAAGTCAATATATCGGTCTCGGCCAATCTGCGGAATAACCGTTTCCGCTTGCCGGGATTCGTAACGTTATTCTTGATAAAGGCTCTGGCGGAGCTCAAAAAATCGATGTACTGTTCATAATCATGCCCAAAATGGCCGTCGATTTCCCGGCACAGCTCCCGGGAAGCCGCCGGCCCCGCCCCCGAAGTGGATACCGCAACCACCAAGCCGCCGCGCCTCAGCACGCTTGGCGTGATAAAACTCCCGTTCGGTCCGTCGCCGGCATCGTTCACCGGAATCCCCCGCTCCCCCGCCTCCGCAACGACGGCAGCGTTGACCTCCTGCCGGTCCGTGGCGGCGACGGCCAGGAATGCGCCGGTAAGGTCCCCTTCCGCATACTCGCGTTGCGTCCATACGATCGCGCCTTCCAGGCTGCGACGCCTCAGGCCTTCCGTCACCTTCGGGCTAACGATCACCGTTTTCGCGCCGGCTTCCGCCAGCGCGGCCGCCTTGCGTTCGGCAACCTGGCCTCCGCCGACCACGACGCAACGCCGTCCTTCCAGATTCAACATCACGGGCATGTAATGAGGCATAGCCGCTCCCCCCGGTCTCAAGCTTCATATCGATAATAGCATACCCTACCCTGCCGTATTTTGCCATGCGCGCAGCAACGCCAAAAAGCCCTGAAACCTTCCGCTGCGGCTTCGAATTCCAGCCATGCAATTCGAAGCATACAGCAGAGGGCTCAGGGCAAATCCCGCGGGCCAATCTTATGGATTTGTTTATACCGATACCTTCGCCAAAGGAAGCGAAGGTTCAAGCTTGAACGGAGCCTGACTCCGGGACTCCTCCTGAAGATCCTCATGCTGCTGGAGTTCATTGGCTTCCCGGACTTCCTGAACTTCCTTGGAAGCCCCGCTTTCCTTCCCGGACAACGAGTCGTTTCCCGTTTCCAGATGCTCTTCCAGGGCGAAAATCTGCGTGAACAGCTCCAAAGCTTCCGCACCTTGCTTCTCGCCGGCCAGCTCCTTGATCCGATTAATCGGATCATGCATCATTTGGTTAACGATGCTTTTGGTCAAACGCCGGATGACCTTGCGCTGGCGTTCGTCCAGCTCCGGCAATTTGTTGAACAAGCTGTCGATCGTGCTCTCGTGAATCCCGGACGCTTTCTCCTGCAGGGCGCGAATCACCGGCTTAACGCCAAGCGTTTGCAGCCAGCCGGCGAAGGCGGCCATCTCCCCTTCGATCATGGCCTCGATTTTGACCGCTTCCGCTCGGCGCATCTCCATGTTGCTCTCCACGATTCCTTCCAGGTCGTCGATATCATAAAGGAATACCTGGTCGAGCTCGCCGATCGCCGGTTCGATGTCCCGCGGCACGGCGATATCGATCATGAACAGCGGTCGGTCCTGGCGGTGCTTCATGCTGCGGGCTACCTGGGCGGACGTGATCACGTATCCTTCCGCACCGGTGGAGCTGATCAGGATATCGACCTCCTCCAGCCGCTGCATCGCGTCCTGCATTGTACACGGCACACCGTCGCATTTCGCGGCCAGCTCCTGAGCTCGGGCAAAGGTCCGGTTCGCCACCAGCACCTCTTCCGCGCCGCCGCCGCTCAGATGCTTTGCGGTGAGCTCGCTCATTTTCCCGGCCCCCAAGATCAACACGCGTTTTCCCTCAAAGCTGCCGAATATCCGTTTGCCCAGTTCCACGGCCGCATAGCTGACGGAAACGGCGCTTTCGCCGATCGCCGTCTCGGAGTGGGCCCGTTTCCCCAGCGTCACCGCTTGCTTGAACAGCATGTTGAACCACGTTCCGGTACCCTTTACGTTTTGCGAAAGCAGAAAAGCATTTTTGACCTGTCCGAGAATTTGCGTTTCGCCCAGCACCATCGAATCCAGTCCGCAGGCGACGCGGAATAAGTGGTGAATCGCGTGGGTCTCTTCGTACATATATAAATGGCGGGTAAATTCTTCGCGCGGAACCCCGAACCAGCGTTCCATAAAGCTGCGGATGAAATACCCGCACATGTGCAAACGATCGACCACGACGTAAATTTCCGTACGATTGCAGGTGGCGATAATCACGCCTTCCAATACACTCTTGGTGCGTAAGAGCTCCTGCAGCGCTTGCGGCATGTCTTTGTCCGCGAAGGAAAACCGTTCCCTGACTTCCACAGGCGCCGTCCGATAGTTTAACCCGACTACGACGATGTGCATTGCAAGTTCACCTGCCTTGAATAGGATGTCTCAAGCATTAACCGAAAACAAACTATGTTAATTATATCACAGAGGAAGTCCACTTCCCGGGGGATTCGATGAGTTTTTTATGAATTATTTATGAAATCGACTCCACCAAAACAAATAACCATGGAATAGCTCCATGGTTATCTTATTTTTCCCAAATATTCTAAAATCTATAAGAACTTCAGACGAATTCAGCCTGTTTATCCGGCTCAACGACCTCGATCTCGCCCAAACCGCGAACCAGCTTCTTCGCGTACGTTTTCTCCGGATTTAATACGGACACCAGGTAATCAATCGCCAGTTGCGGATCAACCGTCTCTCCGCAGGTATAGCAATCGATCGCAGCAAACCCTCTCTCAGGATACGTATGAATCGAGAGATGGCTCTCCGACAGCAGCACAAGCACCGTAGCACCTTGCGGTTCGAACTGTTTGGATTGTACGGACAGCACCGTGGCACCGCAAGCTTCCGCGGCTTCCACCAAATGAGCCTCTAAAAGCTCGGCGTTGTTCAGCACTTCAAAGTCGACTCCCCAAGTATCAACAGCAACGTGTCTTCCGAAAGTTGAATACTCCACCCTTCGGTTCCCCCTTCCTAGGAATAAAATGTTTGAAAAAATTTCATCCGCTAGGACCTACGTCATTCACTTCCCGAGGGAAAAATCTCTCGCAACATCTCCATGTCCTGAGTGAATCCTGGTTCCTATATTCTTTTCAACGAGATTAAAAATAACATCTATCCGAGACAAATGCAACTCTTTTTTTAAAAATGCGTTCGTCCCCGTGGGCCCGCCATTTCCCTGAAAAAAGCTACCCTGTCATCAGGGTAGCTTTCACTAGTACATTATGTTATTTACAGGGTATTTGTGACTCTTTCCGAAGGTCGGCCCGATGAAATATCCCAAGCTTCCAGAACGAACAATCTTCGGGAACAGTTCCGCAGTTCATCGTCGATCCGTTCTACTTCTGCCGCATCCGGAGTTATGAACCGGGCATCGAGCAACGCGTTGATCGTCTTGTGTATGCGGGCGATTTCCATTTCGACGTCATTGCTCCGGTAAATCCGCTGCAGTTCTCCCACCGTATCCTTAAGCTCAAAGACCAGCTTGTAGGAATCCCGGGAATACTCAACGATTTTGCGGACCCGCCCGTCCTGATAATAATACATCATCATGAATCCTTTATAAATTCTGGTGACCATACCCGAGCCCTTAAATGCTGCGAACAATAATCTCATGACGTTCGTCAAATGGGGTTTTTCCAAGCGGAAAGACAATTCACAGACATAATATCCTTCTCTACGTTCAAAAGGCAGATGCACTTCTTCCCCGCCGTCATCCTCCAGCACCACTACTTGCCCGCCGTTATCAAGCACCTTGACCCGTTGGCGAACGTGAGGGTCATACACTTTGTGAATAAACTGCGACATCTGAACTTCCGACAAACGTAAACTGGCATTCACATACTCTGTGGCTAACCGCTGAGCCATAAAAATCTCCTCAATTCTTATACAATCGCTTTATCATAATTATACACTACGATTCAAACCGTTTGCTCAGCGAGTAAAACGTGAATTCTTGCCAATTTCCAGTAAAAACAGGATTAAGCCGTTTTTAACCGTAAAAATCCCGCTACATGCTCACTTTCCTGCTGAAACTGCTTCGAATCCCTTCGGTATCCATCGATTTATTGCATTTGACCATTTTCACCTTCCGCAGGGTCCAAGCCTTCCAAACTCTCTTCCGCTGCAGGTTCCGCGTAACGGCCGATCAATTCCCACAGCTCGTCCTTGCCGATCCCCTCTTCCGCCGAAAATAAAATGAAGTGATCCCCGGGGCGCAGCACCAGCGCTTCCTTGATGATCTTCATATGCTTCTGCCAGCGCGATTTCGGAATCTTGTCCGCTTTGGTCGCCACGACGCAAACCGGCAACTCGTAAGCCTTCAGCCAGTCGTACATCAGTTCGTCGTCCTTGGTCGGCGGATGCCGGAGATCGATGATCTGCAGCACAAGCTTGAGCGTCTCCCGCTCCAGCAAATATTTCTCGATCATCTTGCCCCATACCTCGCGCTGCGATTTCGACACTTTGGCGTAGCCGTAACCGGGGACGTCCACGAAATACAACCGGTCGTTGATCCGGTAATAGTTGAGATGTTGGGTCTTGCCGGGGGTCGAGCTCGTGCGCGCCAGGTTTTTGCGGTTAATCATCCGGTTGATCAGCGACGATTTGCCCACATTGGAACGCCCTGCCAGAGCGATCTCCGGCAAGGCGTCCTCAGGATATTGATTCGGGCCAACGGCACTGATCACAAATTCTGCCTTGGTTACTTTCATCATTCCAATTCCTCTCTAAAACGAAGACGCGTATGCGCCGCGTTTAATGCACTTCGGGTTGTTCCACGAGGGCGTGCTCCAGCACCTGATCCATATGGGATACGGGCACGAAAACGACGTCCTCCTTCACGCTCTCGGGAATATCGCGCAGGTCCCGTTCGTTATCCTTCGGCAACAGGACCTTGCGGTAACCCGCCCGATGGGCGGCAAGCGATTTCTCCTTCAGCCCGCCGATCGGCAGCACCCGGCCGCGCAGCGTAATTTCGCCGGTCATGGCAACGTCCTTGGAGACGTGGCGGTTCGTCAGGGCCGAAATCAGCGCCGTGGCGATCGTAATTCCCGCCGACGGGCCATCCTTTGGAATCGCGCCTTCGGGGATATGGATGTGGATATCGTTCTTCTCGTGGAAATCAAGCGGTATGCCGAGCTCCGCCGCCTTGGAGCGCGTATAGCTGAATGCCGCCTGCGCCGACTCCTTCATCACATCGCCGAGTTTGCCGGTGAGCGTCAGCTTCCCGGCGCCCGGAACGACCGTAACCTCGATCATCAGCGTTTCCCCGCCGACCTCCGTCCAGGCGAGTCCGGTGACGGTGCCGATCTGGTCTTCCAGCTCGGCCATGCCGTAACGGAACTTCGGCACGCCGAGGTAATCCTTGACGCCGTCCGGCGATATGGCGATTTGTTCCTTGCCCTCGGAAACGATCCGCTTCGCAGCTTTGCGGCAAAGCGCAGCCACCTGCTGCTCCAGATTGCGGACGCCGGATTCGCGCGTATACTCGCGAATCACTTTCAGCAGGACGTCCTCGCCGATCGCCAGCTGATCCGGCTCAAGGCCATGCTCTTTTTTCTGCTTCGGCAGCAGGTAACGGTTTGCGATTTGCAGCTTTTCCAGTTCCGTATAACCGGGGATGAACAGCATCTCCATCCGGTCGAGGAGCGGACGCGGTATGTTGTGTACCGCATTGGCCGTCGTGATGAACATGACGTTGGACAGGTCGAACGGCACCTCGACGAAATGATCGCTGAACGTGTTGTTTTGTTCCGGATCAAGTACTTCGAGCAGCGCCGACGAAGGGTCTCCGCGGAAATCGGAAGCCATTTTATCGATTTCGTCGAGCAGGAACACCGGATTCAGCGATCCCGCCGTTTTCATCCCTTGAATAATCCGCCCCGGCATAGCGCCGACGTACGTGCGCCGGTGTCCGCGGATTTCCGCTTCGTCCCGTACGCCGCCCAGCGAAATGCGGACGAATTCCCGGCCGAGCGACCGCGCGATCGAACGGGCCAACGAGGTTTTGCCCACTCCCGGAGGGCCGACCAGGCACAAAATCGGGCCCTTCAGCTTTTTGACCAGCTTCTGTACGGCCAAATATTCCAATACTCGTTCCTTCGGCTTATCCAGGCCGTAATGGTCTTCGCCCAGCACCTGTTCCGCTTTGGCCAGATCCAGGTCATCCTCCGTTTTATCGTTCCACGGCAGGCTCAGCAGCCAATCCACATAATTGCGGATGACGCCTCCTTCCGCCGAGCTCGCCGGCATTTTCTCCAAGCGGTCGATTTCCTTCTCGACCTTTTCCCGGACCTTCTCCGGCAAGCCTTTCTCTTCCAGCTGAGCGCGCAGTTCCTCGACTTCGCCGGCCCGGCCTTCCTTCTCGCCGAGCTCTTTTTGAATCGCCTTCATCTGCTCGCGCAAATAATATTCCTTTTGCGTCTTCTCCATCTGTTTCTTGACGCGTTGGCTGATTTTGCGTTCCAGCTCCAGCACTTCGCGTTCGTTATTCAGGATGTCGAGCAGCTTCTCCAGCCGTTTGCGAACGTCGATCGTCTCCAGGATCTCCTGCTTATCCTTGATTTTCAACGATAGATGACTGGTGATGACGTCGGCCAGACGCCCGGCTTCCTCGATGTCCGATACCGCCGCCAGCGTCTCCGGCGTTACTTTCTTGGATAAATTGATATAATGTTCGAATTGGGTTAATACCGTGCGCATCAGCGCGTCGACCTCCGGATCGACCGTTTCTTCCTCCGGACGTTCCTTGGCCATCACTTCGTAATACTCATCATTATCCAAATATTCGACGATTTCGGCGCGTTCCATGCCTTCGACCAGCACCCGGATGGTCCCGTTGGGCAATTTCAGCATCTGCCGAACCTTCGCTACCGTACCGATGCGGAATATATCTTCTTGAGTCGGTTCTTCAATGTTCACTTCGGATTGAGAACAGAGGAGAATCAGGTTATCTTCGACCATGGCTTTTTCCAGAGCCTTTACGGATTTTTCCCGTCCTACGTCCAAGTGCAGTACCATACTCGGATAGACGAGAAGGCCCCGCAGCGGGAGCAGTGGAAAACGCCGGCCTTTGGATTTATGGGGTCCCATCGCTTATGCACCTCCAAACGTTCTCTGTAGATATCATTGCTATTTTAGCAAATGTTACATAAAAACACCAACGAGGAGCGGCCGCTTTAGGCGGCCGCCCCCGTGATCGAGCTCCTTGTTGCTTCCGATTCCCTGTTACATCGCTCCGCCCTGCGAAGGGGATTCCGCATGAAGGAAAGGCGCCGGGGCCGGAACCGGGGCAAACAACTCCCCGCCGATCGACAAATCCAGGCTTTTCTCGGCTTCGGGTCCAAACACTTGCCGGAACACGTCCGCCAGCGTATCGACGGGGATGACCCGCAACCCGTCCAACCCTTCGAACAGCGTTTGCCAGTTATCCTTCGGAATGAGCACCGTCGTCGCTCCAGCTTGAAAGGCTGCCTCCACCTTAGCCACAACGCCCCCTACCGGCTTCACCTTGCCATGAATTCCGAGTTCGCCGGTCATGGCGATCTGATGGTTCACCGGCACTTGCTTGATGGCCGAAGCAATGGCGGTGGCGATGGCGAGTCCGGCGGAAGGCCCATCGATGGGGGTTCCGCCCGGAAAGTTGATGTGCAGGTCGTAGTTCGACGGATTGAGGCCGATCCGCTTCAGCACGGTCAAGACGTTCTCGACCGAACCTTTGGCCATGCTCTTGCGGCGCAACGTGCGGCTGCCTCCGCCGATTTCCTCTTCGTCCACCACGCCGGTGATGTTATAACTGCCTTTCCCTTTTTCCACCGGTACGGCCGTCGCTTCAATCTCCAGCAGCGTCCCCATATTCGCGCCGTACACGGCCAGGCCGTTGACGACGCCGACCGCGGGCTGTGCCGGGATTTTGCGGTCCGGGCGAGGGGCCAATTGGCTGCTGGTCGCTACCCATTCCAAGTCCGACGCCAGCAAGTGATCGCGTTTTTCGGTTAGGGCAAGGCCGGCGGCCAACTGCACCATGTTGACGGCTTCGCGTCCGTTGGTGGCGTATTTTTTGATAACCTCCACCGCCTCCGGACAAGGTTGGAACCCAATCCGTTTGACCGCGTCATCGGCGATTTGCGCGATTTCCTCGGGCAGCAGCGGCCGGAAATAAATCTCCATGCACCGGGAACGCAAAGCGGCCGGAATCTCCTGCGGCGAACGGGTGGTCGCTCCGACGAGGCGAAAATCCGCAGGCAGACCGTTTTGGAAGATATCGTGAATGTAAGCGGGAGTATTCGTATCCTCGGAATTGTAATACGCGCTCTCAAGATACACCTTGCGGTCCTCCAGCACTTTTAACAGCTTGTTCATTTGAATCGAATGCAGTTCGCCGATCTCGTCGATGAACAGGATTCCTCCATGAGCCTTGGTTACGGCTCCCGGCTTCGGTTGCGGAATGCCGGCGACGCCCATGGCCCCGGCGCCTTGGTAAATTGGGTCATGCACCGAACCGATCAACGGGTCGGCGATGCCGCGTTCGTCGAAGCGGGCAATGGTAGCATCGATCTCCATGAACTTGGCATCGGCTTTGAACGGGGACACCGGATTTTTCTTGGCTTCCTCCATCACGACCCGCGCCGCCGCCGTTTTACCTACTCCCGGCGGACCATAAATGATCACGTGCTGCGGGTTTGCGCTGCAAAGCGCTGCTTTCAAAGCGCGCAGACCGTCTTTTTGCCCGACGATGTCGTTCATTGTAGCCGGACGTGTGCGCTCCGCCAACGGTTTGGTAAGCGAGACCGCCCGCAGCTTGCGCAATTTCTCCATTTCCTTGCGCGACTCCCGGTCCACCGCCAGCCGGTTCCCCTTCTGGCTCCGCAGCTGGTTCCAGAAGTACAGTCCGATCACAACGGCAAAAAACATTTGAACGGCCATCAGGATCACATTAAGTTCCATACACGTTACGCCTCCCACACTTTGACTGCTCTTTGACTGATACTTGGTAGTATAGCCTTTTCGCTCCAACGTAAAACAAAGAGTTTTGAGAGGTAGTTCAAAAAGTCATCTTTTGAAGATTTAAGAATGAATGGTCACCGAAGCATGTCTTCCTTAAATCGCAAGAAAAACTTCAGCTTAGGGCGGTCTGTCTTCTTTGATTGTTCGTCGATAAAGTTTTTCTTATATCGAAGCAGGTCATGAAGCGGATTCGACGTCGAATCTTGAATTCAGCCGGGACTTCCGTTGCTCACGTACCCCAAACGAACGCCCCGCTACTCAGTCCCTAGCTTCATCCAACCTTCTCGGTGCTGAAAAGCCGACTTTTTGAACATACACTTAAAGTACGGCTTTATGACCCGCACTTTATTAACGAAAAGCAGCAAAAAGCCGCCAACTGCACTCAAGGCAGTTGACGGCTTAACAAGGCCGATATTAAGCTTTCGCGTGGCGGTGTTCTTTGCGTCCGGGGATTTCTCCGGTGGCTTCGTACACTTCCACGATATGATCGATCTCTTTCTTCAACTCGGAAAGCAGGTCCGCTTCCGGTACCTTGCGGATCATTTCTCCGTAGCGAAAGAGCAGCCCTTCGCCGCGGGCCCCGGCGATGCCGATGTCCGCTTCGCGCGCTTCGCCCGGTCCGTTGACCGCGCAGCCAAGCACGGATACCTTGATCGGTACCTTCAAGTTCGCGATGTAAGCCTCCACCTCGTTGGCGATGGAGAACAGGTCGATGTCGAGCCGGCCGCACGTTGGGCAGGACACCAGCGTCGCTGCATTCGTGATCAACCCAAACGTTTTGAGCAGCTCGCGCGCCACCTTCACTTCCTCGACCGGGTCGGCGCTGAGCGAGATGCGCAGCGTCGATCCGATGCCCATCGACAGCAGGGCGCCGATTCCGGCCGCGCTCTTTACCGTGCCGGAGAACAACGTCCCGGCTTCCGTGATCCCCAAGTGCAGCGGGTAAGGAATGACTTCGGCCGCTTTGCTATAGGCTGCGATCGCCATCGGCACATCGGATGCCTTCAGCGATACGATGATGTCATGGAAGTCCAGCTCCTCCAATATACCGATGTGGAACAAGGCGCTTTCCACCATCGCTTCCGGCGTCGGATAGCCGTATTTCTCCAGCAAGTGGTTCTCCAGCGACCCGGCGTTGACGCCGATCCGGATCGGAATCCCGCGCTCCTTGCAGGCATTGACGACCGCTTCGACCTTCTCCCGGCGCCCGATGTTGCCCGGATTGATCCGGACTTTATCGATGCCGTTCTCGATCGCCAGCAGCGCCAGCTTATAGTTGAAATGGATGTCGGCTACCAGCGGGATATGAATCTGCTTCTTGATTTCCTTGATCGCCGCAGCCGCTTCCTCATTGTTCACCGTCACGCGTACCAGTTGGCAGCCAGCTTCCTCCAAACGAAGAATTTCGGCCACCGTGGCGGCGACATCCGCCGTCTTCGTGGTACACATGCTTTGGATGATCACTTCGTTGCTGCCGCCGATCGTCAGATTCCCGACTTTGACCGGCCGCGTATCTTGCCTCAAGAATGTCATGTCTGGTCTCTCCCATAACGATCAAGCTCCACCCCTGCGAAGAGCGCCTGCAAACACAGGGCGCATCAGTCGCAAAGGTGGAGACCTCGACCTCTATTTTGTCGCGGTTACGGCTGGTTCAGCCTTACGCGCTCTCTTCCTGTTTCTTGTTTTTCTTGGTCGCCAGCTCAGGCACGGTTTTCTCCTGCACGACCTTCTCCGTAATGACGCAATCCGAGATATCGTCGCGGGACGGCACTTCGTACATTACGTCCAGCATAATGCCTTCGATGATCGCACGGAGTCCGCGAGCGCCGGTATTGCGTTTGATCGCTTCGCGCGCGATTGCCTCGAGCGCTTTCGGCTCGAACTCCAAATTCACGTTGTCGAGCTCAAGCAGCTTCTGATACTGCTTCACGAGCGCGTTCTTCGGCTCGGACAGGATACGGACCAGCGTCTTCTCGTCCAGCGGCTCGAGCGTCGAGATGACCGGCAAACGGCCGACGAACTCAGGGATCAACCCGAATTTCAGCAGGTCTTCCGGCAGAACCATCGAGAGGTACTCGCCCGGCTTCAGATCCTTCTGCCCGTCGCTCACCGCGTTAAAGCCGATGACTTTCTTGCCGATCCGGCGTTTGATCATTTGCTCCAGGCCGTCAAACGCCCCGCCGCAGATGAACAAAATGTTCGTCGTATCGATTTGGATGAATTCCTGATGCGGATGCTTGCGACCGCCTTGCGGAGGTACCGAAGCAACCGTGCCTTCCAGGATTTTCAGCAGCGCCTGCTGTACGCCTTCGCCGGAAACGTCGCGGGTAATCGAAGGATTCTCCGATTTGCGAGCCACTTTATCGATCTCGTCGATGTAAATGATGCCGCGTTCCGCTTTTTCCACGTCATAGTCGGCGGCCTGGATCAGCTTGAGCAAAATATTCTCCACGTCCTCGCCCACATATCCGGCTTCCGTCAAAGAAGTCGCGTCGGCGATCGCAAACGGAACGTTCAGGATTTTGGCCATCGTTTGAGCCAGCAGCGTCTTGCCGGAGCCCGTGGGTCCCAGCAGCAAAATGTTGCTCTTCTGCAGCTCTACGTCCTCGATTTTGCTTTGCGTGTTCACCCGTTTGTAGTGATTGTAAACCGCAACGGAGAGCGATTTCTTCGCTTGATCTTGACCGATGACGTACTGGTCCAGAATATCGCGGATTTCCTTTGGTTTCGGAATTTCCTTGAGGTCCAGCTCTTCCTCGTGGCCGAGCTCCTCTTCGACGATTTCCGTGCACAGCTCAATGCATTCGTCGCATATATAAACGCCTGGTCCGGCTACAAGCTTGCGTACCTGTTCCTGCGATTTGCCGCAGAACGAGCATTTCAGTTGTCCTTTTTCATCGTTAAACTTAAACATGTAAACACCCCTTTATGATTTAATGGGCTTATTGATGACCTGGTCGATAATCCCGTAGGCCTTAGCCTCTTCCGCGCTCATGAAAAAGTCGCGGTCCGTGTCGCGCTCGATCTTCTCAAGGGGTTGACCCGTCCGATCCACGTAAATCTGGTTCAGTTTCTCTCTCGTCTTGATGATCCAGTCGGCATGGATTTTGATATCCGTCGCCTGACCGCGAACACCGCCGAGCGGCTGATGAATCATCACTTCGCTATTGGGCAGGGCGAAGCGTTTGCCAGGGGCTCCTGCCGTAAGCAGCAAAGATCCCATGCTCGCCGCCATACCCACGCAGATCGTGGACACATCGGGCTGGATGAATTGCATCGTATCATATATACCCATCCCCGCGGTGACGGAACCACCCGGAGAATTGATGTACAGGTGAATATCTTTCTCAGGATCCTCGGCCGCCAAGAACAACAGTTGGGCAATCACGAGATTGGCTACTTCATCATCAATAGCGTTACTGAGAAAAATAATGCGATCTTTAAGGAGTCTCGAATAGATATCGTAAGACCGTTCTCCCCGATTCGTTTGTTCTACGACCATAGGTACCAGACTCATGCGACCAACCTCTTTTCCTTTTCAATTTCCCTTGCGCTTACAGAAACATTCTATCATGTTCAAAGCCTCATGTCATTTTTCACACAGTACAGTTTATGTCGGCTTTGACACATTATATAACAGTGGGCCTGTTCCGTACGAAATGGAAATAAATGTATCGCAAAAAGGTGAAAAATTAAGGCACGCATTTTGAGATACGTGCCCTAACTTTATTCATGATGTATTAGTTAGGAAGCCGGGGAAAGATTGGAGTAACGATTACTCTTCGTCTTTGGACTCTTCGGCTTCTTTTTGTTCGTCGGCTTTAGGTTCGGCTTTTGTCGACTTTTTCGTCGTTTTCTTAGCTGCCGGCTTTGTTTCTTTTTCTTCTTTGGAGTTCGCCGCTGGCTCAGCCGGACCTTCCTTGCTGTTCTCAAGCAAGAATTCGATCGTCTTGCGAAGCAGGATTTCCTCGTTCAAGCTGCCGAGCGAACCGTTGGCTGCCAAAATATTGCGGATATCCTCAGGCGTACGTTTGTAAGCTTCCGCCATATCGTTAAGCTCTTTGTTGATCTCGTCTTGAGTGACTTCGATTTTCTCGGCTTTGGCGATTTGCTCGAGCACCAGGTTGTTGCGAACGCGTTTTTCCGCGTCTCCCTGCATTTGACCTCTAAGGTCATCCACCGTTTGACCGGAGAAGCTCAGGAACATATCCAGGTTCATGCCTTGGGAACGAAGACGGTTGTCGAAATCGCGGACCATGTTCTCCACTTCGCCTTGGATCATGGCTTCCGGAATTTCCACCTCGGCGCTTTCGCCGATTTTGTCTACGAGCGCCGATTCGCGGGCTGCTTTGCCGTCTTGCTCTTTGCGAGCGGCCAGCTGTTTCTTCAGATCTTCCTTGAACTCGTCCAGCGTATCGAATTCGCTAACGTCTTTGGCGAACTCGTCGTCCAGCTCAGGAAGCTGTTTGCGTTTGATTTCATTCACTTTTACTTTGAACACGGCTTCTTTGCCGGCCAGTTCTTCCGCATGGTACGTTTCCGGGAAAGTAACCGTAACGTCCTTGAAGTCGCCGGTAGCCAGTCCAACCACTTGATCCTCGAAGCCCGGAATGAACGAGTTGCTTCCGAGTTCCAGGGAGTAACGTTCCGCTTTGCCGCCTTCGAAAGGCTCGCCGTCTACGGAACCGTCAAAGTCGATGACGACCGTATCGCCGTTTTGAGCCGCTTCTTCGTCGATCACGACAAGCTCGGCATGACGCTGTTGCAGGCGTTCCAGTTCTTGAGCGAGTTCCTCGTCGCTAACTTCAACGTTAACGGCAGGGACTTCAACGCCTTTGTATTCGCCAAGCTTCACTTCAGGTTTAACGGTAATTCTTGCCTTGAACTTGAAAGGTTGCCCTTTGGCAAATTGTTCTACGTCCACTTCCGGGCGATCCACCGGGAAAATATCCGTTTGGTCTACGGCTTCGCCGTACACTTCAGGCAGCAAAATATCGATGGCATCTTGATACAAGCTTTCCACGCCGAAACGCGCTTCAAAAATAGGCCGAGGCACTTTGCCTTTACGGAAACCAGGTACGTTGGCTTTCTTGACTACTTTTTGAAAAGCTTTATCCAGTGCGGCGGCCACGCGCTCCGCTCCCACTTCAACCTCGAGAACGCCGAGGTTCTTCTCTATTTTTTCCCAAGTTGCTTTCATTTTATGCCTTCCCCTCCAAATTTCGCATATACTTAAATACTGAAACCGAATCGCGAATAAAGCAGCTATTAAGGTTCCAGTATAGCTGTCTCTATGAGCACGATCAGAATAACCATTATATTATAAACAACAATACATCTTTTTACAAGAGCTGATCCAGAGGCAGGATATGGCTATGGTTCCGCCGAACGCAGCTTTATGGATTGCCCCTTACGATACGCCTGCCTAAAGCCCGCGAACTCCGCTCGCCGCGGCGAATTTTGCCATGGTTCGGCAGACCTGCTCATAACGAAGCCGCAGTCCGTCGGTAATTCCGTACATCGCGCGTATTTCCTCCTCGGTTTTTCCGCCGGGCAGACTGTCCGCCACCATTTGGTGCAGCGCCGCCGCCCAAATGTCGATCACCGCATCCTCGTCGCTCAGAAGCGATCGGTAATCCATCGTACCGTAGAGGGCCATCACGAACTGCGACCACAACTCCTGGGCGAAATAAAATAAGGTTGGGTCATGCACCTGCGTCTGATCCCCTACGCGCTCGAGAACCGCCTGTACCGCGGGCGGAAAATCATCGGGCTTCAGCGGAACGGCCTCGACCTCCACTTCAACCAACTCTCCTCCGCGAAAAAAAGAGAGCGTGCCGGTCGTGCCTCGCCGCCGCAGCGTTTGCAGCACCCGGTACTGGAGCAGCGGATGAAGCTCCCTCCCTTTCAACCAACCGATCAACGCTTCATCTATTTCCGGACGGTCCAAGTAAGCGAGCTGGTCCAAAGCGAGGAAGGTCTGCTCCGACAACGGCTTCTCCATGACGGTATGCAGCAGCTTGCCGGCATAATGCTCATCCTCGGCCAATTTGGCCTCGGCATGCCTGCGAGCCAGCGTTTCCTCGGTTTCTTCCTCGTCGCCGAGGAGGTTCGATTCCGTATCGCCGTTCGCTAACGCGGGAAAAGCATCGGTCAGCCAGTCCAGCAGCGCCTGCCATTCTTCGTAGTGGCGGGGATCTTCGCCCTGGCATTGGAGCAGAAACCGCAGAAGCTCTACGGCTTCCCCGTATCTCTCCGTTTCCAGCATGCGGGTCAGCTCGATCTGGTAATAATCGAGCGTTTTCGGAAACAAAACGATGTTGTCTTTCTCGTCGGGTCGTAAACTGCTGATAAGGGCACCTCCTTTCTTCCGTGTTGCAATTAATTGAGATTATAGCATAGTCCCTATAGAAGGCAAAAACCTGGGGTTTGCGAATGAAATGCCGCCTGCCGCAAAAATGTCTCCAACCAATTTACCCATTATGTATTGCTTCCTCCACGCAGCTGTGATAAAATATTTTTTGCTTGCGTTTTTGATATTTTAAGATGTCCCAGTAGCTCAGCTGGATAGAGCAACGGCCTTCTAAGCCGTCGGTCGGGGGTTCGAATCCCTCCTGGGACGTAGCCTAGCACTCCTAATTTTAGGAGTGCTTTTTCTATGTCTCAGGGAGGGTGAGAACCCCCTTGAGGGGGTTCGTCGGAGCGAAGCCGTCCGCAGCAGCGGGACGGAGGAGCGGAGTCTCGAGCGGTGCGAGAGGACCCCGACGGGGACGGTAGCGGAAAACAAAAAAATTAACTGGAGGTTTTCCAGTTAATTTAGATGAATCGTACAGCCAGCAAAAAAACAAAGTTTGTCAATCACCCGTTCGGATACGTCTTCTGCAGAAATTCCACCGACTGCCGGATCAACTCACGGAGCACACCCACATCGATATCATTGACTTTGTTGATGTAAACGCAGCCTTTTCCGGCCGTATGTTTTCCGAAGGAAGCCAGGAGTTCCTCACGTACGGTATCGCCAGGAGCAAAGTACAGGCTGATCTTCGCTTTCCGCGGCGAAAAGCCCACAAACGGCGCATCCCCTTCATGGCCGGACGCGTACCGGTAATGATACGAGCCGAACCCGATGATGCTGGGCCCCCACATCTTCGCCGGAAAGCCGGTCGTTTCCGCAAAAATATCCAACAGCCGGTAGGCGTCTTCCTTTTTCTTCGGGTGATCCACATTTTCAATAAATTCGATTACGCTGTTGTCGTTTTCTTTCATTTTCGGCTCATCCATTACGCCAACTCCCTCCTTATTCAGCCCCATATCGATCTAATTCCGCGCGTCGATCCCAACGGACGGGATGACGCATTTGCGGCATACGCCCATTGTCCAAGATCTCCAAAACAGCTGCAGCTTAACCCTCGATCCGGTCCAGCCATTCGTTGATCAACGCGTTAAACAAATCTTCCCGCTCGAACTGCAGATTATGTCCCGCTTTGTCCAAAACGACAAACGAGCCTCGCGGATACAGCTCCAGGAGCCGCAGCGCGTCCGCATACCCTACCGACGCATCCTGCCTCCCCAGCAGGAACAGCGATGGACCGGGAAATTCGGCCTGATCGATCGGAAAGGTGAAACCGTACCGCTTCCTGATGCCGTTCAAAAAGCTCTCGTTTGCGATGCTGCACCCGGGAACCACTTCATTGGCATATCTTGTCCAGGTGTAACGATCCAGGATAACGCCCATCGAGCGAAAATCCTCGTACTCTTCGGCAGAGAGCGTCGAAGCCAATTCGGCTTCCTCATGTAAAATCGTATGTACGGGCAGCGTCCGATCATCATGCTCCGGCACGATCATCGGGCAGATGAAAGCCGCTCCTTCAACCAATTCAGGCCGGCGCGCAATAATTCCTCTCGCCAAATACCCGCCGTAAGACTCCCCCGCAAGAAGAAAAGGAGAGTCCGGAATCCGCTCCTCGATGAAATCCAGGATCGCCTCCAGCATCCCGTCGGTATCGGCAATTCCCTCATACCCCCGGGATCGCCCCATCCCCGGCAGGTCGACATAAATCCGTCTCCAGCCCGGTCTTTCCCGAAACACCGGCTCCATGCAGCCGCTCATCAATCGATGGTCCACCGTAAATCCGTGAATCATCAAAATCGGACGTCCCGTGCCGACCTCTTCATAATAAATCTCCGCCTCTCTCACCTTGCAAAAAGGCACCCTGCCCACCTCCCTTATATTTCTATTTCATATCATAATACGAATGTATGTTCTTGGATAGTCTCTATTTTCCTGTCATCGGGGCACGGGTTTGTCCGCCTGCTTCTTCATATATAACCTGGCGTTGAACCCAGCCTGTTTCCGAAACCACCTTTGCGGCTTCCGCTTAAAGACGGTGTATCCCAATTTCTCATACAGCCGAATCGCCGCCGAATTGGTATCCACCACCTCCAAAATATATTCGTCGTAATCCAGCATCAAGAGGAGATGATCATGCAGTTTGGTCGCGATCCCCCGCCCCCTGGCCTCTTCCGCGGTGGCAACCGATTCAAAGTAACACTGCCGCTCCTTCAGCTCCAAAGGTTTCTCCAGTTCCTGCCTGACCAAAATATAAAACACCCCCCCTCTCAACCAGCCCAGTTCCTTACGCAAAACCTGCTTATCAAACCGAAAGGCCCGTTTCTGCCCAGTCGAAAAAGCGAAAATCCCCACCACGCGCCCCTCGGTCAGTGCAACCGCAAATTGTTCCCTGACCAAGGCGTGCTCCAGCGCCCTTGCCAGCTTCCCCCGATCCGCGGCAAAGAAACGCAGCGAGTCGTAAAAACCATCCACGAAAACCTCCGCGGCCTGCCTTAAGCCAGCCTCCTCAAGCTCCGCTAAATTCCGAATGGCGATTTCGTTCATTTTTCAGCCCACCTGTACATTTTTTTCTACTATATATCAAGAGATAGGCCGGTAGAACCACCCCCAGCAGGAGTCTCGCTTCATCCTTGCGGCTTAAGCCGGACGTCCCCAGGCCATGCAACGCACAAAAAAAGCACCCGCCCGCATAGGGGCGAATGCTCTTCATTCCGAAGGAAACAAATCACGCTTACTTTTGCTGCAGATTGCCGATCGCCGACTTCAGGATTTGGCAGGATTGCTCGAATTTGCGCTGCTCCTCCCAGGTCAAACTCAGCTCCAGCACCTCTTCGATCCCGCCTTCGCCGATGATCGCCGGGACCCCGGCGCACACCCCGGTCTGCCCGTATTCGCCTTCGAGTACGGCGGATACGGCGATGATTTTATGTTCGTCGTTCAGGATCGAACGCACGATAAAGCTAAGCGCGTTGCCGATGCCGAACTGCGTATTGCCTTTCCGGGTGAAGATCTCCCAGCCGGCATCCCTCGTCTTCTTGGCGATTTCGTCCAGGTTCACGTGTCGGAACCGCTGCTTGTGCTGTTCGAGAATATGCAGCAGCGGCTTCCCACCGATGGTCACATGCGACCAGGCGACGAACTGCGATTCGCCGTGTTCGCCGAGCGCGTACCCGTTTACGCTGCGGGGATCGATGGAAAACACCTCCGACAGCAGCGTTTTCAGCCGGGCCGAATCGATCGATGTGCCTGTGCCGATCACCCGGTTTCGTGGAAAACCTGACACCTCGCGTACGATATGCGTCACGATATCGACCGGATTGGCCGCTACGACAAACACGCCGTTGAAACCTCCGCCGACGATCCGGCTGACGATATCCCGCGTGATTTTCTCGGCTTCCTCCAACACATCAAGCCTCGTTTGCCCCGGCTTCGGATTGGCTCCCGCCGTCAGCACGACCACGTCGACATCCCCGCAATCCTCCAGCCGGCCGGCCGAAACCTTCGTACGGGCCTGCGTAAAATCCATGCAGTGCGACAAATCCAGCGCATGCGCCACCGCGCGGTCATAAGTGCGGTCGATCATCATGATCTCGTCGCTCACCGATTGGTTGATCATCGAGTAGGCGCACGCCGTACCTACCAAGCCGGACCCGACGATGGTTACCTTTCTTGACTTTTTGGCCATCCCGCCGCCTCCTCATCCTTGCCAATCTCTATATCCTATGCCTTAAATTATAACCGGAAACCCTCGTGATGTGACAATAACTAACATGACTTTTTAATCTCTTATTTGTGACGGATATATTATGTGGTTTTCTCGCGCAAAAAAAACTGCCGGGAAACCTCCCGGCAGTCGTACGCCAAACGATATTAGCTTTTCATCCGCGGGTCCAACGCGTCGCGCAAGCCGTCGCCCATCAGGTTGAAGGCGAGCACGGTCAGCATGATCGAGATCCCTGGAAAGATAACGGTCCACGGGGCCGTAGCGATAAATTGGCGCGAATCGGACAGCATCTTGCCCCATTCCGGAGCGGGCGGCTGAGCGCCCAGGCCCAGAAAGCCCAATGCCGCGGCTTCGATGATCGCCGTCGCAATGCCCAGCGTACCCTGCACGATGATCGGCGTCAAGCTGTTCGGCAGGATATGCCGCAGCAGGATGGCGCTGTTTTTCATCCCGATGGCCCGCGCGGCGGTAATGTACTCTTCGTTTTTCAAACTGAGCACCTTGGCGCGCACAAGCCGGCCGTAAGTCGGAATGTTGACGATCGCGATGGCGAGCAGCGCATTTTGCAAGGACGGGCCCAGGATGGCCACGATGGCGATCGCCAGCAAAATGCTCGGAAACGCCAGCAAAATATCAAACAGCCGCGAAATCACCATGTCGATCCATTTGCCGTAGAAGCCGGCCAAAATGCCTAACAACGTGCCCAGAATGATCGAGCCCACGACCGAAAAGGTACCGACCCACAAGGAAATGCGGGCTCCGTACAGCACCCGGGTAAACAGGTCGCGTCCCAGATCGTCCGTTCCGAACCAATGGTCCGCGGACGGGGGCTTCAGCCGGTCGGCCAGTACCTGCGTCTTAAAATCATAAGGGGCGATGAACGGAGCAAACAGCGCGATCAGGATGAAAAACACGATCATGACCAGGCCGGCCATTGCGATTTTGTTCTTGCGGAAAGCTCTCCACGCATCGCGCCAAGGTCCGGAAACCTTCTCTGCCGAGATGGCGGTGCTGCCGTTTGTGCTTGCTGTTGCTTGCGCCATGGTTTCCCTCCTTTACCGGTAACGGATGCGCGGATCGACCGCTGCGTACAGCAAATCCACGATCAGATTGATAATGACGAAAATAAAAGCGATGATCAGAATGCCGGACTGAATAACCGGGTAGTCCCGGGAGCTGATCGCCTCGTAAATGTACCGTCCCACCCCGGGCCAGGCGAAAATCGTCTCCGTCAGCACCGCGCCGCCGAGCAGCGCGCCGGTCTGCAGGCCGATGACGGTAAGGACCGGGATAAAGGCGTTTTTCAGCGCGTGTTTATACACGACGATAAACTGGGACAAGCCTTTGGCTTTGGCCGTACGGACGAAATCCGAATTCATGACCTCCAGCATGCTGGAGCGCGTCATCCGGGCGATGACCGCCATCGGAATGGTGCCCAGCGCCACGCTTGGCAGGATCAGATGTTTGACCACCGTCCACAATTGATCCCATCGTCCCGCGATGAGGCTGTCGATCAGGTATAGATTGGTGACGGCTTCTACCGGGTCGCGCTGGTTCATGCGGCCGATCGAAGGCAGCCAATGCAGCTTCAGCGAGAAGATCCACTGCTCCATTAGCCCCAGCCAGAAGATCGGCATCGACACCCCGATCAGCGCGATGAGCATGCAAATATAATCGAACCATGAGTTTTGCTTCCAGGCGCTGATGATGCCGGCGTTCACGCCGAAAAAGATCGCGAACGCCATCGCCGCAAGGGTCAGCTCGGCCGTGGCCGCCAAATAGGGCATAATCTCCTGGGTAATCGGCACCCTCGTACGGATCGATTGCCCCAGGTCGCCTTTCAGCAAGTCCCCCATATACGTGAAGTACTGCTGATACCACGGGTTGTTAAGCCCCAGCTGTTCGCGGAGCGCCTCCTTGGACTGTTCCGTCGCCTTCTGTCCCAGAATCGTCTCCGCAGGATCGCCGGGGATCGCATGGATAATGGAAAAGACGATAATCGTCATGCCGATCAGGACAGGAACCATGATGAATATTCGTTTCAAAATATAAGCTTTCAAGATGAGGTTCACCTGCCAGAGGCGTTAGGGTACCGCCCGTTATTCGAAATAGATGTTGCTGTAGTACTCCGTTCCCGTCGGTGCCGGAACATATCCCTTCAGATTCGCTTTGGCCGCCAGCAGCGGCGTCGTATGCACGAGCGGGATCCAAGGAGCGTCGGCTTTGATGGTTTCCTGAGCCTTTTTATAGAGTTCTTCGCGTTTCGATTGCTCGGTTTCTTTTTGTGCGGCGATCAACAATTCATGAAGCTCGTCATTGGCATAATAGCTGTAGTTGTTGGACGGAATGGCGTCTTTGTCCAGCAGCGTGTACAGGAAGTTGTCCGGGTCGCCGTTGTCGCCGGTCCAGCCGAGCATGAAGATATCGTCCTTCTCGCCGGCTTGCGCGTCGTCGAGATAAGTCGCCCACTCCGGAGATTCGATGACGACCTTGACGCCGATCGATTCGAAATTTTGTTGGATGACTTCGGCCACCTTTTTGCCGTCCGGCATGTATGGACGGGATACCGGCATCGCGTAGAAGGTGTATTCGCCCGGCAAGCCGTTCGGGTAACCCGCTTCCGCCAGCAGCGCCTTCGCTTTCTCCAAATCGAATTCGTAATCAGTGATGCTGTCGTTATAACCCCACAGGGACGGCGGCATCGGGTTTTTGGCCGGTTCCGCTTGGCCGGCGAAGAATGCGTCGATGATCGCTTGCTTGTCGACGGCATGGTTCAGCGCCTGTCTGACTTTCACGTCGTTGAACGGTTCTTTTTTCAAGTTAAAGCCGATATAACCTACGTTGTTCGACGGACGTTCGATTTTTTGCAGATCCGGGTTGGCCTCCAAGGTCGCCAGATCGTCCGGGCTCAAATCTTCCATCAGGTCGATTTCCCCGCTTTGCAGCGCATTAAAGCGCGCGGAGTTGTCCGGAATGGAACGCACGATGACCTTGTTCAGCTTCGGAAGCCCTTCTTTCCAATAGTTCGGGTTTTTCTCCAGCGTGATCGAGTCGTTGCGTTTCCATTCTTTGAATACGAACGGGCCCGTGCCGACCGGTTCGTTCTTGAAGTTTTCCTTCTTCTCTTGAATCGCCGTCGGGCTGGCGATCCCGAAGGAGGTCATGGCCAGGTTTTGCAGGAACGGCGCTTGCGGCTGGGTCAGCGTAAATTCAACCGTATTGGCGTCAACCGCTTTGACTTCTTTGATAACGCGTTTGCCGTCAGGGCCAAACATGGAATCGTAGTAGTCGAAAGAGTCCCCTTCGAACTTGAACTCGCTTTTCGGATCGGTCCAGCGGTTGAAGTTGAATACGACGGCGTCGGCGTTAAAGTCGGTGCCGTCATGGAACTTCACGCCTTGGCGAAGCTTGAACGTGTACTTCAAACCGTCGTCGGAAACCGTCCATTCTTCGGCGAGAGAGCCTTGGACTTCCGTCGTGCCTTCCTTATACTCCAGCAAAGAATCGTAAACCTGGTGAGCGATCTTGAGGGATTCGCCGTCCGTAACGATCGCGGCGTCCAGCGAAGCGGAATCCCCGCCTCGTCCGACGATCAGCGTATCCTGGGCGGATCCGGCCGGAGCGTTCGCGTTCGCTTCCGCATTCGCCCCCGCATTCGTGCCGGCGGCACCGTTGTTGCTGCCACCTGCGTTGTTGCCTCCGCAACCCGTAAGGGCGACGGCTGCGCTAAGCGTCAAAACCAAAACGACACTGCTCCATCTTTTTACTTTCATATTGTGGCTCCCTTCTGAATAACGAAATTATTAGTTTCCTTTGTTTATAAGAAGCCGGACAAAAGTCCGAGCTATAAACCAAAAAGTCATCTTTCGATCACGAAGCAGGTCAAGAAGCTTAATCGACATCGAATCTTGATCCGGGCCAAGCAGATGCTTCCGAACCTGTTTCCTGCGGAAACATTTCAGTTGCTCACGTAGCCTCCAGCAATCTAACGGACACCAGAAACGCTATTGGCCTGCTTTGGGGCAGTTCCCAATTCTAACGGACCGAGGAGACCTTATTTCAGGTCAAAAGCGGCTAAATGGCCGCCATGAGTGACCAATAAGGTCTCTGGAGTCCGTTACAGTGGGAAATAGCCGGAAATGGGCAAATAAGGTCATTACGGTCCGTTACGCAGCCTCGCTACCGGGCGTCCCTAGCTTCTTCCAACCTTCTCGGTGCTCCAAACCTGACTTTTTGAACCTTCATTGAAATCATAGTTCAAAAAGTCATCTTTCGATCACGAAGCAGCTTGGCTTTAAGCCAACGCGCTTCCTGCGGCCCGCGCTTCCGTGAACAGGTGGCAGGCCGTCAGGTGGCCCGCTTCCGTCTCGGCCAGCTCGGGGCGGTGCGTCCGGCAGACGTCCATCGCCATCGGACAACGCGTATGGAACGCGCAGCCGATCGGCGCATTGGCCGGGCTGGGCACCTCGCCCTGCAAAATGATCCGCTCCGTTTTCTTGTCCGGATCGGGCTCCGGCACCGCGGATAACAGCGCCTGCGTGTAAGGATGCTGCGGCGCCGAGTAGAGCTTGCGCTTATCGGCGATCTCCACGATCCGCCCAAGATACATCACGGCAACCCGGTCGCAAATATGCTTCACCACGCTGAGGTCATGAGCGATGAAAATATAAGTCAGGCCGAATTCCTCCTGAAGATCCTGGAGCAGATTGACCACCTGCGACTGGATCGATACATCGAGCGCCGAAACCGGCTCGTCGGCTACGATCAGCTTCGGCTGCAGGGACAATGCCCGGGCAATGCCGATTCTCTGCCGCTGGCCGCCGGAGAACTGATGCGGATAACGCTGCAGATGGCTTTGCGTGAGTCCGACGACATCGATCAACCGATCGATCATCGCCTGTCGCTCCTTGGCATTGCCGACGCCATGCACGATAAGCGGCTCCTCCAAAACCCGCTGCACGGTATGCCGCGGATCCAGCGAGGAGTAAGGATCCTGAAACACGATCTGCATATCCTTGCGTTTCTTGCGAAGCTCCCCCGGAGCTAACGCGGTAATATCCTGGCCCTCGAAAATGACGCGTCCGCCGGTCGGCTCGATCAGCCGCAGCAGGGAACGCCCCGTCGTGGATTTGCCGCAGCCGCTTTCGCCAACCAACCCGAAGGTCTCCCCTTTTCGCACGGAAAACGAGATGTCGTCCACCGCTTTGACAAATTGCTGCGGCGTCTTTCCAAACCAGTTGTCTCCGATGGGATAATATTTCTTCAAATGCTCTACTTGCAGCAATGGTTCGCTCATACGACTTCCTCCTGTGGCGTTTCATGGAGCCAGCATCGGCAGCTATGCGCCGTTTCGAATTCCCTGAGCACGGGCAATTGCTCGAGGCAAATCGACATGGCGTGCGAACAGCGGTCGGCGAAGCGGCATCCTTTCATCTCCGTATTCAAAATAGGGACGTTGCCGGGAATGGAGAACAGCCGTTTACGCTCCTCGTCCATCCGCGGCACCGATTGGATCAGCCCTTGCGTGTACGGGTGCAGCGGATTTTTGAATATATCGCGCACGCTGCCCTCCTCCACGACTTTGCCGGCGTACATCACCGCCACGCGGTGGCACATCTCGGCCACGACCCCAAGGTCATGCGTGATCATCATCACGGCCGTTCCGTGCTCCTGGTTCAGGCGCCGGATCAAATCGAGGATTTGCGCTTGAATGGTTACGTCGAGCGCGGTCGTCGGCTCATCGGCAATCAACAGCTCGGGGCTGCAGGAGATCGCCATCGCGATCATCACCCGTTGCCGCATTCCTCCGGACAACTGGTGGGGATATTCGTCGATGATCGCCTCCGGCCTCGGGATGCCGACCTTCGTCAGCATGTCAATCGTGTGTTCCCGGGCTTCCTTCTTGCTTAATCCCCGGTGGAGGCGGACTGTTTCCCCGATTTGCTGGCCCACGGTAAACAGCGGATTCAGCGAAGTCATCGGCTCCTGAAAGATCATGGAAATCGAATTACCCCGGATTTCGCGCATCTCCCGTTCCTTCATCGGAACGATATCCTGCCCCTTGAATAAAATCGATCCGCCGGTGATTTTCCCGGGCGGCTGCGGAATGAGCTTCAAAATGGACAAGGAGGTGACGCTTTTGCCGCAGCCCGATTCGCCTACGACGCCGAGCACCTCCCCGGGATTGACATATAAATTCACGCCGTCTACCGCAGGGATTTCGCCTCGGTCTGTAAAAAAATGGGTGTGCAAGTCCTTGATCTGCAAAATCGGTTGAATCATGTCACAGCCTCTTTTCCTCAAAAAATAGATCCGGCAGTCCTTCGATCACTTTCGACAATATCAGTCAATGTCCACCAATTGCGGACAAATGTGCAATCATCCTATTTTACTGCAATCCATTAAAGTAAGAGGGTATAGCAATACCCAAAGGCAAACTTTCTTGCCATCGCGGAACGACCGGAACGTCTTGTACACACGGACAACTGTGCGTTCCCGCTTCTTCACAGCAACCAAATAAAGCAAGAAGGTGAAATAGTGCTTATTTTTTGCGCCATATCATTTGTCACACATCGAAGTATATTATTCAGCAAAATGTGACAAACAATCGAACTGCGGTCAATTGCAGTGTTAGAATTACTGACACAAAAGCGGAAATAGTTTGTTTGATAAGTTACTTTACAGTATTTTTCCGTGATAGACAATAGAAAATTTCTTAATGTCAAGTCTATGACAGATACTAGAGACGAATGTAATTTAATTTTGAGATATTGGGATAAAATGGAGTACAATAGACGTAACCGCTCACAATTTTAGAAGAAGGTGATCCTATGAGTTTTACGTTGGAAATCGGAACGAAGGCGCCGGATTTCCGGTTGCCGGCCACAGACGGACAGACTTACGCGCTGGACAGCTTTGCTTCCGCGCCAGTGCTCGTCGTGTTTTTTACCTGTAACCATTGTCCTTACGTAATCGGTTCCGATGAGATTACCCGGCAAACGGCAGAGAAGTTCAAGGAGCAAGGCGTGGCTTTTGCAGGCATTAACTCGAACAGTGAAACTACGCACCCGGAGGACTCTTTTGGGCATATGATCAAACGCATGGAGGAGCAACGCTTTCCGTGGGTATATTTGCGGGATAAGGAGCAAGAGGCGGCCAAAGCCTACGGGGCATTGCGCACGCCGCATTTCTTCGTATTCGATGCGGACCGCAAGCTGGTTTATACGGGACGGGGCGTAGACAGCCCCCGCGATACCGGCAAAATGACGGTGAACGATCTGGATCGCGCGCTGGCTGAGCTGACTTCCGGGAAGCCGGTATCTACGCCGCTCACGAATCCGATCGGCTGCAACGTGAAATGGGAAGGGCAGGACGCGCACTGGATGCCGGCGGACGCCTGCGATTTGGTGTAACCAATGAGCATATACGATTTCGAAGTCCGTACCATCTCCGGCGAAACGACGACGTTAAAACCGTATCAAGGTCAGGTGCTGCTCATCGTCAATACGGCCAGCGGCTGCGGGTTGACTCCGCATTACGAAGGGCTGCAGAGGTTGTACGGCGAATATAAGGATCAAGGCCTGACGGTCCTCGGCTTCCCGTGCAATCAATTTGCCGGGCAAGAGCCGGGAACGGAGGAAGAGATTAAAGCTTTTTGCGAAACCAACTATCAGGTTACCTTCCCACTGTTCAGTAAAATCGAAGTGAAGGGTGAAAACGCCCACCCGTTGTACAAATATCTGCTTGATCAAACGCCGGCGCCTTACCATACCGGCGATATCGAATGGAATTTCGTCAAGTTCCTCGTTGACCGGGACGGCAACGTCGTCAAGCAATACGGCGCTCGAACCGAACCCTCGGAAATCGAACCGGATATCAAGGCTTTGCTGGCCGCCTCGCCTCCTCTTCAAGAATAAAAAACGCGCCTGTATAGGCGTACTGAATGAAGCCGCCGGAGCGAATCGCTCCAGCGGCTTTTCTGGTGAAAATAGAGATGTGTGCGGGGCCTTATTTTTTCAGCTTCCTGTTGTTGAACCAAAGGGGGATGCGAAATCCGAAATTGAGCAAAAGCACGACGAACACCAGCACGGCCGCCGACTTGTCGGCGATCTGCCGGGCATCCTCCACAATCGCCTCCGATTGGACGTACCATAAATGAACCGCCAGAGTCTCGCCCGGAGAAAACAGGCTGAAATCCCACATTTCGCCCGAAGTACTGAGCCCCGCCGTCAAAATGATGACGGCCGACTCCCCGAAAGCACGGCCCGCCACCAGACAAATGCCGGTTACGATCGCATGCATCGCCACGGGAATCACGACGGTGCGGATCGTTTGGTATTTCGTCGTTCCCAGCGCGTACGCCGCATTCCGCAAGTCGTTCGGCACCGCCCGAACCGCTTCCTCCGTCACGCGGGCCAACATCGGCAGGTTGAGGAAAGCCAGGCTCACCGCTCCTCCGAGAATCGTTAGTCCGATGCCGAAATATTCCGCGAAGATCGCCAGGCCCAGCATGCCGAAGACGATCGATGGAACGGAGGACAACGACTCGACGCAAATGCGGAGCACTTCCGTAAACCGGTTGTTCGGCGCGTATTCCGCCATATAGATCCCTGCTCCCACGCCGATCGGGATCGAAATCAGGAGCGAGAGAAACAGGAGGTAAAAGGAATTGAACAGCATCGGCCCGATGCCCCCGCCGGCGTCGATTTCCTCGGGCAGCTTGATCAGGAAATCCCAAGAAATTTGCGGCAACCCCTTGCTCAGGATGGTGATCAGCAGCGAGAAGATCAGCAGCAGGATCACCGTGCCAAGGGCATAAAAGAAGCCCGTGGCCATCCGGTCCCACAGCAGGGAACGGGTGTTTTGCCGAGATGGCTTAAACCCGGTCATGTGTTACGCTTCCCCCTTTCGGCCAACGAAACGGATGATCAAGATCAGCACGAACGAGATGAGCAACAGCAAAAACGCCATCATGTGAAGGCTGTAGTTCCACGTCGACTCGAACTCCACGTTGGAAATTTGCATGACGATGTTGCTTGTCAGCACCGAAGCCGGAGCAAACAGCGATTTCGCCAGTTGCGGCGTGTTCCCGATAACCATGACCACGGCCATCGTCTCCCCGATCGCCCGTGTCATGCCCAAAATAATCGCCGCCACGATGCCGCGGCTGGATGCCGGCAGAACCACCCTGAAGATCGTCTGAAGCCGGGTGGAGCCCAGCGCGTAAGAGGCATCCCGGTACTTTTTCGGTACGGCCGTAATGGCGTCGTCGCTGATGCGGCTGATCGTCGGAAGAATCATTACCGTCAGCACCAGCGCGGCGGCCAGCAGCCCGTCGCCCAGCCCTTCGCCGCTCAACTCCCGCAGCAGCGGAAGCAGCACCGTCAAGCCGAGGTAACCGTATACGATCGACGGAATCCCGACCAGAAGATCCAATAGCGGGCGGATGAACTTCTTGACCCATGCCGGCGCGATTTCCGCGATCAGGATGGCCATGCCGACAGAGATCGGGATCGCGATGATCAAAGTCAAAACCGTTAAGGATAACGTGTTCACGATAAAAAGCGCCGCCCCGAAACGGCCTTCCTCCGGAGTCCAGTCGAACGAGAAGAAGAACTCCGCCGGCGACACTTCGCCAAAAGTCAATATCGCCGTTTTGCCGATAAAGAAGATCACCATGGCCAATACCAGGCAGAGCGCTAAAATACTGAACAGGAAATAATTTTTGAACAGCCGGTCCATTCGCCGTGCTCTTGCATTTCCGGTCGTCAAGCTCCGGTGCTGCTGAGGATCGGATGCCGAGCCGGAGCGCGGAACGGCGTTTTGAGCAGGTGCGTTCACTCTGGTTCCTCCCATACGTAAAACCAGCCCCGTGACTCAGGGGCTGGCCCGATTGATGCCGCTTGACTTATTTCATTGCCGAGATCGGAATGAACTTCAGCTTTTTCAGAGAACCTTCTTGGAATTTTTTGCTTTGCACATATTCGATGAAGGCTTTCGTCGCGCCGGTAGGCTCGCCTTTGGTCATGTAGTAACCGTAAGACCAAATTTTATATTTGCCGTTGATGACGTTTTCGACCGAGGCGGCTACCCCGTTGTGCTTCACGGCTTTAATGTCGCTGCCGCTGATGTAAGTCAAGTCGATGTAACCGATCGAGTTCGGCGTCGTGGCTACGGCCGTTTTCATGTCGCCGCTGGAGCCCACTTCCTTGTAGTTTTTCTCCTTTTTGACGATGTCTCCGCCGCCAAGCGCCTTAGCCTGATAATTGACGCGCGTGCCGGAGCCGAAGGAGCGAGTGATGACCACGATATCTTCGTCGTCGCCCCCTACGTCTTTCCAGTTGGTGATTTTCCCGGAATAAATGCCTTTCAGCTGTTCGGTCGTGAGGTTATCTACGCCAACGCTTTTGTTTACGATCGTAGCAAACGGGATAACCGCCACTTTGTTGGCGACTTGGCCTTCGAACGCTTTAAAGCCCGGTACGTCCGTGCTGGCGTCCCAGTCGCAGGCGCCGATATTCGCGATGCCCTTCTTCACGGCTTGCGGGCCGGTTACGGAACCTTTGCCCGAAGCGGCGATCTTAACTTTCGGGTGCAGCTTTTGGAACTCTTTGGAGGCCTGCAAAGTCAACGGCAACAGAGCCGTCGAGCCATTGACCGTGATTTTTCCCTTGAGATCGTCTTTGGCCCATGCGGAGCCTGTGATCGTCGTCGATAGCAGCACCGCCGAGGCGACCGCTACCAAAGAAAGCTTCTTAAACAAATTCATTCGAAAAAACCCCTTCCGGATCTTGTTTATTTAGTCAGTTCCGTTGCTTTGCCGCCTTGCACCAATACGACTTTGCCGTCCGCGAGCAACGCGAGGGTTCCATCCGCCGCCATGGTCCAGTCGGAAACGGCTGCATTCGTGCTGAAGAGTTCCGTTCTGGCGCCTGATGGAGCTACCTCGATCCATTTGCTTCCGGTTGCGCCGTCAATGAGAACGATCAGTTTACCCGAGACCCCTTCACTCGAGACAACGTTGGCGTCCGCGACCAAATTGCTGGTCTTCGTGCCGTCGGCGGAGATGAGCTTCAGAACGCTGTTCTCAATCTTTCCTTCCGGATCGGCGCTGATGTAAGTCACGCTTCCGTCAGGGAGCAAGGATAAGTACAATTTATTGTCCAGCTCTTTGGTCAATTGAACCGGCTTGGCTTTCGATTCGCCAATCTCCAGCGAGAAAACTTGCGATCCCGCTGCGGAGTAATCGATCGTCAACGACTCCTCCGTACCTTCTTTGTCCGTCTCGGCTTTGCCGGTCACGTTCACGAAGTAGACAAGCTTCTTTTCGTCCGCGGAGATCTGCACCTCGGATTTATTCTCCACTTTGTCGGCCAGCACTTCCGTAACCTTACCGGTATCTAGGCTTATGTATGCAATCTTTTCCTGCTTATCGCCTTGGATAAAGTAGATTTTCTTGCCATCGGCCGACCAAACCAAATCGGTTTTGACCGAGGTGTCGGTTCCAAGCTTCTTCACCGTGCCGCTCGTCACGTTTAAGAGAAGCAATGCGCCGCTTTCATCCGTAAAAGCAGCCAAGGAACGATCCGGCGAAACAGAAGCGCCGATGATGTTGGCGTTGTCGGAAAACACTTCGAATTGCCCGCTTTTCCCCAGTTTGACCAGTTGAGTTGTTTCCGCGTCGTCCCGGCTTGCAATCACGTTTCCGCTTGCGTCGATCAGCGGCGAGGAAAATTGCCCGCTCAGGCGAGCCGTGCTGCGCAGTTCCCCCGTTCCCTCCAGCATTTCGCCACCCAGAGCCTTAACGAGTGCCGTTGGTTCTACGTAAACCGAACCTTGCACGGATTGAGGCGCTACCGAAAATTGTGCGGCCGTACCGTCAAGCCGATAGCTTTTGGAACCGGCTTTCAACGTCACCGAGTGCATGCCTTGGCTGTCCGCTACGATCAGATCGGCGCCGTTTTGCTTAATGGAAGCCCCCAGGCCATTGGCCAAATCGCGCAGCGAATACAACGTTACTTTGTTAACGGCCACCGTTTTCAGCGAATATTTCATGCCGTCGATCACCACGTTTTGGTTAACGACTTTGAACTGGCTTGCACCGCTCTTGGCCGCGATTTGCGGATGGCCGGCCTCGGCTGCCGCCGTTGATGCCACCGCAGACGTTGTCACTACTGCGGATGCGAGAATCATGCCTAGAACTCTACTAATCTTCATCCAATTCACCCTTTATATTGGCATATGTAACTATGAATAGATTGTCGTATACAATTGTTAAATTAATTCCCGTAGATTGTAGCGCTTTGTAAAATCGTAAAATAATCCCGCAAGATGTCCGGCATTTAATCCATGCTGTTTTCGATTTCTTCGAAAAATAGGCCCAAGGATCGATGCCTTTCGTCTCGATCATCCGATATAATCGTAACTACTTTGCCGTGCAGGAGGTTTGTGATGACAACCAGAAGAACCGAACCGTTCCGTTACTCCCTGAATCCGCCGACGAATGCCCGGATCGAAATTCTTGAAATCGACGGACGGCCGTTATTGAGCAAACCCGCACAGATCGAACTGATCGATATCCACAAGTCGGGTTGCCGGATTCGTACCGGACTGAACCTGCACGCTTCCACCCATGCCATTCGGGTCGTCCTGCACGCACAGCTGGGCGATGACATGTACGCGTTTCCCGGAGAAATCCGCTGGCAGAAGGAGCTTGAGCCCCCCATTTTCCATTATGGGATATGCCTTCAGCTCAGCGCCGAAGAGAAGGAGAAGTTGAACGTCGAGTTGAGAGGGATGGCCGCCGCCCGAAAAATCATCGTCAAGTAAGGCAGCCGGCCATTTTCCGGGACGGCTTGATCTTCGCCCGGATTCGCGTTATAATATTTCTTGCTTAGCTTTTGCGGGTGTAGTTCAATGGCAGAACGCCAGCTTCCCAAGCTTGAGGCGAGGGTTCGATTCCCTTCACCCGCTCCATTCCTTAATTCTTGAATACAAATGCCATGCGGCCAAGGCCGCATGGCATTATCTTTTTCGGAGGCCAAGACACTCGTTTTTTTGTCCGGTGGCTCGCCAAACGATCATCCGCAACAATCATTACTCTTCCGATAAAGCGAGGAAAACAAAAAAAACTCTCCATAAGGAGAGGATTTATCAAACAAACGTCCCAGGAACGATTCGAACGCTCGACCGACGGCTTAGAAGGCCGTTGCTCTATCCAACTGAGCTACTGGGACACAGGGGTATGAAAAAAGGATGCGTTAATTATTATAGCGCATCCTTTTTGTTTTTTCAAAGAGCTTTTTGCGAAAA
>NZ_JBNYYG010000062.1:0-32422 GCF_050565405.1 Paenibacillus macerans | reverse complement strand
ATACAAATCCGAAATCCACCGCAGCATCGATCTTGCGAAGCAGATGGTCTTTCGGCACAAGCCGATATAGCTCCGCATGGAATGATAAACCTTCCTATCCTCGTACAAAGAAGCTTCCAGCACCACATTGAGAGTGGGGGAAGCTTCTTTTATTAAAGTTCTGCGATTCCCCACACCAGCCTTTTTACCTTTAAAAGAAATTTCGTACAAACCGGCTATTTGCCGGTCCATTCTGGCCAATTTGTACGATTATTCATCTAAACTCCCCCGTTTGCTTGTTATGCTGTCTGCTTTTGCACAATAAATCGTACAAAATCTTTAAATCTGCCATAAAACGGAGGTGACTTGTACGATTTATCGTACAAATTGGCTCGCCGGCTATAGCGGCTAGTACAGTCCCTTCGGATCAATTTCCGCTCGATTACTTGAACGTCTTCATCCGGCTTTCAACCGGCGCGAACTCCTTGTCCCCCGCCGGGCTGGCGATGCTGCCGAAGGGCATTTGCGCGATCAGTTTCCAGGTTGCCGGAACGCCCCACTCTTTCTGCACCTGCTCGTCGATCAACGGGTTGTAGTGCTGCAGGGACGCTCCTACTCCCTCATCGGACAAGGCCGTCCATACGACGAACTGCAACATGCCGTTCGATTGCTCGGCCCAGACCGGGAAATTGTCGGCATATAAGGCAAATTGCTTTTGCAGACCCTCAATCACCGTCTGGTCCTCAAAAAACAGCACGGTCCCGCGTCCGCCGCGGAAAGCCGCCATTTTCTCCTCGGTTGGGCCGAAGTTATCGGCAGGCACGATGCTCCGCAATGTTTCCTTCGTAACATCCCACAGCTTGTCATGCTGTTCGTTGAACAACACGACGACGCGCGCGCTTTGCGAGTTAAAGGATGACGGCGCGTAGAGCACCGCGTTTTTCACGATCTCCTCGATCCGTTCCTCGGAAATGCCGGTATCCTTCCCGATGGCATAAATGCTTCTTCTTGTTTTGACTGCGCTCCAAAAATCGCTCATATCCCTATTCGCTCCAATCTGGCTGTTTTCATGTCGTCATTACGACTCTTAATGTATCCAATCGAACGGGAAACCAGTCAAGTCGGGATGTCCATTAGAAGCAGCCTAAGGTATAATGGGAGAAAATGCTAAAAATGCCGAACGGAGTGTTTCTTGACGTGACGAGAACGAAAATATTCATCAGTTCCGTCAATGAAGACGGGCTGAAGCCGCTGCGCAAAAACGTCTTTCGGGAGCTTACCGGGCTCGGGCATGAACCGGTCATGTGGGAGGAAAACCTCGGCCCCTGGCCGGCCGGGTCCGACCCGATCGCCAAATGCCTCGAAGCCGTGGAAGCGTGCGATATTTATTGTTTGTTTATCGGCGGAAAAGCCGGCAGCTATGATTCTACGGCGGAACGAACGGTCACGCATCTTGAATTCATCCAGGCGTACGAGCAGCGAAAAACGATCCTTGTATTCGGCGATACGGAAGTCAAATCGGTGTTTTTCGGCCGCGTCAAACCGCTGATCGAACCCTGGATCGAACGCTTCATCGCCAAAGAGGAACGGTTCCCGGCCCCGGAGCATATCATGAATCTGCTGTCCGCCGACGGGAGTCTGCCTGCCCGAATCGAACCGTATGTCTGGTACTTGATGTACGACATCACGAAACGAGGCATTTTCGTCGACGATCTCTCGCTTGGCGTCCCCATCGATTGGCGGGGGTATTTCAGCGATTTGCTCCGGCGCGGCTCCCTGCTGCTCCCTCTGGAGGAGTCGATCGAACAGAACAGCGAACGGCTGGAGCAATTCGATGAAGCGTTCGAGCTGGTATCCGGGCTGCTCCCGCATTTGCGGATCGAAGGACTGAGGCAGCCGCAGCTGTTTATGCGGGATGTGATGCTGTCGATGACCGGCGGAATGATCGAACATCATTACGGCCAATATATTAGCGAACAAGTCGGTTATTACGAGGATTGCAATGCGGCCACGCTTTATGTACGGGCGGATGACCGGCTCCGGAAGGTCGCCGAGTGGGGAGAAACGACGGCCGCCCCCTATTACGCGCTCGATAATCAAAGCTCTTATACCGTGCTAACTTACCATTTGGGGAACCAGCAGGAGCAAGTCTTTTTTACCGAAGCCAAAAGCATGTTTTATTATTGCATCCGGTCGGGCGAGCATGTGCTGACCTTTCATTTTCCCGCCGACCCGTCCTGGAACTACAGGAAATTCATCCGCTACAAAGAGAGCGCCAACCATGCTATAATGAGTAAAAATCCGTTTATGATCCAAATCATCAAATTATGTTTAGGAGGGATGCCGTCTTGAGTCGCGGAGTATTCGTATCCAAAAACGGAGTCGTCTCCAAAGCCGTCGGGTTCCAGCCGAAAGAAGCGCTGCTGTTTGCCCCGGCCGCCAAAAATTCCTCCCAAATTTTGCGCGAGCAGCGCACGTCCATGAAACGCAACAATAAACAGCTCAAGGACCGGTTTGCCCAAGCGACCAAACGGGCATAGGCCCGCAAGGTAGCCGAACGACCGCGATAAATCATGAACGACCGCTCCGGAGTTTCGGACCATCGACGATGGAACCGATCCGGGGCGTTTTTTTTAGATTATCATAATGCCGCAGCGCACGGGCCAACGTCCTGATGAGACCCTTAGTGGCTGAGGAGCTTCAATCCCACGGCAGCGCCCAAAATCATCGCGATAAATAGCATACGCCGCCATTCCCGGGATTCTCCGTACAACTGCATGCCCAAAACGGCGCTTCCCGCCGTCCCGATCCCCGTCCATACCGCGTAAGCCGTCCCCATCGATAGGGTCTGCATCGCGATCGTCAGAAACAGGAAACTAAACAGGAAGCCCCCAACCATCCATGCGTAAGCTTTTAAGCCCCGGCGCTTGTTGACCTGATTAATCCCGATCACGCCCAGCACTTCGCCGAATCCGGCGGCTACCAGCAACGCCCAATCCATGTTGCGCTCCCTCCTTATCGGCTGATTTCTCAGCGTCCGTTACGAGTTTCAAACCGATCACGCCGCTTAACAACACCAAGGTCAGCAACAGTTTGATCCACTGGAACGGCTCCCCGAACAGCAGCATTTCCGCCAGTACCGTCCCGGCCGTGCCGATTCCGGTAAATACGGCGTACACGGTCCCGATCGGCAGCTTGCGCCCCGACAAAATCAGCAAATACATACTCAAGACAATGGCCATGGCCGTGCCCGACCAACTCAGGAGGTCGCCGCCGGCATGCTTCAAGCCGATCACCCAGCCGATTTCGAACAAACCGGCTACCCCAACAAGCATCCAATCCCGTTTCAACTTATATCCATCCCTTCTCCAAAAAAAAATAAAGCCCGGAAAGATATCCAATTTCGATATCTCCCGGGCTTTTATCCCTCCGTGACACAGCACGTTCGCGGCTGCGCGTTCCCTCTTGGACCTGTCCGGCCGGTCATGACGGCCGCGGAACCCTAGAGAACGATTCGCTTGTTATCTTACCCGATCTCGGGATCGCCGGTCAAGCGCCGCATTGTACCAAGTATAAAAAAGTATACTATGCCACAAAATTGTGCGTACTTGTGTCTTTTCAACAGGTGAACTAACATGATGGGATAGAGGTTTTTTGAATCAGCAAAGGAGTGGTATCGTGAGCGCCAAGTTATTTTCTCCATTTACGGTAAAAGAGGTTACCTTTAAAAACCGCATCGTCATGTCCCCGATGTGCCAATATTCGTCGCCTTCCCGTGACGGACATATCGGCGACTGGCATAAAATCCATTACGCCACCCGCGCCGTTGGCGGAGTAGGCTTGATCCTCCTCGAAGCTACTGCGGTCGTACCCGAAGGACGGATCTCTTATAACGACCTGGGCATTTGGAGCGACGAGCATGTGGCCGGGCTGAAGGAGATCTCAGACCTTGTGCACGGCAACGGAGCCAGAATCGGCATTCAGCTGGCCCACGCCGGCCGGAAAGCGGAGCTGGAGGAAACGATTATCGCCCCTTCCGCCATTCCGTTCCCCGATAAAAAAACGCCTAAAGCCGCGAACGCGGAAGATATCCGGCGAATCATCGAAGGATTCCGGGAGGGTGCCCGCCGCGCCAAGGAAGCCGGGTTCGACGTCATCGAGATTCACGGCGCCCACGGCTATTTGCTGAACGAGTTCCTCTCGCCGGTTTCCAACCGGCGAGAGGACGAATACGGCGGCAGCGCCGATGCCCGCTATCGCCTGCTGAGCGAAGTCATCGAAGCCGTGAAAACGGTTTGGGACGGTCCGTTGTTCGTGCGGATTTCCGCCAATGAATATGACCCGGAAGGAAACTCGCTCGAGCAGTATGTCGATTACGCGCGCCGGATGAAAGCGCAGGGCGTCGATCTGGTCGACTGCAGCTCGGGCGGGCTTGTTCCGGCTCCGATCGGCATGTATCCGGGATATCAGGTGAATCTGGCCGATCAAATCCGCCGGCAAGCGGATATCGCGACCGGCGCCGTCGGCCTGATCAGCAGCGCAACGCATGCGGAAGAAATCCTCGGCAACGACCGGGCGGACCTGATCTTCCTTGGCCGCGAGCTGCTGCGGAATCCGTATTGGCCTTACGAAGCGGCCAAAGAATTGCGTACGACGCTCGAGCGTCCGGTACAGTACCAAAGAGCTTAAAGCCGGCAACCCTCTGCCGGCTCGGGACCCGTATTCGCATGAGCGATTGCGGGTCCGTTTCTTTGCTGCCCGCCGGGAATCCATGGGGACCGGCCTGCTCCGTTGGTAAAAGCAAACTTGGTTTTCCTTGCCTGGAGCTATATAATTTGAAGAGTGAAACCGGTTAAGGAGTTGTTCTCTTCCTATGGATCATCAATCTTCTGTATATACGCCCGCCTGCGCTGGCGGCTCTGCTTCATGCGAATACCGCCGCATCCTGATCATGACCGCGGTCGCGGCCGAACGCGATGCCGTGCTGCGCGGGTTAGGCGGCTTTGAAGCCGCCGACGTGCATCTGGCCGGCGTGGGTCCGGCGGCCGCCGCGGCGGCCACGGCCACGGTACTGGCCAAAACCGGCACGCGCACGGTTGCTGGCGATGCCGGCGATGGAGGCGGCGGCTATGACCTTGTCATCAGCGCCGGTATCGGCGGCGGCTTCGGCGAGGTTGCCGGCATCGCCTCGCTGGTCGTAGCAAGCGAGATCATCGCCGCCGACCTCGGGGCCGAGACGCCGGACGGCTTCGCCGGCGTGGACGAGCTCGGCTTCGGCTCGGCCCGGATCGCCGTAGCGCACGAGCCTGCCGTCCGCTGGGCGGATGCGCTGCGGGCCGCCGGGCTGCCGGCCTATTTCGGCCCGGTGCTGACCTTGTCGACCGTGACCGGCACGGCGGAAACGGCCGAAGCGCTCGCCGCGCGTTATCCCGGGGCCGGAGCCGAAGCAATGGAGGGCTACGGCGTAGCCGAAGCCGCCCGCCAATTCGGCATCCCCGCGCTGGAGCTGCGGGCCGTTTCCAATCGGGTCGGACCGCGCCAACGCGAGCTGTGGAAAATCGGCGAAGCCCTGCAGGCTTTGGAACAAGCCTGCGCTAAACTACCGGAGGTGCTGCAATCATGAAAATCGCTTTTTCCCCTTGTCCTAACGATACGTTCGTGTTCCATGCCTGGGCGCACGGGCTGATTCCCGGCGCGTCCGAGTTGGACGTAACCTACGCGGATATCGATATCACGAACGGGCTGGCCGCTTCCGGCAGCGGCCCCGAAGTGCTGAAAATCTCTTACGCCGCCCTCCCCTGGGTGCTGGACGAATACGCGCTGCTGCCTTGCGGCGGTGCGCTGGGCCGCGGCTGCGGCCCGCTCATTCTCACGGCCGGCGCGGCGTCGGCAGCGGACCTGTCGGGCCGCCGGGTAGCGGTGCCAAGCGAGCGCTCGACCGCATACCTGCTCTTCCGCCTATGGGCGGCCAAACATGTGCCGGGCGGCGTCGGCGACATCGTCGTCATGCCATTCGACGAGATCATGCCGGCGGTGAAGCGAGGTGACATCGATGCCGGACTGGTAATCCACGAGGCACGCTTCACCTACCGGAACTACGGACTGGACATGCTCCAGGACCTGGGCAGTTGGTGGGAAGCCGATACGGGGTTACCAATCCCGCTGGGCGCCATCATCGCCCGCCGGTCGCTGGACCTGGCTTCGATCGCCCGCTGGACGCGGGAATCCGTGGAATACGCCTGGGCCCATCCCGAGGCTTCCGCCGATTACGTGATGAGCCATGCCCAAGAAATGTCGCCCGAGGTGACCGAGGCTCACATCAACCTGTATGTGAACCGCTACACCGCCGATTTGGGCGAGGACGGCTACGCCGCGGTTAGCGCCCTATTGGATCGTGCCGCCGCCGAAGGGCTTGTGCCCCGGATCGATCCGGCAAAGCTGAAAGCAATCCAGCCGTAGGCACGGAATAAGCTGCGGCCTCTGGCTCACTCGCCTCAGTCGGAAAATAGCGGTGAAAAATGGCGTTATTTTCCGATTGAGGCGCGGTATTATGGGGCCTAATTTGGAGATATAACGCGAGGAAACCGCCTGTTTTCTGGAAATAAGGCCATTTCGTTCCGCTATTTCCCGCCGATGCACAGCCTTAACGGGAATAAGGCCATATTTTTCCCTTATGACACGCAGCAACTGAAAAAGGAGCCCGAGGGGCTCCTTTTTCAGTTCAACAAACCGCTACAATCATGCCCCACCGCCAAAGCGCTGGCGGTACCCGCATTTCCGGCACAGCTCCTCTACCGCTTCGCGCCGGGAAAATCCGTCGTACAGCCGATTGGCCCGTTCTCCCTCCACGATTTCCGAAAACAGCGTTTGATACACGTTGCCCAGGTTGATGACGCCTTCCCCGTCGAGGCAGCAGGGGATGACCGTGCCGTCGACCAGAATGCCGGCCTGGTTGCGCAGCGCATGGCAAAACCCTTTGCCGTCGTCCTCCTTCGCCTGCAAATGCGGCCACTCGAACTCATGATCCTGATTCAGGTAAATCCGTTCGGCTAGCTTCACGCCGCTGCCGGGAACGACCTTCTCTTCGATCCGGTAATCCAGCCCGAACTCCCGTTCGATCAGCTCAAGGGTGGCGCGGTTGCGGCTGCGTTGGAGGTTCGTCTCGTTGTCCCGGGTCAAATTCCACAGCCGGAACGATACGATGAGCTCGGAGCTCGCCACCGCCTCCCGGACGAAGGATAAAATGTTCGATAAATACCCTTCGCGGTCCGTGGAGCCCTCGTGGCCGTCAAAGCTATGCAGCGAGAAATTCATCTGCCGCAGCGCCGGCTTGCCGAGCAGCTTGTGGCGCACTTTGGGAAGCAGCGTTCCGTTGGTCGTGATATTCACCTTGAACCCTTGTTCGTGGCTGATATCGAGCAGCTGGTCGATTTTGGGATGCAGCAGCGGCTCCCCTTTGACGTGAAAATAAATGTAGTCCGTATGCGGCTTGATATCGTCGAGGATTTTGCGGAAATCTTCGACCTTGATGAACTGTGCCTGACGATGCGTCGGCGGGCAAAAGCTGCAAGCCAGATTGCAGATACTGGTCGTTTCGATATAGAACTTCTTGAACTTTTTCATGTTGACCTACTTCGCTAGGATTTAGTTGGCGTATGATTTCCATCACACATGTCCTATTCTATCGCAAAAAACGCCGAAACCCCAGCTGGAAAATTGTTTTCGCGTCAATAAAAAGTCATGTGGGTTTTGTCCTCTTTGTAATACGCCAGCCGGTCGGCTAACGTGCCGGCGTGGAATTCGAACAAATGCCCGTCGGGATCGCGGAAATAGATGGACGGTTTGTCCCGGAAATCCCGTTCACGCCCCGGTAATATCTCAACCTGCAAATGACGCAGCCGATTCAGGAAAGCCTCGACATCCCGCTCTTCGATCGTAAAAGCGATATGCGTGTATGTACGGAGTTCCGCGTCGCGCGTGACCTCCTCCTGATTCAGGGCGATCCAAAGCCCGTTCAGATCGAAATAGGCCAGCTTCCTGCCCTTTACGCATATCTTGGCCCCAAATACCTGCTCATAAAACGCGATCGAGCGGTCCAGGTCGGATACGGAAAAACAAAAATGATTGATGCCTTTGACTTCCATCTCTACCCCTCCTTGTTCAAATGAAACAGGACAAAGCCGGAGCCTTGCCCTAGTAGTCAACGGGTTGGATCAACATCCCCGTCTGCCGATTAGGCCATCGCTTGCGCCGTAATTTGCACGTTTTCCAGGATAATCGGCGTTCCTGCCAATATCATATCCTGCGTCAGATCCAGCGTCAAAGATGCCGGCTCCAGCACATAAATCCGGCCTTCCTGCATCATCCCGTTGATGAACAGATTAGAGTAGGCGTCGGCCCCGATCCCGGCAAATTCCGCCGGCGCGTTCCCCTCATCGTCAGTGAACTGGGCGGCGGGGATCACGACGATTTCCCCCTGCAGTTCGTCAGGCGGCTCATAAAAATAACGAAACACGCTGGGCGTCACAAGGATCGCTTCCACCGGCGGACCAGGTGGGCCGGGCGGACCTTCCGGCCCCGCTGGACCTACAGGACCGGCTTCGCCCGGTGCACCCTGCGGCCCCGCTGGGCCTGCTGGCCCGGCCTCGCCCGGCGCTCCCTGCGGCCCCGCTGGACCTGCCGGACCGGCTTCGCCAGGTGCACCCTGCGGCCCCGCTGGGCCTGCTGGCCCGGCTTCGCCAGGTGCACCCTGCGGCCCCGCTGGGCCTGCTGGCCCGGCTTCGCCCTGTGCTCCCTGCGGCCCCGCTGGACCTACAGGTCCGGCCTCGCCCGGCGCTCCCTGCGGCCCTGCTGGACCTACAGGCCCGGCCTCGCCCGGCGCTCCTTGCGGCCCCGCTGGACCTACAGGTCCGGCCTCGCCCGGCGCTCCCTGCGGCCCCGCTGGACCTACAGGCCCGGCCTCGCCCGGCGCACCCCACGGCCCCGCTGCACCAGCTTGCCCGGTCTCGCCCCGCGGGCCCCAAGGTCCCGGCGCTCCTGCGTGTCCCGGCTCGCCGACTGCTCCGTGCTCTCGAACCGGCGCCTTCCCCCGGGCCGCGTATTCGACCCGGCGAAGCTGCCGGCGATACCGGCAAAGGAGCAGATCCGCCCGACGCATTCGTTTCCGCCAGCGTTTCCAACTGCTGGGTCGTTTGCGGACCGGCGCCCGTAATTTCCGTTCTCTCTTTGACCTCAGCTTACGTTTTCTCTTCACCCCCTGCATTTCGCGAACGGCTGCGCATTTCTCGGCTTTCACCCTGCCATTCCCCCCGCCTGGATCTCCAATGGCCTAAAATTCGTTGCATTATCATATGTCCCCCCGTTTAAAGGCGGAATAGACGAATGTCCCCTGCTTGCCGTGCGAAAGAAAATATATCATTTACCAAGGAATAATGCCGTTTCTATTAGCGAAGCTACTTCATTTACTATCATGTATCGAATCTCTCGATAACATCAAAGAAAAGGAGATGAACCAAATGCCAGTAATTAAACCCGTATATACCGCCGTTTCTACTGCCCCTGTAGCCTCGGGCGGGGTCGTAACCACTACGATAACGCCTGCAGTGACCCGGTATTTCACCACGGTTACGGCCGCGATGATCGGAGCAACGGACACGACGATTCCCGCCGCTAGCTTTGTCGATGACGCGGATGCCGCGATTACCGATTTGCCGACCTTAACCGGAAGCGATTATTTTAACGTTTACATCAACGGTGTGATCCAGCAGGAATCTCTTTCGACCCTGACAACGGCCAGCCTGGTGCTGGACACGGTCGATGTCGGCGAAGGCATTCCCGTACAGTTGGAAGTTGGAAGCTTTACCGGCGTTGCATCGACGATTACGACTCCGCAGACCATTTCCGCGCCAACGATTACGATCTTCACTTAAACCGTATTGACTAAACTCGTCCGATCACATAAAATGGTGCCAGTGCAATAAGGCGATGGAGTTCGCCTGAACCGCTCTTTGAGCTGATGACTCCTACCAGTATCCACTGGTAGGAGTCTATCTATTTTTTGGAGGTCGATCCCTTAATGAATGTGTTTGCCCTTATTCTCGGCGGATTTTTAGGCACTGCGCTGCGCTATGAATTGAGCCTGTGGATACCGGCCGCCGGATCTTTCCCGCTGCCCACCTTCCTGATCAATTTAGCCGGCTGCTTGTTTCTCGGCTGGTTTTTTACCATGGCGGCCAAATGGCCCATTCGACCGGAGGTGCGGCTCGGCGTCGGCACGGGATTTACCGGCGCGTTTACGACATTCTCCACCTTTACGGTGCAAACCGTGGATGCCGTACATAGCCATCATCCCTTCACCGCGCTCGCCTACGTCCTCGCCAGCGTCATCGGGGGGCTCCTTATGGCCGGAGCCGGCGTTGCCCTAGGCCGCATAAACCGGAAGAAAGCAGGTGAATCCGCATGATCGCCATCGTAGGCCTCGGAGGCGTGTTGGGTACGCTGCTGCGCTACTATCTGGGCCAGTGGATCAGTAGCCGCACCGCCAAAACCGGCACCCGGTTCCCTTGGGGAACATGGATTATCAACCTTACCGGTTCCTTGCTTCTCGGCGCATTAACGGCGCTGCACGCGGAGCAAGCGATTTCCGAATGGAGCTGGCTTCTGCTCGGCACGGGTTTTTGCGGAGCTTATACGACTTTTTCGACGTTTGGTTACGAGACTGTCACTTTGATAGGAAACGGGCATAAACGGCAGGCTGCCGTTTATGTGCTGTCTTCCGCCTCCCTTGGACTCTTATGCGCGTGGCTGGGAATGCGGATCATCGGCTAATTTCCCCTATCCCGACTCATGCCCAAAATGCAATCCCCCGCCCTGGCCGCTGCATAGGATAAAGCAAATCCGCGAATATGCGAGAAAAGGTGATTCGGTTTGGCCAGTTTTCGTAAAGCTTATTTGCTAAAGCAGCGTATTGCCGGAACCATGCTGAAAAAAAGAGGGATCCATGGCGTAGGCGTCGGCTTGCATGATCCCAAACGTCCGGGCAAAGGAGCTGCGATCATCGTTTATGCCGACGCCCTCTCCACGACCGCCGGCAAGAGAAAAGGCGGAAAAAACCGCCGCACCGCCTTGCCTCGTTATCTGAAGCCCCGGGCCGGCGTACCGATCCGCATCGTCAAGTCCCCGCGTTTTTGCAAAAGGGGTACCCACGGCGGCAAATTCACCGGACGCATCCGTCCGGTCGTCGCCGGCTACAGCGTCGGTACGTTCGATTCGTCCGGCACCGCGGGACTGGTCGTGAGCGACGGCGCTTGCGGCAGCAGCAGGCTAATTTTGAGCAATAACCACGTGCTGGTGAATAACAACACCCGCCGCTTCTCCGCAACGTTCCAGCCCGGCGGGGCCGACGGCGGCACTCCCGCCAGAGACCGGATCGGGCAGGTGGACCGGTTTGTCCGGCTCAGCCGAACGCGCCCCAATTATTTGGATGCGGCCACGTCCAAACCACTAAAGCGTTCCCTGCTCAAACCGGCTTATGCCGTGTTTGGCGTCGTTCCCGGACATGTCCGCTCCTATAAGGTGGGCGACAGGTTCAAAAAGGTCGGCCGCACGACCGGCTCCGTTACCGGTACGGTGGAATCGATCCATACGGACGTCCAGGTCGATTACGGCGATTACGGCAACCTGGGTACGATTACCTTCAAGGACCAAAGCGTCATCCGCGGGAAACGCCCGGTTTCGCTCGAAGGGGACTCGGGCTCCGTTTGGTTGACCCTCAAGGGCAACCTGGCGGCAGCGGTCAATTTTGCCGGTTCGGAGAACGGGTTGCTGTCCATTTCCTATCCGGTCGACTGGTTTATGCAGGTGTTTGGAGCCCGGGTGGCCAAACCCGGCTCGGGACGGATGATTCGCCCGCAAAGAGGCAAGGGCGGCAAGTATCAATGCATCCGCCCGCTCACCTCGAAGGTGCTGGCAAAGCTTCGTCCCATCCGGTCAGTCTCCCGCCCCCAACGCTAATCCCCAGACCTAGACAAAAAAGCTCCCTAAGGAATCGTCCTTAGAGAGCTTTCCGTTTTTTATTCCATAAAATCCTTCAACCGTTTGCTGCGGCTCGGATGTCTCAGCTTACGCAACGCCTTGGCTTCGATCTGGCGAATCCGTTCCCGGGTTACGCCGAATTCCTTGCCGACCTCTTCAAGCGTGCGCGTGCGTCCGTCATCCATGCCGAAACGCAGCCGCAATACGTTCTCCTCGCGTTCGGTCAGCGTGTCGAGCACTTCCTCCAGTTGCTCTTTGAGCAGCTCGTAAGCGGCTGCTTCCGCAGGTGCAGGAGCATCGTGATCCTCAATGAAATCGCCCAGGTTCGAGTCGTTCTCTTCCCCGATCGGGGTTTCCAGCGAAACGGGCTCCTGTGCGATCTTCATGATTTCGCGGACCTTATCCGGCGTAAGCTCCATTTCCTTGGCAATTTCCTCCGGCGTTGGTTCCCGTCCGATTTCCTGCAGCAGCTGTCTGGAGATGCGGATCAGCTTGTTGATCGTCTCCACCATATGCACCGGAATCCGGATCGTTCTGGCCTGGTCGGCAATCGCCCGGGTAATCGCTTGGCGAATCCACCAGGTTGCATACGTGCTGAATTTGAAACCCTTGGAATAATCGAATTTCTCCACGGCCTTGATGAGGCCCATATTGCCTTCCTGGATGAGGTCCAGAAACACCATGCCGCGGCCGACGTAACGGCGGGCGATACTGACGACGAGGCGCAGGTTGGCCTCGGCCAAACGCCGTTTGGCTTCTTCATCCCCGTTTTCGATCCGCTGGGCAAGCTGGATTTCCTCTTCGGCGGACAACAGAGGCACCCGACCGATTTCCTTCAAATACATCCGGACCGGGTCATCAATTTTTATCCCTGGCGGCAACGTCAGGTCGTCGGTATACTCCATCTCATTATGCTTCAAGTCCTCTGTCATCTTTCAGACCCCCACCCTAAAAAATGAAAATTGCGAAAAACGCTCTATATCTCTAAAACCGGTTAACCATTTGACAAATCATTGGTATTATGCTATTATTGAGGAGATTATTGCGTGAATGCAATGTGATTGGCTATCCGTCATTTTACCATAGGATATGAAGTAATACAAGTTTTATTTTATAATCATGGAAATGAGACGCTGACCCTTTGAGGATCAGCGTTTTTTTGTGCTGCTTTATGCTTTCGACACGACTTAGGCCTGATCCTCCCAAGCCCGCTGCAGCGCGCCTTGAAAAATTTCCAGCGGCTGCGCGCCGGAAACTGCGTATTTCCCCCGCATCACGACAAACGGCACGCCGCGGATGCCCAGTCTTCTCGCTTCGCTCTCGTCCTCGCGGACCTGTTCGGCGTAGGCATCCTGCGCCAATGCATTCCGGACCTCCGTACCGCTTAGACCAACCTCCTCGGCCAACCGAAGCAAGGTATCCAAGTCACCGATATGTAATGAGTCCGTAAAATAGGCTCGGAACAAACGCTCCGTCATCTCTTTCGCTTTGCCTTGTTCGCCTGCGTAATGCGCCAGCCGGTGGGCATCAAACGTATTCGTCGGAATAATCGTATCAAAGTTGTAAGTGAGTCCTTCCGCTTTCGCTTGCGCCGCCACATTCTGATTCGATTCCTGCGCTTGCTGAAGACTGAGACCGTATTTCACCGCCAAGAGTTCATGAATGCTCGATTCGGTACTCTTCGGCGCCCCTGGATCCAGTTCAAAGCTGCGGTACACCACTTGCACTCCGTCCCGATGTTCAAAGGATTCCAACGCTTTTTCCAGGCGGCGTTTGCCGATGTAACAAAACGGACATCCAAAATCCGACCATACTTCGATTTTCATGTCTATCTCCTCCTTACCCTAAGCCATTAAGTCAAAGACCCAATCTCCATATTAACGTTACCTTCCTTCGGAATCAACGTCTTTCACGTCCGATGTGCGATTTTCCTATCGGATGAGCCCCCATTCCCGCGCTTGTTCTTCGGTAAGAATGAATTGCTCCCGCTCCCACACATCTTCTTCGTCCGTTAATCCGAACTCGGTCTGGACTTTGGGCCAAACGCCCTTTTCCACGGCTTCCATTTGCGTAATGATAATTTTCACTGGGTCGTCCTTTCCGCAAAACAACTATTTTTTTTAGATTTCCCCCAAGTCGTAAACTTCAACCCTTCGGCGCAAATGAGCCACTCCCAAATCATATGGCAAATTCAAGCTTTTATGCAGGCCCCCCATCGCCCCAATGTGACTTGCCGGCACTCGGCGGCTATAATAGACAAGAAGGAACTCTTTTCCAGAGAGGGGATAACGATGAAAATCACTTATTTGGGACACTCCTGCATTCTTGTGCAAACGGGAAAACATCAGCTGATCATCGACCCGTTCCTTACGGGGAATCCGGCAGCCGGAGCGGCGGCGGACGAGATCAAGGCCGATTATGTCCTTCTTACGCACGGGCATTCCGATCATATCGCGGATGCGGAAAGCATCGCCAGACGGAACAACGCCCCGATTCTGGCGATCGTCGAGCTGGCGGATTATTTTGCCGCGGCCGGGCTGCAAACCGTAGGGATGAACCTGGGCGGCTCGCGGCAATTCCCGTTCGGCAAGTTGAAATGGGTTCCGGCGCTTCACAGCGCTTCGGTCAACCGGGACGGCATCAGCCTGTATCTTGGCGTGGCTGCGGGCATCCTCCTGGAGATCGATGGTTATACCCTGTATCATGCCGGAGATACCGCGTTGTTTAGCGACATGAAGCTGGTGGGCAGCCGCCGTCCGGTCGATTTGGCGCTGCTTCCGATCGGCGACCATTTCACCATGGGGCCGGAGGATGCCCTGACGGCTGCGGAATGGATCGGTGCCAAACACGTCGTCCCGGTACATTACAATACGTTTGACGCGATTGCCCAGGATGGAGAGCGGTTTATGTCCGAATTGAGACGCAGCGGCATTCAGGGACATGCATTGAAACCTGGAGAACACCTGGAGACCGCGGACTTGACGTAACCCCGCCCTGAATCGTAAAAACACCGAAAAGGCCTTTGGTCCGTATCCGCAAGGGATACGGCCAGAGGCCTTTATGGCATACATCCAATCCTTCTGTGCCTAGTCGGCGAGTTCTTTCCCCTTCGTTTCCGTACCCAGCCGGAACACCGCCAGCGCCCCGATCAGGATCGTCACGAAAAACATCCAGAAAATCCCCCCGATGGCCACCTCCCGGGCAACGAGCATGCCGACCAAATAAGGGGCGATGATCCCGCCGATCCGCCCGAATGAAGCGGCCAGCCCCACGCCCGTCGATCGGACCTTCGTCGGGTACAGTTCCGGGGTATAGGCATACATTCCGCCCCACGCCCCCAGGTTAAAGAAAGATAAACAAATCCCGGCAGCCAGCAGCATGCCTTCGCTCGTTGCGTTGCCGAACCATGCGGCGCTAACCGCAGTCATCAGCAAATAGAGCACCAGCACGAATTTCCGGCCGAATTTCTCGATGAAGTAAGCCGCTGTAAAATAACCCGGCAGCTGCGCCAAGGTCATGATCAGCACGTATTCGAAGCTCTTCACCAGGCTGAAGCCTTTGAGCACCATGACGGACGGCAGCCATAAGAACATGCCGTAATACGAAAAGACAACGGTAAACCACAGGATCCACAGCATAATGGTCGAGCGCCGGTGCGGCGCTGCCCACACGGACATGAAGCGCTCGCGGAACGAAGGCCCCTTCCCTTTGCGGCTCATGGCCTGTTCCTTAAATCGGACCGGATCCTGTATCGCTTTACGCAAGTACAGCGCGTAAAGCGCCGGTACGGCTCCGATCAGGAAAGCGGCCTGCCATCCGTAGTCCGGAATGACGAAATACGAGATCAAAGCGGATGCGATCCAGCCGGCGGCCCAGAAGCTTTCCAGCAGCACGACCGCCCTGCCCCGTTCCTTGGCCGGCACCGATTCGGACACCAGCGTCGAAGCGACCGGCAGCTCTCCCCCCAAGCCGAAACCGGCGATAAAGCGCAGTACGCACAGGATGCCGAAACTCGTTGCCGCGGCGGACAAGCCGCTCGCGACCGAGAAGATCAGCAGCGTCCACAGCAGCACGGATTTGCGGCCGAACTTGTCCGCCATATAACCGGCGATCGCCGCGCCGAAGGCCATCCCGACCGAATTGATGGCGGTGAAGAGCCCGGTCTGCTGCGGGGTCAAGCTCCACTCGACCGCCAACGCGGCCGCGATAAACGAAATAATGCCGACATCCATCGCGTCGAACATCCAGCTGAGTCCGGCGCTAAACAACAGCTTACGCTGTTTGGGAGCGGCATTTGCAGTTACAGAATGATCACGATCTTTCAAACCGATCGCCCCCTATCCAAGTGGCTTCTCTTTATAGCTTTTCCAATTCAGGGTCCGATCCATGCGATAGCTAGGTCATCATCCCCCGGTCTTTTTTCGTCATGTTGCGGTTCCTCACGAAGAAGACGATGCCCAATACCAGCAGGAATCCCGCGTAGGAAAAAATCAACTCTCTTAAATCCATACCCGGAAAAACGATCGGGGCGCTCAAAATGCCGAACAGCCAAATGCTGGACAAATTGCCGACCAAATTGGACCATACATACGAAGCGGGCTTTAAATCGGATACCGCCGACATGAAGGAAATGAGATTGTTGGGCATGATCGGCACCGTACGGAGAAAAATGACGGCCCACACCCCGTAACGGTCCAACCCTTTTTGCCATTTCTCGTACTTTTTCAGTTTGTTCATCCATTTGCGGTTAAACCAGCCGGTAAAAAAATACCGGCACAACAGGTAGACGATCAGCCCCGCCGCCGTTCCGGCGATCCAACTGGCCAATAGGCCGTTCATTATGCCAAGCAGGGATATATGCAGCATCACCAGCGTGGCAAAAGGAAAAAAGCCGAATATGCCTTGAACTACGGCCAGCGGAATCGTCAATAACAGGATGGAATACCCGCTCAGTTGGGTCGTTTCTAAAAACCAATCGGTGATTTGCTTGATCCACTCGTTCAATATAGGTTTTCTCCATTCAAAATCATGATCGTTAGGCTTCTACCCGCTTGCCCAAAATGACGAGATCCCGCTCTACCCCGTCCAAATTGGCGACCCGGGGCATGTGGGCCCATTTCTCGAAGCCGAATTTGCCAAGCAGCGCAAGGCTGGGTTCATTATGCGCAAAGACGAAGCCAAGCAGGGTTTTCACCTGAATATCCGGGCAGGCCGAAATGGCTTTGTTCAGTAATATCCCGCCGATTCCCCGTGTACGGTAAGCTTCCGAGATGTAAATGCTAATCTCCGCGGTGGCGTTATAGGCGGGCCGCCCGTAAAAGGATTGGAAGCTGAGCCAAGCGATGACCTGGCCGTCAGAGCGCATCACCCATAACGGGCGGAACTCCGGGGAATGCTCGTCAAACCATTTCCGGCGGCTTTCCACAGCGACCGGTTCCAAGTCCGCCGTCACCATCCGGCCGGCTATCGTTTCGTTGTAAATCTCGACGATCGCCGGCAAATCCTCTAATCCTGCATCTTCAATCGTATATTCGAAGTCGACTGTCATATGTAATATCTCACGATCCTTGAATAATTTTGTTGTACAGCTTAATCACGCTGAAATGCATGCCTTCGTGATACGTCGTAAAATTGAGCAATTGGCCTCCTAAATCCGTTTTAATCGGTCTCGTGCTTAATATGAACATAATGCTCCACGGTCGGAAACGGATCGTAAAAATGATGCAATAAGGCCTTCCACTCCTGATAATCGGGGGATTGCCTGAATCCGACTTCATGCGCGGTAATCGATTGCCACTTGACGAGCAGGATGTACTTATTCTCCGTTTCCACGCATTTGTGGAGCTCGTGCTCGAGGTAGCCGTCCATCCTGGCGATAATCTTGGACGCTTTGCGGAAATTGCTTTCGAATTCATTGATCATGCCGGGTTTGACCTGCAGCTGGGCCACTTCAAGAATCATCCTTTTCATCCCCTCCGTTCAACTGATTATAGCACGGACTTAGTTCTTTATGAATCCAAATTGCGGCAATCGAACCTTCGCCCATGGCTACGCTGACCTGCTCGGCATGCAGGCCGAGATCGCCGGCAACCCACACGCCGGGGACGTTTGTTTCCTTCGTGCGGGGATCGGCCTCCACATGACGATTGCCGCTGATATTGACGCCGAGCTGCGCCGCCAGCTCGGAGTGGACCTTATTCCCGCCAAAAGCGATAAACCCCCGTTCGGCGGGCAATTTCCGGCCGTCCTCCAGAACGACGCCCGAGATCATGCCTGCGGATTGCAGCACCTCGGCGATTTCGCCCTCTTCATACCGGATCCCGCGCTCCGCGATTTGCCGCTTCAGCGGCTGCGGAAATTCCGTCCGCTCATGGTTGATATACGTTACATCGCCGGTCCGTTCCGCCAAGACCAGCGCCATCTCGGCGCCCGCTCGGCCCGAGCCCATCAGCACCGTTTTGCGGTCCCGGATTTCATAACCGTCGCAATCGGGGCACACATACACGCTAAGTCCCAGCGTCGGCACGAGACCGGGAATGTCCGGGAATCGGTCCTGCAACCCGGTAGCGAGTAATACGGTTCTGCCGGCATACCGCTCCCCGCTTGACCCGGTGAAACGGAACCCGGTTTCTTGTTTTTCCGCCCGCGTCACTTTGTCCCGAATAAACTGAATCCCGTACGATTCCGCCTGCCGTCTCCCCCGGCTGCGCAGCTCCTCGCCCGAAATGCCGTCCGGATGGCCCAGCAGATTATGATATTGGCGGCAAAGCGTAGACCGGCCGTAACCGGAATCAATCACTACTACCTGATGTGCCGAGTAACGCCCCAACTGGATGGCCGCTTGCAACCCGGCGATACCGCCCCCAACGATAATGCAGTCGTAATTCATCGTATGTCCCACTTTCTTCGTCGTATGATGGTTCGTTACCTACATATTGCATAGCCGTAACCCTACCCGGGAAAAATATGCGGCAGGACAAGGAGGTGCATCGCATGAACAAGTTCATCGTCAAACTGCTGGGCAACGGGGTGATCATCGTCGCCATGCTGATGCTGTTAAGCAACGCTTCGCTCATATCCGCGTTATTGACAGCTTTAGCGTTATCCGTTCTCGCCTATTTATTCGGAGATTTATTTATCCTCCCCCGGACCAATAACGCCGCCGCTACCCTGACGGACGCGCTGCTCGTATTCGTATTCCTTTGGGCGATTGCCGCTAACGCGGAATGGACGCTCTCGTTCGGAGAAATGTTGGCCATCACCCTGGTCCTTGGCGTTTTCGAATACTTCTTCCACGGATGGTTGCTGCGGGACGGCATTCGTAACGACAGCAGCGTACGGGTACGCCGTTAACCGAGAGGAGCTCCAAGAAAAAGCGCGGGAAAAGGAGCATTCGTCTCCTTCACCCGCGCTTTTTTGTATTTTGGTATAATCCTTAACTGCCGAGCACCACGCGATCATCGGCCAGCTTGTGGCCGCTGATGCGCTCGAATTCGCCAAGCAGCCGCTCCATGGTCAAGTCATGTTTCTTCGATGCGTCCACGTCGAGAATGATGCGGCCGCCGTCCATCATAATCAGGCGGTTGCCGAGACGAATCGCCTGCTCCATGTTATGCGTGACCATCAGCGTGGTCAGGCGCAGCTCGCTGACGATCTCCTGCGTCAACCTCGTGACCAGCTCGGCGCGGGCCGGATCCAGCGCGGCGGTGTGCTCGTCGAGCAGCAAAATTTGCGGCTCGGTGAACGTCGCCATCAGCAGGCTAAGCGCCTGCCGCTCCCCGCCGGACAACGTGCCGACCTTGGCGCGTAGCCGGCTTTCGAGGCCGATGCCCAGACGGCTGAGCTGGTCCTGGAACATCGCCCGCCGCTTCGCGTTGACGCCGATGCGGAGGCCGCGCCGCTTGCCGCGGGAATAGGCCATCGCCAAATTCTCCTCGATCGACATATGCGGCGCTGTCCCGGCCATCGGATCCTGAAACACGCGGCCGATCCAGCGGCTCCGCTTGTATTCCGGGAGGTGGCCGATGTCGGTGCCCCCGATGCGGACCTCGCCGGCATCGGGTTTGATCACGCCGGAAATCATGTTCATCAACGTCGATTTGCCGGCCCCGTTGCTGCCGATGACGGTGACGAAGTCGCCCGGCGCCAGGTGCAGGTTCACGTCGATCAGCGCGATTTTCTCATCCGGTGAACCGGGATGGAACAGCTTGGATACGCGGGATAGCTGCAGCATCAGAGCCCACCTCCCACGCTTTTTTGCCCGGCCGCCAGAGACGTTATTTCCCCGGCCCGCTTGCGGGCAAGCTTCTTTTGCTTCCAGGTTCTTTGCACCGAAGGCAGCACCAGCGCGAAGAGAACGATCACGGCCGTAATCAGCTTCAAATCCGTTTGCTCCAACCAGTCGATCCGCAAGGCCAAAGCCACGACCGCCCGGTAGACGATCGAGCCGAGGACCGCCGCCAGCGTCGCCCAGAACACCGTTCGCGCCCCGAATATCGCTTCGCCGATAATTACGGAAGCGAGGCCGATCACGATCATCCCGATGCCGGACGTAATGTCGGCAAAACCGGACTGCTGGGCGATCAACGCCCCGGACAAAGCAACCAGGCCGTTGGATAAACTGAGCCCGACAATGATCGTAAAGTCCGTATGGGCGCCGAGGCTGCGGATCATCCGCTGGTTGTCGCCGGTCGCGCGAAGCGCCAGTCCCAACTCCGTACGGAAAAACAAGTCCAGCAGCAGCTTGACCGCAATCACGACGAACGGCATCAGAACCAACGGGGACAGGGAGGTGAACAGCGTAGTTTCACCCAGCAGTCCTACGTTCGGTTTGCCCATGATGCGCATATTGATCGAATATAACGCGATCATCATCAAGATCCCGGACAGCAATCCGTTGATGCGTCCTTTAGTATGAATAAGCCCGGTGAGCGCTCCGGCGATCAACCCGCCGAAAAAGGCGGCAGCGGTGGCGATCCAGGGGGAGATTCCCCCCGTGATCATGATCGCGGCGATCGCGCCGCCGGTCGTGAAGCTGCCGTCCACGGTCAAATCCGGAAAGTCCAGAATCCGGAAGGTAATGTAAACGCCAAGCGCCATGAGCGCGTATAGCAAGCCGGATTCCAATGCTCCGAGCAGCGAGTTCATCATGATGTGTACCTCCTCCAGGTTTGGAAGCTTCGCAGCCTATTCAATCAGATTGTTCTCCTTGTCGTTCACTTGCTCTTTCATCGCATCGGTCACTTCGATGCCTTGCTCGGCGGCCGCCTTCAAATTCAGGATCAAATCGAGCTTATCCGGAACCGTCACTTTCATATCCCCGACTTTTTTGCCGTTCTTCAGCACGTCGACGGCCATTTGCCCAACCTGGTACCCGTGGTCGTAATATTTGAAACCGACGGTAGCAAAAGCGCCGTGTTCCACTGTATCGCGGTCACTGGAGAAGAACGGCAGGTCGTTTTCGTTGGCGACCTGAATCACCGTACTGACGGCTTCCACGACCGTGTTGTCGAGCGTAATGTACAAGGCGTCCACGCGGCCGACCAGCGATTCCGCCGCTTGCTTCACTTCCGACGTATTGGTTACCGAAGCTTTGACGAGCTTGATGCCGTGCGCCTCAAGCGCTTTTTCCGCATGATCCGCCATAATGACGGCATTCGGCTCCCCTTGGTTCAGCACCAAACCAACCGATTTCACATCCTTGAAATTCGCCGCGACAAAATCCATCAGCTTCGTAATCGCTTCAGGGTTGGTGTCGGACGCGCCGGAGATATTACCGCCCGGTTTCTCCAAATTATCCACCAGCTTCGCATCGATCGGATCGGTTACCGCCGCAAACAAAATCGGCGAGTTTTTCACTTGCTGAGCCACGGCCTGTGCCGGAGGCGTAGCGATCGCCAACACCAGATCATATGTCTCGCCGGCGATTTTTTGCGCGATGGTCGTGTTGTTCGTCGGATCCCCTTGGGCATTGTTGTAATCAAGCTGCAGATTTTCGCCTTCCACGATGCCTGCGTCCTTCAGTGCCGCCAGGAAACCTTCCCGCGTCGCGTCGAGCGAAGGATGCTCCACGATTTGCGAAATGGCGACTTTGTAAGAATCTTTGGACGGTTCCGCGGCTTCCCCTGAATTTGCCGGGGCTGCTGCTTCGGTACCTCCGTTGTTTCCTCCATTCGCCGCATTGCCGGAACCGGCATTATTGCCGCCGCAGCCGGCGACGAGCAGCATCAACGATAATCCAAGAATCAATCCGAGCTTCTTCTTCATTTTTCTATTTCCCCTTTCTCTTTAATGGATAATGGCCCTACGCAATTTAAGCTGTAAAGCATGATCCTGTTAACGCTTTTATAGATAAAAGTAATGAAGCGTCCGTGGACATGCATACGCCTATACAGGACATGAAGTATTATTCCTATATTAAATGGTGGTCAATTATCCGTCAATAACAGGTTTAGGCACTTAGGGGCAAAGGCGAAGAAAAAGCCCGCTCATCCGCTGACGGGTTACCCCGGTCCGTGTGAACAGGCTCTTGCACTTTTTGAACACGCACTTATAGCCTAACGCGATCATTTTTTGTCCATATAAATATGTTTCGCCTGAAGCCCCTTCGCCGTGAACTCGATCAGGCCAAAACTGTATTTCGGTTCCCGCCGCTTGTCGGTCGGCGAACCCGGGTTAAACCACAGGACTCCCCCGTTTTCGCTGAGGTGCGGCTTATGGGAATGACCAAACAATACGGCGTCCACCGGCTTTCCGGCAAACACCCGCTGAGCGTTTTCGTGCGCGCCGTGGCCGCCGCCCGGCAAATGGCCGTGGGTTAATCCGAATCTCTTGCCACCCAGCTCCAGGATTTTATGCTGCCCAAACCGCCGGATGAGGTTGGCCGGGTCGTTATTGCCCGCGACCCCGTCCACCGGTGCCAGCGCGGCCAATTGCTCGTAAACGTCCATCGTGACCCAATCCCCGAGATGCAGGATCAGATCACAGGTTTTAAAGCTTTGCATCAGCTTGGGCGGCAACTCCGCCCCCCGGCGCGGCATATGCGTATCCGATACGACTCCGATGCGCATGGCCGCTACCTCGGCGCCGAGGCGGCCATCCGCACATACGTATGCCGCCGCCCGCGGATGGCGATTGATAACGCCTTGTGGTCTATCTGCCGGAAATCCGAGGCCCGGCAGTCCAATATCCCTTCCATGCCTCCACCCCTAATCATCAAAGTTATTCCGTTTGTGGAACCAATCTTTTTTCCAGTGTAGCACGCCGCACGACCGACGACTATTCGCGTTTTTCGATTGTACCGGAGCCGAACCGGCGGGTTAGGTCCGCTGCAGGTAAACCCTGGCTTCATAGGGGCGAAGCTGCACTCGGTGGAGGTCCTCCTGAATCCGGGGCTCGTAATTGGAAATCAGCAGCTCGATGTCCTTCGGTTTCATCTCCTCTTCCGGCCATTCGAACACCGGCTCGCCGGCAAAGAAATTCAATATCACCAGCAGACGGCTCTGCCCCAGCGTTCGGGTAAAGGCATAAACTTCCGGATGGTCGGGCAGCAAGAGACGATACTCGCCGTATACGATGACTGCATGCCTTTTCCGCAGCTGGATCAACCGCTTGTAATAGTGGTAGATGGATTCCGGGTCTTGGATCGCGCCCTCGACGTTGATCCGCTTGTGATTGGCGTTCACCCGGATCCAAGGGGTTCCGGTGGTGAAACCGGCTTGCGGGCCGGCTTCCCATTGCATCGGAGTGCGGGCGTTGTCGCGGCTCTTCAGCCGGATCGCCCGCATGATCTCGGCCTCCGGCACGCCGACAAGCCGCTGTTCCTCATAGAAGTTGTGCGTCTCCACGTCGCGGTAATCGCCGATCGTTCTGAAGTCGGCGTTGGTCATGCCGATTTCTTCCCCCTGGTAAATATACGGCGTCCCTTCCAGCATATGAAGGAAGGTGGCCAGCATTTTGGCCGACGGCACGCGATAGGCCTCCGCATCGTTCCCGAAACGGGAAACCGATCTCGGCTGGTCGTGGTTGCACCAATAATTGGCGTTCCATCCCCTGCCGTGCAGTACCGTTTGCCAGCGGGTCATCACCTGCTTCAGTTCCGTCAGCTTCCAGGGAACGACATCCCATTTGCCGCTGCCCGCCGAGCCGGCGTCGAGGAACATATGCTCAAATTGAAACGTCATGTTGAGCTCGCGGCGGTCGTCCCCCACGTAGTCCAGCGCCTGCTCGGGTCCTAACCCGGAAGTTTCGCCCACGGTCATGATGTCGTAGTAGTACAACACGTTATCGTATAGGTTCTGCAGCAGCGTATGTACGTCATCGAGATTGGAAAACAGCTCGTAAGCCCGGACCGTCGGCGCCTGGTTCGGATTGTCCGCGTCCGGAAGCCCGGCAGCCTTGACGATATGCGCGACGGCATCGAAGCGGAAACCGTCCACGCCTTTTTTGAGCCACCACTGGACCATGTCGTGCAATTCGCGGATCACCGCGGGATTTTCCCAATTGAGGTCGGGCTGATGTTTGGAATACAAGTGCAGGTAGTACTCTCCGGTACTTTCGTCGTACTCCCATACGGAGCCGCTGAAATACGATTCCCAATTGTTCGGCGGGCCGCCGTTTTTGCCTTTCCGCCAAATATAATAGTCCCGCTTGGGATGATCCGCGGACTGCCGCGATTCCAGGAACCAGGGATGCTCGTCGGAAGTGTGGTTGAGCACCAGATCCATCATCAGCTTCATTCCCCGCGCGTGCAGCCCTTCCAGTAGCTCGTCGAAATCCTCCATCGTGCCGAACTCGGGATCGATGTTGCAGTAGTCGCTAATGTCATAACCGTTGTCATGCCCCGGCGATTTGTAGATCGGACACACCCAAACCACGTCGACGCCGAGGTCCTGCAAATAATCGAGCTTGGAAAGGATGCCGCGCAGGTCCCCAACCCCGTCCCCATTCGAATCCTTGAAGCTGATCGGATATATTTGGTACACGACGCTTTCCTTCCACCATGTCCGCTTCATGTCCGCCCGCCCTTTCTCTTTTTCCTATAGCTATTTGCACCGGGACGCATTTGTATTACAAAACAAGCCCAGGAACCTCTAGTTCCTGAGCCTGTCTTGCGTGTGACGCTAGGAATACAGCTCCACCGTCTGCACGTATTTGCGATGTACTTCCGCCCGTTCCGATTCAAGCTTGCGTTTGGCGGACTCCAGACCGCGCTGCACTTCGTTGACCGCCGCGCTATTGGCGCGGACCTGATCCAAACTGTCGTTGATCTGTCCCTGTACCAGCCAATCGGAGACCAGCCCATCGAAAAAATAATCCGAAAACTTCAAAAATCCGCCGATTTCCAAGTTGTCCGGACCGTTCGTCCCGACGTCCCGGAGCTCCCGTTCAAAACGCTGCAAACTTTGCCGGGCCGTGTGGATGTGGCTCATCGCCTCGTCAATCCGCCCGTGTTTGATATGCGTCGACAACATCCCGCCGCCGAGCATGTCGTACGTTCCCCAATTTTTGGCGGAATGGAGATCCTCTTCGGCCGCGCTTAAATCGCTTTGCGCCGACTGCCCGGCGCGCAGCGCTTCGTCGACCTCCTTCAACTGCACGGTCAGGACCGCCTCGCGTTCGGCCAACTCCCGCAGCTCCCCGTTCTCCTGCAGGATTTGCCGTTCCTTGGCCTGAAAGGCGCGCTCGTAGTCGTTTTCCCAGGACCCGACTTCCAGCAGCTTCCGTTCCAGATCGGCGATCTGCCGCTCTATGTCGCGAACCGCCGCGTCGGCCGCGTCATATTTCACTTTCGCCTCCAGCACTTCCCGCTGCTCCCGCTCCAGCTTCTCCGCCTTGTTGCCGAGCAGGGTGGCCAGCAGATTGGAAAGCGACATAGCCGACAGTTTGCGGACATCCTCTTCCTCCGCGGCCAACTTGACCTGCCAGCGTTGCCGCTCCTCCTTCAAACCGGTCAGTTCCTGCCGAAGGTCCTTCAGGCGGCGATCCAATTTCTCCTGATTCCGGCCTTGCTCCTTGAGTTCCGTCATACGTGCGTTTAAATCCTCGAACAAGCTTAATTCCTCCTTCACCGCCGGGACAGCCGTCCGGCTTGAGTGGTTTCGCTATCCCGTTCTACGTTGTTCGAGACGGTAATGTTTCAGAGTGGCCGATCCCAAGCCAAAGCCCCGTTCGCCTCGGCGCTGTTCACGATTTCCTCGCACAGCCGGTGGGATTCCAGGGCATCCTGGAGCGAGATCGACGGCGCCTTTCGTTCGCGCGCGCAGGTCATGAAATGATCGATAATTTGCACGAAACCCCGCCGGTACAACACCGGATCCCAGTCCTTGAAGGTCGACAGCTTCGCTTCGCCTCCAGTAAAATGTTCGGTCGTGTTGAGCCCGTCCACCCGCCATTTGTTGCCGGGGCTCATCACCTCGAGGATTTCGTCGTTAGCCCCCGAATCCCGGTTCATGATCCCGATGCAGGTGAAGCCGTCCCCTTCCAGTTGAAGCGTGACATGATGCAGCTTCCCGTCCTGGACGCGGGTCGAGACGCGGAAATCCTTGATTTCTCCCGGCGCCAAAAACCGCAGGGTATCGACCACGTGAATATAATCGTCCAACACGAAGCGGCGGGCAAATTCCGGCGAAGGGGTACGGTTCTTTTGCAGCAGCACCAGCCGGCGGTCCGGCTGCTCTTTCAGCGCGGCGTTCATCGGGGCAAACCGGCGGTTAAAGCCCGTCATCAGCAGCACGCCTGTATGTTCTGCCAGCTCGCTCAACCGCTTGGACTCCTCATAGTGGTAAGCGATCGGTTTATCCACGTAGACGTGGATTCCGTTATGGATGAGCTGCTCCAGGATGGCCGGATGGGACTCCGTTGCCGAATGGATGAACGTCGCGTCCACGCCGGTGGCGATCAGTTCCTCGACGCTGCCCGCCGTTTCCGGGATGCGGTATTTTGCCGCCAAGCGCGATAGAGTGTCTTGATTTCTCGTACTGAAAACGAGGTCGATATCTTCCCTCGCCGTAATGACCGGCAAATACGCTTTTTGCGCGATATCGCCCAGTCCGATGATTCCGATGCGCATGATTCTAACCTCCTGAAAATAGTGTAAATAGCATTGTACTGTCAAATTTCCCGTTTTATTGTGTCATAGGAAAGAGAGGATGTAAAATTATCGAGATTCCCTAAATCAAACACCATAATTCAACTCTCATTTGGCTGTTCGACGAGCACTTTTGTACGATTTTTCATACAAAATCCCTGTATCTGGCAGATACACGAGTGCTTTTGTACGATTTTCCATGCATAATCTCTGGCACTCAATGCCGTGGTATCTTTAATCACCGGCCAAACTGATTGCCGTCCGTAAGTGTCGGGTACGTAAGAGGTTCGCGATCAAAAAACAATTCGGTCACATACTTACGCTCCGTTTACAATGGAATGATATATTAAAGAGAAACGCCTTCGGGCAGTTACATACGAAAGGAGCTCTCCTGCTTGAATTCTAAAAAAATGGCCCATACTTCTACGGAACAACCGACTGGGAGCCGGTTCCGCCGCACCTTCGAGATCTTCGCCGTCTCCGCCAAGCTGGGATTGACCTCCTTTGGCGGACCGATTGCGCACCTCGGTTATTTCCATGAGGAGTACGTCATAAAACGCAAGTGGATCGGCGAGCAAAAATATGCCGAGCTGGTCGCACTGTGCCAATTCCTGCCGGGGCCGGCCAGCAGCCAGGTGGGCATGGGGATCGGCCTGTACCGCGGTGGTTTGGCCGGCGCTTTCGTGGCCTGGGCCGGGTTCACGTTGCCTTCCGCCTTGTTGCTCGTGCTGTTCGCCCTGCTGCTGCAGGGAACGGATCTCGCCGGCAGCGGCTGGCTGCATGGCCTGAAGCTCACGGCGGTCGCCATCGTCGCCCAGGCGGTGTGGAGCATGGGCGTGAAGCTGGCCGCCGGGCGCAGCCGGGCCACGATTGCCGCCTTGGCCGCTGCCTGCACCCTGTTATGGCCAAGCGGCCTGACGCAAGTGCTGATTATCGCGACATTGGCGCTGGTCGGCTTGGGGCTGTACCGCAGTTCGGACGCGGCGCCCGCAACAACGAAGGATCAGCCGGCTTTCGAGGAAGCCGCAGCCGACATCCGCATCGGCCGGCGCTGGGCCGTCGCGAGTCTGGCCGCCTTCTTCGGATTGCTAGCGCTATTGCCGCTGCTCAGCCGGTGGTGGCCAAACCTCGGCCTGCAGCTGTTCGACGTCTTCTACAGGGCGGGTTCGCTCGTGTTCGGCGGCGGCCATGTCGTGCTGCCGCTGCTGCAAAGCGAAGTCGTCCCCCGCGGCTGGATCGGCGAAGCCGATTTCCTGTCCGGATATGGTGCGGCCCAGGCCGTTCCGGGTCCGTTGTTTACGTTCGGCTCCTATCTCGGGGCGTCCATCAACGGCATTTCCGGCGCCGTTCTGGCGACGATCGCGATCTTTCTGCCGGCGTTCTTTCTGGTCGTCGGGGTACTCCCGTTTTGGCACCGCCTGCGCGGCATCCCTAAGGTCCAAAACGCCCTGCAAGGCGTAAACGCCGCGGTCGTGGGCATTTTGCTGGCCGCCTTGTACGATCCGATCTGGATCTCTTCGGTGCAGCAAACCGGCGATTTCATCGTCGCGTTGCTGTTATTCGCCATGCTGATGTTCTGGAAGCTGCCTCCCTGGGTTGTGGTCCTAGCCGGCGCCGCAGGCGGGGTGCTGCTCGGTTGGATCGGATAACACTGCGTATCAACCGAGGCTGCCCCCGCTTGTCGTAGCTCCTTATGGCTCGTATATCATGTTGCGCGTCATCCCGCCGTCGACCACCAAATGCGCGCCGGTCACGAACGTATTGTCCGGGTGGGTCAAATACAGGCAGGCCCGGGCGATATCCGCCGGAGTCCCCACCCGTCCCGCCGGATGCTGCCGGTGGTCGATTTCGCGCAGCGCGCCGTAATCCCCGGTTTCGATCCACCCCGGGCTGACGCAGTTGACGCGAATGCCGTCATGGCCCAGCGATACGGCCAGCGCATGCGTGATCGAAAGAATCGCGCCTTTGGAAGCGGCGTAAGCTTCCGAATTCGGTTCGGACATGATCGACCGCGTCGAGGAAACGTTGACGATGGCGCCGCCCCGGGCTTGCTTTTTCATGCGCTTGGCCGCCTCGCGGGAGGCCAGAAACGTGCTGCGGACGTTCGTGTTCAGCACGTCGTCCCATTCGTCCACCGTCAGTTCGTAAGGCGATTTAAACCGCGATACCCCCGCATTATTGATCAAAATATCGACCCGTCCCAGCTCGCGCTCGGCCGTCTCCACCAAACGAACGATATCCGCTTCCTTCCGCACGTCGCAGGACACAAACCGCGCTTGGCCGCCGGCTTGGATGATCGCTTCCGCCGCTTGCCGGCCGGTCTCCTCGTTCACCTCCGCCAGTACGACGAAGGCGCCCTCCTTCGCATAAGCCTCGGCCACCCCGCGGCCGATGCCTTGCCCCGCTCCCGTTACGATCACCGTCATTTTCGAAAAAGACATCCGCATTCCTCCCCTTATCTTCCCGGGCCGACTCGCGTTCGATCATGGCCTGCTTGCCAGTGATGTTCTCGATCAAACGAACGATGCCGCCGATAGTCATATCCCCGTCCGAACAGGCGTTAAGCGGCCTCGTGATCCCCGCATCCCCAAGCCAGGCCAAAAACTTCGCCGTCTCCGCCGATGTAATGAAAGGGTTCGCCGCTTCCGGGTTGGGCACGGGATGTGACAACTGTTTTTGATGCGGGCCAATATAATTGATAACACGCAGCTAATAGCAGCAAGGCCCATGCACAACAATACTGAATAGGACATCCATACGCTAATCATACCGTAATTGTAGTTCAATAGATAAGGCCAGATCACCACCAATACTAACAGCAGCATTCTAATGAGCAGTGTAATACGAGCCCCGATCCTTTTCCTGCGTCTATCTTTCTCATCTATTATGTTTTGGTTTTCCCCTACGGATAGTTTAATTACCTTAAGAGTAATGCCAATAGCGGCTAACAGGACTAAGAACGATGATACCAAATCAATTATTATGTAACTATCCTCATATTTATAGGTGTGCATAGAATTCCCATTCATTTGCTCATACCTATTTTGAGCAATCAGCGAGGGGGCCGTTGAGTTCAAATTGGCCAACACGAATACCGCCTCCTGCCGCTCTAAGTCGATAATAACCTGAGAAGAATAATTCGGGTTACTTCCGCTATGACTAATCACCCGTTTGACCGGATCATTGTTCCATCCGAAGGAATAGTATTGGTTCTTAGCTTCATATCCGACTGTTGGGATGTCAACCTCATGAGATAGATGAATTGCATTTTTCAGATTATCCGGTACATCGCTTATTCCCATCTGAGCATTGATCCAGTGCTCCAAATCCTTGATATTTGTTACCAAATATCCCGCAGCAATATTCCCATAATATCTGGGAGCATTATATGCTATGCTTTTTCCAAAAAACACGCGATAGCCTTGGGTAAGCTGGTCCGGCTTCTTTTCCTGTCCTGTTGAAAAATAGCTGTCTGTCATCCCCAGCGGAATCAGTATGTGCTCAGTCACATAATCCTGATAGCTTATGCCTGTAACATGTTCAATAATCATTGCTAAAATATCATAATTAACAGTCGCATACTGATATTTGGTCCCTGGACTTGTATCTAGCGCAATGTTTGAAATTTTATGTATGGTTGTTCCAAGCATTTCCTCAGTAGTACCTTCAGGAATTAACCTGATGCTCCATGGCGGTATACCGCTTGTATGAGCCAACAGTTGGTTAATCGTTATCTTAGTCTTCTCTCCCTTGTAGGTTGGCGCAAACCATGGAAGATAATCTGAAATATAATCGGAATAAGCCAATACTCCCTCTTCTTTTAACAAAATAATAGCCAGAGCCGTAAATGCCTTAGTGGTCGAGCCCAATTCAAAGTCTGATTCCTCTGTGACCGGCTTTTCCTGTTCCGCATTCGCGTAGCCATATACCTTAAATTCTGTCTTGCCCTGCTTGGATGATACGATACCTACTCCTGGAGTCGCTGTTTTGTCCATTATGGATTCCACCATGTTTTGTTCATTATCATAATTCCCTGTTGCAAATAAAGTTCCAATTTCATGCCAACAAGCAACAGTAGTGATGAACACGATCAGCAGGATTACACTTCCTGTAGCCATAATTTCTTTTTTCCTAATTATCTTTTTCATTGTCCTTCTCCTTTGGATTCGCACATCAAGTTCAAAGGCCCCTGTTCTCAAAACACAGTGCTCTTCTTAAATTAGACGTTCGATCCATCCAACTCACTGCAAATATACATCTTGCTTCCAAATCAAAAAACTCCTGCCAAAACTCAGCAGAAGAATCATAAAAAATTGATTCACACGAACATCTCACCACCGTCACAGCCGCCCATCACAAGTATTTTTGCCATTCCCATCTCCTCCTTCTTCTCTCGCATTTTCCGGTCAACGGGTGGTGAACATGCTTTTCATCAAAGACAATGCACTCAACAAGCCGAAGAAAAACAACTGCGGATCCTTGACGATTTCGTAGTATTTCACGATATAAATCTGTTTCACGTAAATCGTGACAATCGGATAAATCAAAAGCAGGAAACTGGGCAAAAAAACGAACGCAAACAGCGGCCGGTGAAATTTCCGCCGGTTCGGAAACCCGTTCAGGAAGCTCAAATAAAGCCCAAAAGCCAAACCATACACGATATCGCCGATCAAGCCGTATTCGATTTTATACAAGGTTTGGGTTTTGTGATTCATCATATCGGTAAATTGGTTTCCGTAATACATCAGAACCAAGGCCCCGATGATCCAAACGAAGTAATAAAAATAACCTTTTGAATTCTTCATGCGACCTACTCTCCCCGTAATTGAATATCAACTAAAGACATTCAAATTTTACCACGAAACGAAGGAAGGGCGCAGGAAGTTTTTGTTGACGGGGTAAGATGATGGGTCACGGAAAGGGTACGCAAAAGGCCTGCGCAGAAAAACTGCAGGTTGTTATGTCTCGGTGCGAGTGCTGTGTTGCGTGGTTAGGCTGTGGGACGAGTATATTCAGTTGGCGTCTTGTCGGATCTTACGGACGAAATCGGAGCAGGGTTCGTGTCTTGTTGTCTCTGCATTGCCGCTTTGCACCATTATCCCTTTCGTTAAGGGAATCAGGATCGGGGGCTAAGAGAAGTGAAGCAGGCAAACCGGACGGGAGATTAAAGACAAGGCGCGGTGGAAACGAAAAGACCGTGATTCGGCTTTGATTTTGCTGCCCACTTCCGACTGCGGTGGGTCTGTCAAGATTTTTGTGTAAACTCATGATAAGGAAATCCCCCGAGGGGGATTTTGTGGCTTAACGCAAATGGTTACCCAC
>NZ_JBNYYG010000061.1:0-32783 GCF_050565405.1 Paenibacillus macerans | reverse complement strand
CTCCTCGCGCAGCAGCGCCCGCGCGGCACAGCCCCCGGCCCGCCGCGTCCGCTCCAGCGTCGCGCGTTCCCGCCGGCCCAGCCCAACCGCCAGGACGTCTTCTTCGCCTGCGGCTCTGCCGTAAAACCACGCGACGGCACCGGGCTGCTTACATTTTTCCCGCAGAGGCCAGGCAAAATCCTCGCCTTCGTAAATCGGGCAAACGAGCGCTTCCGTTCCCGTCCGTATAAGCCCCGTATCAATCGTAATCCGCATCGTTATCCCTTCTTCGTTCAAATTTGCTTCATACATACAAATGACACGCCACCTGATGGCCCGGCTCGATTTCCTTGAATTCGGGCGCAACCTGTTTGCAAATGTCCATGCAAGCGGAACATCGGGTGTGAAAGCGGCAGCCGGATGGCGGCTCTACCGGGCTCGGCAAATCGCCCTTGAGGATAATCCGCTCCTTCTTCAGCTTCGGGTCCGGCACGGGCACGGACGACAGCAGCGCCTGCGTGTAAGGATGGAGCGGGTGGTCGTACAGATCGTCCTTGGCGGCCGTTTCCACGAGCGAACCCAGATACATCACGCCGATCCGGTCGCTGATATGCTCGACGACGCTAAGGTCGTGCGAGATGAACAGATACGTCAGACCGTACGCCTCCTGCAAATCCTGCATGAGGTTCAACACCTGCGACTGAATCGACACGTCGAGCGCCGATACCGGCTCGTCGGCGACGATCAGGCTCGGCCGGACCGACAAAGCCCGGGCAATGCCGATCCGCTGCCGCTGCCCACCGCTGAATTCATGGGCGAACCGTTCGGCGTGGTCACTGTTCAGCCCGACGGTTTCCAGCAGCTCGCGGGCCAGTTTGTCGCGTTCCGCGCCGCTCAGTTTGGCGTGGATCAGCAGCGGCTCGGCCACGAGGTCCTTGACCTTCATGCGCGGATTCAGCGAGGCATAGGGGTCCTGAAAGACCATCTGCATTTCCTTGCGGATCGGACGCATCCGTTCGTCGCTCAGCCGGCTGATCTCCTGCCCGCCAAACCACACCTCGCCGCCGCTCGGCCGCAGCAGCCGGTTCACCAGCCGGCCCGTTGTCGATTTGCCGCAGCCGCTTTCCCCGACCAGGCTAAACGTCTCGCCGCGCCGGATAGCAAACGAGATGCCGTCCACCGCCCGCAATTCGCGGCTTGCGCCAAGCCAGCCTTTACGGACGGCAAAAGACTTCTGCAGGTCCTTCACCTCGACCAGCGGGGTTTCCCGCTCCGGCGCATTCCCCCGGCGATCATGGTCCATATGGTTGCCGCGTTCCCGGTTGGGCAGGTTCCCTCGGCCGTCCGCTTCCCCCCGGTTCCTCCGACTTCGCTCCATAGTCGCGTCTTCCGTCGTTCCGTTCATTCGCCACCCGCTCCTTTCTCTTCGAAGCACCCTGTCACCGGGCTATCGCCGACAGTTCCGGCAGCAACGATAGCTGCCGCATCCGCCGCGCCCGCCAGCCAGCAGCGGCTCAGCCGCGCCGTCCCTCCGTTCGCCGGGAGCAGCTGCGGTTCTTCCTTCAGGCAGCGCTCCGTGACGTACGGACATCGCGGCGCGAACTTGCAGCCCGCCGGCATGCGTGACAAATCCGGGACGTTGCCCGGAATCGAATCGAGCCGCCGCATCTTTTGCCGCAGCTTGGGTACCGAACGGATCAATCCCTTCGTGTAGGGATGCTGCGGGCTCTCGAACAACTCCGCCACCGGGGCTTCCTCGACTACCCGCCCGGCGTACATCACGACGACGCGGTCGCACATCTCCGCCACGACGCCCAGGTCGTGCGTGATCAGCAGCATGCCCATCTCGCGCTCTTCCTTCAGCCGCAGCATCAGGTCGAGAATTTGCGCCTGAATCGTCACGTCCAGCGCGGTCGTCGGCTCGTCGGCGATCAGCAGCTTCGGATGGCACGACATCGCCATCGCAATCATGACCCGCTGCCGCATCCCGCCCGACAGCTGATGGGGATAGTCGTTCATCACTTCCTCCGTGCGCGGAATGCCGACCAGCTTCAGCATATGGACCGCGTGCTCGCGCGCCTGCTTCCGGCCGTAGCCGAGATGCAGCCGAATCGGCTCCTCCAGTTGCTTGCCGATGCGCAACACCGGATTCAGCGACGTCATCGGCTCCTGAAAAATCATCGCCAGTTCCTTGCCGCGCATCCGCCGCATCTCCGGTTCCTTTAACCCTACGAGATCAGTGCCTTCGAACCGCACCTTGCCGCCGGCAATCCGGCCGGGCGTATCCTTGAGCAGCCGCATGATCGACAAGGAGGTGACGCTTTTGCCGCAGCCGGATTCGCCGACAAGTCCCAGCACTTCCCCTTTGCGGATATGAAAATCCACGCCGGCCACCGCCATGACGGATCCGCCGTCCCGCCGAAACTCCGTTCTCAACCCTTCTACCTCAAGCAACACCTGCGTCACGGCCCATCCCCCCCTTTAGTTTTTCATCTTGGGATCCAAAGCGTCGCGAAGACCGTCCCCCACCAGATTAAAAGCCAGCACCGTCAAAAAAATCGCCAAGCCCGGAAAATAAACGATATGCGGGGCGATGCTCAAATAATCCCGGCCCATGCTCAGCATCGCGCCCCAATCCGGTTCGTCGGCTTTGGCGCCCATTCCGAGAAAGCTCAGCGAGGAAGCGGCCAAAATCGCCGTCCCGATCTTCATCGTCAGGTTCACGATCACGCTTGGCAGCGTTTCGGGAAAAATATGCCGCCAAATGATCCGGCCGTTCTTCGCCCCCATCGAGCGGGCCGCTTCCACGAAAACCGTCTCCTTGGCGGACAACGTCACGCTGCGGATGATCCGGGCGAACGACGGGATGCCAAACACCGCCACCGCGACCACCACGTTGGACAGGCCCGGACCCAAAATGGCCACGATCCCGATCGCCAGCAAAATGTCCGGGAACGAAAACAGCACGTCGCTGCCCCGCATGATCAGCCGGTCCAGCCAGCCGCCGTAATAGCCGCTAAGAAGCCCGAGAAACGTCCCGGCCGCCGCGGCGATGAACACCGAGCTCAGGCTCACGGCCAGCGACAGCCGGGTCCCGGCGATCAGGCGGCTGAGGATATCCCGGCCGTATTCGTCCGTGCCCGCCCAATGCCGGAACGACGGCCCCAACGTAAGCGCGTCGTAATTCGGCGCTTCCGGGTCATACGGAGTCAAATAAGGGCCAAGGATGGCGATGATCACGAGCAGCATAATGAATATCCCTGCCGCCAGCGCCAGCCGCTGCCGGCAGAACTTGCGCCAAAACTCGGCGGCCCGGCCGCGCGGCGGACGAGCCGTCGCCGTCTGGACGGCAGGTACGGAAGCCGCCGCAGCGCTTCCTGCGGGCGGTGTATTGTCAATCATGTGTGATCTCCTCCCGAATCTGGATTAGGTCGCCGCATAGCGGATTTTCGGATTCAAAACGCCGTAGAGCAGGTCGACGATCAGATTGATCAAAATAAACTCGGCCGCAAACAACAGCAGCTCCGCCTGGATGACCGTGTAATCCCGGAACTGGATCGAATCCACCAACAGCCGCCCAAGCCCCGGAATGCTGAAGACCGTCTCCACCATCACCGAACCGCCGAGCAGAAATCCGAACTGCAGCCCGGCCACCGTCACGACCTGGATGAGCGAATTGCGCAGGGCGTGGCGCCCGACGACGATAAATTCCCGCAGGCCTTTGGCCCGGCCGGTGCGGATATAATCCTCCCGCATCGTTTCCAGCATCGACGACCGGGAGAAGCGGGCCAGCATCGACATGATGCCTGCGCCGAGCGTGATCGAAGGCAGCACGTACCCTTTCCAGGAGTCGATGCCGCCCGTCGGGAACCAGCCCAGCTCGACGGAAAAGAGCTGGATAAGCACCAGGCCGAGCCAAAAGCCGGGAATGGAAATTCCCGAAATAGCCGTTAACATGCCGGCGTAATCGGGCCATTTATTTCTTTTTACCGCGGATATAATCCCGATCAGAATCCCGATCACCAACGCCCAAAGCATGCTGAAGACCGTCAGCCAAAGCGTCGGCATCAAACGGCTGCTCAGCATATCGGCTACCGGTTGGCCGGTCTTGATTGATTGGCCCAGGTCGCCCTGCAGCAGGTTGCCCAAATAATCGAAATACTGCTTCCACATGGGCTGATCCAGCCCCAACTGCGCCCGAATGCCTTCGATTTCCTCGAGGGTGGCCTCTTTGCCGGCAATCAATCGCGCCGGGTCGCCCGGAATGAAGTGGATGAACATAAAGACGAGCACGGACACGACCAACAGCAGCGGTATTACCCCGAGAAGCCTTTGCAGCGCGTATCTTCCCATCCTGGGAGCCTCCTTCCTTGGTTAGCGGAATAGTGCGGGGCCGCCTCCTTCATGGATATTAAAGAAGCAGCCCCCGCGCCAATTTTCTAATTTCCCGCGAATAAACCGATTATTGCTTTACTTCCGCATTCAGTACATTGATGGAGCCGTCCGGGAACATTTTCACGCCGTCAATATAGGACTTTTTCCCGGAGACGATTTGATCGACGCCCATAAATGCCCATGGCGCATCTTCCCAAATCGCTTTTTGGATATCGGCGTAAATCGCCTTGGCTTGTTCCGCGTCGACGGTTTTGTTCGCCTCGGCAATCCACTTGTCGACATTGTCGTTCTTGTAATAAGCCGTGTTCGAACCGGCAGGCGGGAACATCTCGCTGCTGAACAGGCCTCTTGTCGCTCCGTCCGCATCGCCGGAGGACGGTGACCAGCTGACGTACCACATTTGAATCTTCGCTTCTTCCGGCGTGGCAGCCGAGTTGATTTGCTCCGACAGCGTACCGCCCTCCATCGATTTCACGTCCAGCTTGATGCCGGCCAGCGCCAACTGCTGCGCGATGAACTGCATCCCCTTGATCGTTTCGGAGTCGTTTTCGCCCCAGATCTCCGCCTCGAAGCCGTCCGGATAACCGGCTTCCGCCAGCAACTGCTTCGCTTTGTCGAGGTCGTAATCGTACCCCGATTGCTTGGAGTAATACTGCGTTTTGGACGACATCGTGGAATCCAGCTTCGAGGCTTCGCCCGACTTCACGACTTTGATGTAGGCGTCTTTATCGATCGCGTAGTTGATGGCTTGCCGGACCTTAACGTCGTCATACGGCTTCTTCATCGTGTTGAGCGTCACGTAACGGACGATCGTCGAATCGATCCGCTCGATCACGTTATCGGCCGACCCCTCCATGTCCGCCACCTGCTCGGTCGGCATCGGGTAAATGAAATCCGCTTCCCCGGTTTTTAGCATCGCTACCCGCGAGCCGTTTTCCGGCACTGGTTTAAAGGTGACGCTGTCGACCTTCGGCAAGCCCGCCTGCCAGTAGCCGGCGTTTTTCTCCACGACCAGGCGGTCGCCCTGGATCCATTCCTTGATTTTGAACGCTCCCGTACCGACCGGATGCTGGCCGATATCCGCGCCGTACTGCTCCAGCGCTTTCGGGCTGATGATCAGCAGCATCGCCATTTTGTTCAGGAACGCGCTGTACGGTTCCGATAGCGTAATGACCACCGTTTTGGCGTCCGGCGTTTCCACCTTGGCCACCTTCGTGAAGCTTCTGCGCATTCTCAGGTTGTTGCTCTCGTCGAGCACCCGGTCGAGGTTGGCCTTAACCGCTTCCGCATTAAAGTCGCTTCCGTCGTGGAACTTGATGTTCTCCTTCAGCGTGAACGTATAGACGAGGCCGTCGTCGCTCTGCTTGTAGCTGTCCGCCAGCACCGGCACGACCTCCATATTCTCATTGAAGCCCATCAGGCCTTCATACATCGTTCTTTCGCCGGTAATGGAATTCGTGTCGCTGGTGTTATGCGGGTCAAGGGTGATAAAATTCGCGTTCGTGGCAATGACGATATTGTTGCCGTTTTTCGAAACCGCCGTGCCTGCCGCTTCATTCTCCGATCCGCCGCTCTTTGCCGCGTTACTGCCGGCGTTCGCCGGGGTATTCCCGCCCCCGCCGCCGCAGCCGGCGATCGTCATCGCGAGAACCAGCAGCATGATCAGGATCGAACCTTTTCCTTTGAACTTCATAAACTCCACTCCCTTTTGAATAATAGATGTTATTTATGGATGAATGCCGGCCTTCAAGTGCGTGTTCAAAAAGTCAGGTTTTCAGCACCGAGAAGGTTGGATGAAGCCAGGGATTGAGGAGCGGAGCGCAGGAAAACCTACGTGAGCACCGGAAAGCCCGGCTGAATTCAAGATTCGACGCCGAATCGACTTCATGGCTTACTTCGTGATCAAAAGTTGACTTTTTGAACTACCTCTTCAAGCTTCCAGCTCAAACACCGCTTTGCGTTCCCCTACCACAGTGCCGCCGTCATTTACGATGATGTTCGGCTCAAGGGCGTACAGCCGCGCGATCGTTTCCCGGTTTTCGTACCCGAGACGCTCCAGAATGGAAGCGATGATGCAGGGCCAAACCTGCTCCGAGCCGTCGGATACCTTCAGCGAGATGCCAAGGCGTTCCTTGCGGAGCCCGATGCCGTAAACGCCCTTGGCTCCTCCTTTGGCCGCGAGGTTGGGATCTTTAAGCAGCGCCGAGCAGACAAACCTGCGGTCGGCAATCATGTCGGGGTAATCGTTCATTAGGCCGGCGATGGCGGAAGCCGCCTCCCGCGCATCTTCGTCCCCGATCAAATCGGGACAGGCGAGCTTCAGATACGCAAGCCCGATGTTTCGGAGCGGCAGCGCGAAGATCGGCAGCCCACAGCCGTCGACACCGAGCGGAATCCGGCTGGCCGGGAATTCGGCAATGTCCGCCATCGTCTCCACGATTTCCCGCTGAACGGGATGCTCGGGCATGTAATACGTTAGCTCGTCCCAGCCCATGTGCTTGCACAAGGCCAGCAACCCGGAGTGCTTGCCCGAGCAATTATGGAAAATCCGCCGCTTGGGCTCATGCGCCTGATGGCGTTTGGCCTTGGCCTCCTCATTCAAAGGGTAAGTCATGCAGCAGTGCAACTGCTCCTCCCGCACGCCGGTTTTGCGCAAAATCGACTCCAGCGCGGTGATGTGGTACTCCTCTCCCCGATGGGACGCCGCAAACAACGACGTCTCCTCCGGGGTCAATCCGTAAACCCGGTCGATCCTCCGCTTCATTCCGGGAATCGCTTGAAACGGTTTGGCCGCCGAGCGCAGGAAGGTCATGTGCTCCGGATCGCCCGCCCGGTAAAGCACCCTCCCTTGTTCGTCGACCACGCTGACTGCTCCGTAATGCACATTCTCCAGCACGCCGCCGCGATACTCCTCCACCAATGGCGCAAAGCCCCTCGTCATCGTTGCTCCCCTCCTCTTTTCGTTGATCGCATCCTGCCTCTAGTCCAATGCAAAAAACCAATTCTGCGCCAAGAGTCCCGAACCGATGACGACCCCTCGTTCATTCAGCCCTGACCGAAGCACCTGGAACGATCCTCTTAGCGGCTCCCAAACGAACCGGGAGAGACAGAGCTGCTCGACCTCCTCGTAAATGCCGGGAAACTTATCGATCAGCTCGCCGCTGAGAATCACGCTGTCCGGGTTGTACATGCAAACGATGTTGTTCACCGTGATTGCCATATATTCCAGGGCTCGCCCGATCAGGTGAACCGCCCAGCTGGCTCCCGCCCGCCTGGCCTCGAACAGTTCCTCGATCGAGCGGATCGGCCTGATCTTGTTCGCCTCCAGGAGCAGCGAGCTGATGTTGATGTAGGTCTGCAAGCAGCCCGCTTTGCCGCATTCGCACAGCGTTCCGTTCGGATCCATCGTCGTATGGCCGATTTCGCCGGCGCTGTTCAAATCGCCGCGGTAAATCTCCCCTTCCAGGATCAGCGATGAGCCGACCCCGTTGCCGAAACCAAGCAGCGCGGTCCGGATGGAGCCGGTCGCCGCTCCCTTCAAATGCTCCGCGAGCGCCTTGACCTTCAGCTCGTTGTCGACCACGACGTCAAACCCGGTTAACACCTTCAGCCGCTCGGCCAAGGGCACGTTTTTCCAGCCAAGCTGAACGGAGAATACAACGATGCCTTGTTCGTGATTGATGATGCCGGGTAGGCCGACGCCGATCCCCACGACCTTGGAGCGGTCGATCGCGTGCCGTTTCGTGACTTCATCGATCATGCTTTCTAAGCGAACGATCGTGTGTTCCGGGCTTTCTTCGGCCGCTCGCGGATAGATCTCGCTGCAAACGAGGCTCCCCTGCATGTCGACCACGCCGAGATGGATCTGATGCGTATCCAGCTCGATTCCGATCGACAGAACCGAGGAGGCCACGACATCCAGCAGCGTCGATTTCCGGCCGAGGCCGGAGGAGACCTGTTCGGATTCCAGAATATAGCCTTGTTCGGATAACTCTCCGACGATCCGGCTTACCGTGGTAGCGCTCATCCCGGTTTGTTTGGCAATCGAGGCCCTGGAAATCGGATGCTGGTTTTGAATGATGCGAAATACTGTGAGCCGGTTTTGCCGTTTAATAAAGTCCTGATCATGCTTTTTCATAGATAACTCCTTGGAATTATTTTCATCAGTGAATTAATGAAGTCGAAACGGTCTTGATTTCGAGCGAAAACCAGCATCTTATTGACCGTTTTTGCATAAATATGTTCAGTTTTGTTTTTATATACTCCAGTGATGTTATTAATATAAGGGATGAAAAACAATCGTGTCAATATAAATAACATGAAAATTTTAGCTCGCGGCTTAATCTTTTTATGTAAGCGATTTATATGGTTTTTTCTTGAAAATAATCTGGGTTTATATTCATGAAAAGCGCCCATTTCCCAATCCATTTCCAAAAACCTAACATGCACATTACATCGCTTTGCGTCTTCTTAGCCCTCATCTCTCCTTTATTTTCATCCAATGATGCTTGGCGTGACACCCACGAATAGCCGGTCTAACGAGTCCTAATCCGCTTATTCGGGCAAAATCCGGGCTTTCTCCAGCCAGTTCGGCCTAATAGGGTTAACCCGGTTCGTTAGAAATGGGCGGACGTGTAGAACAAACCGAATAAGGATCGTGGGATTCGTTAAAGTGCCGTGCATACTCCGGGGTGCGGCCGCAACCGCGGCAAAGGTAATCGCTTACAATCCTCCCGCGGCTTCTTCGGCTAAAAATAGTGCTTGATCTTCGCCCGTCCACGCCTAATAATAGGAAACTGAAACTTACTTTGTAACAGTATCAATACGTCCAGAAGCAAGCATTCCTACCTATTCTCCCGGAAGGACAGACCGCGGTTACGTTGAACCCTCAGGCTGGATCTTCAGAAAGGTTGTTCTTATGAATACTTCGCCGGCTCTTAGCGAGAAAGCGCCCGCAGCCGTCAAGGAGCCGTTCCCGGTCGCGCTTCTGTCCCTCACCGTCGGCTCGTTCGCCATCGGCATGACCGAATTCGTTATTATGGGGCTGCTGCCGAATGTGGCGGCGGACCTCAACGTCAGCATCTCCGGCGCCGGCCAGTTGATCACCGCTTACGCCATGGGCGTCGCGATCGGCGCGCCGATCATGACGCTGTTTACCCAACGCATCCCGCAGAAGGGGCTGCTCTGCCTGCTCATGCTGCTGTTCATCCTCGGCAACGGCATCTCGGTCGTAGCGCCCAACTACGCCGTCCTGATGGCCGCGCGAATCTTGACTGCCCTGACCCACGGCACCTTCTTCGGTGTCGGCGCCGTGATCGCCGCCGGCCTCGTCCGTCCGGACAAACGCGCCGGGGCGGTCTCCATCATGATGGCCGGGCTGACCATCGCCAACATCGTAGGCGTGCCGCTTGGCACGCTCGTCGGGCAACAGCTCGGCTGGCGGGCTTCCTTCGGCGCGATCGCGCTGATGGGCGTCATTGCCCTCGGCGGCATCCTGCTGTTCGTTCCGCGCCTCCTGCCGGAGGCGCCCAGCGGCATGTCCCAGCAGATCCGCGCCCTGCTACGCCCCAAGCTGCTGCTGTTCCTGCTGATCGCGGCGCTCGGCAACACGAGCCTGTTCGCCGTCTTCACCTACATCGCGCCGCTGCTGCAGGACATCACCGGATTTGCCGAGCAGAGCGTCACCTGGATCCTCGTCATTTTCGGATGCGGCGTTACCCTCGGGAACATCGTGGGCGGCCAACTGGCCGATTGGAAGCTGATGCCTTCCCTGCTCGGGCTTTATGTGGCGGTCGCGGTCATCTTGGGCCTGCTTACCTTCACCATCCAGAGTCCGGCGCTCGCCATCATTACGATTTTCTTCTGGGGCATGGCCTCGTTTGGCGTCATGCCGGGCCTGCAGGTACGGATCATGAACCTCGCCAAGGCCGCGCCGGCTTTGGCCTCCACCTCCAGCCATTCGGCCGGGAATCTGGGCAATGCGATGGGCGCTTTTATCGGCGGCCTGGTCATCACCCATGTCGGCCTGTCGGCGCTGCCTTGGGTCGGTTCCTTGATCGTCTCCCTTGCGTTGATTATCGGCGCGGTCAGTTACGCGCAAGAGAGGGGACAAGGAACAGCTTAATAATTAGGCGCTTGCCGCCTGCCGCTCCACCAAAAAGACCTGCGGATCATTATGATCCGGCAGGTCTTTTTTCCATCCCCCCATTAAGATAGTAAAGGGATGAAACCGAAGCCAAGTTCAGGCCGTATATAATTTTCGTACCCATACTTACATATCCGGACAAAACGAATAAATATTGAAAGAAGGTTGATCTCATGTCCTTTTTTAAGAAAATGCTGGCCAGCGTCGGCATCGGGTCGGCGCAAATCAACACGGAGCTGGATACGGCCGAGGTAGCGCTCGGCGGCGAGCTTCGCGGAACCGTCTACGTGGAAGGAGGACAGACGGATCAATCCATCGACAACATTTATCTGACGCTGAAAACCAACTACATACGCGAATCGAACGACCGCAAAATCAGGGAAACCGGCACGATCGCCAAATACCTGATCGCCGAAGGCTTCCCGCTGCGGGCCGGGGAACGCAAGCAAATCCCCTTCCGGTTCAAGCTCCCGGACCAAATGCCGGTGACGCTGCGCAACGTGCCGATCTGGGTCGAAACCGGGCTCGACATCGACTTGGCCGTCGATCCGAAGGATGAGGATTTGATCCAGGTCCTGCCGGACGCGAAGATGCAGACCGTTCTGGATGCGGTCGATTTGCTTGGGTTCCGCTTGCGCGAAGTGACGAACGATTATGCCCCGAGACTCGGCGGCGCCTTGCCGTTCGTGCAGGAATTCGAATATGTGCCGGGAAACAGGTTCCGCGGCTACCTGGACGAATTGGAGGTCCTGTTCTTCCCTAGAGGCGACGCGCTGGAGCTGGTGCTTCAGGTCGATCGCCGCGCCAGAGGCTTAAGCGGTTTGTTCGCCGAGGCCATGTCGATGGATGAGCGCTTCCTGCGGGTCCCGTTATCGAAGGAGGAGCTCCTTCGCGGACCGCAAGCGGTAGCCGCCCAGTTGGAAGCCATGATCGCCAGACATCTTTAATGCCGCACCAAAAAGGACCTAGGGCTCTCAAGCCCAGGTCCTTTTTGGCGCCGACGGCCGCGTAAAGCGGCTTCCATTAACGGCTAAGTTGCTTGCTGCGCAGCTGTCCGCAGGCCGCGTCGATGTCCGCGCCGTGCTCCAGGCGGACGCTGACGCTGATGTCCTGCTTTTTCAGCACATCGTAAAAAGCCAGCACCGAATCCTGCTCGCTCCGCTGGTATTGGCTGTGCTCATCCACCGGATTGTACGGGATCAGGTTGACGTTCACGAACCGGTCGCCCAGCAGCTCCGCCAGCTCCAGGGCATGCTCTTTGCCGTCGTTGACGCCTTTAAGCAAGATATATTCGATCGTGAGCCGCCGGTTCGTTTTGTCGAGGTAATAGTCGATCGCCGCCATCAGATTCTCGATCGGGATGGCCCGATTGATCTTCATGATCCGCGTGCGTAGCTCATTGTTCGGCGCGTGCAGCGACACGGCCAGATTCACCTGCAGGCCGGAGTCGGCAAACTCGATGATTTTGTCCGCCAAGCCGCTGGTGGAAACGGTGATGTGCCGCGGGCCGATCGCCAGCCCTTTCGGATCCTGAATGACCCGCAGGAAGTCCGCCACGTTGTCGTAGTTGTCGAACGGCTCGCCGATGCCCATCACCACGAGGTGGGTCACCCGCTCCCCTTCCCCCTGCCGGTCCAGGTGCAGTTGCACCTTCATGACCTGCTCCACGATTTCCCCGCTCGTTAAATCGCGGCTCTTCTTCAGCAGCCCGCTGGCGCAAAAGCTGCAGCCGATGTTGCAGCCGACCTGCGTCGTGACGCAGACCGACAACCCGAATTTATGCCGCATCAGCACCGTTTCGATCAGATTGCCGTCCTGCAGGCGGAACAGGAACTTGATCGTCCCGTCGACGGACTCCTGACGCACATGCTCTTGCAGCGTTTCGACGGCAAAGCTTCGGTCAAGCAGGTCCAGGCATTCCGGATGAACGCCCTCCATCGCTGCGAATTCGGTAACCCGGCTGCGGTACAGTCCGTCCCAGACGAGCTCGGCCCGCCCCTTTTTATGTCCATGGTCCAGCAGCCAGGCGGCCAGCTGATCCCTCGTTAATCCATAAACCGATTGTTTATCCATGCGTATCCTCTTTCCAATCCTAACTTTAAATGCGTGTTAATATATGTTTGAAAAGTCGGCTTTTCAGCACCGAAGCTTTGGCTTCCGATGTGCGTTTTTGCAAATCGCTTGAGGTTGGATGAAGTCAGGGACGCCCGGTAGCGCGGCTGCGTAACGGACCGTAATGACCTTATTTGCCCATTTCCCGGCTATTTCCCGATGTAACGGACTCCAGCGATCTTATTTGGCTCCCACGGCGGCCAATTCGCCGCTTTTGACCGAAATAAGGTCTCCTCGGTCCGTTAGAATCGGAAACTACCCTAAAGCGGACCAATAGCGTTACTGGTGTCCGTTAGCTTACTTCGTGATCCAATGATGACTTTTTGAACAACCTCTAAAAATCATTCTTATATTATACATAATTCGCTCCACCCATTGCCACAGGTAAAAAAACGGATCCTGCGTGCCGCCTGCATCGCCGTTTTACACAGATCGGCTTCCTGGTTAAACGAGGGTTAACATTAGTGGCCTACAGTTAAAGTAAGTCTTTATCGGTCCGAAGCCGATAATGCGGCAACCGCCGCATTCTTCCGACGTTCCTCCATGCAACGTTCATTTCAAAATCCCCTAATCCTAACGGCCGGTCCAGGGCTCAAACTGGACTATGGTCGCAAGTCAAATCACGCCGCACGGCCGGTTTGGTCTACCCATGCATCCTATATACTAGATACCGAAGCGAATAAGCAGTACGGACCGTGCGTTTAAATTTCGGTGGAAAGGCGGGCATCTAGCCATGAAGAAAAACGTACACATCGTCATCCTGACCGCCGGATACGGCAACGGCCATATCCAGGTGGCGCGAACGTTGGAGCAAGCCTTTTACCGCTCGGGCGTCGGCTCGGTCAGCATCGTCGATTTGTACCGCGAGGCCCATCCGGGGATGAATTCCGTTTCCCGATACTTGTACTTGTACAGCCCGGTTTTCTCCGCATACGGCCTCGACTATTACGGCTGGAGTTATTATGCGACCCGGGACCTCGAGCAATCGAGCGCCTTGGCGAAATGGAGCAATTTGCTGGGCATGAAAAAAATGATGTCCATCCTGAAGAAGGAACGCCCGGACGCCATTATCAGCACCTTCCCTTTCGGCGGCGTTTCGGACCAGTTGAAGAAGCACGGCATCGATGTGCCTTTGTTCACCGTCGTGACCGATTTCAGCCTGCACAACCGCTGGCTGTTCACCTGCCCGGACCGTTTTTACGTGGCGACCGAGGACTTAAAGCGCGAAATGGTGCGGCGAGGCGTGCGGCCGAATACGATCACCGTCAGCGGGATTCCCGTCAGGGAGCCGTTCTATGAACGGGACGCTCCCGCCGAGATGCGGCAGCAGGCTCCTTCCGAAGCAGGCACCCGCTCCGTCCTGATCATGATGGGTGCCCATATCCCCCTGCCGGATATTCAGCTCATCGCCGCCAAGCTGCTTGCGCAGCCGGGCGTCCGGGTCGATATCGTCTGCGGGGGCAACGACAAGCTGAGGCGGCGCCTGGAACGCCGGTTCGCCGGACATTCCCGGCTTCGCCTGTTCGGTTACGTCGAAGCGATCCATGACCGCATGCGCCAGGCCTCCTGCATCATCACGAAGGCCGGCGGCATTACGTTGTCCGAGGCGATCCAGATTCGCACGCCGATCGTAATCTATAAGCCGTTCTCCGGACAGGAACGGGAGAACGCCCGTTACCTGGAACGCAAAGGGGCGGCCGCGATTGCCTCCTCCGCACGGGATCTGGTGGGACAAGTGCATGAAATCCTGTATTCCGAGGTGACGAGAAGCCGGATGCTTCAGCAATACGACGCATTGGCCGCAGGGCACGCGACCGACACGATTGTCCGGGATGTACTGCAAATGGCAGGCCGGCTGCCGGCCTTGGCCGACAGTCAATAAAGCAAGCCGTTCGGATTTGGCAAATACGAAACATAGGAGCCTTGCAAATCATGAAACGTTTAACTCAAGGTACGTTACGGAACCATATATCGCCTTCTTTTCTGCATTGCGCGGCCATTTTGTTCTTGACCGAAATCGCCCGCAGCGCCTTTCTGATCTCCTTCCTGCCCGCCTATGCCAAGGAGCGGCACATTACGCTGGCGGCGGTCGGCCTGGCCATCTCGGTGCATTATCTGGCCGACACGCTGATTAAGGTTATCGCCGGATATGTGCTGGACCGGTTCCCGGCGCGGCTGATTTTGAATATTTTCCTCATGCTCGGATTGCTCGGGCTGTTCGTCTCCTACGGCGTCAGCGCCCCGTGGGCGATCATCCTCGGAGCCGGGCTGATCGGGATCGGGGTCTCGCCCGTTTGGCTGCTGTGCCTTTCCGAGATCCGGGAGGACAGCCGCGGCTCGCAGATGGGATCGATATACACGATTTGGCTGGTTTCGCTGGGGCTTGGACCGGTGGCCGTCAATTTTCTGATCGACCGCAGCTATGCCTTGTCGTTCTGGCTGCTCGCCGGGTGCTGGTCCGCCGGATGGCTGCTGGCCGCCTTCAAGGGAGTCGATTTCCCTTCCCGGCGCTTGCATGCGGACGCGGTTCCGTTTAAACAGCAAATGCTGCAGATTCGGTACAAGCTGGGGCAGATGAAGCCGCTCGTGCCCGGGATGATCGTGCAGACGCTGGCCGCAGGCCTGCTGGTACCCGTCCTCCCGAGCTTCGCCTCCGAATATTTGGCGCTCGACTATTCGGGATATTCGATCGTGTTGATGGCCGGTGGCTTGATGACCGTGCTGCTCCTGATTCCGATGGGCAGGCTGGCCGATAAATGGGGCCATAAGTGGCTGCTCATCGCCGGTTTTGGCGCTTTAGCCGTCTGCCTGGGACTGCTGATCTATTCCCGGCAAATGTTCAGCACGATGCTGCTTGCCGTCTGTCTTGGCGCGGCTTACGCCGCCGTGCTGCCGGCATGGAACGCGATCCTCTCCTACTTCGTTCCCGCCGAGCAGAAAGCGACCGGCTGGGGCGTCCTCTCCGGCATCGAGGGCATTGGCGTTATCCTCGGCCCGATCCTGGGCGGCTGGATGGCCGAGAGCTTCGACGAAACCGTGACGGTGGGGATCAGCGCAATACTGTTGTTTTTCATCATGTTGTTCTACTGGATTCGGCCGGTGCGCCAGCACAAACCGGGCCAAGGCGGGCAGTCGCTGGGTCAGCAGCAGTAAGCTGGTTTGTCGGGGAGCAAAACATTTATTTTTTCCATGGGAGTGGAGTGGTCCAAAATGAGACATCGTTATTTCCTTAGACTGCGCGAGTATGACGATCGTTTGTTCCTCTGGTGCAATCATTCGCTTAGCCATCCGGTGTTGGACCGGATACTGAAGGGGCTGACCCATTTTGGGAGCGCCGCTTTTACAATCGCCTTCACGATTTCGGTGATCCTCCTCGCGTCGGGGCCCTTACAGCGAGCAGGCTGGCTCAGCCTGATTGCCTTGACGCTCAGCCATCTGCTGGCGGTCCTGATCAAAAAACGGTTCCAGCGTACCCGGCCATACGAGGCCCTGCAGCAAGCGAGAATCTCGATTCATCCGCTCAAGGACTACTCTTTTCCTTCCGGGCATACGACGGCGGCCTTCTCTGCCTTCATCCCGTTCCTGTTCGCCGCTCCCGCTCTTGCCCAACTGCTGCTGCCGTTGGCTTGCGTCGTCGGCCTGTCGCGGATTTACCTCGGCGTCCACTACCCCTCCGACGTGCTGGCCGGCGGCCTTGTCGGCTCGGTAACCGCGCTGCTGGTTGTCTTGTTCGCCGGGATTGCGTAGGAACGGGCAAGGCAGCGAGCTGACATGGAAGCTGGATGCTTCCCTGTTGACCGAACAGGGCAGAACAGACGGTCAGTGCAGGGCAGCGGGGGACAGCGGAGGTAGCGTTCTGACAGAACGGAAAGTCCTGACGGGACGCCGAAGCTGGTAATTGGCAGGCTGAGCAGCTCTGACGGGATGCCGAAGCCTGGAAGTCTGTACCAGACGGGACCGAACCGATCCCCTGGGTCTCCTCGGCAAAATGTTGTATTCCATACAACATTCTGAGTCTTCAAAGGCAGCCCTAGGCCAAATTGATGTATTCCGTGCAACATTTTTGAGCAAAAGTGGCCTTCTCCGCCGAAATTGTTGCACGAAATGCAACATTTGCACAACTATGGACCAAAACTCCAGAAATTGTTGTACGTTTTACAACATTTCTTTACGCACGACGCAAGAGAAGCATCTACTAAAACGCATGACGCCCCACCCCGGCCATCCTGCCAAACCAGCCGCCGGAGTAAATGATATGAACCAAAAACGAGGGAAAGAGGGAATTCCGATGCAAGCCGGTACCATGATTAAGCAAGCCATCCAATGGGTTTGGATGGGCTGGGAGCGGGTGTTCGAGCTGTTCAGCCGCCTGCGCTCCCAATACGCCGGAGAATTCGGCATCTGCAAAATGTTCGTGACCAAATATCGCGGAAAGGGCATGCAATGCGAAGACGGCACGTGGATCCATGACGGCGATTGGATCGGAGAGCTGCATCTGGACAATCGAAAAATCCTCGCCATGCTACAATCCAACGAAGCCAACCGCGTCGCCTTGATGATTGCCCGCCTCACCAGAAGCGCCATGCAGCAAATTTGCGCCGAAATGCAAAGAAACCCGCAGCTCAGCCAGGTTAAGGCGCTGCAGGGCATCACTTTGCTGCACCGTGGCATCACGCACGGACTTGGCTTCGAAACGCATCACGTCGAGCAAGGCACGTTCCGCGCGTTGACGACCTCCTATCTGCGGCTGCTGCTAACCGTCTTCCATCCGAGCAACCGAAAGCGGATCACCGGCCATACGGAAAAGCTGATCCCGATGAAGCTGGTCATGACCCGCTCGTCGCTAATCCGCCGGTTCGGGGTGGAGAAAGCGGTCGTATAAGAGGCCCGGGGACACCCCAACAATTCAGCAAAACCAGAGCAGCATGTCATCTAACGAACCGTCAGCCTTCCGGCGATTGTTAATGCCGCCCTACGGACCGGTTTTCATCCAGCGGTACCGGTGTAAAAAGAACCCCTATCCAGATCAAAGCCGCACGTTCGCCTTGGATAGGGGTTTGGGGCTTGGGTTCTATCGTGAACTGAATTCTAACGGACCCCAGCGCCGTTATTTAGCGGATTCTGGTGGTTTTTACAATGTAACGGAAACCACAGACCTTATTCGGCGTTGTTAGGCACGTATCCGCTCTTTTTCGAGCCAATAACGGCTCCCCTGTCCGTTAAATTTTAGAACGGCGTTTCATTCGGCAAATAAGGTCTTTCCGATCCGTTAGCCTTCTTGCTTCATGCAATCCGTTTGCCTTCGCCCCTGTTTACGTTAACGGATGACTCGCCCGCCAAGGATCTGTCATGCAGCTCACGAGGCGCTGGACCAACAATGACAAAGGTTTATACGAAAAATCGTATAAAAACCTCAAAAACAGGGCGATTTATATGAATTTGTATGATTCTTCATACAAAAAGTCTCAATGGACAACGGTCAGGGTGCATTCTGTACGATATTTCGCAACCTTCGTTCTGAAAGCGGGGCTTTGGGCAACCTGTTATACGAAATTTCATCCAGCGTATTCAACATCGCCACTGCTGTAGAGCCTTTCGCTGAAACCTTGGATGGTTTACGTTCAAGGAACCGGTTACTTCCGATAAAGCAAGCCCAAGCTAGGCCTTCACCTTAAACTTGCTCAGCACCTGCTGCAGCTCGCCGGATACTTTCGACAGCGAGGCGCACGACGCATTGATGTCCGCGATGGCCGACAGCTGATTGGCCGAGGCGGCGGTCACCTCCCGTGAAGCGTCGCCTGCGCTCTGGGCGATATCGGCGATGACGTGGACGGAAGCCGTGACCTCCTCGATGCCGGCGGACATCTGCTGGGCCGTGGCGGCGAGCTGCTCGATCTGGTCGGCGATCTGACCGCTCGAGGCGGCGATGCCGGCAAAGCTGCGATCCGTTTCCTGCGACAACGCGAGTCCCGCCTCAACCTCCCCGATCACGCGATCCATCGCTTCCAAGGACTGCTTGATGTCCGTATCGATCTCCGCCATGACCTCGGCGATCCGCTCCGACGAAGCCTCCGACTGCTCGGCCAGCTTGCGGACCTCGGAGGCGACCACGGCGAAGCCGCGTCCCTCCTCGCCGGCGCGCGCCGCCTCGATCGAAGCGTTGAGCGCCAGCAGGTTGGTCTGGCGGGAAATGCCCTGAATCGCCTCTACCATCAAGGCGATTTCCTGCGACTTCTCGTTCAGCAGGCGGATCAGCGAACCGCTGGCCTGCACGGACCGGTCGATGGAGCCCATCTGCTCCACCGTCCGGCGAACCTGCTCCCCGCCGGAGGCAGCCTGCTGTCGCGATTGTCCCGCCAGTTCGGCGGCGCCGGCCGCATGCTCGGCGATATTCTGCACGCCGATGGCGATTTCCTCCATCGCCCGGGCATTCTCCGCCGTGCTCATCGTTTGGCTCTCCGCCCCTGCGACAACCTGTTCGATCGAGGCCGCGATCCGGGCGGAATCGGCATTGGTTTGCTCCGCGACCAGATGCAGCTTTCGGGTGGCCTCGGCGACCTTGTCCGAGGCGAGCAGTCCCTGCTGAACGAGCTGCTGCAGGTTGGCCCCCATTCGGTTGTAGCCCACGCCCAGCCGCCCGATGTCATCGCGCGAGCTGTCGCGGATCGCCGCCGTAAAATCGCCGGCACCGGCTTGTTCCATCGCCTCGGCCACCCGGCCGATCCGTTTTTTCATGCCGCGCATATATCCCAGAATCAGCACGATGGAAATCACCAGCGCGGCAACCAAGACGACGGCGAAGTGTTGGATAAACGTCCCGCGAATGGTATCCATTAAGTGCTGCGGCGCCCCTACATACAGGATGCCGATGACCTCGCCGCTTTCGGATGTGATCGGTCCGTAAGCGGCCTGATACGTTTGGCCGACGACCACGGCCTCCCCGTAGTAGCTGTTGCCGCCTTTCAGGACGATATCGGCCACCTGATCGGACACTTTTGTGCCTACCGCCCGTTCACCCTCTGTTAAGACGTTGGTCGACACGCGCGTATCGCCTTGGAAAATCGTAACCGTGTCCTCCGTCAGTTCCCCGATCTCATCCACGAATTCGAAATTCCCGTTCATGACCGTGTCGCCTTTGTATAACTGTTCCCCTTCAACACGCCAAGCACCGGGATACCTACTATCCAGGTAGCGGCTCACCAATTCCAGATCGCCTTTCGCTTTGGCGGTGGCGAACGTTTTGATTCCACTCTCCATCTGTTCGATCGCTACCCCGCCGATGGCGGCCGCCACAACCACCAGAATACCGATGATCATCAAGCTAATTTTCGTCCCGATGCTTCGAATGCGCATGCTTTCTGCCCCCCAAGATATTATGATTTCATCATAATGGCAGATATCCAAATTTTGTAGCAAAAGAAAGCCCAGCGCCCCCAAGATTTAGGGGCCTGGGCCACTTTTATTTGCAGCTAATCGACGTACCCGGCAAGACCTTTTTCCATGTAATAATCCATTTCCAAATCGAGGATCGTTTCCACCGTCAACTCGTCCAGCTTCACGTCGTTGCGGCCTAACACATAATCGACCAACTCGTCGCCGTCGATTTCGACCTCGTCCTTAGCGCCTTGCTGTGCCCGGTTGATGAAATCCGCCTCATGCTTCAGCACCAGCCGGATGCTCTCCGGATCGGCCTTCGACTTGCCGGCGATATACTGGACAAGCTCCTGTTCATTCACCTGATCGCTCACTTCAATTCAACTCCTGTCTTCTCGAATCCAACGTTGTCATTGTAGCCCATTCCCTTAGTCTATCTTGTAAACATAAATTTTAGTCCGGTACAGGTCCCGGCAGGCCACCACCTTGTCCGCCCGCCAACCGGGGAGAGCGAAACAGATGCTGACGACCCGCGATCCCGAGGCTAACTTCTCGCGAAAAAGCGGATCCAGCCGCTTCATCGCGCCCGGATATAAATAGCAAACGACCCATGCCGCGGTTTCATAGGGATAGGCGTACAGATCGCCCCGAAGCAGCTCCAAGTTCCGGCAGCCGCTCATCCCCGCAGCCAAGCGCGAAAACAACCACGGGATTCCCGAATTTTCGATCCCCGTCACCCGCCGTTCCGGCAGCGCCCTGGCGATGTCCAACGCAAGCGTGCCCCAGCCGGATCCGGCCTCGACGATGGCTCCGGACCGGGGACTCGCCCGGTATTCGGCCCCGGCCGTGGCCTTGTCCCGTATTACCATCATCCGCCGGAGCTCGGCTATCGCCGCCTTGCGAACCGCCGCCGAGCTAGGCATCGGCGAGATCCCGTTCCGCCAGCTTCGGTACACGATCGCCAGCACGGCCAGCAGAACGACGATGAGACCTATGGCGGACAGCATCTGACCGGGGGTTATACGCATACGTGGTTGCTCCTTTAGCCGCAGGATGAATTCTTCTTAAATATAAGCCGCCTACTTCTATTCTTTCTTTAGGTCAACTTATATAGCTTACCAGAATCTATCGATTTTATCAGGATCCCCCCGCACCTTGCGCAATTACCCTCCAGTTCCTGTCGCAGGAAGCTTGGATCGTACCATATTTCATAATGTACTCCGCCACCAGCTCCGCCATATCGGTCTGGATTTCCTTGATCACCGGTTTGCCCCGGTACATCTCGTAATCCCCGCCCCCGCCGGCGCGGTAATTGTTCATGACGACGTCGACCTCCGCCTCGTCCTCCAGCGCGGCGCCGTTCCGGTTCAGCTTGACGACCCGCTGCCCCACGGGCCTGGCGACGTCCAGCTCATATTCGATGCCCTCCCACATGTCATAGTTATAATGCTGCGCTTTGGGCTCCACGTAGGCCGGATTAATGCTGATTTCGCCGCCCGGTCCCGCGTTAAAATACTGGGCCGTCTGCTCCAGCGCTTCCCGAATGTCCCGTCCGGTTAACCGCAGGACCGCGAGGGTGTTCGGATACATAAAATTCGTCAACACGTCGCGCATCGTAACGCTGCCGCGAAAGCCCCCGGATTCCTCGTTCAGCAAAGCCGCATTCGATACGTCCACGCCGGCTGCTTCCATCTGCACCCGACTGACGAATTCCATGAACGGATGGTCGGCCAAGCGGCAGGCCAGCGGACTGCTGATGCTCATCTCGCCGTTCACTTTGCCGATCGGCTGGTCCAGCCAGGCCTGCGTGTCCGCTTCCATGGAACGGACCAACTCGAGCACCTTGGCGTCGGCCGCAACCGTTTCATCGGGTACGAGCAGATCGGCTTGCTTGTCCACGATGGTCCACGAACCGTTCTCTCCCCGATGGAAGCGAACGGCGATCTTCCCCAGGGCTTGTCCATGGCAGCCGGGCTGAATCACCGTTACCCCGCCGGTCTCTCCGGCGATCATCCGGTGCTGATGCCCCGTGACCAGCACGTCGATGCCGGGTACCTCCATGCACATGGCGTACCCCTGATTCTCGCCGGTCAATCGCTCGGTCGGCTCTCCCGTCCGCAAATCCCGCTCGAACCCGCCGTGATAACAGACCACCATTAAATCGGGCCGCTCCGCCTCGCGAATGCGGGGAACCCAGGTTTTCGCCGTCTCCAGCGCGTCCCGGAACGCCCAGCCGGCGATATGCCGCGGGTGCTCCCAATGCGGGATGTAATGGGTCGTAACGCCCAGAATAGCCACCTTGACTCCTTGCTTGGTCGTCGTCGCCCAATACGGTTTGCCGAACGCAGGCTCCCCCCGCTCCGCATCCTCGATTCCCGCCGAGAGCCAAGGAAACCGCGAATCCTCCATGACTTTATCCAGCAGGCCCTGCCCGTAATTGAATTCATGGTTGCCCGGCACCGCCGCATCATAGCCCATGTCGTTCATGGCGCGGATCGCGGGGTGCGTTTCCCCGCTGCGGTTTTTTACATAGAAAGAACAAAGCGGCGTCCCCTGTATCACGTCCCCGTTATCCACCAGCAGCAGATCCGGCGTTTGCTCGCGTTCGCGCCGAATCATCGCGGCCAGCTTGGCCAAGCCCAATGGCCGCTCCGCAGGCGTGCGGTAATCCGTCGGATATACGGAACCGTGAATGTCGCTGGTGATCAGAATCTCGCAGGTCGCTTCTGCCGGATGCACCGCGTTTATTTGCCCCAGGTTTGCGTTCAAGTTCATGTACAGTCCACCTTTTGTCCTGAATTTACGCATTACTTCCATTCTAGCAACGATATTCGCGATTTATGTAAAAATTCCGAATTTGCAAATTTAACAAAACCTGTCCTCTCGCCTGACGGCACGTTAATAAAACTCTTTTATAGTAATCAAGGAATCATTAAAAATGAGAATATGTGGAGGTCATACGAATTGAAAAAGATTACCAAGTTCATTTTACCCTTGTTCTTGACGTTCTCCGTCGTCCTGAGCGCCTGCGGAAACAACGCTCCGGCGAACACCAGCGGAAACGCCTCCGCCGAGGGCGGCCAAACGAACGCAACCGCAGCGAATGCGAGTGCCGACACGGCTAACGCTGCGGAAACGCCTGCCGACGCCGGTTACGTACCCGAAACATTGACCGTGCAATTCGTACCTTCGCAAAATGCCGATACACTCGAAGCCAAAGCCAAACCGCTGGAGAAGCTGCTGTCCGACCGTCTGGGCATTCCGGTTAAAGTCAGCGTATCGACCGACTACAATACGATTATCGAAGCGATGGCTTCCAAGCAAGTCGACGTCGGCTTCCTGCCTCCGACCGCTTATGTACTGGCGAAGGACAAAGGCGCGGCCGAGGTCATTTTGCAGGCGCAGCGTTTTGGGGTGCAGGACGAGACCGGCGCTCCAACGGATCAACTGGTCGATTTCTACAAATCGATGATTATTGTTAAGAAGGACTCCGATATCAAGTCGGTCGCAGATCTGAAAGGCAAAAAAATCGCCTACCAGAACGTAACTTCTTCCGCCGGATATGTATGGCCTGCCGCAAAGCTTCAGGAAGCCGGCCTGGATCCGCTATCCGACGTTGAACCGATTACGGTCAAAGGCCATGACCAAGGCGTCATCGCGGTTTTGAACGGTGACGTAGATGCAGCCGCCATCTTCCAGGACGCGCGCAACACCGTCGTCAAGGATTATCCGAAAGTATTCGAAGATACGCGCGTATTGGCCTTTACCGAGCCGATTCCGAACGATACGATCTCCGTTCGTTCCGACATGAACGCCGAATGGGTGCAAAAGCTGAAAGACGCGTTCATTGAAATCGGCAAAGACGCCGAGGGGCATCAAATCATCGCCGATATTTATACGCATGAAGGCTACGTGGAATCCAACGACAGCGTGTTCGATATCGTTCGCGAATACAACGAGAAAGTCAAAACCGAGTAGTTCACGAATCAAAAAAACGCAGCAACCCAACATTTCGCCAACTCCCATTTCATATGCTGCAGAGATCACTAGAAAGCGGCATGATAGATTGATGCAGGCCAGTTCGGAGTGCCCCCGCTCTCCGGGCTGGCTGTGCGTTTTTTCCAGATAAATCGTAGACAAAGGGTGGTCCTGACGTGATAGAACTTCGCAACGTATCCAAAACATACCTGAACGGCACCAAGGGGCTCGATCAAATCAACCTGAAGATCGGCAAAGGCGAATTCGTGGCCATCGTCGGGCTGTCGGGCGCCGGCAAGTCGACGCTGCTGCGGTCCATGAACCGGCTGCACGACATCTCCGAAGGCGATATCCTGATCGACGGCCAGTCGATCACGAAGGCCTCCGGCAAGGGGCTGCGGACGATTCGCCGCGACATCGGCATGATCTTCCAAAGCTTCAATCTCGTGAAGCGTTCCTCCGTGCTGCGCAACGTGCTGGCCGGCCGGGTCGGTTACCACTCCACCCTGCGCACGCTGTTCGGCCGGTTTCCGGCGGAGGACCTCGAGCTGGCTTTTCAGGCGCTGGATCGGGTGAATATCGTGGAAAAAGCGTACGCCCGGGCCGATGAGCTCTCCGGCGGCCAGCAGCAGCGGGTGGCGATCGCCCGGGTGCTGGCCCAGGAGGCCAAAATCATCCTTGCCGATGAACCGGTCGCCTCGCTCGATCCCCTGACGACCAAGCAGGTCATGGACGATTTGAAGCGCATCAATGTCGAACTCGGCATTACGACGATCGTCAACCTGCACTTTATCGATCTGGCTCGTCAGTACGCGACCCGGATCATCGGATTGCGAGCCGGCCAAGTCGTATTCGACGGCCCCGTATCGGAAGCGACCGACGAGCGGTTCGCGGATATCTACGGCCGGGCGATCGATCGCGAGGAGCTGCTGGCCAGCCGGCTTCCGGGGCCGCAAGTACTGGAGGCGCAGACCTGATGAGCGCACATCCGCAAGCCAACGTCAAGGCCGGCTCGAACCCGAATCGCCCCCAAGCGCCCAGCAAGCTCAAGCACTATTTGACCGCCGTGATCATCCTGCTGCTATTGTGGGGCAGCAGCGTAAACACGGAGGCCACGCTTGGCAAGCTGGTCCAAGGCGCGCCCAACATGCTCGACCTGCTGCGGGAAATGTTCCCGCCGAAGTGGAGCTATTTCGACAACATCGTCCCGGCGATGCTGGAGACGATTCGCATGGCGCTCATCGGTACGACCTTCGGCTCGATCCTCGCCGTTCCGGTGGCGCTGCTCTGCGCCGCCAACCTCAGCCGCAGCGCGTGGATTTACCAGCCAGTCCGCTTTCTTCTGAACCTGGTGCGGACGATCCCCGACCTGCTGCTGGCGGCGTTATTCGTCGCCATCTTCGGGCTTGGCCCGCTGCCCGGGATGCTTGCGCTGACCGTCTTTTCGTTTGGCCTGGTCGCCAAACTGTCGTACGAGGCGCTGGAGACGATCGACCGCGGGCCGCTGGAGGCGATGACGTCCGTCGGAGCGACGCCGGTTCAGCGCATCGTGTTCGGCGTCGTGCCGCAAATTCAGGCGCACTTCATTTCGTACGTGCTGTATACGTTCGAAATCAACGTCCGCGCCGCGGCGGTGCTTGGCCTGGTCGGGGCAGGAGGGATTGGTCACTATTACGAGGTAACCTTGGGATTCTTGGAATATGATAAAACGTGCATGATTATTCTGTTTACTTTGGCGGTCGTATTGCTGATCGATTATGCAAGCACCAAACTGCGGGAGAAACTGTTATGACGACAAACGCGAATACATGGCAACGCAAAATACCCAAACCGAAAAAAAACCGTTATCGCTGGCTGATTTACCTGCTGCTGGTTCTCATTTATATCTGGGCGTTCGCCGGGATCCCTTTTGACGGCATCAAGGAAACCGCCGGCCAAATCACGAGGTCGATCTTCTCCGGCCTGTTCTCGCCCGATTGGGACTACGTCTATTTGCCGGATGGCGAGGATCTCCTGCGGGGACTGCTCGATACGTTGACCATCTCGATTCTGGGCACCTTCATTTCCACGCTGGTCTGCATCCCGTTCGCCTTCTGGTCGGCGGTTAACATGAGCCGGACCCGCTGGGTTTCCGGTCCGGGCAAAATGCTGCTCAGCTTTATCCGAACCTTCCCCGAGATCGTCATGGCGCTCTTGTTTATCAAGGCCGTCGGTCCCAATGCCTTTGCCGGCGCGCTGGCGCTCGGGCTGCATTCGGTCGGGATGCTGGGCAAGCTGTTTGCCGACGAGATCGAGAACATGGATAAAGGACCGACCGAAGCGCTGATTGCCGCAGGAGCGAACCGTTTGCAAATCTTGTGGTTCGCCGTGCTGCCGCAGGTGCTTCCGGGGTTCCTGTCGTACACCCTGTACCGGTTCGAAATCAATCTCCGCTCCGCGACCATTCTCGGGGTCATCGGAGCCGGAGGCATCGGCACCCCTTTGATCTTCGCCTTAAGCTCGCGGGACTGGGACCGCGTCGGGATCATTTTGCTGGGCATCATCGTGATGATTACGATCCTGGATCTGATTTCCGGAGCTTTGCGCAAAAAACTCGTATAATCAAAAGAAACCTCCACGCCCTTGATTACGGGTGGGAGGTTTCTTTTGCGTTGCCCGGTATTTACACTCTCGCCTCTGCGCCAAGCAGCTCGCGAATCTGTCCTTCGATTTTCTCCGGTTCGTCCGCCGGCCCAAACCGTTTCACGACTTTGCCGCTGCGGTCGACCAGGAATTTGGTGAAGTTCCATTTGATCAGCTTGGAGCCCAGCACGCCCGGAGCTTCCTTCGTCAGTAGCTGGAACAGCGGGTGGGCGGTTTTCCCGTTTACGTCGATTTTGGAAAACAGCGGAAACGAAACCCCGAAATTCAGCTCGCAAGCTTGCGCCACTTCCTCATCCGTCCCCAGCTCCTGATTGGCGAATTGCCCGGAGGGGAAGCCGAGCACGGAGAATCCCCGGTCTTTGTAAGTGTCGTGCAGCTTTTGCAGGCCTTTGAATTGGGGGGCGAACCCGCATTTGGTCGCCGTGTTGACGATCAGCAGCACCTGGCCGCGATACGGCTCCAACGTTTGCTCCAAGCCCCGAATCGTTTTGACCTCAATATCGTATAAAGACATCAACCGATACCTCCTGCGCCTCATTAAATTTAGTGTAATCTAATTGTATACAATTGGTATAACGATGTCAATTCCGAATCCACTTTACTTGCCATGTGAACAAATGCTATAATGACTCAACAACGAAACGAATTGCATACAATTAAATGGCAGGTGAGAACATGAATACCGATGAATTGATGAAACTCGATAATCAGCTGTGCTTCGCTTTTTATACGTGCTCCCGGGAGATCATGAAGCTATATCGGCCTCTGTTGTCCCAGTTCGGGCTCACTTATACGCAGTATATTACGCTGCTCTCCTTATGGGAGCGGGACGGCGTGACCGTCAAGGAGCTGGGGGCGGAGCTGTTCCTGGATTCCGGCACGCTGACGCCGCTGCTCAAAAAACTCGAAAATATGAACCTCCTTACGAGAACCCGCGATAAATCCGATGAACGCAACGTGATCATCGAGCTGACCGAAGAGGGCCGGGCTTTGCGGGAAAAGGCCTGCAGCGTGCCCATGCAGCTGTTTGCCGGGACCGAGGTCAACATGGACGATATCACCGCGATGCATGGGCAGATCAATGATTTCCTGCGCAAAATCGGCGGTGCTTCCGCCCAGCCTGAATAAGATGCCCCGAATCCTCCATAATAGGGAAGTGTACCCGAGAAACCTATGGAGGAGAGTCACGCATGCTGGAAAATCTCGAAAGCAACTACGACTGCGCCCGCGCCGGAGAGGATTTGCATCAGCTGAAGCAGGAGTTGGCCTCGATGCGCGGTTTGGGCAAGGAAGATCCGGAAACGCAGGAGCAGATCAACCGGCTCGAAAATCAAATTTCGTTCATTATGAACAAATGCGACATTCACCATTAGGATGTGAAAAACCCCCGTCTCGCCGCGGCAAATCGCCCGGGAACGGGTGTTTTTTATCGGGTAAATCGAGGCTTTCCGCTATCCTAGCGTTTCCCCGGCATGCCGAATTATTGCGGGAACTGCTTCACGATGCCTTCGGCCAGCACGTCCGCCAGCCGGATCAAATGGTCCTCGCCTTCGTCGAAAACGCGAATATCCGCCTGCCAATCCTTGTTCAAGCGCGCATTCAGGTTCTCGGCGACCAAGTCCAGGTGGCGGTCCAGCAACGCCTTCAGTTCGGTGAACGACCAGGCCGGATTGGCCTTGCTCAAAAAGGTAGCGATATCCTCGGCGTTGCGGTACCAGTCCGTTTTGTATTTGTCCGCATCTTCCCGATGCCCCTTCTGGACCGCTTCCTTCAGCTTGCCGGCTATCAAGATATGCTCCCGCAGCAGCTCCGCAAGCTTGTTGCCTGCCTCCTCTCCGTAATACGGCTTCACCGCGTCTCCGATGTCCTGCTGGTTTTTTAGCAGCCGGGCCAACACCGGTTCGCTGTCCTCCAATCCGGCAATACTGCTGACGAGGGAAGTTCTCGCCCAATACCCATGGTCGATCCACAGCTTGCGCATTTGCGCTCTCAACCGTTCCGCTGCGGGATCGCAAGCGGATTTTTTGACGGCTGCCTGCGCCGGTTCCGGCGTATGGACCGAGTCTATCGCTTCTTGCTGCCGTACGTGCACGGGGCCGCCATGGCCTGCAGCCTCAGTGCGCATGACCCAAGGTCCCGCTAACATCAGCAGGGGCAAGCACAACCACATCATGGTTCGAAATGTCCATATCATCATATCTTCTCCTTTTTGGGCATAAATGGCAGGGGCCATTTTTTATTATGGTTGGAAAATTCGATTTCATTCCTTTTCCCTGTTGGCTTGTCCTAGTAAAATAAAACTACAATTCGCCACCCTATCAGGAGAGCAGGTGACTCCCATCGTTGATCTGAACGAACTCGCCGGGCAATTCGCTGCCGGCGCCTTAACGATTCACGGCACGTATCTATCAAGCCTGGAGCCCGGGCATTACGACGGCCATTCGCCGGACCGACCCACCCCGTATGCCGGTTTCGTGTTCGCCCTGCGGGGGCAAGCCAAGTTCGCGTTAAACGGCACCCCTTACGAGCTGGTTCCCGGCATCATCGTGCATGGCGCCAAAAACATGACGCTCCAGCTCGACCTAGATCCTTCCGGTTTCGAGTACGCTTTGATTCACTATTCGCTGGAACTGCCGGCCGGCAATACCGCGGCATACCATGAAACGCACTACGGCTTGGAAACCGGAGAAAATCCGCATATCGTGGAGATGCTGCGTTTGCTGCATGCCGCGATGACGACGCCGGGTATGCTGCAAGCGGTCCGCGCCAAGGAGTTGTTCTACGGCACGGTATACGAAATCGTGAGCTGTGCCCGCAGCCGCCAGAATATCGAGAGCCGCAGCACCGTCGAGCATGCCCTGGAATACATCCATGAGCACTACATGGAATCGCTCAATCTGAAGAAATTAGCCGGCTTATACGATATGGACGTCAAAAAATTCGCGTATTGGTTTCATAAATACATCGGCCTGTTCCCGATCGATTATGTCATCCGGCACCGGATGGCCAGAGCCCGCCAGCTGCTTGCGACCAGCCGCTGCAGCATCAGCGATATCGCGGAGAGCGTCGGTTACGTCGATGCCCATTATTTCAGCAGGCTGTTTCGAAAGCATATCGGCTGCTCCCCAAGCGAATTTCGCGACCGATCCGGAAATCATCCACCTGTCCTTTGACAATTGTCTATTCTCAAGCCCACCCGGTTTTGATTATAATTTGATTTGAAAATGAAAATCATTATCAATATACATCGAAGTGGAGGAACGGCAATTGTTGTTATCTTACAAGAAATGGGGATTTCTTCCCCTCATCGTGATTTTATTATTGGCCATGACGGCGGCGGCGTGCGGGACGGCTTCTCCGTCCAATGCGGGCAGCAACGGAACGGAGGCAACGGACAATGCGGGCGCTGCCGGGAACGCGGGTACGGGCGCTGCCGCTGCGAACAATGGCGGTTCGGGGACGTCCTCCGGCGACGCGGCGGCGACTGCGAGCTTCCCGATCACGATCAAGCACGACAAAGGCGAAACGGTGCTGAACGAAAAACCGAAGAAGGTCGCCATCACCTATTTCCCGTATGCCGACCATCTGTTTGCAATCGGGGAGCAGGACGTCGTGGCCGGGGTCGTGGGCCTGAAATCTTTGCAGAATTTCCCCGTCTATGACGAGTTTACGAAGCAAGGGAACATTGCCGACTTGGGCGACACGGCCAGTATGGAGAGCATCTTGGCGCTGGACCCGGACGTCATCATTGCCTGGGAGGACGATGAGAAAATCGACGACCAGTTGGCCAAAATCGCCCCGACCGTGTTGATCCGCCAATCCGAAAACTGGCAGGACACCATTGCGAAGATAGCGGCGGTGATCGGTGAGGAAGCCAAAGCCGAACAGTATATAGCCGACTACAATGCGAAGCTGGACGAATTGGCGGCGAAAATGGACGCGACCGGCGCAAAAGGGAAAACGGCCATCTTCATGATGACCTGGGGCAAAGGCTTCAACTATTACGGCGGCGTGCGGATGGAGCCCTACTATGACCGCCTGGGCTTCGCCAAATTCGACGGGATGGAGGATTGGGCGGAAATCAGCCTGGAAGGCGTGGCCGGCATCGATCCCGATTATATTTTCCTCGGGGAGGATTTCACCGGGGCCGCGGAGCTCACCCTGGACGAGCTTAGCAAAAATCCGGTCTGGAACGGGCTGAAGGCGGTCAAAAACGGCAACCTGCACGTGATCGATACGGAGATCGTCGGACCCTTGGCGATGGGCCAATCGAAAGGCCTCGGCGTCATCGAGCAAATCATGCAGAAATAGTCGCTTGGCGACTGCGGGCAGCGGGTTCGGGTTCGGCCCGGCCGAGTCCTTGCCGTCCCTTACGGGACGGATCTCAAAAGTTTAGGCGATCCGCCGATTCTCGAGCCCTAACGGACCCTAGTGACCTTATTTTCGAATTTTCGGCATCTTTTCATAGCTAACGGACTCCAGCGTCCTTATTTGCGCTTTTGGCTGCTTGATCGGCCGAATTCGAGCAAATAAGGGCGCTCCAGTCCGTTATTTTCATAAATCCGCCTTTTTGCGCAACATAGCGCCTCCTGTGTCCGTTAGCCGTTTTTGCAGCGTAGTCGCCAAACTTGCACGTTTCGTCCCCCTGCCTAAGCGGTCCAAGGTCAGGCACCGCAAATCCGCATCGGCTGCGGGAAACTTTATGATAGCTGGGTGCCCGAAGTTATGTTACGATTTGGCTGTCGGCCTTTTTCACCCATCGTGACACCGGGAGGATATTCCTTGAAAGCACAATTGCAAACTCATACGGAACCCAAAGCCGCTTCCGCGAAGCGGAATTATATGTTTCAACTGCTTACCGTCTTTATCGGATTCTTGATCTTCGGCTTCTCGGAAAATATCAAAGGACCCGCCATTCCGCGCATCCAAACGGACTTCGGCATCGACGAGATGCAGATCGGCACGCTCCTTTCGCTTAATTCGCTGGGTTATTTGCTGGCCTGCTCGTTTACGGCGTACCTGACCCGCAAATGGGGAGCCAAAGCGGTGACGCTGATCGCCTTCGGATCGATGACCGTGTCCGGGCTGTTCATCTTTGCCTCGCGCAGCTTTCCGGCCTTGTCGGGCTCCTATTTCCTGATGTACATCGGCAACGGGATGCTGGAGATCGCACTGGCCATATTGGCCGCCCGCATCTTCGTCGGCAATACCGGAACGATGATGAACCTCGCCCATTTCTTCTACGGGTTGAGCTCGACCGTAGCCCCGATGATTGCATCCGGGCTGATGACGGTTTCGATCGGCGGCCATATCCTCGACTGGCGCGGCATGTACCTGATCATGCTGACGCTGGCGATCATTCCGATGATTCCGGCGCTGCTCAGCCGCTTTCCCGGGGAAGAAGAGCAAGGCGGCGAGCGGATGCCGATGAAGCAGCTCATGCGCGACCCGGCCATCTGGCTGATCGTGCTGGTGCTGTCGTTTGGCGTCATCTCGGAGATGGCCGTCGGCGGCTGGCTGGTCAACTTCTTGGAGAAAGCCTACGGCTGGAGCACCGCCGGCGCTTCCGGCATGCTGTCGGCGTTCTTCCTCTGCTTCACGTTCGCGCGGTTGGTGCTCGGCCCGATCACGGATAAAATCGGCTTTACGTTATCGCTGATCCTATTCTCCGGCGTTTCGGGCCTATGCACCCTGATCGGCATCTGGGCCGGCGAGCCCGGCGCGTTCCTGTTCGCGGCCGCCGGCATCGGCATCGCCCCGATCTACCCGACCGTCATGGCGCTCATCGCCCAAAAATACCGCTCCGCCAGCGACGCCGCCATCACCTTCATCGTCACCTTGATGGGGGTCGGCAGCGTGATCGGCAACTATTTGATCGGCGCGATCATCGATGGAATCAAGGAGCTGTTCTCCGGCGGCGGCGATACCGGGCTCGGACTACTGCGCGGCTTGCAGGCGGGGTACGCCTTTATCGGCGTATGCGCTCTGCTGTGCGCCTTGGCCAGCGGGGTCTTGTACGCTTATTTGCGGAAGCGGAACGAGCTGTTGTAACCTGGGAGGCCAGTGCACCTTAATCGGATAGGAGGCTACCCATTAATTGAGTAGCCGACCTTCCACACCACCGTGCATACCGTTCGGTACACGGCGGTTCAATCGC
>NZ_JBNYYG010000060.1:0-33560 GCF_050565405.1 Paenibacillus macerans | reverse complement strand
TTTATTTAGATGTTATCGCCTACAACGAACGTTTCGAAAACCGTGTGATTCGTGGCTTTGGTGATCCTACAGTGAAGTTAGCACTAGCCAGATTGTTTGATGAGCGCTACTCAGACTCTGATTCAGTACATTAATAAATAGGGTGGCCGGTCTGGTGGGGGAGGAGGCCTCCTCCCCCACCACCACATCCTCCTGATGGATGTTTCTACTGGTTTACACAAACTTCTTGACGCTACCCCCGCTATTCTTCCGACGCTCGTTTGCCACTGATTCCAACACTCATCCGCTGTTTGTCCGCCACTGATTCCTGCACTCTTCCGCTGCTAATTCCAACACTCCTCCGTTTACTCGTTTCGCCACCTGCCACTATGCCTTCCCCGTGCTAACGTCCGCGCGTTCCTGCGCCTGCATCGCCCGCCGGATAAACGCCAGCGGCAGCAGGCCGATCGCGATCACGGCACCGAGGAACGCCGTAAGATTCGTCTCCAGCCCCGCCTCGCCCATCCGGTAGATCCCGTACAGCAGCGCCACGCTGGAAATGCGTCCGATGCTCAGCACGATTTCCCGCCATACCATCAGCTCGATGCGCAGCCGCCCGCCTTGGTCGCAGCGGCTGACCGCGTTAAAGGTCAGCGTATTGAACGGCGTGTCGAAGAACGGCCGGGCCACGGCGCTGAGCACGCCGTAGACCGCCAGCGTCCAGGCCTCCAGGTGAACGGTGATCCCAAGCAGGGACAAACCCATCAGCAAGGCGCCGATGACGAGGTAGGGCCATCGATGGCGGTCCCGGCCGAAGCGCCCGATCATATAGAAGCTGGCGACGGACAGCAGCGTGGTGGCGAAGGCGAACCGGCCGGTCGCGTTTTCGCTCCCGGTAGCGATGAACACCCACAGCCAGATCGCGATCGCCAGCACCCCGTCGCGGAACGCCACGCCGGCAAAGGCGAAACTCAGGCTGCGCCACTCCCGGCGGCGCAGCACCCCAAGCATGCTTCGCCATTCGAAGGCGCCCGCCGCCGCATGCTTCGGCAGCAGCAGGGCCGCGCCCAGGGACAGCGCAAAGCACAGCAGGCTGGCGAGAAAGACGGCCGTATACCCCGCCAGCGCGGGCAGCGATTCCACCAGCGCGCCGGCGATCAGCGGCCCGGCCATTCCGGTAATGGCCCCCACCGCCCCGTTAATACCGTTAAACCAGTTGCGGTTCCCGGCGTCGGTCACGTCGACGGACAACACGTTCATCGACATCCAATAGAAACCTTGGCCGATACCGTACAGCAGGCCCAGCGGCAGAAGCATCCGGGGCGATTCGCTCCCGAGCGCCAGCACGGCCACATAAAACAGCATTTGCACGACGCTGCCGATCCACAGCGGCTTCGTGCGGTCCGCCCGCTTGCTGAGCCAACCGGCCAGAACGAATGCCGGAAGCCAGACCAGATAGGAGGCCAGGTTGAACAGCAGCGTCTGCGACATGTCATTCGTCAGCTTATACCAATATACATTGATGAAAATATTGGACAAGCCGTTCCCGAGCGCATTAAGCGCGTTCACCGACAGCAGCGCTTTGGCCGAACGGGGCAGCGCCGGGCTGGCGGTATACGCGCGGGCCCCCGTTACCGCCGGCTTCATGCGGGCCCGCCCGGCGGCTTCCGCGAGAGGTACACCGGATTGGTCAAGCAGGTCATGACCTCCCGCTCCCACTCCGGTAAATACCGCCGCGCCTCCAAGCGGTAGAACAGCCGGTCCGCCGGCATGCGGCAAACGATCTCCTGCTCGCTCTGCACGAGCCATTCCCGCTCCAGGCCGCGGTCCGACCACAGGTCGACGCGGTCTCCCTGCGCTCCGCGAACGGCAATCGCCAGTTCTACGCCGTCTTGCCCGGCGGCGACCTCCAGCTCTTCACCGATGCCCGCCTCGCCCGCAGTCAGCGTGATAAACGTGTCGTCCGGGAGCATCGACAGCACCACGGCCCCGCGCCGGACGGCGTCCAGCACCGCCGCCGCCGTATCCTCCGCGACGTACACGTGCGCGGTCGGCCCGCCATGCCGGACGAGCGGCTCGTCCCGGTGCGTGTCGCTGCCGCCGACGGCCACGATGCGCCTTCCTTCGGCCAGCTGCTGCTGCCACCAGGCGACCGCCGTCTCGTTCAGCTCCCGCCACGGCCCGTTCCACACCTCGATGGCGTCGAACGGTACGTCGAAGCCAAGCTCCCAAGGGCAGTCCGGGCAAAACGGGTGGTTGAGCGAAACGAGCGCGCCCTTCTCGCGCGCCCGGCGCAGCTCTTCCGAGGCGGCTTCCGGCGTCAATACACGGAAATCCGTCAACGCGTCCGGCTGTCCCAGCAAATTGGCATGGCCTTTATAGCTGGTCAGCTCCACGCCGGGGATCAGCAGGAGCGCCTCGTCATGCGCCGCCGCAAAACGGTTTTGCGAAGCCGCGTTGTGATCGGTCAGCGCAAGGAAATCCAGCCCTTTCTCCCGGCAGGAGGCCATCGCTTCGCTGACCGTGTAACGGCCGTCGCTGTGGACGGTGTGGGCATGCAGGTCGCCCTTGAGCCAATGCGGATGCTTCAGGGTGATCACGATGTCGAGCTCCACGTCGATCCCTTCTTCCGGCACCCGGTACGCGCCCAGCAGCACCGCCCATTCCCCCACGCGAATCGGCCCGGCCAGATAACCCGGGGTCGCTTGTTCCAACCCTATCTTAAAACCGTTCCGCGCCCCGCCGCTCCAGCCGATGATGCGGTCCGGCGAACGCAGGCCGAGGTCGACCACGGAACGGTCGTTTTTGTCATAGCGATAATGAACCTCGATGGACTCCGTTCCGTCCGGAACAAGAAACGCCACCTCGGGATAACTCCGCTCCTGATCATGAACGAGCCGGATCCGGCGTTCGATGCGTACGGGCGAAGGCGGCAGAATATCCAAGCGATCTTTTGACATGAGGTTACAGCTCCCTTTCCTATTCCTTGCTGGCTCCCAGCATAATGCCCTTCATAAAAAAACGCTGAACGAACGGATATACAACGATCAACGGAATTATCGCGATCACGATGCCGGCCATCTTCACGTTGGTCGTCACCAAGTAATTGCTCGACACGCTGCTCGTATCGATAATGATCGACTTAAGCGCGACTTGCAGCGTATATTTCATGCTGTCGTTAATGAAAATGAGCGGTGCGGTAAACATATTCCAACGCCCTACGAACTCGAACAGCGACACGGTTGCCAACCCCGGTGCAGCCAGGCGCAGATAGATTTTGGCGAAAATCCAGAAGTCCCCCGCCCCGTCGATCCGGCCCGCTTCGGCGATCTCGTAGGGAATGCCCATGAAGAAGTTCCGCATCAGCAGAATGGAAAAACCCGACACCAGTCCGGACAACACCAGCACCGTCAGCGTGTTGATCAGATGAAAATCCTTGTTCACCACGTACAGCGGAATCAGCACCGCCTCCTGGGGAATCATCATCGTCAGTAAAATAAATGTGATCATCAGTTTCTTTCCCGGCACTTGCGGATGGATCAGCACGTACCCCGCCAGCGAGGACAACAGCACATGCAGGACCGTCCCGACGACGGTGACGATCGCGCTGTTCATGAACGGTCGCCACAGGTCGAGGCTTTCCCAGATCGTCCGGTAGCCTTCCGCGCTGAATTCCGCCGGGAACAGCACGACGTTCGGCTGCATCGAAGCCAGCCCGGTCGAGAGCGACAAGGCCAACACGTTCAGGAACGGGATGACCATCGCGAGCATCAGCAGCAGCAAAAATAGTAAATTGACGGCGTCAAACAGCCGGTTTTTCCAGCCCATCCGTTCGAATCGTTCGATGCCCATCGCTTATCCCACCTCGTCAAATCGGGTTATTTTGCGCACGGCCCACGTCAGCGCCAGAGTGAAGATCAGCACCATAAAGCTGGCCGCCGCGGCCACGCCGACCTGCATGTTCATGATCCCTTTTTCGAATGTGTATACCATCAGCACATCGACGTCCGGCGACGTGGACGGGTTGCGCAGCACGAACACCTGGTCGAAAATCCGCAGCACGCCCATCGTGTTCAGCAGCAGGACGACCTTCATCGTGCCCAGCAGCTGGGGAAGCGTCACATAGCGCATTTGTTGCCAGCGGGAAGCGCCGTCCATGCGCGCCGCCTCGTACAGCGAAGGATTGATCGTCACGATGCCGGCCAGGAACAAAATGCAGTTGTAGCCCATGTCTTTCCAGGTCGCCACCAAAATCATCACCCAGCGGGCCCAAAACGACTCGGCCAGGAAATGGATCGGCGGCGTGCCCGCCCAGCGCTGCAGCAGCAGATTGACCAGCCCGGTATCCGGCGACAGCAGGAAAATCCAGATTCCGCCGACGACGACCCAAGACAGCAAATGGGGAATGTAGAGCACCATCTGAGCCGTTTTTTTGAAACGGGCATGCAGCACCTCGTTCAGGGACAACGCCAGCACTAGCGGAGCGGCGAAGCCGAAGGCCAAAATGCCGCCGCCGATCACCAGCGTGTTTACGAGCGACTTCCAGAAGAACGGGTCATGCCAGACCTGCGAATAATTCGCAAGCCCGGCATACGGACCGTTTCCCATGAGCCGATAATCCTGAAAGCTGACCTGCAGCCCTTTGACGAGCGGGTAATATCCATAGATGAGGAAGTAAATGACCACAGGCACCATCATCACATATAAAGCTGCGTGTTTCCGAAGTGCTTTCATGCTTTATCGTCACATCCTATCCTTGAAAAACCATGATTTATCTATTCGTCGATGAGGTTTGCCGCCTTAAGCTCCTTCTGCATTTGCTTCACGGCATCGGCCGCCGGCATTTCTCCCGACATGGCCTTCAGGGCGTAATTTTGCACGATTTTTTCGGCGTCGGCCCATTCCGGCAGCGACAGCTCGAGCGTGGCATACTGCTTGACGAGATCCTGGGCTTCCTGCACGCCCGGCAGCTTGCCGAACGGCGGCTCGACGTTTTCGTTGTACCAGAACGGCACGCCGTGATCCATGTTGTGCTCTTTGCCGGTCGCGGTCAGCGTGTATTTGCCGCCGTCCTTCGTGTAATCCTCGCCATCGATGCCGAGGCTGCCCAGCGTAATGCCCGCTTCGGTATGCCAGAACTCCAGGAATTTCTTGGCGGCATCCGGGTGCTCGGCATTGACCGGCATCATCCAGTAGTCGGGGTCCCCGCGGCGCATCAGCAGCGCGCCGTCCGGTCCGGACGCGCTCGCCAGCGCCTTTGCTTCGAACGCCGTATTCGGATCGGCTTCCTGGCGCGTGCTGTTGAACATGCCGACCCAAGCATCCCAATAGGTGACCATGCCGACGCGGTCGGTGAGAAACAGGTTGCGCATTTTGCCGGTATCGTTCGTGACGAAGTTCGGGTCCATGATGCCTTCCTTAGTCAGCTTGGCAAACCATTCGTACATCGGAACGGCGGCATCCGACGCGTACGGAATCGTCCGTTTTCCGTCTTTCATCACGTAACGGTATTTGAGGCCCGCCGCGCTCATGAAGCCTTGAATATCGTACAGGGCGGAGGTGCTCAGCCCGTAGGTATCGGCCTTGCCGTTCCCGTCCGGATCCCGCTCTTTAAAAGCCTTCAGCACGTTGTAGTAATCGTCCAGCGTTTTCGGCTCCTTCAGGTTCAGCTTGTCCAGCCAGTCCTTGCGGACGATCGGCATCGTGCCGCCCTGGAACTTGGAGAATACGGCGTAAATCTTGCCGTCTTTGCCCTTCAGCTGATCCCATTCCGCGGACGGAACGACGCTCGGATCGGACAGTTGGCTCGAGCCCTGCACGAAATCCGTCAGGTCGGTCAACGCGCCCTGATCGACGAAGCCGTTCAGCTTGCCGAGGTCGCTGCCTTCGATCAAGTCGTATTTCTCGCCGGAGCCCAGCGCGGTCAGCACCTTTTGATCGTAATCGCTGGCCGGGCGCTCAATCGTGACGTCGATGCCGGTCAGCTTCTTGACTTCCTGCTCGAATTTGGCGTTTTCCTCCGGCGTCTTCCCGCCGACGTTCGCGGACAGGATGCGCAGCTTCATATCGCCGGCCGGCGCTTCCGTTTGTCCTGCGGCGGACGCGCCGTTTTGCGTGCCGGTCGTCGTGCCGTTTGCCGAGCCCGAATTGTTCTGGGCATTGCCGCAGGCCGACAGCAGCATCGAACCGATCGCCAGCAGAGCCAAAAGACTGTTCACTTTGCGTTTCACTTATGGTTTCCTCCTTGTTTATAACGTGGATCCTATCCTAATTCTTTTTCTCTTTCTGTCTTTGCCGGGGGAGCGCAGGAACCTCGCACCACAATGTCCGCCGGGATCAGCGTCCGTTTGGCCAGGCGCTTGCCGGTTTCGATCTGTTCCAGCAGGAGCAGCACGGATTCCTGCCCCAACTGGTCGGCATGAAGCCGGACTCCCGTGAGCGGCGGCGAAAATTCCTGCGCCAGCGGGCTGTCGTAAGCGAAGGACAGCACGGATAGCTGCTCCGGAATGCTTAGTCCAAGCTGCTCCGCGGCCTGGTAGGCGCCGAGCGCCATCGAATCGGTGTCGGCGAGGATCGCCGTGATGCCGGGGTCGACGCGCAGCTCGGACAACACTGTTTCGTAGCTGAAGGTTACCGACGAAGCGATGCCGTCCGGCTTATGCAAGATCATCTCCCGCGGCGGCGCGAAGCCGGACTGCCCGAACGCATTCAGGTAGCCTTGTCCGCGATCCACGGCCACCGTGCGATTGGCCGGCGCGTTCAGGAACAAGATGCGCCGGTGCCCGAGCGACATCAGGTATTGCGTCGCTTTGGCGGCGATGCCGACGTTATCGTTGTCGACGTAACAGACGCGGGACTTGTCCTCCTCGGACGGGCGGCCGATCACCACGATCGGCACGTCGCGCTGCAAGCAGTCTTCGATCCGGGAGTCGCCGATGACCGCGTCGAGAATAATCTCGCCGTCCACCGGATCGGAAGCGATATGCTCCACCTGGTTCATGAAGGTGGACGACACCGTGTTGATCAGCAGCCGGTACCCCCGTTCGTAACAAACGGGCAGCACGCCGTTCAACAGCGAGTACTGGAACTGATTCAGCTTCGCCCTCTGCTCGCCCCGCATATTAAGGCCGATGATGCGCGTCGTTTTGTTCACCAGACTACGGGCCCAGTAGTTTGGCCGGTAATTCAGCTCCTTCGCCACCTTCATGACCTGCTCCGTGACTTCCTTGCTGATCGGTCGCTTTTTGCTGAACACGCTGGAGACGGTGCTTTTCGAAACCCCCGCCGCTTTTGCCACATCATCAATCGTCGCCAAATGAATCGTTCCTCTCTGATATTCGTACTAGTACGGTTACTAGATTAAACCGGTTTTGTTAAAACCGTTTCAGATTCGCGTCCGAAGTTTGTAAAATCGAAACCCTTGACGGCAAACCCCGCTTCCAAACCTGCATTTCACGAAAAAAATGACGCTATGCCGTTCGCGAAACCGGTTTAATTCCAGCACTTGCCTCTGTGGCCGCACCTATCCATGCGTTAACGGACCTGAATGACGCTAATCGTCCATTTCCCGGGTATTTCCCAAGCTAACGGACTCCTCGGGCGTTATTCGGCTCTCAGAGAATTGTTTGGCGGATATTTGGAGGGAATAACGTCTCCTCGGTCCGTTACAATTTGAGCGCTGCGAGTTTTGAAGCATATAGCGTCTCGGAGGTCCGTTAGAGCAGGGAGCGTGATAACCGCGCCGGCGCCTCAAACCGTATACTACTGGGAACCAAAAAACGGAGTCCCCTTCCGGGAACTCCGCTCCTTCATTTTTCAATTAAAAATTCATGTTCACCCTAACTCCAACTCGTAGGTCAATTCCAGCAAGGGTTTGCCCCAGGCGTCGTTCGGATGCTCCGCGACTTTGACGAATCCCGCCTTGGTATACATGCCGATGGCTTGCCGCTGATCCTCCGTGGTCTCCAGGAACACCTTCGCATATCCCTTCTCCCGGCAATAGTCCATCGCTTTGTTGAACAGCAAGCCCCCCAGACCGGTACCCCGGTATTGCGGATGAACAAGAAACCAGCGCAGCTGCGCCTTTTGGGGCGAATGCTCCACGATGGCGATCGCCCCGATCATGTTTCCGCCCGCTTCCGCAAACCAAAAACGGTCTTTCCCCGGAAGGTAATGCTCGAAAAAATCGTAAAACGTTTTGCAGACATACCCCTCAAAACGGTGATTATAGCCCAGCTCCTGGTAAAGCCAGCCGTGCAGATGAATCAAATACCCCGCGTCCCCGGGGCGCAATTCGGTACGAATGCGAATCCGATCGCCGTCCATCGCCGGTGTGTCGGACAACGCCGCTTCGATCGCTCTCATACCGCCGATGAGCCGCTGCTGCCGTTCGGCTGGCAAGCCGCCGATCATCTGATGGACTTGGCCGTCGGACAATGCGTCCAAGCGGGCAAGCGTCTCTTTCCCTTGATCGGTCAGGTATAGATAAAACAGCCGCCCGTCTTCCTTGGATTGCTCCCTGCGGGTCAGGTCCATTTTTTCAAACCGTTTAAGCATTCGGCTCAAATACCCCGGATCCAGGCTCAACTCCTCGATCAGCCGCTTGGCCGTGCACGGCTCCATATGCCCGATTTCAAACAATACGCGGGCTTCCGATAGCGAAAACTCGCTGTTCGGCATGTGTTGATCCAATAGACCGAGAATATTCGTGTAAAAACGGTTGAACCGGCGAACGGACTGGATTAAAGGTTTGTAGACGGAATTCATGGCGCTCCCTCCCGAATGAACGATTTATTTTGTACTCTATCATAGTTAAGTTATTTGACTTAGTCAATTAAAATATTTGACTAAATCAAGTTTGTAGCTAGAGTTAGCACAAAAAAAAAGACCACCCCAGGGATGGTCTCCCAATCGTCAACGGGAATCCCGCCGCCGTTTAATCTTCGCCGAACGCGCTCAGGGCGATGGGCAGAGCCTGCAGCACGGCCATTCCTGCCGCCGGAAGAGCCAGTAAGATGCTGCCGATCACTTCGTCCTTCGACGCGCCGGATTGCTTCGCCTGAAGCACGTGAAACGGGATGCCGCTATGCAGCCGAGCAGTCGCCAATACGGACAAATATGCGAGCGCTTTGGTTTTGGGATCCAGCGGGCTCGCCGCCCCCATCGTTTGCACCATGTCCTGCCACGCGTTGTGCTGCTCGGGCGCTTCCTGGGCAAACGCCGTGTACGAGTTACTTACCTCCAAAGCACATTCCTCCTATTTTACCGATTGAAAAAAGTCTTTGAGCTCCCGCTTGGTCTCATCGGATAAATGATTCTTGCGGATACCGCGAATGGCGCCCTCCAAGGCGTAGAGCACATGCAAGCAAGCTCCGGGATCCAGCAGCTTCAATCTCGCAAAAGCTTCGCGGCTGCCCATTTCCGCCAGTTGCACCGGAGTCTCCACGCCGGCTTGCCTTAGCTTACGCTCAACGACCGTACCGATATTGGGGAGATCGTGCAGCGCGTCCACCGCTATCCCCTATCCTTCCCGCAGCTGGTCCCGCCAGGCCGGAAGCCGCGACATCATGCTGCGGGCGGCGGACTTGGCCGCGCTCCCGTCAAGGCCTTGGGTACGGACAATAAAAGCGGTCAAGGAATCCAGCTTCTCCGCTAGCGACTGCATCGTTCCGTCCGGCCGCGCGCAATGCACGCAGTAATCTTTGCTCGTGTCGCCCATGGCAAACTCGGACGGCTCCTGCATCGGCATGCCGCAGGCAATGCATGTTTTCATTTCCAACACTCCTTTGTCATCATCGTTTTATCGCTACCCCGGGAGTCCCGTAAGAGAGGTTACCGTCACTCCCGGGGCGCGAGCAGGCTCAAATAATGCGCCAGCAGTTCTTCCCCGTAACGCTCCAATACGGAGCCCTCAGGGGCAAATAGATCATCGTTGGCCAAGTAGTAATGAAGCAATCCGATCCAGGTGTTGAACAGCAAATGCAGCGGCATCGGCCGGACCGAGCCAGCCTCCATCTCCCGTTCGGCGGCCTCGCAGAGATGATGGGAGATCGCCGATTGAATCGCGGTCAAGACGTGCCGCGCGCCGTTCGGCAGCAACCGGCTTTCCCTGACCAGCCGGCCGTAAAAAGGCTCCGCTTCCCGAAGCCCGGCCAAATGAGCCTGCAGCACCTCGCGCAGGCTCCCGCCCCGGGAAGCCAGCTCGTGAAGCCTGGCGTCCACCCGCACGCCAAACTCCCCGATGACCGCATCCAGCAGCGCCTCCTGCGTGGCGAAGTGGGCGAACACCGTCCCGTGCGAGACCCCCGCCTCGCGGGCGACATCCGCGGTCCGGGTGGCCAGCAGCCCTTGCCGGGCATATAGCGACAACGCCGTTTCGATCAGGCGCAACCGCGTCCGCTCTTTCTGCTGCTGCCGCTGCGTCTTGGCCGGCTGCCCGTTGCCCCCGCGCGCCAAGGCTGCTGCGCCTTCGCCGGTTCCGGCTGTTTTCTTTGGATCGTTTAGTTTGCTCATTCGCCTCCTTCTCCCTCCTTCATCTCGCTTACCGTCTTCATTTTTCCGACTGCGAAACTATTTTTTATTTCGTTGAGTGTTTACTCAATGACTATACAATCAATATAATATCTAAACCGTCGATTGTCAACATCCAGCGTCTTCAAAAGACCGGTGGCAGGAAACCGCCGAAGCCCCACTCCGATTGTTGTATTTTATGCAACAATTCGGAGCAAAACGGCTTGAAAACCGCAGACTGTTGTATTTCGTACAACAATCTGCAGTTAATTCGGCCTGCTGCTGCAATATTGTTGTACAAAATACAACATTTCATAATTTCTATCATTTCACAACACAAAACAGGGCACCCGTAGGCGCCCTGCTCCAAAACGACTTAAATATCGTACACGCTGCGGACCGTCAACCGCTCTTGAAGCTCCGTCAGTCCCGCCGCCTGGCTTAACGTAGTTTTGTCTATAGTGACCGTCTTGACCGAACCGGCCGACAGATCAAAATAGTTGCCACTGAGGATCGCGTCCAGCCCGCGGAAATCCAGCTCGACGAACCGGGCGTAAGCCTCCGAGGTCAACGTGATCGCGAAACGATCCGCCTCCTCCGTCACCGTGGCCTGGATGCCCGGATCAATAAAGCCGAAATGCTTCGGCTTCACGAACAAAACCGTGCCTTCGCTGACGACTTCGCCGTCAGCCACCCAAGCGTATTCGAGGTAGGTTTCCCGCAGCTTCGCTTTCGTGTCCAGCTCCCCGGCAAAATCCAGCCGCTCCAGCTCCACGCTGGCAAACGGTGAGATTTCCGCCGCCCGCTCCCCTTGCCGGAGCACTTCGGAGCGCGCGTTCCGCAGCTTCCACACCAGCTTGCCCTTCGCGGCCCGCTGGCTTTCGTTGGACACGTGCAGCGCGACCTGGGTGCCCTCCTCGCAAGCCGAGGCCAATACCGGGGCGAAAAAGCGCTTCGCCTCGTATTGCAGCGCCTTCCAGCGTCCGTAATAGTCGATGCTCGACCAAGAGGCCACCGGCCAGATGTCGTTCAGCTGCCAGTACAACGCCCCCATGCAGCGCCCGCGATGACGGCGCCAATGCTCGACGCCGCAGCGCATGCCTTCTGCTTGAATCAGCTGGGAGGCATACAGCAGGGAGGAGAAATCCTTCGGATACCGGTAGGTCTCTCCGATGTAATACAGGATTTTTTCGTTCCCCGTCCCGTTTTTTTGGTGGGACTCCATCACGTACGAGAAGATGTTCCGGTCCTCCGGCAGCGTAAACGTCTCCACCGTCTTGAGCGACGGGAACGATTGCAGCCCGAACTCCGACATGTAGCGCGGAAACAACGTGCGGTAAGCGGTGAAAGGCTTTTTGCCGTGCCAAACGTCCCAGTAATGCATGTCGCCGTAATTCTCATCGTTCGGCTTATCGAAGCTGCCCTTGGAGGACGGCGAAGCCCGCCAGTAAAACGTGTTCGGATCGATTTCGCGGGCGATGTCCGGCAGCAGCACCTCGTACATCTTGATGTAATCGGCCTGCAGTTGGAGGGAGGTTTGCTCCGCCCAATTCCACTCGTCCCAGGCCAGCTCCTGCTCGTTGTTCCCGCACCAAAGCCCCAGCGAGGCGTGATGGCGCAGCCGCTTCATATTGTCGATCGTCTCGCGGGTGATATTATCCTTGAATTCCTCCGTCAGCTCGTAAACGCCGCACGCGTACATGTGGTCCTGCCAAACGACGATCCCCAATTCATCGCAAAGGTCGTAAAAATAATCCTCCGGATAATGCCCGCCCCCCCACACGCGGATCGTGTTGAAGTTGGCTTCGGCGCAGCTGCGGATCAGGCGCTCCGTCCGCTCCTTGCTGCGGCGCGGAAAGATATTGTCCTCCGGAATGTAATCCGCTCCCATCGAAAAAAACGGAATGCCGTTCGCTACGAGCTGGAACGATTCGCCCCATTCATCCTCTTCCTGCAGCACCGTCAGGGTGCGCAAGCCGATGCGCATCTCGCGCCGATCCAGCTCCCGGCCCTGCTCGCACACCGCGATCTCCACCCGGTACAACGGCTGCTCGCCCAGTCCGTGCGGCCACCATAGCTCCGGATTCGGGATTTCCACCGGGATATGCTGCTCCTGGATGGAACCGTCCGGCGCCGCGGAAGCCCGCTCGTTATGTTCCGAAACCCCGGTTTCGGTGACGTTGCCCGATGGACTCGTGACCCGGACGACGATCTCCCGGCTGTCTTCTTCGGCCCAGCTTTCGGTCCGCACGCGCACATCCAAACTCACCTTGCCGGGCTCATGGATTTGCGTGACATACACGTCGTCGATCCGGGAGCGGTCGTAGCCGCGGATCGTTAGGTCCCTCCAGATCCCGAGGTCCGGCAGCTGCGGCCCCCAATCCCAACCGAACATCGAATGCGCCTTGCGCAAATGGGAAATGCCGGGCACGGCGTCGGCGCATCCGATGAGCGGCCGCTCCGCCTGCTTGCGCAGCACGTATTCGACCGGCGAGCGCAAAATCACATGAATTTTATTTTCTCCCGCCGCAAGAAACGGTTTGATATCCACCTCATAGGTCCGGTGCATATTGTCGGCGTTCAAAATCAACGTCCCGTTCAGGAACACTTCGGCCAGCGTATCCAACCCTTCGCACAGCAGCACGACGCGATCGTGCGCCAGCACGGACGCGTCCACCGGGAACGTCCGTTCATATTCGTAGTCGTATTTCGACAGCTCCAACACTTCGTACTCCTGATCGCGGTAGAACGGATCCGGCATTTTACCGGCATTCAGCAAATCGTAATAAACCGAACCCGGTACGGTCCCCGGGATCCATTCGGCCTGGTCCAGCCGTTTCATCCGCCAAGCCCCGCCCAAATCGACTAGCAGCATTCCTTTGTCCTCCTCATGTACTTTTTTCTCCTGGGTATGGTTTGATTGTACTAAAGAGGATGGGCAATTTCTTGTATTGTGTTCACCCAAGTCATGTGCTATTTTAACATCATCCAAAAAAGCGAGGTGCCGCGAGTGCTCACATATACCGAGGAAAACCACATCGATCCGGAGGTACCGGTCAACCCGTTTTGGGTAGAGTCCTTGTCCCAGGTGTCGCCGGAGCATACCCATGATTTTTTCGAGTTTTTCGTGATCGAGGGCGGGAGATGCCGCCACATCGTCAATGGGCAAACCCAGCCGCTTCGGGCGGGTTGCCTGGTGTTCATTCGACCCGCGGACGTCCATAAATACGAGCGCGACGGGGAGGAAGACTGCCGGTTTTACAATGTCCCCTGCCGGCGCAGCTTGATCGGCGAGGCTTTGGCTTATTTGGGGGAAGCGGATATGGCTCAGCAGTTGCTTGAGGCCCGGCTCCCGCAGATCGCCACGCTGTCCCAAACCGAAGTGGGCGAATTCGTCGCTTTGTTCGAACGGATCAAACTCTTGTCCGCCATCGATAAGATGAAGGCCCGCATCGTCCTGAAAGGAGGGTTGATCGACATCCTGACCCGCTACTTTTTCGGCCCGGACCCCGTCAAGCAGCCGGAGATCCCGCTGTGGCTGGAACACGCTCTCGCCAAAATGCAGCTGAAGGACAATCTCCACCGCGGGCTGCCCGCGTTATACGAGCTGTCCGGAAGAAGCGTCGGCCACGTCAATCGGGCCTTCCGCCGCTATCTGCAGCAGACGCCGACGGAATATCTCAATCAACTCAAGCTGAATGCCGCCCGCAACCTGCTGCTGACGACGGAGCTGCGCGTGGTGGATATCGCTTTGGAGTGCGGGTTCGAGAACGTCAGTCATTTTTACCACCAGTTCAAAAAGTGGTACCGCCAGGCTCCGCTCGATCTGCGCAAAAACAGCCGCGTCAACCCCGAAGAGAGATTCACAAGACAATAAAAAGATTGACCCCTTAATGTAGAAATGAAATAGAATATCCATCTGTATCAATCAAGATGGTAAGGTTATGTCACACTTGAAGAAAAATTATGAAAATATCAAGTATTCAGCGTACCGTTAAAAGCCAGGTGCATAAACAACATAGTTATTCACTACGTTATACATTAAAAAGCCTCGGTTGAAAAACCGAGGGCTTAATTTCCAATCCAATCTAACCTTGTTTATCGTAATAACCTTGGGCAATTGCTTGTTTATCGCTGAAGTCATCTGGTGCCCCATTTTTAATTTGACTGACTAGGTCACCTCCTGTGTACAAAGTACTTAATGAAAAAATGAAACTCCCTGTAAATCCATAATTATAGTTGCCAAACCACTCACTTGTCTTGATCTCAATCGAATTTCTTGTATAAGCTGTCCATTCTTTATTGTATGGTTTATATCCATTAACAGCTTTATAATCCCATTCCCCGTTTGGCTTTACCTTGCCAACCCACATTTCTATTGGGGCGGTTACAGCTTTGTTCGGATCCCCTAATATTCCACCGGCTATCGCATTTAAATATCTCTCCATGTAATCATAGTTATTACTAGCAATATGGTAAGCTTGTAATGTAGGCGGAGCTCCTGGATCAGAATATGGATGTACAAGACCTTCATCTATTCTTTTCTTTATCAAGTCGTTACTAAAAACTATGTTGGTAATTTCATTCTGGGAGGCGACTTTGATATCAAAATTACTGTCAAAGGAGACTCCACCAACACTAATTGCAAAGTTAACATCATCCATCCATGTTATCAAGATATGCACTAAAAAGATTACCATCAATTCCTAATTCTTTGGCTGAAGTATTGATATTAATTTGACCATCCTTAGTCAGTGATGCAAGTCCACTTTTGAATACTATATTCGTTTTGTGATTTCTACTATAATTTGGTGAAGAGTGGATATTTTGAATTAATTCTATAAAATAAGCGCATAGTCTTTAAACGGAAGGGGGATATCCATTGACTTTTTTTAAACTTAATGGCCTTAGTGCAATGTATGCAATCATTTTATTTATTCAAACAGAAGCGTTGGTAAATGAATACCGCATTGCAAGAATTACAGGATTTAGTTCTACTATAATTATTTTATCTGTTGTCATTATTTGTATTGGCCTATCAGTATTATGTTATTATATTGCTTTGAACTGGTTTAGCAAAAAGAATATTAGGTATCTCTCAAGTTTGCTTTGGATACCTTACTACTATATCTTTATAAAATTGAATGCGTCATTATTTCCAATAATCAACCCTCGCCCCTATCAGGAATTGGTTTACTAATATTGGCTGAACTTTTTCTGTATCCCTTTTATGTCATATTAATTAATTTTTTTGTAACGATAAAAATGGGTGATATTTAACACCACCGTAATAAACGATAATTGCATGAGATGAGAACTTCTAGCACAGGGTAGCATCCTTCAGCTCTTTCTTTTTTGTTAACATAACAAAATAGGAGCGATTTACAGACGTTTGCATTCTGTGTGTCTGACATAGAAGAGCAGGAAGGGGCCACAGCGCTGCTGTATGGCCCTGTTTTTGTGTCTGTCTGAGTATAGTAAAACCAACTCAAGGTAGGAACCACCTATGCAGCAGATAATCATTTTTGCCTACGGCCTTTGGCTGGTGACGCATTAAGGTGATTGTACCTGCTGCCTTCTTGCTAAGCGGCACTATACACGCCAGAAGCGCAGCCGGTAATAAGGAATGACGCGAAGCGGGGCAAACCCGAGCTGCTGCGCAAGCCGGTAGGAGCCTTCATTCCCTCGACGGCAGGCCCACACCGGCTCCAGGCCGAGGCGCAGGCACTCGTCGATCAAGGCTCGGCTAACGAGGCGGGCAAAGCCGCGGCCGCGGAAGGGTTCCGCCGTCTCGATGCCGATTTCCAGCTGCCGCTCGTTCCGGTACGCCGAGAACGCCGTCGCCGCAAGCTCTCCGCCGCAAAACAGGCTATATCCCAAGCCGGCCCGCTCAAACGCGGTTGCGTCCCGCCAAAAATGCTTGGGGACCACGGTGCCCGGAATTCGGTCGAACATCGCTCCGGTCGTTTTCGCAAGCTTAACCCCAGCCGGAGTTGCGGAGGCCGGGACTTCCGAATACCGGAGCCGGTCAAACGTAAAGTTGACCCGCTCGTGTTGTTCGACGCAAGGGCCGGCCGGATCGGAACCGGCCGGCGGCGTTTGCTTCTGTTCTCCGGCGCCCGCCAGCCTCGCCCCCAGCATCTCGCGGATTTGCCGGCTCCATGCCTCCTCGGGATAAACCTGCAGCCATTCGTCGGCGGTTCTCGCGCAGCCTGCGTCCAACAAATAGTCCCGCAGCGCCCGATTGAAGTTTTCCTCTTCCGCGCTGCCGAACAATAAAGACATCCCGTAAGGATGCACGACGTAAAATGCCTGCGGCCGCGCTGCATCGTCGACGAAGATCTCCCCCGGCATCTCCCCGCGGACCACGGACTCCGCAAACAACGTGTTGATCCCGACCTCCCGCAGCGGTCCGGCGGCTTTGCCATAATCGTGCTTATCCAATCTGATCAATGAGATCTCCCTCCAGTAGAGGCTCCCCTCGACGTTCCCCCCATGATGACCTGAGCCGATTTTTACCAGCCATTGTAGGGGGAAATCCCGAACATCGCAAGTGGAGATCTCACACCAGGCGCATCGGGTGCAACTAACGAAATAGCCCGAAAACCAAATGGGTTGACACCATCGGTTCCCGGGCGGGTTAGACTATCAATATCCCCGTAAATAACGAGGTCCCCTTGTTCAGTTTTGTGCGAGTCCCAGCCGCCGGTATTGCTCCTCCGGCGCTTCGGCCCGCTTCATTTCCGCCTTAAGCAGCTCCGTCATCCGCGCTTCCGCCTCGGTGTCGGCCAAAGGGTGCTGCTGGGCGTAGTCGCTCCCGATATCGAACAACTGCGTTGACATCACCCTGCGGTTGTTATCGTAGGGCTGCCCCGGTACGCTTAGCGGGTAGCGGAACACCGGGTGTTCCGTGTAGGGCAGGAAGCGCCCGCATTCGATGCGTTCCTCCGCGTCCCGGCCGAGAAAAGCACGGAATGTCGTCGGCACCGCCGTGTAGATGTAGCACGGATGATTGTCGGCGCTCTGCGGAGAACGCATATACGTATATTGGCCGTCGGTCACGTTTACCGCCATGCCATGGTATCCGTAAATCGCCGCATCGCGCACTTTCTCCTGCGTTCCCTCCAGCAAACCGCGAAGCGAATGGCCTTTCACCGTTTCCGGAACCGCCACGCCCATGTAATCGAGAATCGTCGGCATCAAGTCGACCATTTGCGTTAACCCCGCGATCCGTTGCCCGCCGCTCTCTCCGCCGGGCGGACGAATCATGAGCGGAATATGGGCCAGCTCGTTGTAGATATGCATTTGGTTTTTGCCGAGCATTTGGTGCTCGCCGAGCAGGAAGCCGTGATCCGTGGTGAAAATAAACAACGTATCCTCCCACAATTGATGGCGGTCCATCGTATCCAGCAGTTTGCCGAACCAGTGGTCGATCATGCTGAGATTGGCCGCGTATCGAATCTGCAGATGGCGCAAGGCTTCCTCCGGCACATTCGCATCGCCGTACGACGGCCAATCAAAACGGGGACCGTCGTAATCATCCCCGTACCGATCCAGATAATGGCTCGGGAAATCGAACGGCTCGTGCGGATCAAACGCCTCCACCATCAGGAAATAGTTGTCTTCATCTTTGTTCCGCTCCAGCCAATCGCAAGCCGCGGCCATGGTGCGCGGCCCGGAAAAATCCTCTTCCCGCCGGAACAATTGGCGGTTCAACTCGTATTGCCCCTCGACCCGCCCGTAATACGCTTCCGGCTTTTCCGGTTCGCGCACGGCCGAATGCCATGGATCTCCTTCCTGCCCCCGATGGAAATCCCAGGTCGTAAACGACTGGCAGTAGTTCTCCCCGCCCCGGGCGAAGTAGTGGTAATGGTCGGTGACGATATGGCTGAAAATCCCCGCTTCGCGCAAAGTATCCGGCAGCGTCCGGTCGAACGGCTCGATGCCGCCCCAGCCCTTTTCCAGGAAGGCGGTTCTTCCGGTAAACAGATCGCGCCTTGCCGGCATGCAGGGCAGCGAACCGGACCAATGCTGCTCAAACACCACGGATTTCTCCGCCGCCCGCTCGATGTTCGGCGTACTGGCCCCGCCGCCGTATGGCGGAAGGCTGCGGCGATTCAACGTGTCCATCAATACGAGTATCGTTTTCATCTTGATCCCTCCAACCAGGTACACTCATGTACTCTTAGCTCCTGGATATGGTTTGATTGTACTAAAAAGGATGAGCAATTTCTTGTATTGTGTTCACCCATCTCATGTGCTATTTTAACACCATCCGTAAAAGTATCGTTTTCATCTTGATCCCTCCGATCAGGCTTTCAGGCCGGTCGTTACGATTCCCTGCACGAAATATTTCTGAGCGGCTAGGAACAACAGAATCAGCGGTAACACGACCAATGTGGTGGCAGCCATCAGCAAATTCCACTCCACGTTCGTTTCTCCCCGAAAAATCGTGAGTCCCAGTTGGACCGTCCTCATCTCCGGCGTATTGGTCATGATCAGCGGCCACATATAATCATTCCAGGCGGAGGTCGTTTTGAATATGGCGAGCGTGGCCAAAATCGGTTTGCTCAGCGGCAAATATATTTGAAAAAATACCCGGAACTTGGATGCTCCGTCAATTTGCGCCGCTTCGTCCAGCGCCCTCGGAAAGTTAAGGAAGAACTGGCGGCACAAGAAAATGCCGAAGGAACCGGCGACAAACGGCAGAATCAAGCCGGTGTAGCTGTTAATAAAGCCGATCCCTTCCTGGCCGAACAAATCGTTTCCGCCCGCAAGCGGAAACTGCTTCATCATCAGAAAAGTGGGAATCATCGTCGTCTGGGCCGGTACCATGATCCCGATCAGGACGGAAAAGAACAACACGTTCCGCCCCGGAAACCGCAGCCGCGCAAAAGCGTAACCGGCCATGGAGTTCAGGACCAGACTGATGATCACGGTAATGACCGTGACGACAAAAGAATTGAAGAAGTATCTGGCCCAGTCTCCCCGGGATAAAGCCACGGCGTAATTGTCAAAATGCCATTCCTTCGGGAATAAAGCGAAGGTCGGCGATTGGATCTCTCCCATCGTCTTGAAAGAGGTTAACACCATGATCAGAAAAGGAACAAGCATTGCTGCGGCCACGGCCAAAAGCACGACGGACAACAAGAAGCGGCCGTTTCGTTTGATACTCAAGCTCTCCACCTCCATCTAATATCTATGATTGCTTGGTCTTCTGTTTAATCGACGTCCAAATCGTCTCCCTGATTGCCATACCGGAAATTAATCAGGGTAATCGCCAGCGTGATGATGAACAACACGACAGCCATTGCCGAGGCATAACCCATTTGAAAGTCCTGAAAGCCCCGCAAATAGATCTGATGGACGACCGTGGTCGTCGAGTTGAGCGGTCCGCCGCCCGTCATGATATTCACCTGCTCGAACACCATAAAGGAGTTGATGCAGGACATCACGAGAATGAAGAAAGTGGTCGGCTTCAGCATCGGAATCGTAATGGAGAAGAACTGCCTGATTTTCGAAGCTCCATCCATATGGGCGGCTTCGTATAAGCTCGAAGGGATCGACTGCAAGCCGGCCAAGTAGACGATCATCGTATATCCGATCGATTTCCAGATGCTCATGACGACCACCGCCAGCATTGCCGTGTCCGGATTATAGAGCCACTGCACCGGGTCAAAGCCGAACGTTTTGATCATCCGGTTCAAAATCCCCAGCGCCGGGTCGTAAATCCACAGCCAGATCATCGATACGGCGACCATGGAGGTTACGTTGGGAATATAAATGCTGGCCCGGGAAAACACGCGGCCAAACACCTTTCCGTTCAAGAGCGCGGCCAACACCAGTCCCAAGAACATCTGCGGCAAAATCGTCAACAAGGCATAGATCAACGTGTTGTACATCGCCGTGCCGAACAATTCATCGTGCAGCAGGCGAATATAGTTCTGCAATCCGACGAACTGCGGTGTGCTGTAGAAATTATAGTTGGTAAAGCTGTAATAAACCCCGACAAGCAACGGGATGAAAATGAACAAGAAGTAGACCAGATAACCCGGGGCGATCATGGCGTAACCGACGTAGTCGATATTCGTCCCCCGCCTGGATTTGATCCGTTCCTGTACTTTCGAGCCGGAAAGCGCCGGTTTCATTCGTACCTCACCTCGCAAAATTCAATTATGGCTGGATATGCCTGAATAGCGAAACGCCCGTGCGCGATTTTTCGGCAATCAGGCGTTCCGCAAGTAGGGCCGTTTTATTTTACGATCAAATTGGGCAGCTCTTTGTTCATCTGCTCGACGCCGGCCTTCATCGCCTGTTCGGCCGAAACTCTGCCATAATAAGCGGCCTCCAGATTCTGGCTGATAATCTCGGTCAGCTTGCCCGCATACGTCACCTTTGCCGCGCCCTTACCGTACATAACCGCGTCGAAGATAGCCTGGTTGATCTCCGGCTTGTCGTTGATGTAATCCTCCTTCAAGGAGTTCAATACGACCGGCGCCCCCAGCTCGGTATAGCGTTTCCAGGTTTCCTCCTTGGACAACACCTGTTTGATGAACTCGGCGGCCAGTTCTTTGTTTTTGCTTTGCGAGCTCATAAACAGCAGCCTCATGCCGGAGAACGTTGCCTTTTGCTTTCTTTCGATCGGGCCGGATACGCCGATTTGGCCTTGCAGCTCCGGATGGTCCTTCTGCAAATTGGTGTAGGCCGTAGGACTGTCGTACGCGATCGCCGCTTTTCCGTTCGGGAACAGATTTTCGTTGGACTTGTTCGAATCGTTGGGGATCGTTAACCCCCTCGCCACGAGATCCGCAAGATATTCGGTCGCTTCGATCGCCTCCGGCGAATCGAACAATGGCTTGTTGTTCTCTTCATCGATAATCAGGCCGCCGTTTTGCAAGACAAAGGACTGCCAAAGCGTCCACCCGGCCGTCGTCGGGATGGCAAACCCTGCCAACGTCGTCGTATTGCCGTCCTTCTTCGTCAGCTTCTGGGCGTAATCGGCCAGTTCCTCCCAACTGCCCGGCGGCTTCTCCGGATCCAGCCCCGCCTCCTTGAACAAATCCTTGCGCCATAACAAGACGCGAGGGTCGGGAATGAAACCGAGCCCGTACTGCTTCCCGTTATAAAAACCCGTCTGCGCTACGCTTTCCATCAAATCGGATTTCCCGTCCCAATCGGCCAAATACTCGTCCAGCGGTTCGTATTGGCCCAGGCTGGCGCGCTGCGCCACGGAAGCCAGCGTATACGACAAGACGTCCGGCGCCGTCCCGCTGGCGTAAGCCGCGTTCAACTTGGTCTCCATGTCGTTCCCGAACGGGGCTTCGCTAAGTTCCACCTTCACGCCCGGATGGCTGGCTTCAAACTCGCCGATTACCCGCTTCCAATACGCATTTTCCTGCGCGTCCGTACCCGCCCTCCAGAACGTGAGCGTCGTCTCCTTGTTATTGCCTGCAGCCTTTTCGTTTAATTTCTCCGTCCCGCCGCTTCCGCAGCCGCTGAGCGCGGTCGTCGCCAGAAGGGCCAAGCCCGCTGCGGCAGCCAACCATTTTTTGTTCATCCTTTGTGACCTCCCTTTGTCCTGTTTCCGGTTGTTGCAAGCCAAGTATACGATAAGCCCCCCTTCCCCCGGTGACAGGGGATTCCGTTCTTTTATGACTTTGATCCCGTCTTCGGGCAACGCAAGGCATAGCCGCGGTTAAGCCATAGCACAATATTCGTCTTCTATAACACGTTATTCGGATTCGCGGCCGCATGCAAAAAAACTCCGAATCCACGGCATGTGGATTCGGAGAACCCCGCTTAACGAGTCCGGCCGCCTTGCCTCTCCATATATTCGTAAGGCGAAACGCCGACGTACTTTCTAAATAGCTTGATGAAATAGCTGGCATTGGCATAGCCTACCTCCATGGCCACGTCCGAGACGCGCATCTGCCGCTGCTCAAGAATCTCCTTCGCCCTTTCCATACGGATTTGCATCAGATACTCATTGAAGTTCAACCCGGTTTCCTTCTTGAACAACTCGCTGAAATAGGTGCGGCTCAGGTGGACATGCCCGGCGATTTCTCTGAGCGGAATGTCCTTCGCATAATTCTGCCGGATGTACCGGCACGCGGCTTCCACGGGCTCGGCGTACCGGACGCGGCAGGCCTCCATCGTTTCCGCCACCTCCCGAAGCTTCTCGCAGGTCCAATCCGCGAGCTCGGGATAAGCTTTCTTGTTCATGGCATGTCCGGCGGCTTCGCCAAGCGTCAAATCCAGCTTGTCCTCCGGGACTTGAAGTCGCCGCGCCTGATTGACCGCCTTGTAGATCAGCTCAAGGAACAGCGTACGAATCTGTGGGGGCGGTATCGATTTTTCGGCTTCCGCCGTCCGCCGCAGACGTTCGAATTCGGCCAACGCCTCTTCCGGCCTGTTCTCCTCAAGCAGCTTGGCCAAGGCGTCCGCATGCGGTTTTAACAAGCTGGCGTCGGTCTTCTCGCCTTCCCCCCTCGTATCCCCATCCTGGAAATACGCGATGCCGCGATCGCCGTAAAACCAGTTGCGGTCAAGCGCCTCCAGCGCCTCGTCCAGCTGTTTCGGGAGGAACGCAAGCCGTCCGTAGGTCATGCCGATCCCGATCGCCGCTTCGATGCCAAGAAACCTTTGCAGGTTTTCCAATACCCGGCTGGCTGTCAGAAGCAGCAATTCCCGCTGCGACTTCATGCCGGATGCCGAGGCGTTGACCAACAGGAGGTACACGTCCGGGTCATAAAAAAAGGCACAACCGCCGCCCGTCTCATTCATCAAGGTTTCGTTCAATACATTAATGACGGCATGCTGCAGCAGCGTCGGGTCACCGATTTTCAGCCGCCCCTCGCGCTCGGGACGATGGATGATGCCAAGCGCCAGCAGGGTTAAATTCTTTTCCGTCAGCCCAATGCGAAAGAAATCCATTTTCTCGGCGAATTGCATAACCGCTTGCCGGCTGCCCAGCAGCAGTTCCCGGAAATAGGCCGCACGCAGCGCCTGCTCGTTTTGATTCAGCACATGCCTGAGCGAATTGACCTCCAGCGCCCGGCTCCGCTCCAGTTCGAGGTCCCTGCGGACTTTGTGCAGGATCTCCGCCAAACCGGCCAACGTGATCTCCGCTTTAAGCACATATTCGCTGGCGCCGAATTTCAACGCCTCGACGGCAAAATGGAACTCGTTATAGGAACTGAAAATGACCGAACGAATCCCCGGGTGCTCGTCTTTAAGCCGTTTGATCAGTTCAAGCCCGTCCATGCCGGGCATTTTCACGTCCGTTACGACCAGGTTTACCGGATGGTTCGAGCAAAACGCCAAGGCTTCCTCGCCGTTGGAAGCTTCCCCGATGATGTTGTATTCCTCGCCTAGCTTGTCCACCGTCATGCGAAACCACTCGCGGATGATCAGTTCATCGTCAACTATCAGTATATTCATCGCTGCTTCGCTTCCTCCAGATGATAAAATGCCGGGATGCGTACGGTGACCTGCGTGCCGCCATTGTCCCCAGGCTTGAGCGCAAGGCCGTACTTCTCTCCGAAATGAAGCTGGATGCGCTCATGGACGTTGCGGAACCCCCCGCCGTGTGCGTTTTCTTCGCCAGCCGTTTTGCGCCCGAAGTCCGATAGCGCGCCGGCGTCCATGCCGATGCCGTCGTCGATAATCTCAAACACAATGTCTTCGCCTTCAAGGCAGCCTCTAATCCGGATCGTGCCTTTTTCCCGCTTCGGTTCGATGCCGTGAAAAATGGCGTTTTCGACGATAGGCTGCAAAATCAGCTTGATCGTCCGGTAAGGGAGAATGCCGTCATCGATTTCGTATTGGATATCCAACCGGTTGCCTTGGCGAATTTGCTGAATGAACAGGTAATTTTTCAGAATGCCAAGCTCCTCTTCGATGGGAATCCATTCATCCGGCTTGGATATCGACTGTTTCAACAAGCGCACCAGCGCCACAATCACCTCATCGATCGTCTCCGGCTCATGCTTGTATAACATGAACCGGATCGAGGATAGCGTATTGTACAGAAAATGGGGGTTGATTTGGGACTGCAGCGCCTGGATCTCGGCCTGCCGTTTATTTTGCTGTTCCCGGGTAACATCGTGCATAAGCTCGTTCAGCTTGCCGACCATTTGATTGAACTTCCGGGTCAGCAGGCCGATTTCGTCCTCGCCGTAAACCGGCGATCTGACCGACAAGTCCCCTTGCTCCACCCGGCCGAAATCCTTGTGCAGCCGTTTGATCGGAATGGCCAGCCGCCGCGCCATATAATAGGAGGCTGCGAAGGATAGTAACGCCACGATGGCAAAAACGACCACGACGATCGTTTGGATCCGGTTGATCGAAGCCAGCACGGTACGCGTCGGGGTGTACGATACGAGCTTCCAGTTCGTTTTGCCGATCGTCTGGAACGAAATCAACTGCTCGGTGCCCAGTTCCCGATCCACGAAATAGCCGGAATCGTAGTTGTCGATTTTCTTGTAATAAGACCGGCTATTTAAATCGACGTTTTCCATGAAACGCTCGTTTGAAGAGACGACCTCGCCGTCGTTGACGATGATGATTTCCTGATTTTCGTCCAAAGAACCGGCATATAGATTTCTCAGCGTCTTTTCGTCAATGCGAATGATGACCAGCCCGATCGGCGCCCAGCTTTCGAACAGGTTGCTGACCCGGACGGCGTAAACCGAATGATCGGCCGTTCCCGCGGGGCCGAGGCCGGGAATCGGTTCGGTAATCCACAAAATCCGTCCCTTGGCCTCCGTCGCCGTGCGGTACCAGTCCTGCTCCACAATGTCCTGCAAACGTGCAGATTGATATTGGGGATTCGTCGATAACTTAAATCCATTGAGCCCTAGTAGAGTAACGTCATATTTGATGTTTCCGAAGGAGTAAATCGAGTTGGTCAGCAGCCGGTCGAAAGCGGAACGAATCTGCGCTTCCTCGTAACTGTTTGGGGCAAAGCGGGTCGAGAAACCGTGGGTGACGTCCGTATTCAGATAAAAGGTGTTGGACACCGAGATGATATCGTCGATGAGCATGTCCGTCTTTTCGGATATTTGGCCCAGCGTCCTTAAGTTAAGTTGGTTCACTTTCGATTCGATCGATTGCTTGGAAACCTGGAACGAAATGATGCCGAACAGCCCGAGCGGAATAAGGATCAGGAACAGGGTCGAGATCAGAAACTTGTTTTGCACGCTGCTATTGCGAATAAACCATCTGCGAAACATCCGCGCCCCACTCCCTGAAAAATGATTATCCTCACTATATCAAAAGAACGTTTTCAAAGATATATGGAAAATGAATCGCTCAACTTGGATCAAAAAGTCTCTTGCCGTTTTGAATCGGCAAGAGACTTTTGGGATACATTTTTCGGTTACGGCGATCCCGCCTTATTTCTGCTTTTCCATCGATCTGAGCAGATTGGCCAGCATTTTGGCTGCTTCGCCTCGCGTGGCGCTTTGGGCGGGCGCAAACCGGCCATCGGCCAATCCTTGGATCAGCCCGGCTTGCTGCGCCGTTTTCACGGCCTGAATCGCATAAGGAGCGACTTGGGCTTCATCTTTAAAGCGAACCGGAGCAGCCGGCTCTCCCAAAGGATAACCCAACTTATCGCTCAGGCGGACTAGGATCACGGCCATCTGTTCTCTGGTGATCTTATCATTTGGCGCAAACGAGCCGGAGGTGATCCCGTTAACGATCCCTTCCTCGCTGGCCCATTCAACGTAAGGCGCAAACCAATCTGAAGGATCGACGTCGGCGAATCGGTTGCCCGTATTAGCGGGTACGTCCGCTCCTGCCGCTCCGGCGATAATTTTAACGAATTCACCGCGGGTAATCGCTTGATTTGGCAAAAATTGCTGTTCATTGATCCCGCTGATGATATTTTTTCCGGCCAAATAATAAATGTACGCTTTGGCCCAATGGCTGTCGGCATCGGTGAAATCGACGATTTTTTGCGTCGTCAAAATATATTCGGCATCGGCGGAAGCCGCAAACGGAATAGCGATTAGGCCGTTATCATCCACCGGAAGCCGCTGCAGGAGACGCGGGGCCGCCTCTTGCGTATTCAAGGCGTACAGGTATAAGGTTTGGCCTGCATGTTCTCCGCCGGCATTCACTTCCAGCGTCATCTTTCCGGGCAGCTCGCCATGGTGGTTGAGAGCAAAGCCCAGCACGACCCTATTGGGGTTGACTTGCACCGGAGTTTCGATCTTCCCGACCGGGGCCAGTTTTACTAGATTTACGCCTAAATCCAAACGGTCTGCAACCGCAGGGTTCGTGATGTCTTCCGCATGTACCGTCCATTGATATCCGCTGCCGATAAAAGTAACGGTCTCTCCTTTACCTTTGCCGAGTTCAGCAAAGAGGGCCCCGGACACTCGGCTGTCTTTAGAAATATCGATCGCCTGATCCGCACCGGCCTTATCCGTATTGTCCGGAACAGTGGCACTCCCTGAACCGCCTTCCGAACCGGATGACGGGGAGCTTGGCTTCGCTAAGACCATCACTTTGGCCGTTGCTTGCAGACCTCCGAACCGCGCGGTGATTTCTTCTTCGCCAACCCCTATGCCTAGCAAGGTTCCAGCGGTGGTTTGGGATACTAGACCGTTTTTGAAGCTAAATGAAACATCTTTTAAATCAAGGGCATACGCCGAGCCGTAAGCATCGGTGGCTTTGATCGTCGGGATGGTCTCATCGCCGACCCGCAGGCTGCCGGGCAGGATAAGCTCCAGTTTGACGGGCTTCACGTCCGCGGGATTCACCGTTTCAACGGTTATCGAGTGCCTCTTTCCGCCGGAGGTTCCCGTGATGGTTGCCGCGCCCGCCTTTTTTGAACTGACGACACCGTTTTCGTCGACGGTCGCTACCGCTTCATTACTGGACTTCCAAGCGATCGCGACATACTCGCGAGTTCAGCTGGGCTACATATTGGCTTGGGTACTCTCTGAAATCCCCGAACAAATCCAACTGAACCCGGGATCCGACGACCACTTTCATCTTGTTGGAGAGGATGGCCCCATTTTTGATGTATACTTTCGTCAGCAAAGGATCGAAGGAGTATTTCATTTTTCCGTTCGTAACCGTAATCTTCCCGCTGCCAAGCAAATCCCCGTCCCCATGTCCGACATAGGCCTTATTGGCCGCATTTCCTCCAATGATGTATTTTACGCCAACCACTTCCCAGGACTGCAAGGTATGAAGATGCCCGAATAAAACGCCTATATCCACGTTCAGATGCTGCTTTTTATAAGCGCTTAATATGGTTTCGAACTTGGCAGCGTCGGAAGGATTCATTTCATGCGCCGTTCCGAAATCGTCTCTTGTGACGACATGATTGAAAACCAGTACATTGGGCTGCGTATTTTTGGCAAGAACCTCCTCCAGATAATGGAACTGCGTGGAATCGGAGGCGCTGATGCTTTGTCCGTAAGCCGAGTTCAACATAATGATCAGCGTGTTACCGTAATCAAAATGCATCGTTGGAGAACCGAATCTTTCATAAAAAAGGTCCAGGGTGTTTTTGAATGCCTCATGGTTGCCGGCTAAAACGAATAACGGCTTGGAGCCGAACAGTTCCGCATACCGGACGGCATCGTCATATTGCGCCTGAGAACCGTCGTCGACGATATCGCCAAGATGCATGACCAGCGAGGTGTCATCCGCGGCAGCCCTTTTGAAGATGCGTTCGGTAAAGGCGTTGCCCTGCGTGTCCGGAACCACCGAGATGCTGAAGTTTTGGCGGTCCGCAGGCTGCGCAACGGAAGCGACGTCCAACTGGTCCGTGTAGGTCTGCATCGCGTTCCCGGCACGATCTTTCGCATCGATGGCCAGGAGATAAGAACCGTTCGGGAGCTCGCGTTCCGGCTCGGCATAACCCCAGCCCGTGCTTTCGTCGTAATAAACCGGCAGCGTAGTGCCGTTCAGTTTTACCGAGATGTCCTTTGCTTCGACCTTTGTTTTTTCGTCCTGAAGGTTAAAGGTGATTCTTGGAGCCGGAATTTTGACCGTGACGTCCGAAGTAGGCGTAACATTCGAAAGGGTTGGAGCAACCGTATCCGGAGACAAATCCACATGGTAGGTTTTATCGATCCAGGGTACGGACGGATTGGATTCCAGGTCATAAGCCTCGACGAATACGTTGTAGTCTCCTTCGGACAGGTTTTCCAGTTTAAATCCTAAGCGGCCGGTGTTTGCATCGAAGGTATAATTTTGATCCGCACCGTTGACTTGGACGGTAATCCGGTCCGCATCCACGCCGGAGAGCTTGTCCGTGATCGCGGTGGAGAAATCCAGCGTGCCGCTATAGACGTTATTGGATGCAGGAGTCGTATCGGTAAACTCCGGACCGCTAAAATCCGTAACCTCGTCGGTGTATAAAAATTTCAGATCATCCAAATAAATCGTTCCGGAATACGCCGGTTTCGCCTTATCCGTTTCTACGGAGTATAAATAGTTCAACCGGATCGGCAATTGCCAGCCCTGGGGAATGTTTACCTCAATATATTTCCAGCCTACCCAGTTGACATCGTCACTGTCGCTGGTAAGGTCGATCGTTTTGTTGGCCCCGGTGCCGTCCTGGAAAATCGATCTCAGCCACGGCGCCTTTCCGTCGCCATACACCCATACGCCGAATTTTTTCGGATATACTTCCGTTTTATAAGTCGCATCCATTTGCCCCGCAAGTTCGTCCGGCCATTTGCTTCCCGTATACCAATGCGGTATCCAGTTCAACGTTCCGTTATACTGCCGGGTCCATGGGGTAAAATCATAGTCCATTTTGAAGCTGCGCGAGCCGGAGTGTTTCATGTCCGATGAGATGCTGAGATAAGGGCTTGAGCCTGCACTCCCGGCGTATTGGGCCACGTTGCCGTAACCGTATCCGCTTAAATGGTAGCCTTCGATCGGATACGTTTCGAAACCATCGATGATCTGTTCTTTGAGTCCGACCGAGATGACGGCCATGACGGTCTGCCCGCCGATGGATGCGGTAAGCGTTCCGGTGCCGTGATCGGCTGTCGCCGTGACGAGCCCGCTTTCGCTTACTGTGCCGATATCGCCCGTAAGACTCCATTCGGCCAGCGAAGGATCTACAACGACCCGATTTCCCGCTGCGTCCACCGCGTTAAATTCGAACTGCTTCGTTTCATTGGACTGCATGACCACGCTGGTGGTTGCGGTAAAATCGATCGACGCAAAAGCATCGACGACGGTCACGGCCGCGCTGCCTTCGATGCCGTTAACGGTTGCGGTAACTTCGCCGCTCCCCGCTTCGTTCGGAGCGGTATACCGGCCGTTTTCGTCAATGCTGCCCAAGGTTGCGTGCCACTCGACCTCTTTATCGACGTTAGAAATGGAATTGCCGAATTCATCCGTAACTCTGTAGGTAAAGTCGTACTTTGAGCCCTTGTAGAGGGTCGCGTTTTTATCCACGACCACATTGCCGACAACCCCGGATTTGGTGGCGGAGCTGACAAACAGCAGCGAATTCGTTACGACCCGCGAACCGCCGTCGCTGGGATGGTTCACGGTAACCGGCTTATCGCTTCCGGCTTTGCGCACGATCATCTCGGTAGATCCGCCGCCGTCCAGATTAAGGGCGTTTACGCAACCGGCATCCCGCATGTACTTGGCAAGATCCGGAAGCGAGGCCCCGATGCTTTCGTTGAAATTGGCGTTGGGCTTGTCCACGGTCACGACGACCAGACTGCCGTCCGCTCTGATGCCTAACGCCGTGCGTGCATTCGGCCCGGTCGTGAAACTTGTTTTGTCGGGCATTTCGCTAGCGTCGAGGGCATGACCGTCGCGCACCAGCCAAGTGTTGAAGGCGACCGAGGTCGCAATGTCATTGTTTTGAACCGAACCGACGTACAGATTAAAGCGGAAGCCGATGGGATCTCCCGGAACCATGGATTCGACCTCGGCCTTTTTCGTTCCATATCCCGCTAGCACGATGTAGCCTTCCGGGATATCGAAACCGTCCTCGCTTATATGCCTTCGATGGTGCCTGTATACTCCCGGCCGGAATAAACCCCATCAAAGGAATCGACGCGGATTAACGCGAACGCGGAATTCCCCTGGTTCCCCGCATAGTAGTGCGTCATCTTGTGATTTTGCGTAATATCGCCGGTGTTGATGACCAGCGCGTCGGAAACGCCTTGGTTTCGATTGAGCAGATTCACGTCATATACGCTATCGTTTACCGAAATCGAACCTTCCAAGTGAAGAGAATCGATTCCCGGAACGTTATTCCGGTCCACGTAGAAGCTGGTTCGGTAGGAACCTCCCGTTTCATCGGGGTTTTGGCTCGTTATCAGCTCGCCGTCCTTGACCATCAATCCGATGGGCATCCCCGTGCTCATATCAAACATATCGGCGTTGATCCCGGCAACGACCTGGTTGCCTTTCAATATTTCACGTTCTGCCTGATTCGGAACGGTTTCCATGGCATTGACCGTTTCCAGGGCTTTCCCGGAAATCACTTTCGTATAAGGATCGGACGGATCGATGGCCAGTCTGTTCACTCTAACTCTATTGCCCGTATCGTAAAAATCGTTGATGTCCTCTTCGGCGTAGTTTACGCCGCTGGCGATCTTCTCATCGCTGAGGACATGGATGTTCCGCGTTGGCGAGGCATCTCCTTCTGCCGCCCAAACCCCGGCGGCAAGGTTAAATACAACCGCAAAGACTAGTAAAAGGGTTAACAGTCTCGTGCCGATCGTCTTTTTTCGCATAGTCTCACTCTCCTTTTAGTTCCTATCAACGAATCACTATATCAGCGGTTTATCAGCGCAATTCCAGCCCTGGGTAAAATCTAGTAAACGATGAACTCCATAAAAAAAATTCCTGCATGAGATGCAGGAATTAGTGCCTAAAAACTCTATCGCTGACCGTACCCACTCCAACCGCAGACCTCTACTTCTTATCCACCTGCAGCAGCGTAACGCTCTTGACCGTGAACGTATCCTTCAGCTTTTCCTCGGGGATGACGTTCAGCTTCACCAGTCCCGCCAGCTTCTGCGCGTCGGCCTTGGAAATCAGCCGCCACACGCCGGGATCGGGGAGCGCCTCGTACAGCTTATGGTCGTCGTACTCCTTCCGCTCCTGGCGGATCGCTTTGATCCGGTAGCCGCCAACGTCGAGTTCGGACGTGCCCAGCTCCCGGCAGTGTTCCAAAATGTCCCCGCGCAAAGCGGCAAGCTCCTGCTCGGCTTCCTTCTGTAGCTGTTTCAGCTCGTAATACCGCTGCACTTTTTGATCCATCCGTTCACGCTCCTTTATTGCCATGTATATGAACCGTCGGCGGCTTTTAGACGGCCTGCGGCGAACAGGGAAAGAAAACAAGACGGGGAACAGGAATGAAAATCGCCGAAGCGGCACGTTCCAGCGGTACCTGGCCGCAATAAACACCAGGCTCCCCCGTCGCCCATCGGCTCAAATCGGAAAAACCTGCAAAAGTGCAGTTTTTTCGGGGAATTCGCGCGTTCCCAGCCAAAAGCCTGCAAAAGTGCAGGAATTTCTAAAAATCGGCGGTGTCGCTTCAACCATATAGGCATAAAAACAGCTGCCGGCTAAAGACACCGGCAGCTGTTTTGAGCATTGTACTAGTTTTTAAAGTCTTTGAAGATTCGGTAGACGACCACGGCCGCTTCGGCGCGGGTCGTCGGCAGGCCGGATTCGAAGCGGCCTCCCGCTTTGCCCTTCATGATGCCAAGTCCGGTAACTTTGGATACCGCCTCGGAGGCCCAGCCCGGAATCCGATCCTGGTCGGCAAAGCCGGCAAGATCGCCGCTCGCCCCTTCCGATTGGCCCAAGACGTCCAGCGCCTTGGATACCACGACGGCCATCTCGGCGCGGGTGATCGGACGGTCCGGCGCAAACACGCCGTCCGCATAGCCGCTGATGATGCCTTTCGAAGTGGCGGTCTTCACCGCGTCCTCGTACCAGCTGCCGGCCGGAACGTCGCTGAAGGTAACCGCGCCGGCCGCGTTCTGATCCGGCTTCAGTTCCAGCGCCCGCACGAGCATGGATACAAACTCGGCCCGGGTCACCTGCGTTTCGGGATGGAAGCTTCCATCGCTCGCCCCCGCTACGATGTCTTTGGACGCAAGCACCTCGATTTCGTTCACCGCCCACGGATAATTCGCCGCCGTTACATCAGTGAACGTGATATTCTTGGCCAAATACATGTACCGGCTAAAGCCGTACAGGTTGGCAACGACCTTGCCGTCCGCCACTCTTCCGAAGAACTGAGCCAGTTGGCCCTTGTCTCCCAGCTTGTAGAAGCTGATCTTCTCCCCGTTGATCGCCCCGGGGTTCAGCGCCGTCAGCGGAATAGCCGCTTCGGCCGGCTTGCTGAGGGTGATATTCTCCAACGGTTTTCCGTCCTTCGTCAAGATGTTGATATTATAGTAAATCCCGAACGGTTGAATCCCCGCCGCCAGCTTCAAGCCTTCCAGCAGCTTCTTCGTTTCGTCTTCGGTCGCCGGCGTTACTTGTACGAAGGCGGCCTCCGGCGAAGTAATCGCGCCTTCGGGAATCGTCAGCGTGAACCCGTTCGGCAGCTTCACGACCGTCGTTTCGCCTGCCTTGATAGCTACGGCATTTTTAGGCGGTACCGGCGGGGAAGGTGGAGTTGGCGTGGTTGTAGATGTACTACCGCCGCTGCTGGATCCACCGCCTCCGGATCCGCCTCCGTTGCTAGGCGGATTTGCCGCAGTGACCGTCACCGCCACATGCTCCGTCAAGCCTTGATAGGTGACATCAATGGCGGTCGTGCCGGCTTTCAGCGCCGTTACTACCCCATTTGCCATTACGGTTGCGATCTGCGGATTTTGCGACAAGTAAACCGCATCCGTCACGGTCGATTCATTGCCTTCCGCATCCTTATACGTTACGGTCAATTGACCGCTGGCCCCTTCTTTCAGGGACAGGGAGGTCGGGGTAATCTTTAAGGAGGGTTCCCCAGGCTCTTCGCTGCCGGTGACGGTTACGCTGACGGTTTTGCTGAGGCCTTCGTAACCGACCTCGATCGTCGTCGTTCCGGCCGCTTTACCGGTCACATTCCC
>NZ_JBNYYG010000059.1:0-33757 GCF_050565405.1 Paenibacillus macerans | reverse complement strand
CGAGGCTTGCCGGTTTCTCTGTTACCTGATCAAACGGGATAATTGTGCAAAGCTTCCGGACAGCGAGTGTTGACCTGACGCCAAAGGTTGCCGGCTTAACTGTCAAACATTAATGCAACGCTAGTGCTTTTTCAGGCAAATAAGGTCGCTCAGGTCCGTCAGCATTCATATCTTCGGATCGGCCGCCTCTCACGTCCATGTTATTCCCGGAGCAATCCGCCAGCTTCATTCAACCTTAAGCGTTTTGCAAAAACGCATATCGGAAGCCTATGCTTTGGTGCTAAAAAACTGCCTTTTCGAACTTTCACTTTTAGCGTTTCGCATCCAGCCTCGCCGCCAAGCACCCTAGTGGCGGCTTTTGCGCGTAAACCAGCTTTTGAGCAGCAGCGTCACGAGCGCCAAGAGCAGCAGCAGGGAAGCCACCGCAAACGATGCGGAAAACTGATATTCGTTATACAAAATCTCCACGTGCAGCGGCAGCGTGTTGGTTTCTCCCCGGATATGTCCCGATACGACGGAAACGGCCCCGAATTCTCCCATCGCCCGCGCGTTGCACAAAATGATCCCGTACAAAAGCCCCCATTTGATATTGGGGAGCGTGACCTTCCAGAAGATCCGGAAGCCGCGCGCGCCCAGCGTCACCGCCGCCTCTTCCTCCTGCTGCCCCTGATCCTCCATTAGCGGGATCAGCTCCCTGGCGACAAACGGGAAGGTGACGAACAGGGTGGCCAGGATAATCCCCGGCAAAGCGAAAATAATCGATAGGTTATGCTCCTCCAGCCACGGCCCGAACCAGCCGTGCGAGCCGTAGACGAGCACGTAGATTAGGCCGCCGATGACCGGCGATACGGCAAACGGCAGATCGATCAGCGTGATCAGCACCTGCTTGCCGCGGAACTTGAACTTGGTGATGGCCCAGGCGGCCGCCACGCCGAATATCGTATTCAGCGGTACCGTCACTGCCGCGACGAGCAAGGTCAGGCGCAGAGCGGACAGCGCATCGGGATCGCGGATCGCCTCCACGTACACGTCCCAGCCTTTTTTCAGCGCTTCGGTGAGCACCACGATCAGCGGCAGTACGATGAGCCACAGCAACACGAGTCCGGCCAACGTGATCAACACCCATTTGATAACGCCGGACCCTTTCCCCGCTTGTCTTCGCGGGGCGGTCGGCTTATTGGCAGCCAATGGCACAGAACCGGCCATGATCTTCCCTCCTATGGCAAATAATCTTTCCTTCTCCCGCTCTCCTAAATCGCTGCGCTATGGTTATCGCGCGGTCTTGCGGATCCGGCGCTGCAGCGAATTGATCAGCAGCAGCAGCACGAACGAGATCAGCAGCAGGATCAGCGCCACCGCCGTCGCGCCGGCATAGTCGAACTGCTCCAGCTTCGACATGATCAGCAGCGGCGCGATTTCCGTCTTCATCGGCATGTTGCCGGAAATGAACACGACCGAGCCGTATTCCCCGATGCCGCGCGCAAAAGCGAGGGCAAAGCCCGTCAACAGCGGCGGCAGCAGCTCCGGCAACACGACCTGGCGGAAGGTTCGGAAGCGGCTGGCGCCCAGCGTGGCCGCGGCTTCCTCCACCTCGGCGTCCAAATCCTGCAGCACCGGCTGAACGGTGCGAACGACGAAGGGGATGCCGATGAACATCAGCGCGAGCGTAATGCCGATCGGCGTGAACGCGATGCGGATGCCCAGCGGTTCAAGTAAGGAACCGATCCAGCCGTTGGCCGAGTAAATCGCCGTCAACGAGACGCCGGCTACCGCCGTAGGCAAGGCGAAAGGAAGATCGATCATGGCGTCGAACAGATTTTTGCCGGGAAAATCGTACCTGACCAGCACCCAGGCCAGCAGCAGCCCGAGCACCGTATCGATCAAGCCGGCCGCCGCCGCGGTCAGGAAGCTCACTTTATAAGAAGCCAATACCCGCGAGTCGGTCGCGACATCCCAAAATTTCTCCCAGGTTAGTCCCGTAGAATTCAGCAGCAAGGCGGATAGCGGGATCAGAACGATCAAGCTGAGATACAGCACGCTGAAACCCATCGTCATTCCGAATCCGGGCAGAACTCCGCGCTTTGTGGTGCCACTGTGCATAAAACAACTCCGTCCTTTCAAGTGCGGCTTTTGATCACGAAGCATTTACAAGAAGTGAAGTCGACATCGAATCTTGAATTCACCCGAGGCCTAGCCTACGCTCCGCTACTCATGCCCCAGCTTCATCCAACCTTCTTGAAATGCACTTCGCCATCGTGCTCCTCCGTACGTTACGGTTGGTTATTGCGGTACGTAAATCTGGCTGAAAATGCCGCCGTCGTTAAAATGCTTCGCCTGGGCTTCGCCCCAGCCGCCGAATTCCTCGATCGTAAACAGCTTGATTTCCGGGAATTGGTCGGCAAACTTCGTTTTGACGCTGTCCAGCGTCGGGCGGTAGTAATTTTCCGCCGCGATCGTCTGGCCTTCTTCCGTGTACAGGTATTTCAAATAAGCTTCGGCAACCTCGCGCGTCCCGGCTTTATCGACGTTTTTGTCGACCACCGCTACCGGCGGTTCGGCCAAGATGCTTTCCGACGGATACACGATGTCGAATTTGTCCGGCCCCAGCTCCTTCACCGACAGCCAGGCTTCGTTCTCCCAAGCCAACAGGACGTCGCCGAGCCCGCGCTCCACGAATGTCGTCGTCGCGCCGCGCGCGCCGCTGTCGAGGACGGGAACGTGTCGGAACAGCTCCTTCACGAATTCCTGCGCTTTGGCCTCGTCGTTATTGTTCCGGTGCAAGGCATATCCCCAGGCGGCCAGATAGTTCCAGCGCGCGCCACCCGACGTTTGCGGGTTCGGGGTAATGACCTCCACGCCTTCCTTGATCAAATCGTCCCAATCCGCAATCTCTTTCGGATTGCCTTTGCGGACCAGGAATACGATCGTCGAGGTATACGGCGAGCTGTTATGTTCATATTTTTGCTGCCAACCCTCTTCAATCAATCCGCTCTCCTGGATGGCATCGATGTCGTACCCCAGCGCCAATGTCACCACATCGGCCTTCAAGCCGTCGATCACCGCCCGGCTTTGCTTGCCTGATCCGCCGTGCGACTGTTTGATCGTTACTTTCTGTCCTTTCTCCTGTTCCCAATATGCGGCAAATGCTTCGTTATATTTTTCGTATAATTCCCGGGTCGGGTCGTAGGATACGTTCAGCAGTTCTACCGCCTTCGGCTTCTCCCCGCCGCCGGACGCTCCGGCCGCGCTGGCTGCGTCGTTGCCTCCCCCGTTCGACGAGCAGGCGCCCATCACCGCAACCATCGCCAATGCCAAACTGATCAGAACTCCTCGCTTCAACCATCTGTTCATCGTATCACTCCCCTACTCTCTTTTTTTCTCGCTTGTACCCGACAGGGCAGGCATGCCACCGTTACGCTGTACATAAAGAAAACGGAGAAACGCCCCAATCCCTACGGTCAAACCGAGCCACTACCCGTGTCTGCCAAGGCAAGTAGAGCGTTCCTCCGTCCGTACGGTGAGAACATTTTTAATTATTCCTACCTGTTTAGTATGCTATGGTGTTATTTTATATGCGGCAGCCTAAAAATGTCAAACCTTTTTATTCAGAAAAATCAAATTGTTTATAAGTTCCACTTATACATGCGACAAGCCTGTTGACTGGACATTCTCCGCTCCTTCCCGCTCCAAAAATAAAACCCGAAAGCCGGCAAAGACGGGCCTTCGGGTTTCAGGTTGCGGTGCAACCGGATTTGCATATGGTGAAGCTGCCGGCCTCTGGGCGTATCCCTACTTGCAGAGATATGCCGCCGCCACCGGTTTCGTTCCTCTTCCCATCGAAAAAATCTTGCGCCGTTACCGCGCGATCCCCGCCGCCACCGCCGTGCCGAGCGGCTCGATGCACGACGGCTTGCCGATCGCCAAGCTCCGGCCTGCCGGTTCAAGCAACCCCGTCTCCGCATCGCGGCGGAGAGCCACGATGTTGCCGCTGTACTGGTTTGCCACGATCACGTAATCCTCCAGCACGGCAAAGTTGCGAGGCCAGCTTCCCCCCGTACCCGTCCAGGCCGGTTCGTCCAGCCTTCCGTTATCCGGGTCGACGCGGAAGCGGACGATGCTGTCGTGTCCGCGATTGGAGCCGTAGACATACCGTCCGTCCGGGGAAAGATGAATATCCGCCGGATAGTTCTCTCCGTCGTAATCGTCCGGCAATGAGCCGATATGCTGCACGGCCTCCAGCCGGCCATCCGCCGGATCGAAGGCATACGCCGTCATCGTATTGTTCAGTTCGTTCATGCCGTAGGCAAACCGCTGCGACGGATGGATGACGAAATGCCGCGGGCCTGCACCCGGCGGCAGATTCACCGCGCCCTGCCTGGCCAGTTTGCCGGCCTCCAGCCGGTACGCCACGATTTGGTCGGTCCCCAAATCGGACACGAACGCAAAATTGCCGTCCCGGCTCGGTACGATGCTGTGCGCATGCGCCGACTCCTGACGTTCCTTGTTCACGCTGCCGCCTTCATGCCGAACGAGCCCGGTCATCTCCCGCAGCGCCCCGTCCGGGCCTAAAGCATAGACGTTCAAGTGGCCGCTGGAATAATTGGCGGCCAGCAGATGCCGCTCCGGCCCCGGCCGCAGGGCCAGATGACACGGATCAGCGCCCAGCGTCGGCGTTTCCGTACCGAGCCTCGACAGCCTGCCGCTGGCGGGATCGATCGCATATCCGGCGACTTGTCCCGCCGTTTGCTCGCTTACCGCATACAGCCGCAGCATCTCCTGATCCACGATCACGAACGACGGATTGGCGATGCCGTCCGTCCCGTGGATCGCCCGCAATTCTCCCGTGCGGCGATCCAGCTCGCACAGATAGATCCCCGGCTCCGCGCTATCCGCATAGGAACCGGCATAAAACAGGTAGCTAGCTTCCCGATCTCCATGGCTCATTCGACTTTTAACCCCTCTCTTTTTTCGATACCCGTCATATCCAAATCCAGCTCACGCCTCGGAATGCGCTTTTTCGGCGCTGCAATCGCGTTCCTTCTCCCCGGTTTCCTGCAACAGCCGCTTCACGTCGCACATGCGCAGCCGGTCGAAATAGGCCTCAAGCTCCCGCTCCGCCCCGCCGAAGATATGGTCCATCACGTCGTGGATGTTGGAGGAAATGGCGCAGTTGGAATGCTCGCTGCCGGAGCACCAGCCCGGATGCAGCGAACCCAGGGCGAATATGCGGTACAAGTCGCCTAAAGAGATGCAATCCAGTTCGGCCTTCAGCAGATACCCTCCGCCAACTCCCTCCTTGGTCGTAACATAGCCGTGCTTCCGCAGCAGGCTGAGCACCTTGCGCACGCGCGCCGGGTGGGTAGCCACGCTGGCGGCGATTTGCTCGCTATTGGCCATGCGTTCCTCTCGGGTCTCCAGAAACAACAAACAATGGACGGCGACCGTAAACTCGCTGTTCATCTTTATTCCCCTTTCCCATACCGTTATGAAACAAGAGCGGGCCGATTATGTTATAATGTTCTCGCGAATCCTTATTACTTAGTATCTATTTTAGACTAAAAAACACATTTATTATAGAAAGGGACGCTCCCATGAATCAGATCAATCCCTCATATATGCAAATCGCCTTTACCTTCGGCGCCATGATCATGGCTGTCGCGGTGCTGTTCATCCGCCTGAAAGCCAGCCGCAGGCCCGTAACGGTCAAGAAAATCATCATTCCTCCGCTAGGCATGACGACCGGCTTCGCCATGTTCGTCGTACCGGAGACGCATATCCCGATCCTGTGGGCCCTGATCGCCTTTGCCTGCGGTTGGCTCTTGTTCTCTTACCCGCTGATTCGCACGACCAAGTTCGAGAACATCGACGGCGAGATCTTTGCCGAACGATCCCGCAGCTTCGTCTTGATCCTGATCGGGCTGCTCGTCGTCCGGCTTCTGCTGCATGAAGCCGTGGAGCAATATATCTCCGTGCTGCAAACCGGGGCGGTATTCTTCCTACTGGCTTACGGCATGATCATTCGCTGGCGCCTGTTCATGTTCCGGCAATACCGCCGAATGACCGAAGGGACGACCGCTGCCTGACTTGGAAGCGGCTAAGCCGACCAGCCTTCGATCACGGACCGGTTGCGCCCCGCCTCTTTGGCTTGATACAGGCAGCGGTCCGTGCTTCGGATGAACTCCTCCGAAGCCATCGGATCAAACGGAGCCAAACAATAACCGCCGACACTAATCGTCACGTAGGCCTCCGCTTTGGATTCCTCATGGGCGATGGCCAGCGCCGCCACCGCCTTGCGGATTCCTTCGGCGACCCGCAGCGTTTCTCGGGCATCGTGGTCCGACAACACTGCCACAAACTCCTCGCCGCCATATCTTGCGGCAAAACCTTGCTCCTTTTTGACCTCCGCGTGAATCGTCTGAGCGATCTCCTTTAGCACCCGATCCCCGCCCTGATGACCGTAATGGTCATTATAAGCCTTGAAGCAATCCACGTCGATGATCAGCAGGGACAATGAATTCTTCCGCTCTTCCGGAGCGACCATTTCCCAGGCCAGAATTTCGTCAAACCGCCGACGGTTAGGGATTTCCGTTAATCCGTCCAGATTGGTAAGCCGGATCAATTGCTCGTTGGCCTGCTCCAGCTGCCGCCCGGAATCCATCAGCAGCCGGTGCTGCTCCGAAAGCCGGATAAACAGCCGGTTTACCTCGCCTACGATCGAGCAGATCACCACGGTGGAGGCGATGACCGAATTGATTTTGGCCAAATACCATCCTAACGTAAACCTCGTTCCCGCAAACAGCGTTAACGTTACGTCCAGCAGGAGGGCCAACACGGCTACCCACAGCCACAAATGCAATACCGACCGCCCTTTGCTCCGTCCGGTCAAAGCGATTAAGGCCAGAACGTTGAGCAGCCAGACGATCGGGCCGACGCCTGTCGTGTTCAGCTTCCGATAATCCTGGTTCCGGATGATTTCAGGCAGCATGTTCTCTCCGATCGTGGTCAGCTCAAACAAAGCGAATGAAGAAAGCAGCGTTATCGTTAGTCCTGCCGAGCCCAAATTGAAGATTTGCTCCTTCGACTTCAGGGGCTTGGGCCACCTCGAATTCACCCAGGCATAAAATATGATTCCCAAGGAAAAGCCGCCGTGCCAAACCACCCATAACCAGCCCGCCGTTTGGCTGCCTGCGCCGATCGCCTCCGCTCCTTCGAACACGCCCGGAAAAGTGATGATATGCAATGCCGTCATCACACCCGTGAACAGATACGTACAGGACAACACCAATAAAGCGATAAGTCCCGAGGCCCGGTATTGACTATATATGATGTAAGCGGTCAGCAAATCGCCGAGAATCAGCCAGCCGATGGCCGCGGACAGAAACGGCTCCGTCGCGGGAAGCGCTGTCATTCCGAACGGCAACGCAATCGCCGAGATCGCCGAAATCATGATCGTGAGAATGCCGGCAAACTTCCTTTGCTTGCCGCTGGAGGGAATATCGAATACTTGGGATGCTACTTTATAGTGTCCGTGCATAGAGTGCGGGGTTCCCCCTTCTGGATGTGAAATCTGACGTAGTAATTCCAACATATTAGATTTTAAATTTAGTTGCAATCTTTTTCTCGTTTTTCAACGCATCCAGGATTTTCCGCTACTTTTGAACAACAAAACAGCCGCATTCGCATCAAGCGAATAACGGCTGTGGATTGCTGCTTATCGGCACCAGGTTAAGCTAAGCTTTTTTGGCCGACGATTTTTGATCGGAGCTGGGATTCGTCAGTTGGGGGAGCATACGCATACCCTTGACCATTTCAGACGAGCATAACGGACATACCGGGCTGTAATCAAACGTGAAATTATCCCGCATCCATCCATTGCAATCATCGCTCGTGCAAGTCCAAACCGGCGTATTTTCCTCAGGAATTTCCTCTAACGTTTTTTTACGGTAGTTCATAATTCCCCTCCTCCACAAAGTGAGCGTTCAACCAACCGGGCATGTGATGTGATGTAATTTATGTACCAGCAGGAGCAAGCTCCCGAAAGTTAACCTCAAATGAGCTTCAAGTCGTAATAAAAACTGCTCTTAATGCGAAAACGCATTAAGAGCAGTTTCAGCCTGCCTTACAGTTTTACAACGTTTTCGGCTTGTGGGCCGCGGTTGCCTTGAACCACGTTGAATTGTACGCGTTGGCCTTCGTCAAGAGTTTTGAAGCCTTCGCCAGTGATCGCGCTGAAATGAACGAATACGTCATTTCCGCCTTCCACTTCGATAAAGCCAAAACCTTTCTCGGCGTTGAACCATTTAACTGTTCCTGTTTCCATGAAGGGATACCTCCTGTTTAAAGATTAACATGATCCATTTTTTCTACTTGCATAAAAAAAATTCACATATTGAAAAAAGTTCCATTTTTAAAAGTGACACTCTTTTCAATGTGTGAATATCTTCTTTCAAAAACACGAGATATATGTATTATACCCCCTTGCCAGTTAAAAAGCAAATCCCCTATTTTTTCAAGTATGGCTGCCCTGCTGGACAGATTGGCAAACGAAAACTATAATGACAATTGTAACTGCAGTTGAATAGTTCAGGGGTGCTGGAATTGGCCGGCTGAGATTGTGTCCCTTCAAGATACTGACCCTTAAACCTGATCTGGATAATGCCAGCGTAGGGATTCATCAACCATGGAATTGACTTCGATTCACTTCCATCTACCTATCGCGTCCCGGTCCGGGACGTTTTTTTGTATGCCGACGTCCTGGCCTCAGGGGCACCAACTCAGGGTTATAACAAGGACCACACTGCGGAATTATAGAATAAAGGAGAGAATCACTGTGAAAGTACACCAACGTGCCGCTCATACGGTGCTTGCGCTGCTCCTGAGCGGCGTGCTGCTGATCCTGTCCGGCTGCGGAGGACAGGCCGGGGGAAATACCGGCAACAACGCCCCGGCGGCGGATGCCGGTGCAACCGGACAAGAAACCGGAGGCGAACTGCGCGACGTCAAAATCGTGCTAGACTGGAGCCCCAACACGAACCATACCGGGCTTTACGTCGCCAAAGACCAGGGGTATTTTGCCGAGGAAGGCCTGAACGTGGATATCGTGCTGCCGGGTTCCGGCGGCGCGGAGGCGATGGTCGCTTCCGGGGAGGTGCCGTTTGGCGTCAGCGTGCAGGAGAACGTCACTCAAGGACGGATCCAGGGCGTGCCCCTCGTGTCCCTGGCCGCGGTCATCCAGCACAATACGTCCGGGTTTGCCGCGCCGGTGGCCAAAAACATCAAATCGCCCAAGGATTTCGAAGGCAAATCCTACGGGGGCTGGGGCGCTCCTGTGGAAGAAGCGGTCATCAAGTCGATCATGGACCTGCAAGGCGGCGACGTGAACAAAGTCAAATTCCTTAATATCGGGGACGCCGATTATTTCACCGCCGTGAAGCGCGACATCGATTTCGCCTGGATCTTCTACGCCTGGACCGGCATCGAAGCCGAGCTGCGGGGCGAGCCGCTGGATATGCTGTACGTTAAAGATTTTTCCGAACAGCTCGATTATTATACGCCGGTGATCGTAACGAACGAGAAGATGATCCAGGACGATCCGGAGTTGGTTAAAGCGTTTATGCGAGCCGTCTCCAAAGGATACGAATATGCCATCGACCATCCGGAGGAAGCGGCGCAAATCCTGCTGAAAGCCGTGCCGGAGCTCGACAAGGATCTCGTCGTCGCCAGCCAAAAATGGCTGAGCCCGAAATATCGCGACGATGCCGCCCGCTGGGGCGAACAGAAAAAGGAAGTGTGGCAGAACTACTCCGACTGGATGCATGAGCGTGGCCTGCTCGAGAAGCCGCTCGACGTCGATTCCGCATTTACCAACGAGTTTTTGCCTGCTGAATAAGAACATATATCCCAACCGGAAAGGATGTTACCTATGCCAAACGCACTCTTAAGCATTCAAATCATTCCGAAAACGCCCGGCGGCGAAGACGTCATTCCTTACGTCGACCGTGCGATCGAAGTCATCCAGGCCTCCGGAGTCAAATATCAAGTCAACCCGCTCGAAACGACGATGGAAGGCGATCTGGACGAGTTGCTGGCCATCGTCAAGCAAATGAACGAAGCCGTGATTGAATTCGGCAGCACGGGCATCATCTCGCAGATCAAAATATCTTATAATCCCCAAGGCGTCAGTATGGACAAGCTGATCGAAAAATATCGGCCATGAATCTCCGCAGCCTTTGGAACAGCATTTGGCCGCCCCTCGTGGCGGTCATCTTGTTTTTGCTGATCTGGCAAGGAGCGACGTCTTGGTTTCACATCGAGAAGTGGATTTTGCCCAGTCCGACGGACATCGGACGCGAGGCCGCCGCAGGAGCGGCCGGCTTGTGGGAGCACACGCTGGCCACGCTGCGCCTGATGCTGATCGGCTTTGCCATCGGGGCGCTGGTCGGCCTGCTGGTGGCCTTTTTGCTGCATTACGTCCCTTTTCTTAAGGTGTCGTTGTACCCGTTGATCATTTTGAGCCAAAACGTACCAAGCATCGCGCTGGCCCCGCTTCTCATGATCTGGTTCGGTTTCGGCATGCTGCCCAAGATTATCGTCATCACGCTCGTCTGTTTTTTTCCCGTGGCCGTGGCGGCCATGGACGGGCTGAACCGAACAGACCGGGTCATGCTGGATTATATGCGCATGATCGGGGCGTCCAAAGGGGAGATTTTTCGCAAGCTGGAAATCCCTTATGCGCTCCCCTCCATCCTGTCCGGCGCCAAAATCGCCGCGACCTACAGCGTGATGGGGGCGGTCATCGCCGAATGGATCGGAGCCGACAAGGGGATCGGGTATTATATGATGCTGCAAAAATCGTCCTTCCGCACGGATAAAATTTTCGTCGCGATCGCCATCATCGTCCTGATCAGCCTGACGATGTTCGTCTGCGTCGCCCTGCTCGAGAAATGGCTGATCCGGTATAAGCCGGCGAATGACCGGAACTAGAAACGGGATGAGAGGGAGGGAAATCGAACCAATGAGCGAGGAAGCATTGAAACCGGCCGCTGCCGTGCCGGCGCTAGAGGTACGGAACATCCGAAAAGGCTTCCGCGACCGTCGCCGGGAAGTGCCTGTGCTGCACGATATTTCGCTAAGCGTGCCCGCCGGCGAATTCGTCTCCATCATCGGCCCATCGGGTTGCGGAAAAAGCACCTTATTCCACATCATCGGGGGTTTGACCGCCCCGGATCAAGGGGACGTGCTTTTGCAAGGCCACAAGGTTACCGGTGAGCGCGGTCATATCAGCTACGTTCCGCAGCAACCGGCTTTGTTCCCGTGGCGGAGCATCGAGGACAACGTCGTGCTGGCGCAGGAAATCGCCGGCGCCGGGCGGCGCAGCCCCCGGGCCGAGGTGAGACGCTGGCTGGAGAAGGCCGGATTGGGCGGCTTTGAACAAGCCTATCCCCATATGCTGTCCGGCGGCATGCAGCAGCGGGCCTCATTCCTGCGCGGCTTGCTTGCTCCCCAGGAGCTCATGTGCCTCGACGAGCCGTTCAGCGCCCTTGACGCCCTGACGCGCAGCGAAATGCAGCGCTGGCTGCTCGAAATGTGGGAAGAAACCCAGCGCTCCGTGCTGCTGATTACGCACAGCATTGACGAGGCGCTGATGCTATCCGACACGATCTATCTGTTCTCGAACCGTCCCGCCAGCGTGCTGCATACCGTCAAGGTGCCTTTCCCCCGCCCCCGCCGCGAGGAGATGGCGGAGGATCCCCGGTTTCTGGAGCTGAAGCGGGAAATCGGAACCCGGATGGCCGAACAGCAGCGCCAATCGGCAACAGGAGGAGTCTGAAGCGACTCCTCCTGTTTTTTATGCGTACATCTCCGTGATTTCGACCTTGTCTACATCAAGCATAAGCTGTATCCAGCTCCGCAGATGCTCCGGCTCCCCATCGATCGCCAGCAGCCAGGTTACCGCATCGATGTGCAATCGGCGTACCGGTTCTTCCTGAGCTGTCCCCAGATCCGGCATGTGGCCCAACACCTGTTCAAATGCCCTCAGCTTGACGTCGATCAGCCGAAAACGAGCCAGCTTTTGCTTGCATTCGGGAAATAACGTCACGTGAACCGTCAGCAATTTCCGTCCCGCCCGCAGGGCCTCCTCCAGCTCCGCCGGAAGGATAGGGCGAACCCAAGGCCATTCTGCCATGCCCTCATCCCCCTAACGCTTAGGTTACATAATCGAATAGATATTCAGCATATCGTCGGGAAGCTTCATGAGCGCATAGACGATGTCCGGATCGAATTGGGTTTCGCGATGCCGGACCAACTCCAGCTTGGCCTCCGCCATCGTCAGCTTCCGTTCGCGGTAATGACGGTCCGAGGTCATCGAATCGAAGGCGTCGACGACGGCGCAAACCCTCGCGGCAAACGGGATTTCCTCACCCTTCAGCCCGTCGGGATATCCCGTTCCGTCCCAGCGTTCATGATGCGATCGCACGATGTCCGCGATTTGCGGTCCAAACGCCGGATTCGCCTCGACGAGTTCGGCTCCGACCAATGGGTGGAGCTTGATGATATTCCATTGCTGCTTTGTGAGCGGTTCGGTCTGTTCGATAATTTCGCGCGGTATCATCGTTTTCCCGATATCGTGCATGAAGCAGCCACGGACCAAAATGTCTTTCTCCATTCCGCTGATTCCCAGCGGCTCGGCGATTTTCTCCGCAAGCATGGCTACCCGGATACAATGATGATAGGTTTCTGGATGTTTACGCATAAGCATGTTAAACCATTTCACCGCATCGGGGCTCTTTTCCGTATACAGTTCATCGATGAACTCACTTAAACCAATCAACCGTTTTGCCCCCTAAAACCTGTGTCTCCACTTACCCTTAAAATTCCTAAGTGGGTGTTGTTAGTACCATTTGAAGCTCTAAGAAAAATTTACTAAACCTAGTTAATTTTCCTCGCAATTTACCCGATATTTTACACAGCAAACGGCTGAAAAATAAATAATGTCGTACAATAACAATTATGCGACATAATCACAGTCAACAGGAGGTACTATAAATGGTGCAAAATTACTTATCGGCTGTAGCCCAGCAACATCCATTTCATCTGCCTGCGCAGGACTATCATGACGAGCAGATTATCCAAATGTTCCTTACGGCATCCTCAAAAGCGCCGAATACCCGTAAAAATTACTATAGAGCGCTCGAACAATTCAGGAACTTCTTGTCGGGAATGCCGTTCAAGGACGTAACCTGGCGGGAAATTGAAGCTTATAAAGTCTTCTTGACGCAGGGTTTGTACCGGGATTCCCAAAAACCGCTGGCTCCGGCCACGATCGCCGCCTTCATCGCGCCGCTGAAATCGTTCTACAAATGGGGAAGTGCGCGGGGCATCGGCATTTTTGATCATAACCCCACGCAGAATATCCGCATCCCGGCGATCGCCGTCACGAGCCGCAAGCATTATTTGACCCGCAACGAGGTGGGAAAGCTGCTGGAAACGCTGCGCGAGCAAAGTCTTCGCAATTATTTGATCGGCCTATCCCTGGTACTGCTCGGTTTGCGCGTGTCGGAGCTGAGCGGCATCAAGTGGAAGGACTTCAATGCCGATCTGCTGGAAACCTCCATATGGCTGACCGTTTCCCATGCCAAACGCGGGAAAACGCGCGAGGTCAAAATTCCGCCCCAGCTTTGGAAAATGGTACAGGAGCATGCGCGAAAATTGTCGGAATCCGCGGAACCGGATCTGGAACTGCTGCTGTTTCCGATTACGCCCCGGCAGATCGAACGGATTATCAAGCAGGCGGGAAAGGAAAGCGGAATCCCAAAAGAACCGACGCCGCACTGGCTTCGGCATACGAATGCAACATTGGCTTTATTGCAAGGCGCTTCGCTGCAGCAGGTTCAGGAAACCCTTGGCCATTCGCATATTAATACAACCCAACGCTATCTGCATACCGTCGAGCAAATGAAAAAAGCCGCCCCCGATTTCGTGCAGGACTGCCTGATTGAATTCATGAAATAAAAAAATTAGTTCTTATTGTCTATTATTTATCTAATATTAATGCAAAATTCGCCCTTTTGTCCTATAATGTAACAAGAGTTAATCCAGACCCTGCCAGATTTATACCATTATTTTCCTCGTTATGTCGCATAATTGTTATTGTACGACACGGCTTTTTCGGCTGTATTAAAAAACGGTTACGAAACGGGGCTCCTACGTCCAGTAAGGCGGAAAACAGGCATTTCGGCCGACCCCAGGGAGGAAAAACAGGTATAATAGAGACATGTTATAACCTGTATAGGAAGGGAATTGGTGTGATATGTCCTGCGTGCTGGGATTACCCCTTGAAGTTGCCAATCCACTCATCGACGCTCACATTCATCTGGACCTCTACGACGAGGTCACCCGGGAACGTTTGCTGCAGGAGCTGCCGGAATCGGGAGTCGAAGCCGTCGTCGCCGTATCGATGCATCTGGCCTCATCCCGGCTGAACTTGGCTTTGGCGCAGCGCCATCCGGACCTGGTGTTTCCCGCTTTCGGCTTTCACCCCGAGCAGCCGGTTCCGCCCCAGGAAGAAACGAATCTCCTGCTGGCCTGGATTCGGGAGCATTCCGATAACATGATCGCGATTGGCGAAATCGGGCTTCCTTATTATGAGCGCAAAGAAGCGCTGGAACAAGGGGCCGGCCTGGAGCTTGAGCCCTATGTCGATCTTCTGGAGAGGTTCTTGCTTCTGGCCAGCCAACTCGATAAGCCGGTCGTTCTGCATGCGGTCTATGAAGATGCCGATCTCGTCTGCGATTTGCTGGAGCGCCACGGCATCGCCAAAGCCCATTTTCACTGGTTTAAAGGCGCGGAGCATACCGTTCGGCGGATGGCCGAACGCGGTTATTATATTTCGTTTACGCCGGATATTGTGTACGAGACGGAAATTCAGGAGTTGGCTCGCCGGTACCCGCCCGAACGGGTCATGGCCGAAACCGATGGGCCTTGGCCTTTTGAAGGGCCGTTCGCCGGTCATATCACCCACCCGCGGATGACGGGTAACGTTGCGGCCGCTTGGGCCCATATCCAGGGAATTTCCACGGAAAAGGCAGCCGCGACGCTTTATGGCAACACGCGTCGGTTCTACGGAATCTGAGGCGCAGACCTATTACACACTCCCCACCCGCCCGAAGATAACAAAACTGCCCACCAGGCAACCCTCCCGGTGGGCAGTTTTGTGCTCAGCTTAACTCAAAGCCCCGTTCCCGCAAAAATTCGCGCATATGAAGCCGCGACGGCTGGGCCAGCTTATCGGCCATCAGAACGGACCAAGGCGTATCCTTGGTCCCGCCGGTCCGTTCACGCAGGTATTCGGACATCGCCTCATCGTACTGCGCGAGATGTTCCCTTTGGGCCTCGGCGCCATCGGCCCCGTACGACTCCCAATGCAGGACGGCCGGCAGCGGAAGCCGTGGTCGCCGGCCCGGATCCTGATCCGGGTAGCCGAGGCACATTCCGAAGACCGGGTAAGCCAGATCCGGCAATGCCAGCAGCTCTGACACCTCTTCGCTCCGATTGCGGATACCGCCGATGTATACGACCCCAAGTCCCAAGGATTCCGCGGCAACCGCGGCATTTTGCGCCGCCAGCGCCGCATCGACCGTCGCCACGATAAAGTTCTCTACCGTGCTTTCATAGGTTTGCTTGGATGGAAGATGGCGTAAGGCTGCCGCCTTTAACCGCGACAGATCGGCACACCACACCAGGAACACGGGGCATTGCTCCACGTAAGCCTGGTTGCCGCAAAGCGCGGCAAGATTGGCTTTTCGCGCCGCATCCGTGACCGCGATGACGCTGTACGCTTGTACGTTGCTGGAGCTGGAGGCCATTTGCGCGGCGGAAACGATCGTATCCACCTGCTCTTTCGTTACCGATTGCGCGCTAAACTTGCGGATGGAACGGTGTGCCATCAACCCCGTTATCGTCTCATTCATGAAAACTCACTCCCTACGGTTGCGTCTGAATTAGCTTGGCTGAATCTCGTAAACCTACATTTGTCTGCATCTTACTGAAGCTGCGAGACCTTGTCAAATTCCCGCGACGATCCGCACGTCTACAGACTGTGCCGCGCATGCCGCAGCTGAGCTCAAGCCCACATTTCCTTCAGCCCGGTATACAGCAAATACAACGCCATCCCCCAAACGATCAACGCCGATACCCGGTTGATGAGCCGCTGGAGCTTCCCGCCGCGATCGAGATCCCCAACCCATTTCCCGGCCAACGCCAGGCCGAAAAACCATATCCATGACACCAGCACCGTCGCCAGCGTAAACGCCCATTTCGCGCCGCCCGCATACCCCAGCGAGCTCGTCCCGATCACGCCGACCGTATCGATGATCGCATGCGGATTCAGAAATGTCACCGACAGGGCGAACATCACCTGCTTTTTGGCGGGAAGTCCCGTTTGTCCGGCGACGGACGAAGGCGAAACGTCTTTCCAGATCGACCAACCGATATACAGCATGAAGCCGGACCCGAGGACGAACAGCGTTATTTTTAGCCACGACCAGGATAATACCAGCACAGATACCCCCAGCACCGCCAACAGAATCAGCAAAGTATCGCCCAAAGCGGCGGTCAGGATGGCCGGCAAGGCCCGATGCAATTTGCGCCCGGCGGCTCCCTGATTAAACACGAACACATTTTGGGCACCTAAAGGCAATATCAGCCCAAACGCCAGCACGAACCCGTGAATGGCCGCTCCCAACATAATGACCCTCTCCCCTTTTCTCTAACTTGCAATGCCGAAGCCTATTGTACCTTCATGCCCCCCTCTTTGGCTCCATCCATTTGGCTGGATGTCAAACCAACCAACCGTTATAATGGACAATAACGCCTTTTATCCCGCGCGATCGGCTCACTGCAATCAAGGAGGAATTCAATCCCATGGAACATCCGATTTGGCGGCCCAATCGCCATTCCCCGGTCCCGCTCCATTTGCAAATCATGGAGCAGCTTCGTGATAAAATCGCCGGCGGCGAGTGGCCGGTCGGGACGCGCATCCCGTCCCAACGCCAGCTGGCTGCCGCCTTTGGCGTCAATCGCAGCACCGTCGTCGCCGCACTGGACGAGTTGACCGCCGCCGGCATGATCGAGGGAAGCAGGGGAGGCGGCACCCGCGTCGTCAACCAAACCTGGGGCGTGCTGGCGGCCTCCCCCCCGCCGGATTGGAGCGGATACGTCCGCTCGGGTACCCAGCACCCCAACCTGCCGGCCGTCCAGGAGATCAACCGCGCCGAGTTCCGGGACGGCATTATCCGGCTGGGCACCGGCGAAATGGCGCCCGACCTGCTGCCGCAGGCCGAGATGGCCGAGCTGCTTCGGCGCATGGCGGATCGCGTCCCCAACTTGGGCTACGGCGAGCCGAACGGCGATCTGCGGCTGCGCGAGGTCGTCGCCGGACGATTAAGCCGGCTGGGCATCGCCTCCTCGCCTTCGTCGCTGCTCATCGTCTCCGGCGCCCTGCAGGCGCTTCAGCTCATTTCGGTCGGACTGCTGCAGCGCGGATCCACGGTACTGCTGGAACGGCCGTCGTACCTGTATTCGGTGCCCGTTTTTCAGAGCGCCGGCATGAGGCTGCGGGGCATTCCGATGGACCGCGAAGGGCTGCGCGCCGATCTGGTCAACGTGTACGCCAAGCAATACAACGGCTCCCTGCTGTATACCATCCCGACTTTTCACAATCCTACCGGGACGGTCATGAGCGAGGCGCGCAGGCTGCAGTTGCTCGAAGCTTGCGAGGCGGCCCGGCTGCCGCTCATCGAGGACGACGTCTACCGCGAGGTATGGCTGGACGCGCCGCCCCCGCTACCGCTGAAGGCGAGGGATGCGAACGGGAGCGTCTTGTACGTCGGCAGCTTGTCCAAAACGCTCAGCCCCGGGCTGCGCATCGGCTGGATCGCCGGTCCCCAGCCCGTGATCGAACGGCTCGCCGACATCAAAATGCAAAGCGATTACGGCTCCAGCGCTTTATCGCAGCAAGCTGCGGCGGAATGGCTGGAGAGCGGCATGTACGATGTCCATCTCGAGCGGCTGCGCTCCAACCTCCGCTTGCGAAGAGCGGCGGCGCTGGAGGCGCTGGAGCGCCATTTTAAGGATCTCGCCGAATGGGAGATGCCGCGGGGCGGATTTTACTTCTGGCTCAAAATCCACGGCTCCCCCACGTCCCGCGGTTTGTTTGATGCCGCGCTTAAAGCGGGCATCCTGATCAACCCGGGGCATTTGTACGACCGCGAGGCGAACGACCGCTTCCGCCTCTCCTATGCCTATGCCCGGGCGGACGAACTCTCGGAGAGCATTGCAAGGTTGGCCGAGCTGGTACGGGCTTTCATCTAGCGAAGTGGATGTAACGGCGGACAAACCCATTCCGAGGGCAACGCGCTCCGACGGGGAAACTATTTATCCCTTCGCAGCGTTTATATGTACGAAGGGGGAATCTGCATGCGTTTGCTTAAAGGGCTGGCTTGTCTGGCCGCCGCGGCCCTGCTGCTCGCCGCTTGCTCCCGGGACGGCGGAAACGAAGGGCAAGCCGCTCCGCCAATGGCGGAAACCGGCGAAGCGAAGCAAGGCCAACCGCTTTCCGAGGCGGACGCCGGAACCAACCCGGACCGGGAGGATTCCGTAAACGGGGAGGAGCCGTCCAAACCGGGCGGTTCGGAGATGGACGGCTCGGCTGGGCAGCTCTATGCGATCGCTTTTGAAGCGATGATGAAGCTGGATGAGGCCCTTAACGATGAGATGAAATACATTGCCGTCGATCTCAGCGAAATGTCCCAGCTGACGGAAACCGACAAAACCTATATTATCGAATATTTGCAATCCTTCGACACCGAGATCCGCATCCGGACGATGGAGGAACTAATGGAAGAGGAAGAATTGCAAGCGAACAACCTGATCCTCAAAGGCGTGCTGCTGCGGATCGCCAAGGTAGAGATCGGCGAAAGCACCGCCCTCATCGAGGGCTCCAAATACCGCTCCGGCAGCGGAGCCATCGGCGCTAAAATCGCCCTGAAGCTTGAAAACGGCGCCTGGAAATTGGCCGACTCGGAGATGACGTGGATAAGCTGAGGATTTAAGCGGTTGCGGCCGGGTTGCGATCGTTGCGGCGGATGCGAGGGTTTGCGAAAAATACAACATGCCCACTCCATCCGCCGCGTGCATGAACCTGTTTGATTTTTCATATACAATTCGCCCGAAAAGGTGGAAATGATGAATTCGATTCGTTTTTTCATACACATTTGAACGTTTTGTCCTTTCGAGGCATCATTATGTTCGATTTTTCATACACATTTGCAATTTCGACTTTCCGCGGCACGATTGTATACGATTATTCATACAAAATTCGCCGCCCCGGTTGCCCTTGCCCCTAACTTCATGTCCTTATCCTTGCTTGCTACACCCTTCTTGTTACTCCTTCTTGTTACTCCTTCTTGTTATCCCTTCTTGTCACTTTGTTACTCCATCTCGCTACTCCTTGCCTATCACTTCTTGTGTCCGTCCCAACGGTCGCTCTCCTTATCGCAGCCTCGATGATCGCTCCTCCTTCCAACACGCTTCTCCTTATCCCGCCTTCATACCTTCTGCCTTACCTCGCGCGCCTATTTGCTCCCCCTTCAAAAAAGAAGAAAATAATAATTTACATTTTATTGCAAAAGTGATATCATATCAGTATCAAATCAATATATTCATGAAGGAGTGTCTCTCCATGTTTAAAGAAAAAGAAGTGTCGTACCTGAACGGATTTATCGCCTTGCTGTTCATTTTGGGCTTTACGGCACTGGGGGTTTACCTGATTACGCTCGTTGACGTCGTTCCGGTGGCAGGCGGAGCGCTCTCTTGCATCATCGCCTTTATGCTATTGACGGGGCTGACGATCGTGCAGCCTAACCAGTCGGCGGTCGTGACCTTTTTCGGCCGTTACCTAGGCGTGATTCGCAAAAGCGGCTTTTACCTGGCCATCCCGTTTTCGACCCGCAAAAAAGTCTCGCTGCGCGTTCGTAACTTCAACAGCGCCAAGCTGAAAGTGAACGACGTAAACGGGAACCCGATCGAAATCGCTACCGTCGTCGTGTTCTCGGTCGTCGATTCGGCCAAAGCGCTGTTCGAAGTCGACGAGTATGAAACTTTCGTGGAAATCCAGAGCGAAGCCGCCCTGCGCCACGTCGCCAGCAAATACCCGTACGACCAACTGGACGACTCGAGTTTCTCCCTGCGCGGCAACACGGAAGAAATCGCGCTGGAACTGACCGGGGAGCTGCAAAACCGGCTTGCCATCGCCGGGGTGAAAGTGATCGAATCGCGCCTGACGCATTTGGCCTATTCGACCGAAATCGCCAGCGCCATGCTGCAGCGGCAGCAAGCCGAAGCGATCATCGCCGCCCGCGAAAAAATCGTCGACGGTGCCGTCACCATGGTGCAAATGGCCATCGAACGGCTTCAGGCCGGCCAGGTCGTAGAGCTGGACGACGAACGCAAAGCCGCGATGATCAATAACCTGCTCGTCGCCGTCGTATCCGACCGTTCCGCCCAGCCGGTCATTAATACCAGCACGCTCTACTAATCGGAGCATCCATTCACGATGGCCAGCAAAAAGAGCTTCCCTCTTCGCCTTGACCCGACATTGTATCAGGCTTTGGAACGCTGGGCAGCGGACGAATTCCGAAGCGTGAATGGTCATATCGAATACCTGCTGCGAGAAGCTCTGCGCCGCGAAGGCCGACTGCCTTCCACTCGGGCGCCAGGCAGGGAGGAGGAGAAGCATGACGCAGACTAAAGAAGTCCGTAAGCAGTGGTGGGAATCCAAATCGACGGTCCTGCTGAAGGAGTTTGCCAAAAATTACGGCGGCACCTTCGCCGCCGCCAAATTCCAGGGCTTGAAGTACAAGGGGCAGCACGTCCGGGTTCCGCTGGCTCGCGGCCTGGGCACGTGCGATATCGCCGTCACCGACCCGAACAACGATTCCTCCGGCAACGCCTATGTCATCACGATCAAATACAGCTACCGGCCGCGCCGCAAGCTGGAATTCGATTTATTTTCGGCCAAGCGGCAGGTGTTGGCGTGGTTTTCCGGACAGCTCCGGGAGGCCACCCTGCCGAACTCCGCGATGAACAAGCAATTCCGGGCAAGGGCGTCCCATCCCAGCGTGCTGCGGTCCGTGCTGAAGCAGGAGGGTCTGGCGGAAACGCTGGACCTCCATCCAAGCGTCTATTTTCGGCTGCGGATCAAAGCCGGGCGCGCATCGCTGACCTGTACGGAGAAGTCCAAGAAACCCGACGTTCACATGATCGCGGATACGCTGAAGCTGGCGAGGCTGATGATCCATGCGTTGGAGGAGCAAGGGATCATCCACGATCCGCAAACCCACCCGATCAAATGACGCAAAATACTAGCGAGAAAACAAGCCTTCGACGAATCCGGAACGTTCCCGGCTTTCGTCAGAAGGCTTGTTTTGCGTTACGTTAGTCCATCCTGCAGCGAACCGCGCTTACAGCTTCACCCGCTGCAGCCGCAGCGCGTTCAGCACGACCGACACCGAGCTGAGGGCCATCGCCGCCCCGGCCAGCCAAGGGGCGAGGAAGCCGGCGGCGGCCACCGGAATGCCGATCGTGTTGTAGGCCAGCGCCCAGAACAGGTTTTGCTTGATATTGCCCATCGTGCGTTTGCTCATGGCGATCGCGTCCGGCACGCCCTCCAGGTCGCCGCGCATCAGCGTCACGTCGGCGGCCTCCATGGCCACGTCCGTGCCCGTGCCGATGGCGATGCCGACGTCTGCCACGGCCAGCGCCGGGGCGTCGTTGATGCCGTCGCCGACCATCGCCGTCTTCAGGCCGCGCGCCTGCAGCTTTTTCACCTCGGCGGCTTTGCCCTCCGGCAGCACCTCGGCCAGCACCTCGTCGATCCCGACCTCGGCGGCGATGGCCTTCGCGGTGCGCTCGTTGTCGCCGGTGATCATCACCACGTGAAGGCCCATTTCCTTCAGCCGCGCCACCGCGGCTTTGGACGTCTCCTTCACTGTGTCGCTCACGGCGACCATGCCGGCGTAGACGCCGTCCACGCTAGCGAGCAGCACGGTTTGGCCGGCGGCTTCGAGCGCCGTCATCTCCGCCTGCGCGGCGGAGACGTCCACGCCCTCACGCGCCATCAGGCGGCGCGTGCCGGCGAGCACCCGGCGGTCTTCCACGACCGCCGTAATGCCGTGCCCGGGCACCGCTTCAAAAGCGGCGGCCTCGGGCAGGTCCAGGGCGCGCGCCCGCGCCCCGGCCACGACGGCATCCGCGAGCGGATGCTCGGAGCCGCGCTCGGCGGCGCCGACGAGCCGGAGCAGTTCCGCGTCGTCCCAGCCCGCGGCCGGGACGACTTCCCGCAGCTCCGGCTGCCCCCGCGTGATCGTGCCGGTCTTATCCAGCACGATCGCCTGCAGCCCTTGGGCGGCTTCGAGATGCTCGCCGCCCTTGAACAGGATGCCGTATTCCGCGGCCCGCCCGGAACCGGCCATGATCGACGTCGGCGTCGCCAGCCCAAGCGCGCAAGGGCAGGCGATGACGAGCACGGCGATCGCTTTTTCCAGCGCTTCCGCAAAGCTGCCCGGCGCCACCAGGAAAAACCAGACCAAAAACGTCACGACCGCAATCCCGACGACGATTGGGACGAAAATGCCCGAGATCACGTCCGCCACCCGCTGAATCGGCGCTTTGGAGCCCTGCGCCTCTTCCACGACGCGAATGATTTGCGACAGCGCCGTTTCGCTGCCGACCTTAGCGGCCTGAACGCGCAGCACGCCGTGTTTGTTGACGGTCGCCCCGATGACCGGGTCGCCTTCCTTCTTCTCCACGGGGATGCTCTCCCCCGTCAGCATCGATTCGTCCACGGCCGAGGCGCCGCCGGTGACGAACCCGTCCACGGGGATCTTCTCCCCCGGTTTGACGACCAGCACATCGCCCGGTACGACCGCCTCGATCGGCACCACCGTCTCCACGCCGTCTTTGATGACGAGCGCCGTCTTGGCCTGCAGCCCCATCAGCGTTTTGATCGCCTGCGAGGAACGCCCCTTGGCCAAGGCTTCGAACCATTTGCCGAGCAGGATCAGCGTAATCAAGATCGAGCTCGTTTCATAATACAGCTGGGGGGTATGCCCGTGCGGCATGGACAAGGCGTCCAGACTTAAATACAAGCTGTAAAAATAGGCTGCCGACGTACCGAGCGCAACCAATACGTCCATGTTGGCGCTGCGGCTGCGCAGCGCCTTGTAGGCTCCGACGTAAAAGCCGCGACCGATGATGAACTGCACCGGCGTCGCCAGTACCAGCTGGAACCACGGGTTCATGAACAGTTCCGGCGTCCAGATCCAAGCGGTAAAGGAGAAATGACCGGCCATCGCCCACAGCAGCGGCAACGACAGCACCGCCGACACGACCAGCTTGTTTCGCTGCTTGCGAATCTCCCGCGACCGGATGTCTTCGGACTCCTGCTCGGACGGTTTGAGCAACGCGCCGTATCCCAACTGGCTGACTTTATCGATGATTTGCTCCAGCGAGACTTCTCCCGGCTCATACCGCACCTGGGCGGTTTCGAGGGCCAGGTTAACGTTGGCCTGCTCCACTCCGGGAAGCCGGTTTAACCCCTTCTCAATCCTTGCCGCGCAGGCGGCGCAAGTCATGCCGGTGATTTGCAGCGTCGTTAGATCGCTTTGACTTTGGCCGCTGCCTGTAGGCAATGCTTTTTCCATAACCATTCCTCCATATCGAACCATCTATGATAAATACCCCTACGGGGTATATTCGAGACGACAGAAAACGAACGGCTCCGCGTTTCTGCCTATCCTAACGAGTCGCGTTTAAATCAATTTCTTATACTACGTCGTATCCTTGGTCCTCGATCGCTTCCTTGATTTGTTCTACCGTCACTTTCGTCTCGTCGAAAGTCACGTCCACCTTCTTGGCGGCCAAGTCGACTTTGCCAGCAGCGCCAAGCCCGGCAACCGCTCCTTCCACCGACTTCACGCAATGATTGCAGGACATGCCTTCCACGTTCAAAGTAATATTTTGCATAATGAATTCCTCCTAAAGTATAATGACTTTCCAATCTTGCAGCGTACCCCCGGGGGCTTACGCTTACTTCATCAACTTGTTGACCGTCACCAGCAGTTCGTCGAGCACTTCCGTTTCGCCCGCTTGAATCCGCTCGATAACGCAGCTCTTCATGTGCCCCTCCAGCAGCAGCCGGCCCACACTGTTCAGCGCAGATTGCACAGCAGCGATCTGGTTCAGCACATCGTCACAATAAGTATCTCTCTCGATCAGCCCTTTGATACCGCGGATTTGCCCTTCGATCCGGTTCAAGCGGCTGGTCAGGTTGCTCTTCATCGCTTCGGAATGGTGGCTGTGCCGGACCGTCTTGCCATCCTCCCGCATGTCCTGCGATCCGCAGTGCTCTTCGCAATGCCCGGCCGTTTGATGCTCCCGATCCTGCTGCGGTTGTTCATGTTCCTGCTGCTGATGGACCTTCTCCGCCATACGTCCTCTCCCTTCCAAACCAGTCTGGTATGCCGTTGCAAATTCATTATAATATACCCCCATCGGGTATGTAAAGAGGCAATATTGAGGTTCGCCGAGCTGTAACGGACCGGAAAGACCTTATTTGCTATTTCCCGCATCATTTCCCGCTCTAACGGACCGCCAAGACCTTATTTAGAGCATATCGGCTTAACAAGGAGCTGCTTCGATCAAATAGCGGCCGTGGAGTCCGTTAACTGCGAAAAGCCGGATCAAACGGAGAAATAACGGCTCTACGGTCCGTTAGGTATTAGTATATACTTTTTCGCAAAAATAACGCCCTCTCGCTTCCCCATACCCCTCCAGGGTATCCTTGGCGGCCAAAAAACCCGCTGCCACTTGGCATGGCAACGGGTTTCTCATTCCATTCAAGCCTGCACCCTTACTGATATCCCCAAATCATCGTTAGCAAGGTACCGAACACGGTAACCAGTCCGACGAACAAGGCGTACACGAGGTTGGTAAACAACGCGCCTTTGCTGCGGTTCTCTCCGATATGCATGAACAGGAACAGCTGCACCGACATTTGTACGGCCGCGCACACCAGCAAGATCGTCATGCCCACGCCGAACGACATATCCCAGAAAACCACCGACAGCGCTACGACGGAAAGGATCAGTGAGAATACATATCCCATGACGTGCTGAATCGGGAACAGTTTTTTCATGTCACATCAGTCCTTTCAAGTATACAAAGCTGAAGATGAAGATCCAGACCACGTCAAGGAAGTGCCAATATAGCGAGAAAATAAACGATTTGTTCGCCGTATCATGCGTAAATCCTTCGCGCTTCACCTGAATCATCAGCCCGCTGCCCCACAACAGCCCCATCGTGACGTGAGCCCCGTGCGTGCCGAGCAGGACGAACAAGCTCGACAGGAACGCGCTTGTTTGCATCGTTGCGCCTTCATGGATATAGGTTACGAACTCGGTAATCTCGATACCGAGGAACCCGAGGCCGAGCAGCAGCGTGATGATGAAGAAGGCCATGAACGGTTTCTTCAGCCCTAACCGCATGCTGTGCACCGCCAGTCCGCAGGTAAAGCTGCTGGTCAGCAGCAGGAACGTTTCGGCCAGCACCGGCCCGATTTCAAAAATCTCTGCCCCGTCCGGACCGCTGCCGGTCCGGTTCCACAGCGTCAGATAAACCGCGAACAGCGTAGCGAAGAGCACGATCTCCGCGCCCAGGAACAGCCAGAACCCGAGTACCCGGTTACTGTTCTCTTCCGTTTGATATTCCAAAGGCAAAGTATGATCTACTTTCATGCGTGTTCACCCCGCAATCCTGCATCCGTGTCCATCCGATTGGACAAAGCCTGCTCGGTTTTGATGATTTCGCTGACCGGAATGTGCCGCCCGTGGTTGCGTTCGAACGAACGCACCGCCAGCATCACGACAATCCCCAGGCCGGCGATCATCGCCGGTACCCACCAGCTGAAGACCATGAAAAATCCGAAGAAGAAGAAAATAATGCCCAGGATGATCGGTTGGCCGCTGTTATTCGGCATATGAATCTCCTCGATTTTGTCCGTGTACAGCGATTTGCCGCTTTTCTTCGCTTCCCAGAACGGATCCAGGCTGTCAACCTTAGGCACGACGGCAAAGTTGTATTCCGGCACCGGACTGTGCGTGCTCCATTCCAGCGTACGCGCGTTCCAAGGGTCGCCGGTCTTATCCCGTTCTGCGTAGCGGAAACTCCAGTAAATGTTGTAAACCAGGACGATAAACCCAATGGCGAGTCCCACCGCCCCGATTGAAGCGATCAGGTTAAGCGGACCAAAGCCCGTGCTTTCCGAATAGGTATACATCCGCCGGGTCATCCCCTTCAGACCGAGGAAGAACAGCGGCAAGAACGTAACGTTGAAGCTGATCGCAATGATCCAGAACGCCAGCTTGCCCTGGCGTTCGTTGAGCCGGAAGCCGAACAGTTTCGGGAACCAGTAGTAGAACCCGGCGATGACCGCAAATACCGTACCCGGAATCAGGACGTAGTGGAAGTGCGCGACCAGGAACATCGTATTGTGATATTGATAGTCGGCGCTGGCCATCGCCAGCATGACCCCGGTCACCCCGCCGATCGTAAAGATCGGAATAAAGGCAAGGGAATACAGCATCGGCGTCGTAAATTCGATACGCCCTTTTTGCAGCGTAAACAGCCAGTTGAATATTTTGACCCCGGTCGGAACGGCAATCGCCATCGTCGTAATCGAGAAAATCCCGTTCACCATGACGCCGTGTCCCATCGTATAGAAGTGGTGCGCCCACACGACGAACGACAGCAGCGAAATAACAATCATGCTCCAGACCATGGATTTATAGCCGTACAGGTTTTTGCGCGAGAAGGTCGAAATGATCTCGCTATAAATCCCGAAGGCCGGCAGAATGACGATATATACCTCCGGATGGCCCCATACCCAGAATAGGTTGGCCCAGAGCATATCCATCCCGCCGTTGGCCATGGTGAAGAACTGCGTGCCGAACAGCCGGTCGAACATCATCAGCGCCAGCGCCACGGTCAATACCGGGAAGGCGAACAAAATGATCACGTTCGTAATCAGCACCGACCAGGTAAACATCGGCATTTTCATCAGTTTCATGCCCGGTGCGCGCATTTTCAGGATCGTCACCAGGAAGTTGACCGCCGTCAACAGCGTCCCGATCCCGGCGATCTGCAACGCGATCGAGTAGTAGTTGTTGCCTACCGTCGGGCTGAACTCGATGCTGGCGAGCGGGAAGTACGCCGTCCATCCGGCATCCGGGGAACCCCCGATGACGAAGGAGATGTTAAACAACATCGCGCCGGCAAAAAACAGCCAGAAGCTGACGGCGTTCAGCCGCGGAAACGCGACGTCGCGCGCGCCGATTTGCAGCGGAATGACCACGTTCATCAGACCGACGACAAACGGCATCGCCATGAACAGGATCATGATGACCCCGTGCGTCGTAAAAATTTCGTTATAGTGCTGCGCGTCAAGCAACCCGTTCTCCGGCATCGCCAGCTGGGCCCGCATGAGCAGCGCATCCACGCCGCCGCGGAACAACATTAGCAGCGCGGCGATAATGTACATGATCCCGATGCGCTTGTGGTCAACGGTCGTTAACCATTCGCGCCACAGGTAGCCCCATTTTTTAAAATAGGTCAGTCCGATGACGATCGCCAGCGACGCCACGACGATGCTGACCATCGCGCCGTAAATCATCGGTTCCCCAGTGACGAAAAATTCGTCCCATTTCATGTTAAGCTGCTCCCTTCCCGTTGATTAGTTATGCGCCTCGTGCTCGTTATGTTCGGACATGTCCATCTCGGCATGGTCCATTTCGGAGTGATCCATCCCGGCATGGCCGGAATCCTCCGTCCCGTTCTCGCCGCCATGGTTATGGCCGGCATTTTCCCCTTCCGGAGCAGGTCTGAACGCCAGGTGCGTCGAAGTATAGGTTTTGCGGCCGACATGAGCCGTTGCCAGCAAATCGTCAAATTCCTGTTCCGTCAACTCAGACGCCGTATCCTTTACTTCTTTGACCCAATCTTCGTAATCGGACGGCGACATGGCGAGCGCCTCGAATTCCATGTGCGCGAAGCCTTCGCCGGAGAAGTTGGAGTTTTTGCCCATATAGGAGCCTTCGTGTTCGGCTACCAGATTCAGCGTATTGACCATATCGCTCATCGCGTATTTCTGGCCGCCCAGCTGCGGAACCCAGAAGCTCGTAATCGGACCGAACGCGTACAAACGGAACTCCACTGGACGATGCGTCGGGAAGTTCACGTAGTTAACGGTTTCAATCCCTTCCTCCGGATAACTGAAATGCCATTTCCAGTTGGAGGAGGAAGCGTAAATCACCAGCGGTTTTTGATCTTCGTAGCCCTCCGGAACTTTTTCCACGGCCGACGTACTGCGCACGGTCACGACCGACAGCACGGCCACGATAATGACCGGGATGGTGATCCAGGTGATTTCCAGCCATTTGTTGCCTTCCATATGCGGCGGTTCATAATCCGGAGCCGCTTTGGATGCGCGGTATTTCGTCAACATATAAATGTACAGAATGTAAACAACCAGCAAAATGACCGCCATGGTTAGGATGGAGAAAATAATGACGTCAGATTGGGTCTTGGCCACCGGACCTTTCGGATTCAATACCGTCAGCGAGCTGCAGCCGGTCAGGAGGACAAGAAGGGCTGAGAAAACGGCTAGAAGCAACCCTTTCCTTTTCATAGGATACCGATACCCCTTTCTTCATTGTGAACGCCACCGCGAATAACTTGCTTACGGAATCGGGTGGTTTCATTCGATCAGCTACCTTTATGTTAGAAAAGGGCCGATCGAATAACAATTCATAGAGAATGTAATTATTGTTAATATATGTAAGTGTTTAGTGTGACAAATATCCTTTACATCATAGGTAAAGTCGTTTATCGATCGTTTGGGGCGATATTTCGGCAAAATCGGCGATTTTGATAATTGTTCACAATGACGGCCATTGCCTTGAGTGTTCGCAGAATTGTCATAATAAAAAGAGATATTGTGATTTGGTTCACATTATATTTTGCTAACATTCCAATTCAAGATCATTTATTCTCTTTCATAGAACCCGGAACAAACTCATTTTGTGACGATTTCAAGGCGATTCGGCGACCGAACCGCGATTAGCGGTAGTTTTTCTTGCCATATAAGGGAAGCTGCGGCTCCGAAGCTTATCCTTTCATATACAGAAAAGTGCGTGTTCAAAAAGTCGGCTTTTCAGCACCGAGAAGGTGCTTTCGATGTGCGTTTTTTCAAAACGCTAAGCCTATGCTTTCGAAGCTCGTTTTTCCAAAACGTTTGAGGTTGGATGATGCTAGGGGTGTCAGTAGTGCAGTTGCGTAACGGACCGTAGTGACCTTATTGAGCTCCCAAGGCGGCGATTTAGCCGAATTTGACCGAAATAAGGTCTCCTCGGTCCGTTAGAATCGGAAGCTGTCCATGAGCGGGTTAATAGCGTTTCTGGTGTCCGTTAGCGTAGGTTTGGCCCGGCTGAATTCAAGATTCGATGTCGATTAAACTCCATGTTCTGCTTCGTGATCCAAAGATGACTTTTTGAACTACCGTCTCAATAAAGGTTCAAAAAGTCAGGTTTGAAGCACCGAGAAGGTTGGATGAAGCTAGGGACGGAGTAGCGGAGCGTAGGCAGACCTACGTGAGCAACGGAAGGCCCGGCTGAATTCAAGATTCGATGTCGATTAAGCTTCATGTTCTGCTTCGTGATCCAAAGATGACTTTTTGAACTACCGTCTCAATAAAGGTTCAAAAAGTCAGGTTTGAAGCACCGAGAAGGTTGGATGAAGCTAGGGACGGAGTAGCGGAGCGTAGGCAGACCTACGTGAGCAACGGAAGGCCCGGCTGAATTCAAGATTCGATGTCGATTAAGCTTCATGTTCTGCTTCGTGATCCAAAGATGACTTTTTGAACTACCTCTAAAAAAAGATTGCCCGCTTAGCCGAAATTAACCTGGCTATGCCGGCAACCCAATTCTTATTTCATCTAATCTTATCGTATCAGTGCGATTCTATAGCAATTCGCGGCGCAGCTGTTCCGGCGACTTCGGCGACAGCAGGCCGAACGGAATGTCGAAGACCGTCTTGGCGCCGGATGCCCCGGCCTGGGACAGCTTGTACGCAGCGCGAGCATATGCGACCAACACGCTGGCGGTAAATTCCGGGTTGCTGTCCAGCTTCAGGCCGAACTCGATGAGTTGCGTGCTGTTCTCCCCCGTACGTCCGCTTCTCAGCACCATCCCGCCGTGAGGCATCGCCGAATGATTCGCCTTAAGCTCCGCCTCGCTGATAAAATGCACGGTCGTATCATAGTCGGCGAAATAGTTCGGCATCGTTTGGATCTCGCGTTCGATTCGGGCCAAATCGGCCCCCTCTTCCGCCACGACGTAACATTCGCGAAGGTGCTTTTCCCTCGTGCTTAATTCCGGATTCTCGCCTTTCCGCACGCGTTCCACCGCAGACTCAACCGGAATCGTGTACTGCACGCCGTTTTTGACGCCCGGGACGCGCCGGATCGCGTCGGAGTGCCCTTGGCTGACGCCTTTGCCCCAGAACGTATACTCTTTGCCTTCGGGAAGCACGGATTCGGCCAGCAGCCGGTTCAGCGAAAACAATCCCGGATCCCAGCCGGTCGAGATGACGCTAACCGTCCCCGCTTTGAGGGCCGCCGCGTTGACCTTGTCGAAATACTCCGGGATTTTCGCGTGCGTATCAAAGCTATCGACCGTATTGAACATCGCCGCCAATTCAGGTCCTTGCTCCGGCAAATCGGTTGCCGAACCGCCGCACAAGATCAAGACATCGATATCTCCCTTATAATCGGAAATTTGCGAAATATGTACGACGCCGCCGGCAGCCACCACCGCATCCGGGTTTCTGCGCGAAAAAATGGCCCGCAGCTCGAAGTCCGGGTTTTGCTTTAACGCTTGCTCCACGCCGCGCCCCAAATTACCGTATCCCACAATACCTACTTTGATGTTTGCCCCCACTAAACTTCCTCCTCAACATGTCAGGTTTGTTCTATTGTAGCCTACCCCGACCCATTTTGAAATAGTTAACATGATTCGTTAGCATTTTATTTCCGGTTTCACCCTTCCCTCCAAACTATTTCACAATTTAGACAAATTCATCGCATGTTCTTGGCCGTTTATAGCCCGTTATAGTCATGTTCACGGCAAACGAGTCAGTCTAAAATAAAATCTGCTGTTATGATAAATATCATTGATTTCCCAGATAACGAGGTAGGCATAAAATGAAATTTCGATTGCATACATGGTTGATCCTGGCCGCCCTGGCGGCAATGATCGGCTTGCTGTTTTCCCCGCCCCCCGTCTCGGCCCACGCCTATGTCGTTTCCTCCACGCCTGCGGCGGACGAAACGTTGGCGGAGTCCCCCGACGAGGTAACCGTCGACTTCAACGAACCTGTCGAAGAAGGCTTCCACGCCTTAACCGTAACCGGACCGGGCGGAGAACGCGTGGAGGCCGGAAATTCCAAGATCGACCCCGAGCGGCCGACGCGGTTAAGCGTCGCGCTTTCCACCGATTTGGCGGACGGCGTTTACGCCGCGAATTGGAAGATCGTCTCCGGCGACGGGCATCCGGTGTCCGGGACGATTTCTTTTCAAATCGGACAAGGCGGCGCGGGACAGGACGCTGCTCCCAAAGAAATCGCTGCTCGGGAGACCGATTTTCCCGGTTGGGATTTGCTTGCGGTCCGCTGGTTGTTTTATGGCGGGATGGCCGCCTATATCGGAACGATCCTCTTCCATCTTGTATTGCTTCCGGGCCGCGGGCTGCCCGGAAAAGGGCGGCTTGGACGACGCAGCCGTACCGCTTTGCTGGCCGGATATGCCGCGGCCTCGGCCGGCGTGCTGCTTAGCTTGCTTCAACAAACGGCCGCCGATGCGGGCAGCGGCTGGAGTAAAGCGTGGGATCCGTATTCGCTTGGAGTGACTCTCAAGTACACCAGCTTTGGCGAAGTTTGGAAGGGCCAGGCCGTGTTGATGGCCGTTTTGCTGGGATTCACCCTGCTGCTCCTGCGCTCGGGTTCGCCGTCACAGAAGAGAGCGGCGGAGAATGGCGGATTCGGACGGGCAGACCGAAAGCCCACGGGACTCTTGCTGCTTGGCGCCGCCTTCCTGTGCAGCTTGGGACTGCTGCTCGCCAAGGCAAAAATCGGCCATGCCGCAACGGCCTCGCTCCAAAGCATCGCCGTCGCGGCGGACTTCCTGCACCTGGCCGCGGCGCTGATTTGGCTGGGCGGCGTAGGCGCATTGGCTTTCCTGCTGCCGGCGGCGAACCAAGCAAACTCGGCGGAAGGCGTAGCGTCCGGAACGTTAACCCGTCAGGCGGTCCGGCGATTTTCCGCGGTAGCCGCCGGCAGCGTCGCTCTTTTGCTGGCGACGGGGATTTATGGAAGCTTGCTGCACGTTCCTACCTGGTACGCGCTTTCGCATACGGACTATGGGCGCGTTTTGCTGGCGAAAGTCGGGCTCACGTTAGTATGTATGGCTCTTGGGTTGTCCGCTTTTCTGCGCGGACGGAAACCTGAATCGCACCCGCTCGGGCCCGGGGTCTGGGCGGAGCTGGGCGTTGGGCTGATCGTGCTCGTCCTGGCGGCTCTGCTCGCCAATTTGCCGACGGCCGCTGCCGATCCCGGCCCGGCGCAGTTGGCGTGGTCGCTGCCCGACGGCAGCCGGATCGTCGTCGATATTACCCCCAACCGCGTAGGGACCAACGCGTTCCAAGCCTCCGTCGTTGGATCGGATGGCCAGCCGCGCAACGACATCGAGCAGGTGACGCTGGAGTTGACCTCCAAAGAAATGGACATGGGGAGAATCGAAGTGACGCTGCCGGGGGGCGGTAGTCCGCAACCTGCCGAAGAACTCGTCACGATGAGCGGACGCTGGAACGTACATGTCCATATTTTGTTTAAATCGCTGGATGCTTGGGATCATGATTTCGAAATCAACGTTGGCGGCTAAAGGCGCGGTCAACGAACGCTACGCGAAAGATGGATCTTTTACGATGAATAAAAACTTGACGAAAGAGGAGATTTCCGATGTTTAAACCCGCTTTTTTCCGTCCCGCCGCCCTGCTGGCCATGACCGCCGTCTTATGGCTGGCCGTGGCGGGAAACGCTAGCGCTCACGTAACGGTAAGCCCCGCCGAATCTTCCCCCGGCGCCTGGGAAACGTACAGCATCAAGATTCCGACCGAAAAGGAAATCAATACCGTCAAGGTCGCCCTGAAAATGCCCGCCGGGCTGGAATTCAAGCAGTACCAGCCCGTGCCGGATTGGAGCGTCGAGCTGACCCAGGACGAAAACGGCGGTGTGACGGCGGTGACCTGGTCCGCCGAAGGAGAAGGCATCGGTCCGGGCGAATTCCAAACGTTCGACTTCGTGGCCAAGAACCCCGGCGAAGCGGCGGAATTGGCCTGGGACGCCTTCCAATATTACAGCGACGGCAGCGTGGTGGAATGGACCGGCGGTGAAGGCGCGGACAAGCCGCATTCGCTCACGGTGGTAAGCGCCGAAGCGGCAGCGAACGCGGCCGGCCATGACGAAGCCGGTAAATTCGTCGACGATCAGCACCTCATCGTCCGTCACGACGTAATCGACGTCGCGGCGCATG
>NZ_JBNYYG010000058.1:0-36264 GCF_050565405.1 Paenibacillus macerans | reverse complement strand
GCGGTAATCGGCAGTCCCGTCACGGCATAGGATTGGCTCACGGTCAGTTCGTCGGCAAACCCTTCCACCTTTTTGAGCTTGAGCTCGCGTCTTCATCAAGATCACGGCCGCGGCGGAGAACGCGCGCCTGCTCGAGCGGCTCAAGATGCTGCTCGAGCAGCATCCCGGCCCGGTCGGCACGGTGCTGTTCTACGAAAGCACCGGCAAGCTGCTGGCCTTGACGGACCGCTATAACATCGAGCCTTCGCCGGACTTGGTCCGCGAAATGGAGCAGATGCTCGGCCCGGATACCGTCAGGATCAAATGATCGGGGCGCCGGTGCCTTGAGGCAGCGCTCGATGCATAGATGACAATTGATACTTAGCCTGTTCTTGCATCTTATGCAGGAATGGGCTTTTTACATCGGGTTGCGAATGGGAGAGCGTGACCTGGCGGCGCTAACGGACTTAGGAGACGTTATATCCCTCTAACGATCAAAAATGGCCTTGATTTGAGCCCAATACCGTCTCTGGAGTCCGTTACATTGGGAAATCGCCGGGAAATGGGAGAATAACGTCATTACGGTTTAGCGTCAGGGAGGGAAGATTGGGGGGGCGGACAAGTTTTAACGAACATTTTGGCAGACTCACGCATACACTTAGGAACACAACAATCCGCGGGACCGGACAAAGGTCCGGTTGCGGGATTCCGGCTGAGACAACGCTGCGTGCGCTGGCGCTGGCGAACTTAACCGGAAGTAGGGGAGGAAGATGCATATGTCTTTTGAAATGGCGGAAGCCCAATTGCTTCGCAGAGGGGTCAAGCTAGAGGAAATCGCCCAAATCGTATTTTCGCTGCAGGTCGCTTACCACGACGATTTGACGATGGAGCAATGTCTGGAAAGCGTGAAGGCCGTGTTGCAAAAAAGAGAGGTTCAATATACGCTGTTCACCGGGATCGCCCTCGACGAGCTGGCCGAGCGGAAGCTGCTGCCCGAGCCGCTGCAGGCGATCATGGAGGCCGACGAGCCGCTGTACGGCGTCGACGAAACGATGGCGCTGGGCATCACGAGCGTATTCGGGATGATCGGGCTGACGAGCTTCGGTTATTTGGACAAGGTCAAACCGGAAATCATCGGCAGTCTTAACAACGAAGGCGAGAACATCCACGTGTTCCTCGACGATCTGGTGGCCGGACTTGCGGCAGCGGCATCGGCCCGCATTGCCCATAAGCACGAAAACGCCGCGGTTTATTCTACCTATTGACCATGTCGGAATGATGAACTTTGCCCTGCCCCCTTCAAAATCATTTCACAATGCTTCCAAAAATGGTAACATATAATCGGTTCAGAGGCCTGGATCACAGAATTGCTCATCAGCATTTGCCTAGGATATCCGGCTTCGACTTTTTTTTCGCATGACCCGCAAGATCCCGGACCCGTTCCCTTTGTTGCGGGAATTTTGAAAATTATGTTATCATTACTCTATTATACGGGCTCAAAGATTAGGTTAGGGGGCTTTGAAAAGGGCATGTGGACTGTAATGTATATTGCGCCAACCGCAAAGGTTGCGGATATGATCAAAACGAAACTCACAGAAGAAGGCTTTCTCGTCCAAACACGTCCTGTTAATTTATCCAAACAACAGTTTGAGATTTTGGTTCCTTCCGGGGAACTTGAAGAAGTGCAAGAGGTGTTGAATTCGATTCTGCATCCTTGATGGCAAGGAATGGGCAAACGACCAGGAATAATAGATCCTTGACTCTAGATAAGGCCTATAAATCAACGGCTGAAGAGGTGTAGTTGTGTTCAAAGATTTATTTCAGAAGAAAAGAAAATACGCGACCATTCCTTCAGGGCGCATCGGAAGCGAAGAAGGTTTGCCCCAGGCGGACCGTCCGAAACGCGAAATTCCGGAAGGTCTGATGAATAAATGCGGCCATTGCGGCACCATTCAATACAGTAAAGAACTCGAGAAAAACTTCAAGGTATGCCCGGCTTGCGGCCACCACATGCGGCTGAACGCCTTGGAACGCATTCATTACACGTTCGACGAGGGCAGCTTCACGGAATACGATGCAGACCTGATCTCCGTCGATCCGCTGGAGTTCCCGGGCTACGCCAGCAAGCTCGAGCAGCAGACCTTGAAATCGGGGCTTCGCGAAGCCGTCGTCACCGGCGAGGGAACGATCGGCGGTTTTCCTGCCGTCGTGGCCGTGATGAGCTTCGACTTCTTCTCCGGCAGCATGGGCTCCGTCGTGGGCGAGAAAATTACGCGCGCCATCGAAGCGGCGACCCGAAAGCGCCTCCCGATGATTATTTTTTCGACTTCGGGCGGGGCACGGATGCAGGAGAGCATCCTCAGTCTGATGCAGATGGCCAAAACCAGCGCCGCGCTGGCCCGCTTAAGCGAGCAGGGCGGTCTGTACATCTCGGTCATTACGGACCCGACGACGGGCGGCGTATCGGCCAGTTTTGCCATGCTCGGAGACATTATCATGGCCGAGCCCGGGGCGGTATTTGGTTTCGCGGGCAGAATCGTCATCGAGCAAACGATCCGTCAGAAGCTGCCGGACGATTTCCAGACGGCCGAATTCAATTTGCAGCATGGGCAGCTGGATCTCGTTGTCCACCGGAAAGAAATGAAAGCCACACTAGCAAAATTGCTCGAACTGCACGGTGTGAAGGGAGGAGTATAAATGGCGGGCGAATTGCCTTTTGAAACGCCTCTCGTTAAGCTGCGCGAGAAGATTGAGGAATTGAAGCAGTTTGGTACCGAGAAAGGCATCGATTTTACGGAAGAAATTGCGCGTCTGGAAGAGCGCTACCGTCAGTTGGAAGAGGAGATTTACAGCCAGATTTCTCCATCCCAAAAAATGCATCTGGCCCGGCATCATCAGCGTCCGACTTCGCTGGACATGATCGGCCTGATCTTTGAAGATTTCATCGAGCTGCACGGGGACCGGGTGTTCGGGGACGACCTCGCCGTCGTCGGCGGTTTGGCCAAGCTTGGCGGCGTGCCGGTCACGGTGCTCGGGCAGCAGCGGGGCAAGGACACGAAGGACAACATCGCGCGATTCTTCGGAAGCGCGCATCCGGAGGGCTTTCGCAAAGCGTTGCGTTTGATGCAGCAGGCGGACAAGTTCCGCCGCCCGATCATCACCTTCATCGACACCAAAGGCGCTTATCCGGGCATCACTGCCGAAGAGAGAGGGCAGTCGGAAGCGATTGCCCGCAATTTGCGGGATATGGCATTGCTTCGGGTGCCCGTCATTTGCGTTGTCATCGGGGAAGGCGGCAGCGGCGGCGCGCTAGCGCTTGGCGTCGGCAACCGCGTACTGATGCTGGAGAACGCGATCTATTCGGTCATTTCGCCGAACGGCGCGGCATCGATCCTGTGGAAGGACGCCACGAAAGCGGATCAGGCGGCTGAAGCGATGAAGATTACCGCCCAGGACCTGCTGGAGATGGAGGTGATCGAGGAGATCGTGCCCGAACCTCGCGGCGGCGCGCATCGGGATTACGAATCGACCGCCGAAGCGATCAAAAGCGCCTTGCTTCGCAATCTGGAGGAGCTGTCCGTCATGCATCCGGACGAGCTGATGGAAGACCGCTACCGGAAATTCCGCAAGATCGGCAAGTTTACGGTCGCTGCCAAGACGGCGGCGCCGGGGCCGGCCGATTTAGGCGAAGTGGCCGAGGTAGCGGGGATGGCCGAGGATTCCGCCGCCGTCGAAGCGAACGGAGCGGACGAGGCCGTCGAAGCCGTCGAAGCGAACGATAACGCTCAATCGACCCATGCGCCGGATAAGGCTACCGCAGCCTCCGAGGCTTCCGCGGGAACGGAGAATTAATTTTTCAAGCGAATAACCTCCGCTGGAACCGATGTGGGACCGAGCGGCAAGGTTATTTTCGCGTGCATAAGGAAATAATGGAATTTCAGGCCCGAAATTAGGAGCCTGGCCCGGGGTTGAATATGTCTGCGAAATATAGAATGTTCGTTACAATATGATAAACTTCCTATACAAATCGACAAAACTATAGTAAATTTAGTTGTTGGAAAAGATTATATAGAGAGAACTATTTAAAACGGAGGAAACCCAAATGCGCAAAACAAAAATCGTATGTACCATCGGTCCTTCCAGTGAGTCGTTAGAAAACATCAAGAAGCTGATTATGGCTGGAATGAACGTCGCTCGCCTGAACTTCTCCCACGGTGATTTCGAGGAGCATGGCAACCGGATCACAACGATCCGTCAAGCGAGTGCAGAGCTGGGGAAATCAATCGCCATACTGTTGGACACCAAAGGTCCGGAAATCCGTACCGGCAAATTGAAGGAAGAACCGATCGAACTCGAACAAGATGAATTCCTCACCTTGACGACGGAAGAAATTCTCGGCGACAAGGAACGCATCTCCATTACGTACAAAGAGCTTCCGGGAGACGTGGAAGTCGGTTCGACCATTTTGATCGATGACGGATTGATCGGCCTGACGGTCGTTGACGTTCAAGGTACGGAAATCAAGTGCCGTATCGTCAACGGAGGCACCATCAAGAGCAAGAAAGGCGTTAATGTTCCCGGCGTCAACATTTCCCTGCCAGGCATCACCGAGAAAGACGCTAACGATATCAAGTTCGGGATCGAGCAAGGCATCGATTTCATTGCGGCTTCCTTCGTTCGCAAAGCTAGCGACGTTCTTGAAATTCGTCAATTGCTTGAGCAAAACAACGCAACTCATATCCAAATCATTTCTAAAATCGAAAACCAGCAAGGCGTTGACAACCTCGACGAAATTCTGGAGGTTTCCGACGGTTTGATGGTGGCCCGCGGCGACCTTGGCGTGGAAATTCCGGCCGAAGACGTGCCGCTGGCGCAAAAACGAATGATCGAAAAATGCAACCGCGCCGGCAAACCGGTAATCACCGCCACGCAAATGCTTGATTCCATGCAACGTAACCCAAGACCTACGCGTGCGGAAGCGAGCGACGTGGCCAATGCGATTTTCGACGGCACGGACGCGATCATGTTGTCCGGCGAAACGGCTGCCGGGAAATACCCGGTGGAATCGGTATTGACGATGTCCCGCATCGCGGAGAAAGCCGAATCCGCTTTGGAATATCGCGAAATTTTCATTAAGCAAAGCAACGCGCAACAAACGACCGTTACCGAGGCGATCAGCCAAGCCGTAGCCAACTCGGCACTGGAGCTCAACGCTAAAGCGATCATTACTTCGACGGAAACCGGTTATACCGCACGAATGGTATCCAAATATCGTCCTAAAGCTCCGATCATTGCGGTTACCACCGTAGATCAAACGCTGCGCCGTTTGGCTCTGAACTGGGGCGTCACACCGGTCAAAGGCGACTTGGCTTCCACGACGGACGAAATGTTCGACAAAGCGATGAAGGGCGGACTGGATTCCGGTCTGGTCAAAGAAGGCGATCTTGTCGTTATTACGGCAGGGGTACCTTTGGGACGTTCCGGATCGACGAATTTGGTGAAAATCGGCCAAATCCGCAAGTAGCAGCCGGAATACGATAATTAGTGTAATCGTCCATGACGAATAAAAAAAGGCAATGGGGCATCCGGAGACGGGGACCATTGCTTTTTTTGCCGCAAGAAACCAGGCCCGCGGGCGGTTATTCCCAATAGAGGAGTGAACTAACGTGCATGTTAGCGTGCTGAATATGGAGCCGAGATATTTTGAATTCGACATGATGGGAATTGTTTATCACTCGCATTATCTGGAATGGTTTGAGCAAGGACGGTTGAATCTGATCCGGGAGCTGGGCTTCGATTACTACGATATGGAGCAAGCGGGTTACATTTCCCCCGTCCATGAGATGAAGGTGGAGTATAAACGAGGTATTCGCTACGGGGAGACCGTGCTGCTCAAAACGCGGATCATCGATAACGGCGGCGTCAAAACCTTATACGGGTACGAGGTGTACAACGGGGAAGGTACGCTCTGCGTGGAAGGTTCCTCTTCCCACTATGTCGTTCGGCGCGAGGATTTTAAGCCGGTCCAATTCAAGAAGGCGTTTCCTGATTGGTATGCGGCGTTCGAGGCGGCCTGTAAGCCTTGATTTTTGATTATCTAACTTTGAAGCGGTAAAATACAAGTATAGAAGCAACATGATATTGCCGCTTTAATAAAGTGAGGGTTCAAATCGTCGGCTTTTCAGCACCGGGAAGGCTCGGCTGAATACCTCTTAAAGGAGTCCTCCTATGCGTAAATGGATAGCCGTTCTTATCGTGGTCATCCCGATAGTTGAGTTTTGGGGTTATATGTTCGTTGGCGAGAGACTCGGAGTGGGCAAAACGATATTTTTGACGCTCGCGACCTCTGTCATTGGCGGATTGATGATGCAATTCGAAGGGCGCAAAGTATTGGCCGACGCCAAGGCCCAAATGAGCGGCGGGCAAATTCCGGGACGCATGGTGCTGGACGGGATTTGCGTGTTTGCCGGCGGAATGTTGCTGCTGATTCCGGGCTTTATCACCGATCTGATCGGTTTCACGCTGGTGTTTCCGCTGACGCGCCCGCTGTACCGTTTTCCGCTGTTGAAATGGGTCAACAAAAAAATGAAAGACGGCACGATTACTTATTTCCGGCGTTGACTTGTTCTTTTTTAGGATAAAGCTTGAGAAGCATTTCAGGTATGGCACCGCGGGAACCGAAAGGTCTCTCGTCTCTTGTGGAGACGGGGGCTTTTTTTTGTTTCCCGGGGACTACTTTGGGATGGCGATGAGAAGATTCGGAACAAGGAGCGCGTTTTCTTAGGGGGATACTGCCGATGTACTGCCGATGTCTGCAAGAAACTCACGGAAGCCCCTCGGAAAAGCCTGCAAAAATGCAGGTTTTTCCAAGGCTTAGCCGCGCTTCATCGGAGCCGCCCATGGGCGATGTAATTGCGCAGGTCGCGTATGACCCCGGCGCGGACGGCCGCGCCGAGGATGACCAGCGTAACCGGGCCGATGATCAAGCCCAGCACGCCGAACAGCTTCAGACCGACGAACATGGCGATCAAAGTCGGCAATGGATCAAGCCCTACGCTGCTGGCGAGCACCTTGGGCTCAATCATTTGTCTGGCGATCAGAATGATGCCGTACAAGATGGCCAACCCGATTCCAAGCGTGACGTCGCCGGTGGCAAAAGCATAAATCAGCCAGGGGATCATGATGGTCCCCACGCCCAAATAGGGCAAGAGATCGACCAATCCGATCAGCAGCGCGTACGTAAAGGCGGAGTCGACGCCAAGGATCAACAGTCCGATCAGCACAATAAATGCCGTGATCGAAATCATGATGAATTGGGCGCGCAGATATCCGGACAAAGCCCGCTGGAGGTCCCGCCAGATGGCCCCGGCCGTTTTGCGAAACGGAGCGGGAATCGCTCCGGCCAGAAACCGCATGTCCCTCTCCCAGTGGTTGCTGATAAAAAAAGTAGCCAATAGGATCACGCCGAGAATAATCCCCAGATTGGGGAGGGAGGAGAGCAGGTTCACGATGATTCCCAAAAAGTTGTTGACGAGGTGGGAGACGAAAGAACCTACTCTTTCGGCAGTATTGTCGATGTTTTTGTGGATCGTGTTTTCGTAACCGGGATTATCGGCGATGAAATGGTTGATTTCATTGATAATATTTTGAATCCCCTCGCTTTGGGTCCATTCGATGAACAGGTTCCTCCATTCGGCGATGCGCAAATCGAACGATTCGGCCAAATGGATAAGCTCTTTGACGAGGCGGGTCAATGCCGCGGATAGAATGATCGCCGCGCTCCCGAAATAGACGAGCAGCGCCAGCGTGACGGCCAGCCATTTCGGCAAACGAATATGCTGCTGCAGCCACTGAACGAACGGGTTCATCGCATAGGAGATCAGCCAGGCGATCAGAAACGGATACAGCAGCGGAATCAGCCAATACACCGCGGCGATGGAACCGACGAGGACGACGCATATCCAGCTGCCGCGCAGCACGCGTTTGACGATCACGTTATCCAAAGGGCATTTCTCCTTTTTTCAGTACATGTCCTATTCCTACGATATTATTTGTCCACCCCGAGTATTCCGTCTCGAAGATTTTTCGAAAAATGTGATAAATATCATTGCGGTTCTGCAATCGTTTACAAAAATTCTTTATGATCCTGATAAAATCATTTGATGTATCCGGGGAAGCTCAAGCGGTTCCCATGCCTTCCAAAATCCAGTATGATGGATAAGTAAGCAGTTAGAGCCATGTTTCCGTTTTCAGGAGTTCGTGTTATCCTACTCTGAAAATTTTAAACTTTTAATTTGAAAATGTTTTCAACGGCTTGTTTGCTCACAAATTGTTAACAAAGGAGAGATGTATCATGACAGCTACGAAAGGCCTGGAAGGCATTGTGGCAGCAACATCTTCGATCAGCTCTATTCATGACGGCGTTCTCGCTTATCGCGGGATCAACATCGATGATTTGGCGGAGCGTGCGAGTTTTGAAGAGACGGCTTATTTGCTGTGGTACGGCCAATTGCCCAAGCAATCCGAGCTGGAGCGTCTGCAGCAGCAATTAAGCGACTACGCTGCGGTTCCCGAGGCGGTACTCGAACAGATGAAGCTATACCCGTCCGATGCGAACACGATGGCAGTGCTTCGTACTGCCGTATCGGCTCTTGCTTTGTATGATGAGAACGCGAACGACAACTCCCGCATCAGCAACCAGAACAAAGCGATCAAACTGCAATCCCAAATTCCGACGCTGATTGCCGCTTATGCCCGCATTCGGGAAGGCAAAGCTCCGGTCGCTCCGCTCAAGGGAGTATCCATTGCCCATAATTTCTTGTATATGTTAACCGGGGAGGAGCCGGATCCGATTGCCATCCGTGCCCTTGATCAAGCGCTCGTTCTGCATGCCGACCATGAGCTGAACGCTTCGACCTTCTCCGCCCGCGTAACGATCGCGACGTTGTCGGATATTTATTCCGGCGTGACCTCGGCGATCGGCACCTTGAAGGGCCCGCTGCATGGCGGCGCCAACGAGGCGGTCATGAACATGCTGGCGGAAATCGGTACGCTCGACCAAGCGGAACCTTATATTCAGCAGAAGCTGGCGAATAAGGAGAAAATCATGGGCTTCGGCCATCGCGTTTACAAGAACGGCGACCCACGCGCGAAGCATTTGCAGAAGATGTCCCGTCAGCTCAGCCTGTTGAAGGGCGATTCCACGCTCTACGACATTTCGATTAAAGTGGATCAGCTCGTAACGGGCCAAAAAGGGCTTAAGCCTAACGTGGATTTCTATTCGGCCTCCGTATACACGCTGCTTGGCATTCCGCGCGATTTGTTTACGCCGATTTTTGCCATCAGCCGTTTGTCCGGCTGGACCGCGCACATCCTGGAGCAGCTCGATGATAACCGGCTTATTCGTCCGCGGGCGGAATATACCGGGGCCAGCAACCAGCAATACGTTCCGATCGAATTAAGATAAGCGCTACTGCGGCAACTCCATGGCACATTGTGTTAAAATGGAGACCGTGAGACGAAGCATAATGATATGAGGAGGAAAACGTTAACATGTTGAAACTGGAAAAGTTCGATCTTCCTGCTGAAGGCGAGCAAATTACGATTCAGGACGGAAAACTGCAGGTGCCTAGCAACCCCGTGATCCCCTTCATTGAGGGCGACGGCACCGGCCGGGATATCTGGAAAGCATCGAAACGCGTATTGGACGCCGCCGTGGAGAAAGCCTACGGCGGCGAGAAGAAAATCGCCTGGTACGAGGTGTTCGCCGGCGAAAAGGCCTACAATACATACGGAGAGTGGCTGCCGGCCGACACGCTGACGGCGATCCGCGAGTATATTGTGGCCATCAAAGGACCTTTGACCACGCCGATCGGCGGCGGCATCCGTTCGCTGAACGTAGCGCTCCGCCAGGAGCTGGACCTGTATGTATGCCTGCGTCCGGTCCGCTATTTCGAAGGCGTGCCTTCTCCGGTTAAACGTCCGGAGCTGGTGGACATGGTCATTTTCCGCGAAAATACCGAGGATATTTATGCAGGCATCGAATATCAGGAAGGCACCGAAGAAGTGAAGAAGGTGCTGGCATTCCTGCAAAACGAAATGGGCGTGAAGAAAATCCGCTTCCCGGAAACCTCGGGCATCGGCATCAAGCCGGTATCGGAGGAAGGCTCGAAACGCCTTGTCCGCGCGGCGGTGGAATATGCGATCAAACACGGACGCAAGAGCGTGACGCTCGTGCACAAAGGCAATATCATGAAATTTACCGAAGGCGCGTTCAAGAACTGGGGTTACGAAGTGGCGGAAGCGGAATTCGGCGATAAAGTATTCACTTGGGCCGAGTACGACCGCATCAAGGAACAATCCGGCGCCGACGCGGCGAATCAGGCGCAAAAGGCGGCGGAAGCCGAAGGCAAAGTGGTCATCAAGGACGCGATCGCCGACATCGCGCTGCAGCAGGTCCTGACGCGGCCGACCGATTTTGACGTGATTGCAACCTTGAACCTCAACGGCGACTACTTGTCCGATGCTTTGGCTGCTCAGGTTGGCGGGATCGGCATTGCGCCAGGCGCCAACATCAACTATGTGACCGGGCATGCGATCTTTGAAGCGACGCATGGTACGGCGCCGAAATATGCCGATCTGGACGTCGTGAACCCGGGTTCCGTGATTTTGTCCGGCGTCATGCTCCTTGAGCACCTGGGCTGGCAGGAAGCGGCCGACCTGATCTATAAAGGCCTGGAGACATCGATCAACAACAAGACGGTTACCTACGATTTTGCACGTTTGATGGAAGGCGCAACGGAAGTTAAATGCTCCGAGTTTGCCGATCAAGTGATCAATAACATGTAGGAGGTCTTGATCCACGTGGCTATTCAACGGAAGAAGATTACCGTCGTCGGCGCTGGTTTCACCGGTGCCACAACGGCATTAATGCTGGCGCAGAAAGAACTCGGCGACATCGTGTTGCTCGATATTCCGCAGCTTACGAATCCGACGAAAGGCAAGGCGCTCGACATGCTCGAGGCCGGCCCGGTACAAGGGTTCGATAGTCAGATCGTCGGCACTTCCTCCTACGAGGATGCCGCGGGTTCCGATATCGTGATCATCACGGCGGGCATCGCCCGCAAACCCGGCATGAGCCGTGACGATCTCGTCAATACGAATGCAGGCATCGTCCGCTCGGTATGCGAGAATGTGAAGCAGCAATGCCCGGATTCCACCGTCATTATCCTGAGCAATCCGGTGGATGCCATGACGTACACAGCTTACGAAACGCTGGGTTTTCCGAAGAACCGCGTCATCGGCCAATCGGGCGTTCTTGATACGGCCCGCTACTGCACGTTCATCGCGCAGGAGTTGAACGTGTCCGTGGAAGACGTGCGGGGCTTCGTGCTTGGCGGCCACGGCGACGATATGGTTCCGTTGGTGCGTTACTCCAGCGTCGGCGGCATTCCGATCGACACGTTGATCCCGGCCGATCGCATCGAAGCGATCGTGCAGCGGACGCGCGTCGGCGGGGGCGAAATCGTGGGCCTGCTCGGCAACGGCAGTGCTTATTATGCACCGGCCGCTTCGCTCGTGCAGATGACCGAAGCGATCCTCAAGGACAAGAAGCGGATCCTGCCGGTCATCGCCCTGCTGGAAGGCGAATACGGCTATGACGGCCTGTTCATGGGCGTGCCGGTGGTGCTCGGCGGCGGCGGCATCGAGAAAGTCTTCGAACTCGAGTTGACGGCCGACGAGAAAACCGCGCTGGACAAATCCGCCGCTTCCGTGCGGAACGTCATCGCCGTTGTAAAAGGTTGATTTTCGTTTGCAACACCCTCCGTTTATTGCTTGGCCTTCCCTAACCTTCGTTCGGGAAGGTCTTTTTTTGCCCTCCCCTCAAGTCTGTCGGGGAGGGCTTTTTTTGAACGCAGGTCCAAGCGGATGGCAGGCAGCAACTAGGATCGCCGGTGCTTCCGAACCGAACCGCTTAACGGACTTCAGAGACGCTATTTGCCCGAAAAAAGCGAGCAAGAAACTGTAACGGACCGGAGAGACCTTATTTCCTGCAAATTCGTCTCTATAGCCTAAATTGAGGCGTAATAACGTCGACTGTGTCCGTTACGGCAGGAAATAGCCGGGAAATGGCTGATTAACGTCTATACGATCCGTTACCCTCCCCAACTCTGTTGGGAGGGGGAGTCTCCGCGCCATGATAAGGAGAAGGGCAAAAGCGGGAAATAATTCCGAAGAAGCGGAGCGTTCGCCTTTGTGAGCGAATTTCGACCGCTTCTGAATCTATAAATTCAGGAAATCCGCGAGCAACAGCGATCGTAGGAACATTTCGCTGCGTTGCCCCAATCCCTTATCAATCGGTTTTCCCGCCCCTCTCCAACAGGCGTTTCTTTTATTTCCCTCCGAAGCTATAATAGATTATAATAAATGTAATTGACGTTGAAAGGATGGTTGTGGTAATGTATCAAGTCATGATTTTTCTACATATTATCGGCGCTTTGGCGCTGGGCTTCTATCTGTTCCTGCCGTTTGTGCTGGGAAGGATCGGCAAATTGTCACTTGCCGCTCAAGAAGGCACGGTAACGGCCGTAAAATCGTTGAACCGATACGCGCAAATCGGCCTGATTATCCAGTTGTTGACCGGCGGGTACTTGATCGGCCAAGGGGAATATTCCGTGCCTTGGATGATAGTGATCGTCGTATTATATCTGGCGATCGGAGCGTTTAGCGGAATCATGGGAAAACCGCTTCGCCTTGCGTTGGAAGGCATTCGCCAGAACAAACCGGTGACGGCCGAGGAAGGAAAGCTGCGTACATTAAGCGCGCTGCTGTCCGTGACGGTATTACTGATTTCGTTCTTCATGGTGTTCAGCACCATTATCTAGTTCCCAAGCAAGACCCGAGTAAACAAACAAAGACCTGCCGGCGTCGAACGCGGCAGGTCTTTGTTTGCAACGGTGTCAGCGGGCCCTTCTAGGAAGGGTCCTCTTCCTTTTTCAATTCATCGAGATGGGTGAACATGAGTTTCATGATATCCAGCGCCAATTGTTTCTCTTTGGACGAACGGTTCGCCACGATTTGCTGGATTTGGTTCGAAAAATGGTCGTCGCTGACTTCAAACGAATCATGGAGCAAGTAATCTACGGTTACGCCCAATTGATTCGCCAGCTTGACGAGGGTTTCCAGAGATAAACTTCGTTCGCCCCGCTCGATTTGTCCTATGTATGCATCCGAAACCTCGATCCGTTCGGCAAGTTTCTCCTGGGTCAAGTGCATTTTATGCCGTTCTTGACGCAGCCTTTTCCCCAATGCCTCGTAATCCATAACACCCCTCCTGTAATTACCATAGTGAGAACCGGAAGGAAAGATAATAAACTACAGGTTTTGTTTGTATTTACTGAAAGTACGAATTGGGTTATTATGGAATCATGGGATTTACTGATTTGTATCAATTATTAATTATAACCAAATTAAGGAGTAGTATGATGTCTTCCGAATCCAATGCAGTATCGATCATTATCACCGTAAAAAACAACGGCATCGACCTTTATACGACCATGGAGTCGTTAAAAGTTTCGAACACAACGCTGCCTTATGAAGTAATTATCGTCGACGAAGGTTCCGTGGACGGGTGTTGCGATTTTCTAATGAGTTACCGTTTCGACCGGCCGGTCAAGCGGGTGAAGGGGGAACCGGGCATTCCCGCCCGCAATATCGGTGCGGCGCACGCTAGCGGGAAGTATCTGATCTTTTGCGGATCCCATCTCTACTATGACGACGGTTGGATGGAACGTTTGCTGGAACCGCTGATGAAAGGACAAGCCGATGGCGTGTCGCCTTCGTTTAAGGTCCATGAGCATTCCCACCCCCCGAAGGGACTGGAGGCCGCCGGGCTGCTCGGGTCTATTCGCCGATACCCCGCTTTTAGTGATGGAACGAACGAAATTCCGTGGTTGGCCTGGGAGTGTTTTGCCGTAAGCCGCGACAAATTTCAGGAGATCGGCGGGATGGAGGACGGATTCTCGGGAAAAGAGCTGGAAACGGCGGAGTTCTCCCTGAGGATGTGGCTGCAGGGCGGGAAATGCCGCTTGGTACCGGACGTTAGCTTGGTGCAGGTCTTTAGGCAGAACTTCCCGTTCGACGATAGCGGAGAGAAATGGGGGCGGGATTTGCTGACATTGGCTTTTTTGCATTTTAGCGAGCCGTTTGTGTCGGCCTGTAAACAGCAGGTGCATGAATCGTTTGGAGGCGAAGCGGGCGACGAGCCACAGCTGTGGGAACAGGTCCGGTTGCAGAGGGAGAAATATGCCTCGCATCGGGTTCGCGACGACGTCTGGTTTGCCGATCGGTTTGGCATCGCCGGGATCTTTGGAGCATAAGATGGGGGGCTCAGGCCATCCTAAACGGGAAAGCGTCATACCGACAACCCCGACGAAGGAGGATGTTACCGTGGCAGGTAATGGACAAAACAAACAAACCATGCCTCCCCAGCATCAAAATCAACAGCCCGGGATCGAATCGGACATGCATCCGCGTCCTGTATTCGAAGGAAGTTACAAAGCCGCCGGCAAGCTGAAAGGCAAGGCGGCACTCATCACCGGCGGCGACAGCGGCATCGGCCGGGCCGTAGCCGTGGCTTACGCCAAGGAGGGGGCCGACGTCGCCATTGTTTATTTAAACGAGCATGGCGATGCGGCCACAACAAAACAAGAGGTCGAGCAGGAAGGGCGTAAATGCCTGCTTATCTCCGGCGACATCGGAGACGAGGCATTTGCCGCTCAAGCAGTGAAGGAAACGGTCGATGCGTTGGGCCGCCTCGATATTTTGGTCAACAACGCCGCCGAGCAGCACCCGCAGCAGGACATTACCGCTATTACGGCGCAGCAGTTGGAGAAGACGTTCCGCACGAATATCTTCTCCATGTTCTATTTGACCAAAGCGGCCATGCCGCATCTGCGGCGAGGCAGCGCGATCATCAACACCGCCTCGGTGACGGCTTATAAAGGCAATGAGCAACTGCTCGATTATTCGGCCACGAAGGGCGCCATCGTCAGCTTTACGCGGTCCTTGTCCATGAGCCTGGTCGGCAGCAAAGGCATTCGGGTTAACGCCGTTGCGCCTGGACCGATCTGGACGCCGCTGATCCCGTCGACCTTCGATCAGAAGCAGGTGGCCGAGTTCGGCGGGACGACCCCGATGCAACGGCCCGGTCAACCGGAGGAGCTGGCTCCGGCCTACGTCTTCCTCGCCTCGGAAGACTCCTCTTATATGAGCGGCCAGGTGCTGCATATTAACGGCGGCGAGATCGTAAACGGATAACGTTCCGAAAGCAACAGCAATCTCGCGAATAACCCCCTTGTTCTCGGGAGCTCCGGGAAGCAAGGGGGTTATTGGTCATCCGCTAAAAGTGCTATTCGCCCCGCTGTTCCGTCTCCGATAATTCGTCCAACGTCATCTCAAAGCTCGGGGCCAGATGCTCTAGGAAGTAGGCGACCTCCGGGAGCTGAAGGCGCTGCAGTTTGTCCAGCAGCTGCGTTTTGGCAACGGCAAACTCCCGGTTGCCGGCGGTGAGCTCCCAGGCGCATTTCAAATAGGCATCCAGGCTGTCGGCGGCTTTGACGTAAACCATCAGCTCGGCATCGCCGGGAACAGCGTCCGTCTGGCCGGGGAAAAGCAACGGTGCATAACTCTCCTTCAATTCAGCAGGAACCATGGACAGCAACCGTTCGGCGGCGATATCCTCCATCTCGCGGAAATTGGCCAAGAGCCGGGGGTTATGGTGTTTGACCGGCGTCGGTATGTCGCCGGTGAACACCTCGGTGGCGTCATGGAATAACGCCAAGGCGGCCGCGCGTTCCGCGTCCAGCTGACGATCGAACATGCGGTTGCCGATTTCGCACAGCAAGTGCGACAGCAAAGCGACGTGGTATGAATGCTCCGCGACGTTGTCGGCAGCGGTGCTGCGCATCAGGCTCCAACGCCGGATGGAACGCAGACGATACATATAAGCAGGAAAGTGGTAGTTCATCAGTGATAAACCTCGCTTGTTTTGGAGTTCATTTTGGACAGAAATTGTCAACCGAAACTAGTTCTTATGTTATTATAAATCTGTTGAATGTGATATGGCTATCGAGACGATTACGGTGATTCGAGCTTATGTATTTATCCAGAAGACAAGAGAGGGGATTCTTGGACCATGCACCAGTTTGAAGAAAGCGTATACCAATTAATCGTGGAAACTTCCACGAATTTGCCGGGCGACGTGCGCCGGGCGGTTAACCGGGGGCGAGAGCTGGAGAATCAGGCCACGCGGGCCGGGCTGGCCATGTCGACGATCACGCGGAATATCCAAATGGCGGAGGAGCAGGTTTCGCCGATTTGCCAGGATACCGGGATGCCGACCTTCATCGTGCATACCCCGGTGGGGGCGAACCAGATCGAAATGAAGAAGGCGATCTACGCTGCGGTGCAAAGAGCGACCAAGGAAGGGAAGCTGCGGCCGAATTCGGTCGATTCGCTGACTGGGGAGAATAGCGGGGACAATCTGGGTCCGGGCACGCCGGTGATTCATTTTGAGCAATGGGAAAGAGAAACGATCGATATGCGGCTGATCCTTAAGGGCGGCGGCTGTGAAAATAAAAACATCCAGTACAGCCTGCCGGCTGAGCTGGAGGGACTGGGCCGGGCAGGACGAGACCTGGATGGGGTGCGGAAGTGCATTTTGCACGCCGTATATCAAGCCCAAGGACAGGGCTGCAGCGCCGGCTTCCTCGGGGTTGGCATCGGAGGGGACCGCACGACGGGCTATGAGCTTGCCAAGCAGCAGTTGTTCCGCAAGGTGGACGACGTGAACCCGAATCCGGAGCTGGATCTGCTGGAGCAGTACATTATGGAAACGGCCAACCAGCTTGGCATCGGGACGATGGGCTTCGGCGGGGAAGTTACTTTGCTCGGCTGCAAAGTGGGCGCTACCAACCGGTTGCCGGCCAGCTTTTTCGTATCGGTCGCTTATAACTGCTGGGCTTTCCGTCGCCAAGGGGTGGAAATTGACCCTGCCACCGGCGCAATCGGGAATTGGCTGTACGAACGCGGCAGCGGCGTGCCGGTGGAAACGGTACCGGCGGCCGAAGAGGCGGCTGGCACAGAATCGGCTTCGGGAGGCGCAAGCCGGGAAATCGTGCTGCAAACGCCGGTGACGGAGGAACAAATCCGCCAACTGCGCGTTGGCGACGTCGTTGTCATTAAAGGCGAAATGCATACCGGACGCGATGCGCTCCATAAATATTTGATGGATCATGATGCCCCGCTCGATTTGAACGGAGCGGTCATTTACCACTGCGGGCCCGTCATGTTGAAGGACGAGGAAGGCTGGCACGTCAAAGCAGCCGGACCTACGACCAGCATCCGGGAGGAGCCGTACCAAGGCGATATCATGAAGAAGTTCGGCATCCGGGCGGTGATCGGCAAAGGCGGGATGGGTCCGAAAACATTGGCCGCCCTGAAGGAACACGGCGGGGTTTATTTGAACGCGATCGGCGGCGCGGCGCAATATTATGCCGAATGCATCAAAAAGGTGAACGGCGTCGACTTTATGGAATTCGGCATCCCGGAAGCGATGTGGCATCTCGAGGTCGACGGCTTCGCCGCGATCGTGACGATGGATTCCCACGGAGACAGCTTGCATGAAGGCGTGGAGAAAGCTTCGCTGGAGAAATTGGCTGGCTTCAAGGATGCGGTGTTCAAATAAAATGAAAACTTTTCGAACGCGGCTCACCTTAATCTTAATGGGACTGGTGGGCGTCTCGATGTTGGCTGCCGGCATCACGATGGCCCAGCTGTTCAAAGATTCGCATATCCGGGCGTTGGAGGAAAATATGGCCCGGGAAATTAATTTGCTCGAGAACACCTTTGCCTTCGTTCCCGTGGAAGGGAACGCGGAAGCCGAAAACTATTACGCGGAACAAGCCAAAAGGTTGGAGGAAATGACCGACTCCCGTGTAACCTTCATTACGCTGGACGGAAAAGTGGTCGGCGATTCCGAAATGAGCTCGAGCCAGATGGATAATCATGCCCATCGGCAGGAAATCGTCTCCGCCGAGCGAGGGGAGGTCGGCAGCGCGATCCGTTATAGCGATACGATCGGCGAAAATATGCTTTACGTTGCCCATCGGGTGACCTCGGAAGAGGGTTTTGACGGCTACATCCGCCTGTCGATGAGTCTGGAGGCCGTTGAGAGAGGGCTTGCCCAAGGCTGGGTATGGATGTTCGGCGGCCTGCTGATTTTATTTCTCATTGCCGGCTTGGTCAGCTACCGGGTTGCCGCCGGTTTGACCCGGCCGCTGGAACAGATTACCAGAGTGGCGCACCGGATCTCGAAATTCGATTACGATGCCCGGGTGAGGCTGAACCGCAAGGATGAAATCGGCCAGCTCGGCCAAGCGATCAACGGGATGGCGGACAGCTTGCAGCAGCAGCTGAAGCGAATCCGCGACAATGAAGATTTGATGCAAAGCGTCCTGTCGAACATGACCGGCGGGATTCTGATGGTGGATTCCTCGGAGCGTATCGTCTTAATCAACCGGGAAGCGGAGCGCATCCTGTACATGAAGGGCGAACAGCTGCTCGGCAAAACGTATCACGAGATCAAGCGGAACTACGAGTTTACCCGGTTCGTGGAGGAGGGCATCACGTCCAAAGAAGCGGTGCAGGAGGAACGCAACGTTTACGACCCCGAAGAGAAAATCCTGCTGTTCGACAGCGTGCCGATGTTCGAGGATGACGGCAGTTACCGCGGCATGCTGTTCCTGCTTCAGGATGTGACCGATATCCGCCGGTTGGAGCGCATGCGCAGCGAGTTCGTCGCCAACGTCTCGCACGAGCTGAAGACGCCGATCGCGGCGGTCAAAGGCTTCGCCGAGACGCTGCTGGCCGGCGGGGTCAAGGACGAGGAAACCGCGCGCTCCTTCCTGCAGATCATCTATGATGAAGGAGACCGGTTGAACCGGCTGATCGGAGACATTCTTGAGCTGTCCAAAATCGAATCGAAGCGGGTGCCGCTCGAATACGCGCCGATTCAGCTTAAGGAGCTGTTCGACAGCATCTATGAGGTGCTTCTGCCGGCGGCCAACAAAAAATCGATAACGATGGGTCACGGCATTCCGGAGCACCTGTTCATTGAAGGCGACGAAGACAGGCTGCGGCAAATCTTCATGAACCTGTTGTCCAATGCGATCAGCTACTCGCTAGAAGGCGGAAGAGTACGGGTCGAGGCGGAAATCATCAACGAAGGCGGCGAAGAGGAGAAAGTCCGTTTCCTTGTCAGCGATACGGGGATCGGCATTCCGAAAAAGGATCTCCCGCGGATTTTCGAACGCTTCTATCGGGTGGACAAGGCGAGATCCAGAAGCTCGGGCGGAACAGGGCTTGGCCTCTCCATCGTAAAGCACCTCGTGGAACTGCATCACGGCACGATCCGCGTGGAGAGCAAAGTTGGCGAAGGCACGACATTTATATTGGAGCTCCCCTTAATGCATACTTTAGATTAAGTGTAAAACGTTTTTTGAAAATTTTACACCGAGTTAACATTGCCGTGATATGCTGGGCTTGTCATTAAAGTGATATTGGTTCATGGGTTTGAACTTGTACCGCAAACAAATGGGGGGTACTATGACACAGCGTCTACTGGTTATTGAAGATGAACCGACGTTATCCAGGCTTTTGTCTTATAATCTGACAAGCGACGGATATGAAGTTGTCGTAGAAGATCACGGGCAGACCGGTTATGAAACGGCCCTGCGTCAGGATTTTGACTTGATCTTGCTCGATTTGATGCTGCCGGGGATGAACGGCTTCGAGATCATGTCCAAGCTGAGAAGCGAAGGCGTTATGACGCCGGTGATCATCCTTACGGCCAAAAATGCGGAGGAGGAAGTCGTGCAGGGCTTGAAGTCCGGCGCCGACGACTATATCACGAAACCGTTCGGCGTGGCCGAGCTGCTGGCGCGGGTAGCGGCGGTTCTCCGCAGATCGACCGGCCAAGAGGAACGGGAGAAGCCGGTGCATCAGGAAAATTCGCAGATTGCGCTTGGAGCCCTGACCATTTTTCCGGAGAAATACGAAGTGACTTTGAACGGGGAAGCCATCACCCTGAGGCCGAAGGAATTTGAAGTGCTGCTGTATTTGGCGCGAAAGCCCGGCGTGGTCATGACCAGGGATGATTTGATGAATGCCGTTTGGGGATTCGATTATATCGGCGGGCAGCGGACGGTAGATGTGCATGTCAGCTCGCTGCGAAAGAAGCTGGAGCTCGATCCTCAGTCGGTGCATATCGACTCGATTCGCGGTGTCGGATACAAATTGGTCGTCAACAAGAAAAAAGCGCCCATCATGTAACCTGGTGATGGACGTTTTTTTTGCGTTTTACACTCCGTTCATTTTACATAGGACTAAAGTACCGAAAATATTACCCGAATACTCTCCGACTATGATTCTAGTATAAGCGCATCTATCTATTCAGGGAGTGGTTAGGTTGGAGAGTCAGGCCATGGCAGTGCTGGAACGTTCTGCGGAGGAAGAGATCGAAGCATCGTCGGGAAGCGGGAACGGAACCCTAAGTCAGGGGACTCATGCGGATGCACAAACACGAAAGAGCGGCGGATCGGTGGATGTCCGTACGTATTGCCGGAAGGTGCCGGTCGTCGGACCGGGGGAATCATGCCGAAATGTTCTGGCTCGGTTTCAACAACAACAAGATCTTCCGTGCATTGTTTATTGTGACGAAAGTTACAAGCCTAGCGGATTATTGATGCGCGACCAGTTTTTTCGCCATATGGCCGGAAGGTTTGCAGCTGATTTGTTCTATAGCCGTTCATCCATCCGGTTTGCCGAGCAGAGGCCGCTTGTTTGCGAGCTGTCTACGCCGGCGGGCGAGTTGCTGGACGCCGCTTTGGGGAGGGAAGGGACGCAGTTTTACGACAGTCTGATCATTACGGAACGGGGTCGATATTTCGGTGTTCTGACCATCCATGACTTGATGCTGTTGTCCCGGGAGCTGCAGCGGGAAGCGGATGAATCCCGCCGGGTGATCGTACGGGAGAGCCATGAACGCGTATTTGAAATCGAACAGTCGATCGCCCGGTTGTCTGCTTCCGCTAAGCGGAGCTTGCAGGAATCGGAAGAGATGAGCGGATTATCCGCGGAGGGCAGGAACGAGCTGGAGGCGGTAAAGGCATCGTTTGGCCGCGTACTGGATATGACCCGCTTTCAGGAGCAGCAAATGGACACACTATTGAAGCGCACGGAGCAAATTTCCGCGTTCGCCGCCCAGATTCGGGGCCTGGCCGATCAGAGCGGGATGCTGGCCATGAATGCCTCGATCGAAGCTGCTCATGCCGGCGAGCATGGACGGGGATTTGCGGTCGTTGCCGCCGAGGTGCGAAAGCTGGCGCTGCAGACCAAGCAATTTTCCGAGGAAATCGGAGTTACCCTGGGCGTCGTCAACAGTCTGGTTCAGCAAACGGCGGGTACGGCCTCCACTACGGCGGAGGAAATGGCGGCAAGCCATGGGCGAGTGGGTAAAGCGGACGAGACGTTTGGAGCCTTGGTCGAATCGGCCAGAACCGTGGAACAACGGGGGAAAGAGATGTACCAATCCTCGGAATCCGCATCCGAACGAACCCGGACGGTGTTGCACGAGCTGGAGCAATTGATTCAGCTGGAGTAATATTTTACACCGCGTTTACAAATTGGATTATTTTCTTTTACATAAGCAAGTTAAAATAGAGTAGTATTTCATTGTGGTTTCTTGAGTTTGGAGCATACTATTTTCTATAGCAGAAGCGCCGGCACGGGCTCGCTTTTGATCGCGGGTACCGTGCTTCAAGTTTGTTTGCGCCTCTCCTCGATCTGCAATGGATAAGAAACGCGACCCGAGGCAAGGATGTTTATTGCGAAGGAGAACTGACATGGATACCATTATCCGGATTAAACAATTAAACTTGTATTACGATCAATTCCATGCCCTAAAGGATGTGTCCCTGGATATCCCGGAGAAGGCGATTACGGCTTTCATCGGACCTTCCGGCTGCGGCAAATCCACATTGCTCCGTACCTTGAACCGGATGAACGACATGATTCCGGGCACGCGCATCGAAGGCTCCGTGCAAATCGCGGGCGACGATATCTACGGCGAGGACGTACAGGTGGAAGCGCTGCGCAAGCGGGTAGGGATGGTGTTTCAGCAGCCGAATCCTTTTCCGAAATCGATATATGACAATGTGGCTTACGGCCCTCGTTTGCACGGCATCAAGAATAAGGCGGTGCTGGACGAACTCGTCGAGAAGAGCTTGCGCCAAGCCGTTTTGTGGGACGAGGTTAAGGATTTCCTGAAACGTTCGGCACTCAGTTTGTCGGGCGGGCAGCAGCAACGCCTTTGCATTGCCCGGGCGATCGCGGTGCAGCCGGACATTTTGCTGATGGATGAAGCGACTTCGGCGCTGGACCCGATTTCAACCTTAAAGATTGAAGAACTGGTACAGCAATTAAAAGATAGTTATACGATCGTTATGGTTACGCATAACATGCATCAAGCGGCTCGAATTTCGGGCCGGACCGTCTTTTTTCTGAATGGGGAGATCGTGGAGGCGGACGATACGCAAAAGCTCTTTTCCACGCCGCGGGATTCACGCACCGAAGACTACATTTCCGGTCGTTTCGGATAACAAGGAGGCTACTGCCGTATGATTCAAAGAAAGGAATTTGATCAGAACCTGGAGGAACTCCGCAAGCTGCTTAGACAGATGGGAGATCATGTCGAACAGGCTTTGGCCGGTGCGATTGAAGCGCTGCAAGCCCTGGATTCATCAAAAGCCAAGCAAATCGTCGAACGCGATATCGAACTGAACCGGATGGAAGAGCAAATCATGGACATCGGCTCCCGGCTGATTGTGACCCAGCAGCCCGTGGCCAAAGACCTGCGCCGGATCCTCGTAGCGTTCCGCATCTCCAGCGATCTGGAACGCATGGGCGATCTGGCGATCGATATCGCCAAAGTGACGACGCGCCTTGAAGGCCAGACGCTGATTAAACCGCTGATCGACATACCGAAGATGTCGGAGCTGGTCATTCTGATGCTGCGTGAATCGCTGCAGTCCTATTTGGACGAAAATACGGATTTGGCTTATAAAATGGCGAGAGACGATGACGAGGTGGATCACCTGTACAGCCAAATGATCCACGAATTGTATTCGTTCATGATCGGCAATCCGGAATCCTTGCAGCAGGCCATGCTGCTTACGCTGGTGGGCCGTTATATCGAGCGGATCGCCGACCATGCCACGAATATCGGCGAAAGCGCCGTATATCTCGTAACCGGGCATCGTCCGGACTTAAACCAATGATGATGATTTGCGGGTGACCTACCGGCCGCCGCTTGCGAACGACGCAGGCGGCGGCCGGTTTTCGTTTGCCGCTGTCCGGTGTTATCGGAACGCCCCCTGTGTTATCATAGGTAAAGGTAGAAAACTGTGGACGAGGTGTCGTATGGAAAAATTGATTCTAATAGATGGCAACAGCATCATTTACCGGGCTTTTTTCGCCATGCCGCCGCTTACCAATTCCAGCGGGGTGCACACGAACGCGGTTTACGGTTTTACCAATATGCTGCTGCGGCTGATTCAGGAAGAGCAGCCCACGCATATCATGGTTGCATTCGACGCAGGCAAGGTTACGTTCCGTCACGAAGGGTACCAGGAATATAAAGGCGGCCGAGACAAAACGCCGCCGGAGCTGTCCGAGCAATTTCCGCTGATGCGCGAGCTGCTGGAGAGCTTCGGAATCGCCTGGTTCGAACTTGCCGGGTACGAGGCCGACGACATCATCGGTACGCTCAGCAAGCGGGCCGAAGAAGCGGGACAAGAAGTGCTCGTCGTTACCGGGGATAAAGACATGCTGCAAGTCGTCAGCGACCGGGTCAAGGTGGCGCTGACGCGCAAAGGGGTCAGTGAGGTCGAGCCTTACGACCCTCAGGGAATCGAGGACAAGTACGGGCTGAAGCCGTTGCAAATCATCGACCTGAAAGGTTTGATGGGCGATGCCTCCGATAATATTCCGGGCGTTCCGGGCATCGGGGAGAAAACTGCGCTAAAGTTGCTGCACCAATACGGCTCCGTTGAGGAAGTGTTGGCCCGCACCGACGAATTAAAGGGCAAAATGAAGGAAAATCTGGTGAACCACGCGGACGATGCCCGGATGAGCAAGCAGCTCGCCACGATTTTCCGCGAAGTGCCGGTGGAACGGTCCTGGGATGAGATGAAATTCTCCGGCATCGAGGAAGAGAAGGCGGTTCCCATGCTGCGCAAGCTGGAATTCAAATCTTTGCTGGAGCGATTATCTTTTTCGGGAGGAGCTTCCGGGAATGCTTCCGGGGGCGGCGAACCCGAGGCGTTAAAGGAAATCGACGTTACGGTCGTCGATAAGGATACGCTGCCGGACCTGGTTGCCCGCTTATCGGACATCGAAGGCATTATCGTCGAGTCGTACGGCGAAAACCCGCACCACGCGACCGTGATGGGACTTGTGCTATCCACGGCGGAGCGCCATTTCTTTCTGTCGTTTGAGACCCTGCAGCTGAAGGAGGCTGCGGAGGTCGTGGCCTGGCTGGCGGACGAGAAAGTGCCGAAACGGGGATACGACCTGCACCGCGTGGATTTGGCGTTGTTTTGGCAAGACATCGCTTTTGCCGGCGCCGAGCACGATGTGCAGTTGGCCGCATATTTGCTGGATCCGACGGAGAACGATCAAACGATCAGCGGCTTGGCCGCGAAATATCATCTGCCCGCCGTTCCCGGCGATGATGAGGTGTACGGCAAAGGCGCCAAATTCAAAGTACCGGACCAGGAGTCGCTTAGCCAGCATTTGGCCCGCAAAGGGGAAGCGCTGCTGCGTCTCGTTCCGATTCAGCGAAGCGAGCTGGAGAAATATGAAATGAACCGGCTGTTCTATGAGCTGGAAATGCCGTTATCCCGGATTTTGGCCGATATGGAGAAGCAGGGCGTGGCCGTAAACAAGGAAGCGTTGAAGGAGCTGGGCGTCGAGTTTGAAGCGCAGATCAGCAAGCTGGTTTCGCGGATTTATGAAATCGCGGGAACGGAATTCAACATCAATTCAACGAAGCAATTAGGAGATATTTTGTTCGATAAGCTGGGGCTGCCGGTCATCAAGAAAACCAAAACCGGGTATTCTACCGATGCGGAAGTGCTGGAGAAGCTGGCACCTTATCACGAGATCGTCCAGTTTATTTTGGAGTACCGCCAGTTGGCGAAGCTGCAATCGACTTACGTGGAGGGCTTGCTGAAGGAAATTTCGCCGAAAACGGGCAAGGTGCATACCTATTTCCGGCAAACGGTCGCGGCTACGGGCCGTTTGAGCAGTCAATTCCCGAACCTGCAGAATATTCCGATCCGCCTTGAGGAAGGCCGCAAGATCCGTAAGGTGTTCGTGCCGTCGGAGGAAGGCTGGTTTATTCTCGCCGCCGATTATTCGCAGATCGAGTTGCGCGTGCTGGCCCATATTTCCGCGGATCAAGGGCTGCAGGAGGCGTTCCTGCATGACATGGACATCCATACGAAAACGGCAATGGACGTCTTTGGCGTCGGGGCGGACGAGGTGGATGCCAACATGCGCCGGTCGGCCAAAGCGGTCAACTTCGGCATTGTGTACGGGATCAGCGATTACGGCCTGTCCCAGAACCTGAATATTACGCGAAAGGAAGCCGCGCGGTTCATCGATCAGTATTTTGACGCTTTCCAGGGCGTTCGCCGCTATATGGACGATATCGTGAAGGACGCCAAACGGGACGGTTACGTCAAAACCCTGCTGGAACGCCGCCGTTATCTGCCGGAAATCAATGCCTCGAACTTCAACCTGCGTTCATTTGCGGAACGCACGGCGATGAATACGCCGATTCAGGGCACCGCGGCGGATATCATCAAGCTGGCGATGGTGCTGATGGACGAAGCGTTGTACAAGCACGGCCTCAAGAGCCGCATGCTGCTGCAGGTGCATGATGAATTGGTGTTCGAAGTTCCGCCGGAGGAGCTTGAAATCATGAAGAAGCTCGTGCCCGAAACGATGGAAAAAGCGCTGCCGTTGTCCGTTCCGCTCAAAGCCGAGGTCAGCAGCGGCCTGAACTGGTACGAGGCGAAGTAGGCAGGCCCGAACGTTTCCCTTTGGGGACGCTGGATTCACCAATTACTACAACATCGAGGTGACGATCATGCCGGAATTGCCGGAAGTCGAGACGGTCAGACGGACGCTGACCCAATTAATCGTCGGTAAGAAAATCCGCGCCGTCCGCGTTTTGCTGCCGCGGATCATTCAACGGCCGGACGACATCAAGCGGTTCGAAACCGAGCTGGCAGGACATACGATCGTCGAGATCGGCCGCCGGGGGAAGTTTTTGCGCATCGTGATGGACGGGCTGGTCCTGGTCTCCCATCTGCGGATGGAAGGCCGGTATGGACTTTACCAAGCAAATGAAGAGGTCGAAAAACATACGCACGTCATTTTTCAATTTATCGACGGCACCGAGCTCCGTTACAAAGACGTACGCCAGTTCGGCACGATGCATCTGTTCTTCCCCGGAGAGGAATTTAAGCATAAGCCTTTGGCTAAACTGGGTCTGGAGCCGCTCGCGGAATCGTTTTCGCCGGAAGCTTTCCGCGAGGCGATTTCACGGCGAACCACCAAGATCAAGCCGGCTCTGCTGAACCAGGAATATATCGTAGGGCTAGGGAATATTTATGTAGATGAAGCTTTGTTCCGGGCCGGGATCCATCCGGAATATCCGGCGGACAAGCTTACCGCTGCCGAGTTGGACCGGCTGCACGCCGCGATCGTATCCACGTTGGAAGAAGCTGTGGATGCCGGCGGTTCTTCCATCAAGTCCTATGTCAACGGCCAGGGGGAGATGGGCATGTTTCAGCATTCCCTGCGGATGTATGGACGCAAAGGGGAACCCTGCCTGAACTGCGGACAGCCGGTGGAGAAGACGGTCGTCGGGGGCCGGGGCACGCATTTTTGCCCGAATTGCCAGCCGCCTTATCGGACCGCGCCCGGCAAGAAACGCGGGCAAACCAAGACAGGTCCGGCAAAACCCGGCTCGAAGCCAAACCGCGAGGGGTTGAAACGATGAACATCGGACTCACCGGAGGCATTGCTACCGGCAAAAGCACGGTGTCCCATATGCTGGCCCTTCGCGGCGCCGCCGTCATCGACGCGGATTTGATCGCCAGGGAAATCATGGAGCCCGGTCATCCGGTGCTTGCCGCCGTCGCGGAGCGTTTCGGACAAGCCGTATTGCATGCGGACGGAACATTGAATCGCAAGAAGCTCGGCGAAATTGTTTTCTCGCAGCCGGAGGAACGGAAGACGCTGGAAAGCTTGACCCATCCGGCGATCCGCGCGGAAATGAAAAAACGCATGTCCGGGCTGGAGGCGGCTGATCCTGGGCGATTAGTCGTAGCCGATATTCCGCTGCTTTACGAGTCCGGCCTTGAGCCGCTGTACGATGAAATCATGGTGGTCTACGTACCGAGAGAGCTGCAGTTATCCCGATTGATCCTTAGAGACGGTCTGACCGAGGACGAAGCCGAAAAAAGGCTGAGAGCCCAAATGGACATCGAAATAAAGAAGGAGAGGGCGGATATTTTGATTGATAACAGCCGTGGACTGGCGGATACGGAGCGTCAGGTTGACGATTTTTGGCGGGATAAGGGTCTCAAATGAGGTGGCTGCGAAAAAAGAGAGTGCTGCTTTTGCTGTTTCTCGGCTTCACGGTCCTGATTTTTTTCAATTCCGCCTGGCTTTCGCTATTTTATCCGATTTATTATAAAGAAGAAATTCGCTATCATGCGCAACATAACGGCCTGGACCCGTTTATCGTGGCGGCGATCATCAAAGTGGAAACCAATTATCAACCCGGTGCGGAGTCCAATAAGGGAGCTTTGGGAATCATGCAGATCATGCCGGATACGGCGGAGTGGGTGATCACCAAAGCCAAGCTGCCGAATGCATCGCTGGAGAAGATCCGGAATGAAACGGATGCCAATATCCAAATCGGCACCTGGTATTTGAAGTCGCTGGCCGATCAGTTTGACGGCAACCAGATCGCCATGATCGCCGCCTATAACGCCGGACCGACCAATGTGAAAAAATGGCTGAAGAGCGGAAAATGGGACGGGCGCCTGGAAACGTCAAAGGATATTCCTTTTGGCGAAACCCGGCATTACGTGCAGCGGGTTACCCATTACTACAAGCAGTACTCGGATATTTATGACGAGTTCTAGGGGCTTCCAGGCACGTAAAAAAGAAAGCATTAACCGGCGAATTCACGCCGGTCAATGCTCTCCGGTTGCATCGGCTTATTTGAATTGACCTGCCAGCTGTTGTTCAGCCAAGGTTACCAAACGTTTCGTAATGAAACCACCGATCGAACCGTTTTCGTAAGAAGTCAGGTTACCAGCATATCCGTCTTGTGGGAAAGCAATGCCAAGTTCCTGAGCCACTTCATATTTCATTTGCTCGAGAGCTCCAGTAGCTTGTCTAACCACCAGGTTGTTCGAAGAGTTGTTGTTTTGGGCCATGATTGTTCACCTCCTTGCGGTTGGTAACAGTATTATGTACCGGTACTATCAACTTCATTACGAAAATTTTCAGTTATTTATTGGCATTAACTAAAAAGGACCGTCAGCACAGCATTTTGAGGGGAGGCGTTCTAGTTTGAAATGCCCGTATTGCGATTATTTAGGAACCAAAGTGCTTGATTCGAGACCCGCTAACGAGAACCGCTCGATCCGCCGCCGGCGGGAGTGCGAGAAATGCAGCCGGCGCTTTACAACCTTTGAAATGGTCGAGGAAATGCCGCTTATCGTAATCAAGAAGGATGGGAGCCGCGAGGAATTCAGCCGGGAGAAAATGCTGCGCGGATTGATCCGCGCCTGCGAGAAGCGGCCGGTTTCGGTCGAGCTGTTGGAGACCATCGTTTCCGAGGTTGAGCGTTCTATGCGACACTCGGCGAATGCCGAGGTGGAGAGCCGGGAGATCGGCGAGTTGGTCATGGAGCAGCTGTATCCGGTGGATGAGGTGGCTTATGTGCGTTTTGCTTCGGTATACCGGCAATTTAAAGATATCAATATGTTTATGAAAGAGCTCAAAGGGCTGCTGTCCAAGAATACGGACGACGCCGATTAAGCGGCATACGGCCCATTTGATCAAGTTCCATCCAAACACCCCCTCTCCATATGCGGCGGGGTGTTTATTTTTTTGCATTATTGCAGAAATTACATAAGAACAAACTTGGCCGAGGATTTTACACAAAGTTTACAAAACGAAAACACGGGATTGATCTTCGTTTTCTATAATCAGAATGTAAAACAAATAAGGGGGATACTTAAGACAATGAAAAAGAGCATGCTTTTGGTTTTGACTTTGGTGTTAAGCCTAACGCTGGCCGCATGCGGTCAAAACAACAACGCAGCACAAAACAACGCGACCGGAACGAACGGTGGCACTACCAATGAAGCAGCTGCGAATAACGGCGGAGACGACGCAGCGACTTCGGATTTGTCCGGGTCGATTCTGGCAGTAGGTTCCTCGGCTTTGCAACCTTTGGTTGACCAAGTTTCGAAAAAATTCATGGATCAAAATCCTAATATTTCTATACAAGTGCAAGGCGGCGGCAGCGGCACCGGGTTGACGCAAGTATCCGGCGGACAGGCCGACATCGGGAACTCGGACGTGTTTGCGGAAGAGAAACTCGAAGCCGGTCCGGCAGGCGAGCTGGTTGACCATCAAGTAGCCGTTGTAGCTATGGCGGCTGTCGTGAACCCTGACGTAAACGTCGATAATCTGACGAAAGACCAACTGGTTCAGATCTTCACCGGTAAAGTAACAAACTGGAAAGACCTGGGCGGTCCGGATCAAGCGATCCAAATCGTCAACCGTCCATCCAGCTCCGGTACTCGCGCCACTTTTGAGAAATACGCGTTGGGCACGAAAACGGAAGACCTTCAAGGTTCGATCCAAGAAGATTCCTCCGGTACGGTTAAGAAGCTTGTCGGCGAAACGCCGGGAGCGATCGGTTACCTTGCCCTTTCTTATCTCGATGATTCCGTCAAAGTCGTGAAATACGACGGCGTTGAAGCGACGGAAGAAAACGTAGCGAACGGTTCTTATCCGGTATGGGCTTACGAGCATATGTACACAAAAGGCGAGCCGAACGAAGTCGTCAAAGCATTCCTTGACTACATGGTTTCCCCTGAAGTACAAGATGCCGACGTTGTAGAACTGGGTTACATCCCGGCCAGCAAAATGCAAGTAAAGCGTGATGTGGACGGTAACATAACGAAATAACGCAAACAATCGATAAACATCATATCGGCGCGGTAAGAGGCGGACAATTCTGCCTCTTTCTGTGCTGTTGTAAAGGGAGAGGTTTCATGGCTCAGTCCGGCGGGAGAAAAAAAGTACAACCGCATATTTTAGAGGAATGGACCGGTAAAATATACGCTTCGTTTTGTATCGTTCTGCTGGTGGTTACGATCTTTTCGATGGTTTATTTTGTCGCCACCAAGGGGTTAAGCACCTTTTTTCAAGACGGGATCGCATTAGGCGATGTTTTTGGCAGCACCGAGTGGAAGCCGGAAGGAGAACCTCCTTTATTCGGAGCGCTTCCTTTCATTTTGGGCTCCTTCAGCACCTCGATTCTGGCCGCGTTGATCGCGGCGCCGCTCGGGATCTGCGCGGCTTTGTTTATGGTGGAAATCATGCCGAAATTCGGCAAGCGATATTTGCAGCCGGTGATCGAGCTTCTGGCCGGAATTCCTTCGGTCGTTTACGGTTTCGTCGGCCTAAGCGTCATCGTCCCTTTCTACCGGGATATTTTCCCGGGACAAGGCTTGGGGATCTTGGCCGGGGCGACGGTATTGTCGATTATGATTTTGCCAACCATCACCTCGATCGCGACGGATGCATTAACCGCTTTGCCTCCCGGTTTGAAAGAAGCTTCTTATGCTCTGGGGGCCACCAGATGGCAAACCTTGTACCGGACGGTCCTGCCGACCACGATGCCTGCGCTGATGACCGGGGTCGTTCTCGGGATGGCGCGCGCTTTCGGGGAAGCCCTTGCCGTGCAGATGGTCATCGGGAACGCGCCGCATATTCCGCGCTCGCTTTTTGAATCCACCTCCACGCTCACCAGCGTGATTACGTTAAGCATGGGCAATACCGTGATGGGCTCGATGCAAAATAATGTCCTGTGGACGTTGGCGCTGATCCTAATGCTCATGACGTTTATCTTCGTCTTCGTCGTACGGTGGCTTGAAAGGAGAGCAAATCGATGAGTGCAAAAACCGCAGACAAAATTGCGACAGCCGTCATTATCACCCTGGCCGGTGTGATCGTGCTCATTATGGCGGGGTTGCTCGGATTTATCCTTGTCCGGGGGCTGGGCCATATCAGCTTTGATTTTCTGACGTCGCCGCCGGAAACCATCAAGGAAGGCGGCGGGATCGGTCCGCAATTATTCAATTCGTTGTTCCTGCTCGTCCTGACATTGATCATCACGATTCCGCTGGGACTCGGAGCGGGCATCTATATGAGCGAATACGCCAAACCCGGCAAGGTAACCGATTTTATCCGGTTGATCGTGGAAGTGCTGTCCTCATTTCCGTCGATCGTCGTCGGTTTGTTTGGTTTGCTGGTGATCGTAAACGTGTTTGGCTTTGGATTCTCCCTGTTCTCGGGGGCATTGGCATTAACGGTATTTAACCTTCCGTTGATGGTCCGGATCACGGAGCAGGGCATGGCCAGCGTTCCGCAGGCCCAGAAGGAAGCCAGCCTTGCGCTCGGCTTGTCCAAGTGGAAAACGATCAAATCCATTATGCTCCCGATCGCGATGCCGATCATTTTGACCGGGACGATCCTGGCGGCGGGCCGCGTATTCGGCGAAGCGGCGGCATTGCTGTTTACGGCCGGAATGAGCAGCCCGAGGCTCGACTTCGGCAACTGGAATCCGCTGAGCCCTACATCGCCGTTAAATCCGTTCCGTCCGGCGGAAACGCTGGCCGTTCATATCTGGAAGATCAATTCCGAGGGTCTGGCCCCGGATGCTCCCGAAATTGCCGCAGGCGCTTCGGCCGTCCTGATCATTACGGTACTGCTGTTCAACCTGTTGGCTCGTTGGCTCGGACGCGTGATGTTCAAGAAATTTACGGCTACGAAATAGGAGGACGAAGCAGTGCAAAATATCGAACTGTCCACAAAAGACTTAAGCGTGTTTTACGGAGAGAAACAAGCCGTTAAAAATATATCGCTCGATTTTGCCTCCCGGGAGGTCACCGCTTTGATCGGTCCGTCCGGTTGCGGCAAATCCACCTTTTTGCGCAGCTTGAACCGGATGAACGACCTGATCAGCGGCGCACGCATTACGGGGGACATCTGGATCGGGGACGATAATATCAACGATCCCAAAACCGACGTGGTGCTGCTGCGGCAAAAAATCGGCATGGTCTGGCAGCGGCCGAATCCGTTCCATAAATCCATCTATGAGAACATCGCTTTCGGGCCGCGTTATCACGGCATTCGCAACAAGAAGCAGCTCGATCAAATCGTCGAGGAGTCCTTAACGAAAGCTGCGCTTTGGAACGAAACGAAGGATCGCCTGCACAGTTCGGCCCTGGCTTTGTCCGGCGGCCAGCAGCAACGGCTTTGCATTGCCAGATCGATCGCCGTCAGCCCAAGCATTATTCTGATGGATGAACCCGCGTCGGCATTGGATCCGGTGTCCAGCGCCAAGATCGAGGAGTTGATCGCCGATCTCAAACAGGATTACTGCATTATCATCGTAACGCATAATATGCAGCAAGCGGCGCGCGTATCGGAGAAAACGGCGTTTTTCCTGATGGGCGAGCTGGTGGAATACGACGAGACCAGCAAAATATTTACGAATCCGTCCGAGAAACGCACGGATGATTATATTTCCGGCAGATTCGGTTGATCCGTTGCTGCAGGATCTACAAACAAATAGGCCGAGTCGGGAAGCCGTTTCCCGGACTCGGCCTTTGTTTTTGAACGCCAAACGCATTCCAGCCTTAGGTCGGGGAGCCGGCCCGCCCCGGGGCCATTTTAGATTGGAAAAACCCCGTGTATACTGTTAACATAAAAGAAAAACAATCAGTAGGCGGCGCCTTGGAATAATTAAAGGAGATCGATCATGAACGTGCTGGAATGGATTGAAAGGATGTTCGAGCAATACGGCTATTTCGTGCTGCTGCTCGGGCTCCCCGTGGATTTTATAGCGCTGCCGCTGCCGCCGGGACAAACTACGTTGACGTATACCGGATATTTGGCTTTTAAAGGGGGGCTTGACTTCCTGCCCGCCCTATTGGCAGGCTACGCCGGTTCCGTCGTCGGGGTAACGATCACCTATCTGATCGGGTACCGCGTAGGAGCGCCGCTCATTGAACGTTACGGGAAATGGATTTGGCTTAAACCCGACCATTTGGACAAGACCAGGCGGGTTTATGAAAAATATGGCAATAGAATGCTGCTGATCAGCTTTTTCATACCGGGCGTTAGGCAGTTCTTCGGGTATTTCGTCGGCATTATTCGCGTCCCGTTTCGGACGTTTGCCCTATATGCCTATACGGGAGCATTTTTGTGGGTGATAACCTTTGTCAGCATCGGGTTCGTGTTCGGGGAGCAATGGCAGTATGTATTTGGCTTGGTGGAGAAGTATATGAAGTTTTTCTTTATCGGCGCAGGAGCGCTGGTGATGGTGCTGGTTTATTGGAAATGGCGCAAATGGAGGCTGAAGATCGCCAAGCTGTCCAGATGAATCGAAAGGCGCAGGATGTTTGTCCCGCGCCTTTTTGGTATGCCGTGGTTTATTTTTTATTTCGCAGAAGCATAAATTCGTCAAGCAGCGTTTCTTCGGTTTCTTCCTCGGGGGGGAGTTTGCTGGTCTCCGTTTCTTCCTTCAGCTTCAACAAGGAAAGCAGGTCAAACAAGTCGCCCAAAACGGTAAAGCCGGCGCCGATGATGGCCAGATCGTCCGAAGAGATATCGTTATCCTTAAGTCTTTTATACTGACGTCTTTTTTTTCCCAAGAACACCACCTGCTTTTAAGATTGACTTGCTTCATCATATGCAAATGGCAAAAAGCATGATTAGGCGGGTAATAGACATAAGCAAGGCGAACCTTTAACCGAGTGATACCGGGCAAGCGCACATCGATGGGTCTAGAAGATAGCTCAAATTAGAGTATAAAGATATGGATCAGGCCGTTTTCGCGGAGGAGCGGAAACATGCTTATCAATCCAATTCATCGTTCTCCGTGAACATGGGGCGATTCGCCCAATTCCATAAACTTTAGACCGTTATTGGCGCGGGGGACCGAGCGATTTTCAGGGTTCTCCGCGTTTGTACCGTGTCTTTCCGGTATGGGCCTTAATATGATGTTCTATATTTAAAAAGGAGGGAAAAACGAATGTCGGGATATGAAAATGGCGTAGGCAACGTTGGTTACGGCGGTGGATTCTGGACTTCCACGGGGACGATCCTCGTACTGTTCATTCTGCTGGTCATCATCTCCAGAGCGCTCATCTTGTAATTCATAGATCACAAAGAAAGGCTCTGCCAATTTGGCAGAGCCTTTCTTTGTTTTGGCGGATTATCCGTTTTGCGGGAACAAAGCCTCTAAGGCCGGGCAAGGCTCCATTTCAAGGAAATGCTTCAACTCGGCCGGCATTTGGGCGTAGATTTCTTTAAGCGAGGTCCCTTCGTAGATGTTGCCGATAATCACCGGATAGCACAGCTCGGAAATCAGGATATCGCCGTTGCCGTGCAGGTGAAGCTGCTTTTTTCCTTCGATGCAATGGGAGAAGTATACGCCGGGTTGGTCGGCGAAACCAAGCTCAGCGGCAAATCGGTCCATGCAGGTAAAATAGATGGTACTGTCTTCGCGTTTGGCCTCGATCAGCTCCCGTACCGCTGTTTTCAACTGCTCGCGAGCCGCGATCGCTTTCCAACCGCTATGCTCCATTTGGATGCTGTTCTGGATCTCATGCGTACGGACGCCGAGCTGGTATACATGGTCTCCGATCTCGCGCAGATGATGCTCGGTTTCCTCGAACAGCAGCGTTTCCAGCACCGTATCGATGCTTGTGGCGGCGCAATATGCGATGTTCTCGCGGATTTTGCCGTAAAGTGATTCCGGCATCCCGTAATAATGGGAGAAGGAAGCCGCATCGGTAAAGTTAAAGGAAATATGTATCGTCGTTAAGCCGGCTTGAGCCAACTGTTCGATTCTTGCCGGGGTCAGCAGACTGGCATTGGAATTCAGTTGCGTTTCGATGCCGTGCGCGGCGCAGTAGCCGACGATTTCCAGGCAGTCCTGGAATTTCAAGGTTACTTCCCCCCCTGATAGTCTGACCCGGCGGATCGTGCCGATTTCCTCGAGGATGCGGATCACCTCTTTGCCGCTGATGCTGTTGCCGTCATTTCTCTCGTAGGCGCAGCAATAATCGCATTTGAAATTGCAGCTTGAGGTGACGCCGACTTCCAAGGCTTCAAGTTGATAAGCAACCGGTTTTTCCAACTCGAGAAACTTATATTTTTTCATTTGTCATGGCCCCCTGATCGTTGGTTTGAGTTTTTTTCATACCCGGTCCAAGTAGATTATAAAGCTTGGGACAAGCCCGGATTTATGACTTTTCTTACGGCTCAACCCCAAAGCCAGTGCTTGGCGATATAAATTAGGTCTTTGGCTCTAATGATTCCAGGATGCCAGACTGAGTTGGCTGAGGTAGTGGTGGGGCGGCTGTCTATAGTGGGCGTGTTGTGTCCCTGCCTTGTTAACCCTAGCATGTTAACCCTGCCTGTGGCTTTGCACGATTATCCCTTTCGTTCAGGGGGGCCAGGGGTTGGGGGCTAGGGTAAGTGAAAAAGAAAAAAATGAGGCGGTTCAGGCGAGATTTTCGACTTGAAATAAGAACGTATGTTTGGTATGATGGGATAAAGCGAACGTATGTGCGTTAATTATTGATTCGGGGGGGGGAGCGGACATGGAAGCCAATGCGGGTACGGATCTTCAACCCTTCAGCAGCCGTTATCACAGCGAGCAGGCCTGCCTGGAGGCGCTGATCGCGATGAAGTGGCCTAACGGCTTTGTCTGCCCGTGCTGCGCTCACACCCGGTGCAGCCGTTTGACCTCCCGGCGTATCCCCTTGT
>NZ_JBNYYG010000057.1:0-36294 GCF_050565405.1 Paenibacillus macerans | reverse complement strand
ATTCGGGCTCGTCCATACCGTAAACGGCGGCGGCGAGTCCCAAATGCTCCCACAACGTCAAAGTATCGTAAAATACCGGCTGCTCTTCCAGGTGCTGGAGAAGAAATTGGCCATTCGTAACGACCGAAGGGGGCTCAGATAATGGCCGAGAAAGCCAAAATCATCCCCGTCGACATGGGCGGCGGCGCGATTGAGGTCATGTTTAACCCGAACGAGTACACCGTTTCATTCGAGGGGAAATACACCGGAGAGAAGAACCACAAGCAGTTTCAGATCACGGAAACGCCGGAATTCAAGGTCTCGTTATTTTACGACACCTATGAGAAACGCACGGACGTGCGCAAGAAAACCCGGGAGCTGACCTCCCTGCTGGATCCGAAGGTCAGCGGCAAAAGCACGAAAAAACCGCCGGTCTGCCTGTTCGTCTGGGGCGGCTTCACCTATCGCGGCCTGCTGAGCCGGATTGAGCAGAAGTTCACGATGTTTATGGAGAACGGCACGCCGGTCCGCTCCCTGCTGGATGTCACCTTCATAACGGACGAACCGGACAAGGTAGTCGAGGACAACCAGGGGCTGAACGCCTGCCGGAAGCTGTGGATCGTCAAGAGCGGAGACCGGCTCGACCTGATCGCGAATGAAGCGCTGAAGGACCCGCTGGCCTGGCGGCGGATTGCCGAGCTGAACCGGATCGTCAATCCGGTCGGCTTTCCCGGAGAAAACGACGTCGGGAGGACCCTGGTCATCCCGGATTAAGGCGGGGGTTGAATGAGCACCAGCGTAGCGAAATACGCGATCGAACTGAATGGAAGCAAGCTGTCCGCGGAGCTGAATGCCGCCGTGGAAGGCGTCACGCTGGAGGATGAGCTGAACCTGCCGGCGATTTTCTCCATTCAGTTGAACATGGTTGATTCAAGCGGCGGCATGTGGCGCGGAATCGACCTGAAGAACATCAAGCCGGGCGACAAGCTGAAGCTGTCGCTTGGCCTGGATAATCCCGTGCCGCTGGTCAGCGGCGAGATTACCGCCCTCGACCTGAACTTCTCCGAGCATTCCGTGCTCGATATCCGCGGCTACGATATGCTCCACCGCCTGCGGATGGGGACGCGGAGCAAGGTGTTCCTAAAGAAGAAGGACAGCGATATCGCCTCCGAAATCGCCAAGGAGCACGGCCTGACGCCGGTGGTGGACGACACCAAGACGATTTACCCGTACATGTTCCAGAACAACCGGAGCAACTACGAGTTCCTGCTGGAGCGCGCTGCCCTGCTCGATTATGAGCTGTATGCCGACGACAAGAAGCTGTATTTCGTCAAGTCGCGGATGCAGAAGGCGCCGGAGCTGCCGGAGCTGGCCTTCAAGAAGGATTTCGAGCGGCTGAACCTGGAGCTGCGGACGCTGACCCGGGGCAGCAAGGTGAAGGTGCGGGGCTGGGACGTGAAGGAGAAGAAGGAGCTGGAGGCGGAAGCTAAAGCGGGCGACGAGATCAGCAAAATGGGCGGGAAGGAGACCGGCTTCGACATCTCCGCGAAGTCCATCGAGGAATCGCCGATTGCGATCAGCGCGGAGAATCTGATCGATATGAGCGAGGCCAAGGCGCTTGCCGCCGCCGCTTACAACAGCCACCTGCGCGAGTTCATTTCCGGCGAAGGCACATGCTGGGGGAATCCGCAGCTGCGGGCCGGCAGGACGGTGAAGCTGACCGGACTCGGCGACCGCTTCAGCGGCATTTATTATATCGTGTCCACGGTCCACAAAATGGACAGCAAGGGCTATACCACGACTTTTAAGGTGAAGAGGACAAGCCTATGAACGAAGGAGCCGGAATTTCCAATTTTACGGGCAGCATGCCGGGCGAAGGCCGGATCTACGGCGTGGTGGCAGGTGTCGTCATCAAGAACGATTCGGCGAACGACGCGGACAAGCCGGGTCCCGGGCGAGTGAAGGTGAAGGTGCCGCTGATCGGCATGCCGGAATCCAATTGGGCCCGCGTCGCCTCCTGGATGGCCGGCAAGGACAGGGGAGCCTTTTTCCTGCCGGAGGTCGACGACGAGGTGCTGGTGATGTTCGAGAACGGAGATGTGAATCGTCCTTACGTGATCGGCTCGCTGTGGAACGGCAAAGATACGCCGCCCGAAACCAACAAGGACGGCAAGAACAATCTGCGCGTCTTCAAGTCGCGCAGCGGCCATCTGCTGGAGTTCGCCGACACCAAGGGCGAGGAGCGGATCACGATTACCTCCGCCAAGGGGCATGTCATCCGGCTGGACGACAAGAGCGGCGCGGAGCGCATTGAGATCAAGGACAAGTCGGGAAGCAACGGCGTCCTGATCGACGCTAAGGCGAACAAGGTGTCGATCGTCTCCGGCAAGGACATCGAAATCTCCGCGCCGAGCGGCAAGCTGTCCCTGGCCGCGAAGACGGTTGAGCTGAAGTCGTCGGCGGACACCACGATCTCAGCCGCGGCGGGCATGAACGTGAAGGCCTCGGCCAGCATGACGATCAAGGGAGCCACCGTGAACATCAACTAGCAAGTCGATCATCCTTATAAATGCGAGTTCTAAAAGTCGGGTTTACAGGACCGAGAAGGTTGGATGAAGCTAGGGACTGAGTAGCGGAGCGTAGTCAAAACTACGTGAGCAACGGAAGGCCCGGCTGAATTCAAGATTCGACGTCGAGTCTACTTCATGAATATCTTCGTCATGGAAAGACGACTTTTTGAACAACCTCTATAAGCACTGCATATAACCAGCAAGGAGTTGAGCGCATGGGACAGCCTGCCGCGAAGAAGGGCGACCGCATTCTGGCCACGGATACGCACATCGTGATGCTGCCTGCCGGCGCTTCGGTCGTTCCGACGCCGCTGCCGCATCCGTTTACGGGCATCCTGGACGGAGGATTAAGCAGCAATGTCAATATTATGGGCCAGCCTGCGGCAACTGTCGATTCCACGGCGACCAATACGCCGGCACACGCCCCGCAGGGAGGCCCGTTTCAGAAGCCGCCGCAAAACAAAGGCAAGATCATCATGGGCAGCGCAACCGTAAAGATCAACGGCAAGATGGCCGCCAGAAGCGGCGATGCCGCAATGACCTGCAATGATCCGGCCGACCTGCCGGTAGGCAAGGTGGTTGCGGCGGGAACGGTTTTTATAGGAGGTTGAGGTTATGGAAGTCATAGACTTTTTGGGGCGCGGCTGGAGGTTTCCCTTCGCCGTGCAGCGGGGCAGCATCCTCGGCTCGGACGGCGAGGATTCGATCCGCGAGTCGGTCATGCTGATCCTGTCCACCGCGCGGGGCGAACGCGTCATGCGGCCGGACTTCGGCTGCCGCCTGAACGAGCTGGTCTTCGCCCCGAACAACATGAGCACGGCGACGCTGATCCGCAGCTTTATCGAAGAGGCGCTGCTGAACTGGGAGCCGCGGATCGAGGTGGAGGACATTACGGTTACGCCGCGCTCCGACCAGCCGGTGCTGGACGTCTCGATCGACTACTCGATCAAGGCCAGCAACAGCAAATACAATCTGGTTTATCCATTCTTCCTTGAAAGCGTGGGGAAATAATGCCAAACCTATTGCCTACAATCGATAAACGGAACCAGGAGCAGCTGATCCCGGAGCTGCGGCGTCTGATTTACAGGTATTGCCGCAGGGAATGGTCGGATATGACGGAGTTGGAAGCGGACAAGAGGGTGGATGCCTTGGTCCGCATCTTTGCCAATATGATGGGGAAGGTGATCGAGCGCTTGAACAAGGCGCCCGAGAAGAACTTTATTTCCTTCCTCAATATGATCGGAATCAGCCCGACCCCGCCAAGGGCGGCCAAAGCGCCGCTGCTGTTTACGCCCAAGGCGGACGCAGAGCAGATCGGCACGATTCCCGCGGGAACGATGGTGTCCGCGCAGCCGGAAAGCGGCGGCGAGGTCATCTTCGAGACCGAGAAGGATTTGACGGTGATCCGGCCGCGGCTAGTCCGGGCCGTAAGCCTTGACCCTGGAGCGGACAGCTGGAGCGACCAGGGCTTCCTCTTTGCCGGGGATGCGGGCGGCCGCACGGCCGAATTGTTCAGGGGAGAAGAAACGGTGGTGCACCGGCTGCACCTGGGGCATTCACAGCTGCTAGGGTTTCAGGAGACGGGCAATCGTCTGTCGATTCAGTTCAACAAGCCCGGGCAAGCGGTATTTGCCGAACCGGAAGGCGAGGAAACGGGCGGGCTGCTGGATATTGACTGGTACATTTACGGCGAGGACGGCGAAGCGGTGAAGCTGATTCCGGATCTGGCCGCCGAGGATAACAGCGGAGCGGCATGGAAGGCAACCTACCGGTTCGATAACTTGCCGGCGGCGCACGGCAAGGCGTTTTCCGGTTATGAGCATGCCCAGACCCTGCGCGAGTGGAACAGCAAATGGATTTTTGCCGAGCTGAAATCGCCGATTACGGCGGAGCGCGCTATGCCGGACATTGAGGATATCCGGCTGGAGCTGAGCATCCAGAGCCCGGCGCCGCTTGCGCCGGATGCGGCGATAAGCAACGGGACGGCGCTTGACACGGGCAAGGACTACTATCCGTTCGGCGAGAAGCCCAAGGTCAACGATACGTTTTATCTGGCCTGCGGAGAAGCCTTCTCCAAGCCTTCCGCCGAAATTGCCGTCGCTATCGAGCTGTCCGACCCGGAGATCAGCCCGCTGCCCGATACCCCGTATGTCAAGCTAGAGTGGGAGTACTGGAACGGGGCGGAATGGCAGCCCATTTCCGGTATCCGCGAATCTGCCGGCGCTGAAGCCTTGGATTCCGCCGACGACCGCCGTCCGGGGCTGTTGACCGCCAGCGGGACCGTAAGTTTCACCTGCCCGGGCATCAAACCGTCCGTCGTGAACGGCGAGGAGAATAACTGGATCCGCGTCCGCATTACCGGCGGCAATTACGGCGAGGATGCGAAATACGACTACCAGGACGAAACGGTCAAGCTGGGGGAGAACGACATCCAGATCGCTCAGCTCCAGTTTACCCCTGCGACGTATGCGCCGCCTTCCGTCCGGCGAATCGGCATCTCCTATGCCTATACGCTGGAGGATTATCCGGAGCTGGTGCTGACGGAGAACAATTTCAGCTTCGAGGACAAGACCGAGGAGTGCCGGGAGCCGGAGCGGTATTTCAAACCCTTCTATCCCGGCACAGAGCTGGAGCCGACTTTCTATCTCGGCTTCGATCAGGATGTCCGTAGCCTGCCGGTGTCGCTGTTCTTTCCGCTCACCGGCGAGCAGCTTGGCATCCGCCCGATCGTGGCCTGGGAGTACTGGGACGGCAGACGTTGGATGACGCTCAGCGTCAGCGACGAGACCCGGCATTTCACCAGAAGGGAAATCCTCCAGTTCGCCGTACCCGAGGATATGGAGGCGCGCCCGCTTTTCGGGACGGAGCATTACTGGATCCGGGCCCGGCTGGACGAAGGGGAATTCAAGATTGCTCCGCAGCTGGACGCGATTTATGCCAACGCCGTATGGGCACGCAATTCGAATACGGTCAGCGGCGAAATTCCCGGCTCCAGCAATGGTGAAGAGAATCAGAGCTTCCAGCTGTCGAAGACGCCGGTGCTGCCGGGCCAGTCCGTATGGGTGCGCGAGGCCTCCGGACAAGGGGAATGGGTGTTATGGGAAGAGGTTGATGCATTTTCGGTGTCCGATTCCTCGGCAAGGCATTACATGCTGGACCGGAGCAGCGGAGTGCTGCAGTTCGGAGACGGCAAGAACGGCATGATTCCTCCGACGGGAATCGAGAACATCAAGTGCGACTACCATCACGCCGGCGGCGCCGCCGGAAATGTGGCGGCCGGAACCATCATCAAGATGTGGGACAATTTCAGCTGGCTGGAATCGGTGTCCAATCCGGTTGCGGCGGACGGCGGCTTCGATCAGGAGGAAACGGATCAGGCTGCAATCCGCGGGCCGCATACGCTGAAGAGCTGGAACAGAGGCGTAACGGCGGAAGATATGGAATGGCTGGTTCGGGAAGCGATGCCGCAGATCGCCAAGGTGAGGTGCCTTGGGGCGACGGACCGGGACCTGAACTTTGTTCCCGGAACGGCGACGGTTATCGTCGTGCCGGAGATCGACAATCCGCGGCCGACGCCAAGCCAGGAACTGCTCAGCGAGATCGAGGCTTACCTGCTTGAACGGACCTCGGCCGTACTGGATACGGAATTGCCGGGCATTGCGGTGACCGGTCCGGACTATGTCCGCATTGGTATCGAGGCTAAGGTAGCCTTCAGTTCGATAGACCAGCGCAAGGTGACGGAAGGACGCATTATCGACAACCTGAAGCGTTTCTTCCATCCGCTGCACGGCGGCGACGGAAATGCCGGATGGGATCTGGGCAAGAATCTGTACGTGTCCGAGGTCTATGCCGTCATCAAAGACACCCCCGGCGTCGATTATGTCTCGGACATCGCCGTCAAGTCTTCCGCGCAGTGCTGGACGCTGGGCGTTGACCCGCTGGAGAGCGGACCGTACAAGCCGCTGGCGGCTTATCCCAAATTCAGCGCCGTCCGTTCGGACGACAATGCGATTTACTACGCGCTTGCTGAAGGCGTGCCGGCAGGCTCAGGCGTAAAGACGCTCATGGTCAAGGGCTTCAAGGAAAGGGATATCATCCGCCTGCGTTACCGGGGATACGCGCCGGTAGAGCTGTTGATCGAATCCGTTGACGGGGATGTGCTGGGCTGCAGGACGCTGGACGGGGAGCCGCTGAAGCGCGTTTATCCGGAAGGCAGCGACGTGGAATTCGGCGCTCCCGGGAATAGGATCATCCGCAGCTATATTCTGAACGAGCTTACGGCCGGCGCAGAATCGTTCAGCCTGAAGATCGCCGTCTTCGAGCCGGGTGACATCGTATATTTAAGCCGGAACGACGAGTACGTCAACATGACGCCGCTCAAGCTCCATCAGGTGAGCTCGAAGAATATATTTCTTGAGGAAGATCAGCTGATCTTCGGCGGCACTCATTTCATCAACAAGCCCGATGAACCGGCGTTTCCGTACCTCCTGGACAAGCTGGCGAACCAAGTCCACGATCTCAGCGGAACGGTGCCGGAGTGCCGGCTTGCTTCCATCGTCAAGGAAGAGCGCAAATATCTGCCTTCGCCGGTTGCCGCGCCTGACGCCGACCGTTGTCCGTACTGCTTTCCCGCAGAGGAATGACGGAAAATGAACATCGAAAGGAGGAACGCGCATGGCGCTTCCCGTACCGAATCTGGACGACCTCGGCTTCAATGAACTGGTCGCCGACGCCAAATCCCTGATTCCGACCTATGCTCCGGAATGGACCAACTATAACCCGTCCGATCCCGGAATTACCCTGGTGGAGCTGTTTGCGTGGTTCAGCGAGATGATTCTGTACCGCATGGATCAGGTGACGGAGGAAACCCAGCTGGCCTTCCTGAAGCTGCTGGGCATTACCCCGGATGCGGAGGAGGGGCTGGCATCCGGCATACGCCGAGGGGTGCAGCAATTCTTGGAGCGCTTCCGGGCCGTGACGGCGGAGGATTATGAGCTGCTTGCCAAAGAGGGGCTGATGCAGATTCCGCGCATTCTGGAGAAGTATCCGGACCTTGCGGTACGAGCCTTCTGCCTGATCAACACGAATATGGAGAGCGGGGCGGACGGCTCGAAGGTAGCCTTCGGGCATGTCAGCGTCATTCTGGCGCTGCGCACCGGAAACCAGAAGGATTTGCTGCGCGAGATTACCGATATCAAGGCCAGCGTCAAAGCTTATCTCGATGCCCGCAAGCTGCTGACCACGCGCATCCACGTTGTGGAGCCCGATTACCGCGATATCCGGATCGAGATGACGGTCGCGGCCAGGGATAAAGGGATGGCCGGCACCGCAGCGGAGGCGATAACGTGTTTCCTTGATCCGGTAACGGGCGGGGAAGGCGGGCAGGGATGGCCGCCGGGAAGAAAGCTGTACGCGTCCGACCTGTATCACCTGGTTGAGGGCATACCCGGCATCGAGCACGTAACGAACGTGGCGCTGGAGTCCCCCGACCTGCAGCCGTACCAGCTGTTCAGGCTAAAGGAATTGAAGGTTGAGGTGGAATCATGAGTAGTCTCGACGATTACAGCTTCGTGCAGTACCTGCCGCGCGTGTTTCAGCAGAAATCAGGGGAAACGGATGAGGAATTTTTTCTGGGCCGTTTCCTTCAGGCGTTTGAAGCGCTGATGTCCGGCAAAACGGCGGCGGAGGGAGAAGAATCGGTCGGCATTGAAGCGCTGCTGGACGGACTTCACCGCTATTTCGATCCCCTTCATACTCCGTCCGCGTTCCTTCCCTGGCTGGCCGGCTGGGTAGGCCTGGAGCTTGCGGAGGGCGTGGAGTACGACGGCGAGCTGGACAAACTGGAACGGACCCAGGCGCCTTCGCAGCTGCTGCCGCTTCAAAAGCCCCGCAGCACGGTTAACCGCAAGCTCCTCGGCAGCGTCGTCCAGCTATACAAGAAACGCGGCACGCTGGAGGGGTTGGCGGAATATTTGCAGGTTTACGCCGGCGAGGAAGCAGCGATCTCGATCAGCGACTTCGAAGAGCCGGTCCGTTGCGGCATAGGGCAGCGGGTCGGAATCAACACGATGACGGGGGCTGCCGATCCGAGCTATTTTTCCGTCCATGTCATTCTTCCGGCGCCAACCCGCACGCTGCTGCAGGACAAGACGCGGGTTCTTCAGGAGGCCATCCGCAAGGAACGGCCCTTTTACACGAACTCCAGCCTGAATATCGAAGTGCCGCATATGCGCCTCGGGGTCTACGGACGCGTCGGTATGGAAACCTTGGTCGGGGGTATAAGAGAGGAATAGAGAATTTTGAGCCGGAGGTTGAAACATGGGAAAAGAATTTGTAAGAATGCGGTACTTTGACGGACTCTTTCTGAATGCCGAAGATTACAGCCTGGATCAGGAGTTCTATCTTCGCCTGCAGCGGCTGCATAATCGCCACCTCCATACCTGGGGCATCGTGAGCGGACTTAAAGTCCAGCCGTTTCAGGAAACCGGATCGATGAAGGTCAAGGTCACAGAGGGGCTGGCGCTGAACCAGGTGATGGTGGAAGACGCCGTAACGAAGAAGCGGGAGAGCCTCAGCCAGGAAATCCTGATCTATGAAGGGCATCCGGATAATCCGGTCGATCTGTCCGAATATAACGCCAATGAGAACATTTATATTTACATCAGCTACGAAGAGGCTCCCGCCGACCAAAATATCGAGCGGGGCCAGGGCAACTTCATCCATATCTGGGAGCGGGGACGGATCCGTCACGGCAGCACGAAGCCGGCAGGACCGGAGCATATCGTTCTCGCCCGGGTCGTGCCGCGCAAAAGCGGCGCGGATATCGTGATTGACAACACCTGCATCTTCGATTACGACAGCAACGCCGAGCGGACTCCGCTGCGGGTATACGCAGGCGCAGCGGGCAAAAAGATGGTGACCGAGAAGCTGGTCGTCAAGGCGAAAAACGGGGACATAAACGACGACATGCCGCTGAGCGACGAGGTTCTCGCCCAAATGCCGTCGGTCTATGCGCTGCAGGATGGCAAGGTGCTGGAAGTCAATTCGCGGGAAGTCAACATGACGGGAGATTTAAAAATCGGCGGGGACCTTACCGTGCAGGGCGAGCTGATCCTGCAGAGCAAGGACCGGTCGCAAAGCGAATTGCGGATCATGAACAGCTTTGTCGAGGTCAACAGCCCGAACTATGACGATCCGGACTATGAGTATCCCGGCCCGCGCGACGGCGGTCTTGAGGTCTACCGCGGCGGTACCGACGATGCACGGATCGTCTGGGTGGAGAGCGAGAAATGCTTCAAGGTGGGGCTCGGCACGGATTTGAAGAAAATCGCTTACGGCAATGAATGGGAGAGCCTGATTAAGGGCGATCATGCCGATTCCCTGCACAGACATGGCAGAATTTCGTTCTCGGACTCCGTTTCCTTAAGCTACAGCAGCGCCGGCAAGCTGTTCAGCGACGCTGATCTGGCGATCAAGGACGATAAGACGCTGTGGCTGAAGGGCGTGGATAAGGAGCATATCGAAGGCGCGCATGGCTTGGGCTGGTACGGCAAAGGGAAGACGTTTGCCGCAGCCGAAATTGACGGGCCGGTGCTCTTCGGCGGCAAGGGAGGCGCGCTCGGCACCCGGACGCCAAACCCGGACGGCTCCGTGACGGAGAAGCCGGTGCTCTCCTGGAACAGCAGCGGCCATGTGGGGATCGGCCCGCGCAAAACGCTGGAGGATTTGCTTGACGTCGACGGCAGCCTGCGCGTACTGAGCGGTAAGAACCCGATCCGCTTCACCTCCGAATGGTCCGGTTTCCCGGACGATAAGTATAACGGGGCGGAAATTTCCAACGACGTAACCGGCCACAAGGCGCTGATGATCGTCGGCAACCAGTCCGCCGGTCAAGGGCGCAAGGTGGCCATCTGGGACCGGCTCGACGTAAACGGCTTCCTGTACGTGAACGGAAGCATGCAGGCCTCGCAGGAGATTATCCCGAGCGTGGGGAACGGGGCGCATAACGGCATCATCTTCCCGAGCGATCCGGGCGGCGGCTCCGGCGACCTCGCCTGGATCAAATATTATCCGCGCACCGGCGAAGCGTGCACGCTGGAGATCGGCACCTCGAACGACGGCAATGACCATATCTCCCTGAACGCTGCGGGCAATGTAGGGATCGGGACGCTGAATCCGGCGGACAAGCTGGATATTGCGGGCGGCCTCCGTCTGATGACGGGAGCGAACCAGAACCCGATCCGCTTCACCTCGGCCTGGTCCGGCTTCCCAGATCAGACCAAGAATCAAGCCGAAATCAGCAATGATACGACGAACTACAAGACGCTGATGATCATCGGAAACTCCTCGGGCGGCCAGGGCCGGAAGGTGTCGGTCTGGGACCGCCTCGACGTAAACGGGTACCTGCAGGTGAACGGCAGCGCCCAGATCACGGGCGACCTGCAGATCGGCGGGACCATTAAGACGTCGTCCGTCCTCAAGTTCGACGGCCAGTTCAGTAAGCTCGACGTAGGGAACGAGTTCACCGCCTCGGTGCGATGCGCCGATTTCTGCATCGGCTATCCGGGCCGCCGCGGCAGCCTAGGCCGGGCTTTGGTTGACAGCGGCAGCGCCCTTGTGCTCAATTACGGCAACGACTGGTCTTACGCCGCCGTACACAGCAACCTTCAAGTCCAGCGTGCCCTGATTCCGAGCGCGGGCAGCGGCGCCAACGGGATTATCTTCCCGTCCGACCCGGGCGGAGGCAGCGGCGATTCGGCGTGGATTAAATACTATCCGACCAGCGGTGAAAATTGCGTCCTGGATATCGGCGTATCGAACGATGCCGGCGACCGCATCAACCTGCATGCCAGCGGCGGCGTCTATGCCAACGGAAGCGTGTACTGGGCTTCTTCCCGCGAGATCAAGGAAAATATCGCCGATTTTCAGGTGAAGGAAGCGAAGCTGCTGCTGGACGGGCTGAACCCGGTCTCGTTCAAGTACAAAGAAGGTAAGAAGGAAAGAACGCTGGGCTTTATCGCCGAGGAGGTTCCGGCGGTGCTTGCGGACAATGAGCAGCGCGCCGTAAGCGGCATGGACATTATCGCCGTCCTGACCAGTGTAGTAAAGGATCAGCAGAAGGCGCTGACCCGCATGCAAAAACAAATCGCAGCCCTGCAGGGCGCCTAAACCATAGGAGGATGATCAGGATGAACGAACAAATCAAAGCGCGTATTGAAGAATTGAAAGCCGAGCTTGCGGCAGGCCAGCAAATGATGCAGGAGCTGGACGAGAAGCGCAGCAGCCTGAGCTACGCGATGACCCGCATCAGCGGCGCGGTGCAGGTGCTGGAAGAAATGGCGGCAAGCGAAGAAGAAGCAGCCGAAGCTGAAGCCTAAGGCATGAGGGGAACAAGCCGCATATTTGAAGAGCCGGGAGGAGTGGGATTGTGCCAAAGGATATGAAACGAATGCATTATTTCAACGGGCTGCTGCTGAAGCAGGAGGATCTGACGCTCGACCAGGAGTACCATAAGCGTGCGCAGCGTCTTCATAACCGTTATTTTCATAATTGGGGCGTCGTAACGGGACTTGAAGTGGAGAAGAGCGACCAGACGAGTGTGGCGGTCAAGCCGGGCATGGCGCTTAACCGGGTCTTCGATCCGGAGAACAACGAAGAGATTAGCCAGGAGATCGTGATCAGCGATACACATCCGGCCCGGGTGCTCGATCTGTCCGGCTACAGCACCTCGGATCAGGTGTACATCACGGTGAGCTACAAGGAAGTGCAGGCGGACCCGGATCTGGTTAAGGGCGGCGGCCAGGAGATTCACGTTTGGGAAATTGCCGAGTTGAACTCCAGCTCGTCCAAGCCGGCCGACGTGCGCAAGGATATTCTGCTCGCCCGCGTGACCTTGAAGCATAATCCGGACGGGACCTTGGCCATCGACCAAATTGCCGATACGGATGTGGACGGCACCAATCTGGTCACCCGAGCGCTTGGCGGGGCGACGCTCAAGGCCGAGAAAATCATTATCGGTCCGAACGAGGACCCGGAGCTGCCGTATTTCAGCGGCCCCGTCAAAGAAAGCGGGGAGAACGCAAACAAGCTGTACGTCCACGCCCCCTTAACTGAATTTACCGGGAACGTCCGCGCCGTATCGCTCGACACGTCCGGCCCGCTTAACGTGAACGGGCCGCTGACCGTGTCGGCGGGCGGGGAGCCGTCGCTCCGGTTGGATGCTTCCGGGGATGTGGAGATGGCCGGAACCGTCACGATCGCAGGTCCCTTGACGGCGAAGAACGGCATCGAAGTCAGCGGGGGAATGGCGACGCTTGACGTGCCGCAGGTGGTCATCAGCGGAAACCTGGTCACGCTGAACAAAAATGCCGACGCCAGAAACGTCAGCGGCATGGAGATTGTCCGCGAGGATCAGCCCAGCGCGAAGCTGCTCTGGGACGAGCAGGCGCAAGCCTGGAAGATCGGAACCGATAAGAAGGAAGGCGTTGATGGCGGCGGCTTATACAATGTCGCTTACGGCCCGGACTGGGAACGGCTTCACGGCAAAGGCAACGCGGATACGCTGCACATGCATACCCGGCTTCATTCCGAGGACGGCCTTCCGGTGCTCAGCACGGATACCGCGGGGAACATTATGGTCGAGCATGACTTGACCGTTTATGGAAGCCTGGTTGCCAAACAGGGGGGACTGGAGGTCTCCCGCGGCGAAACACAGCCGAATGCCCGTATTGCCTGGAACGAGGAGGCCAAATCGTGGCAGATCGGCACGGGCAACGATATGACCGAGATTCCGGACGGAGCGCAATGGGAGGAGTTGACCGGCGGACAGAATGCCGACGGGCTGCATACGCACAGTCAATTCCATAATGATGACAAGTCCAAGCTGGCTCTGGAAATCGGCGCCGACGGCAACGTGAACATCCCGCATGAACTGATGGTCGGCGAGACGCTGACCGTGAACAAGCTGATCGTCCGGGAGGAAGAGGTTCTGGTCAAGAAGGTGGAACAGGAGGTAGCGGACAGCTACATCACGGTTAATAAGGCTGAGGACGGGGATGCGATTGACGCCAAAGGCGGTCTAGAGGTGTACCGCGGCAGCGGCCAATCGCCGGCCCGCCTTGAATGGAACGAGAACGAGCGGAAATGGAAAGTGGGAATCGAAGGCAGCCTGTCCGACATCCCGTACGGCAGCAAATGGGATTCGCTCACCGGCGGAGCCGTAGCGGATGCCGCGCACAAGCACAGCACTTTAACCACATCCTCGGGCGGCACGGTTCTTTCCGCAGATGACCAGGGCAAGCTGACGGCTTCGGGTAACGTGGAAATCGGCGGGGCTTGGCTTGCGAAGGGCGACGCCGATTTGCAAGGCGCTTTGCATGTCGGGGGTTCTGCAACGATTGACGGCAACCTGACCGTAAAGGGCAAGACCACCTTCGTGGAGAAGCAGGATCTGGTCGTCATCAGCAACCGCATCGAGCTGAACAAATCGGAAGGGAACAGCCAGGCGTTTAAGCAGAGCAGCATCGAGGTGTACCGGGGCTCGCAAAATCCGAGCGCTAAGCTCGTCTGGGACGAAAACGACCTCAGATGGAAGTTTGGCATCGGCGACGATTTGTCCAACATCGCCTACGGCAGCAATTGGGATGCTTTGACCAGCGGAGTGAATGTTGAAGCCGACGGTCTGCATAAGCATAATTCGCTTGTCGACAGAGATGGACGTACCGTTGTCCGGGCCAATAGCGAAGGCAATCTCGAGATTGAGAACGACGCCGAAGTCGCAGGTACGCTTACCGTTAACCAAGGCGCGGAGATCAGCGGCGGGCTGGCGGTGGACCAGCTGAGGGTCGACGGCAATCTTGTCGTCAACGGAAAAACAACCACGGTTGAGCGCGAGGATCTCGTCGTCACGAACAACATGATCGAAATCAACAAATACGAAGGCGATGCGCCCGCCTATAACGAAAGCGGCATCGAGGTGTACCGCGGCGATTCGCAGCCTGCCGCAAAAATCATCTGGGATGAGAGCGAGCGCAAGTGGAAGGTCGGCACCGGCAGCGCGCTGGAGACGATCGCCAGCGGCAGCTCCTGGGAGAAGCTGACCCGGACTGAGAATGCCGATTCCCTGCATCTGCACAGCCAGCTGTTCAATCCGCAGACGGATATCCTGGCCCTCAGCGCCAGCGCCGAAGGAGACGTGGACGTCCATCACGACCTTACCGTAGGCAGCAATCTTACGGTTGCCGGCAATTTGGAGGTCAGAGGGACAACGGCAGCGATTATTACGGACGAACTGACCTTCGGCAGCACCCTTGTCACCCTGAACAAGGACGGCGACGCCGTATCTTCGGCCTCCGGCGGGGGCATCGAGGTGTACCGCGGCGGGGAGCAGCCGGCGGCCCGGATCGGGTGGGACGAAGCGAAGGGTCAGTGGATGATCGGGACATCTTCCGCAAGTTCTGCGCTAACCGTGGATGCCGGCGGCAACGTCAACGCCGCAGGCAGCCTGAAAGCCGCAAGCGCGGACATTCAGGGCACCTTGACGGCCGGCAACGCGGTGATTGCCGGAACGGTTACGTTGGGAGACGGCCTTGAAGTGCCTCATGAGACGGAAACGAAAGCGCAGATCAAGTGGGTGAAGGACCGCTGGAATCTGGGAACTGCCGGCAAAACGGTACTAAGCCTGACCCGAAGCGGAAGGATGGGCGTAGGCACCGACAACCCGACCGAGGCGCTGGATGTGGCCGGCAAAGCCTTATTCCGCACGGAAGCCGAGTTTTCCGGCGCAGCTTCGTTCTCAGGCACGGTAACCGCGCATAAAGCGGCGTCCTTTGAAGCGGAAGCTTCCTTTAACAAGGGGATTCAGGCAACCGATGTCGCGGTCAGCCATCAAATGCGGGTCTCCGGCATGCTGGTGGCGGCAGGCGGATTGGAAACGCCGCGCGGGCTGGATGCAAGCGGCAAGGACCTGCCAAACGCGAGAATCTACTGGAATAACGAGCAGAAGGCATGGTTCTACAGCGACGGCGAGACGAGCTCCGAATTCGGCGTCGGCAAAGGCGGGATGAACAAGCTCTACAATGAGCAGGGCGACACGGTGGCGGTGTATGCCGACAATCAAGGCAGAGTCGGGATCGGCACCACCGCACCTTTGGGGCTGCTCGAAGTCAAGATAACCGGGGACAATACGGCATTCAGCGTAACCGAAGAGGGCGACGTTGGTATCGGCACCTATAATCCGCAAGAGAAGCTTGACGTGCAAGGCAACGCGGCGGTGGCGGGAACGCTTATGGCGGCTGACGCCGTCATCTCCAATAACCTGACGGTAGCCGGCAACCTAACGGTGAACGGGGATATCATGACGATCAATACCGCTACGCTTGAGGTCGAGGACAATATCATCCGGGTCAACAAGTACGAACCGCAGCCGACTCCGCTTGTCAAGAACGCGGGACTTGAAGTGTTCCGCGGCGGTACCGCGCTTCCGGCGCAGCTTCTATGGGACGAAACGGCGGACCAATGGCTTGCCGGCGTATCCGATTCGCTGCGGGCTATTGAATTCAAGGGCCACTCCCATCCGGAATTTGCCCCGCTGCTCAGCGCGATGACCGTTGATTCCGGGAATATCGGTATCGGAACTTCAGCGCCGGCCGCCAAGCTGGACGTAAACGGCAATGCGGCTGTTTCCGGAAGACTGACTGTGGGCGAGCTGCAGATCAGCGGCAGCTTCGGGGTAACCAGCATGACGATCAGCGATACGCTGACCGTTATGAACGGCGTGGTAAACAACGCTTTGACCGTGAAAGATATTGCTGCAAGCGGGATGCTGACTGCCGAGAAGGCGACCGTCAACCAGACGCTGACCGCGAAGGATATAACCGTAAGCAATACGCTAACGGCCAAGGATGCGGTGGTCAGCAGCGCAATCACCGTCAAGGATGCTACAGTCAGCAATGCCCTGACCTCCCATGATGCCATGATTACGAACACGCTTGTAGCAAAGGATGTCGTGTTCAGCGGCAGCGTGGCGGTCAGCCGGGGCTTTGAGGTGAACCGGGGAACGGAAGCGAAAGCGCAAATTCTCTGGGACGAAACCGCGGACGAGTGGCAGCTCGGCGTTGCCGGTCAGATGAAAGGCGTTGCGTACAACGACCACACGCACCAGGAGCTGACCGCCCTTGGAAGCGTGCTTACGGTTGCCTTCGGCAATCTCGGCGTCGGAACCGCCGCGCCGAAGGCTAAGCTGGACGTAACGGGAAACGCCGCCTTCTCCGGCAAGCTATCGGCAGACGAAGCGGAAATCGCCGGCGCATGGACTGCTGCCAGTGCGGACATCACAGGAACGCTGGCGGCAAAGGATATTACCGCCAGCGGCACGCTGGCCGCACCGTCAGCGAGCATCGCCAGCACGCTGACGGCGAAGGACATTACCGCCAGCGGCACATTGACCGCGGCCGACGCGATCATTAGCGGCAGCCTTACGGTTAGCCAAAGCGTTGAAGTTAGCCGTGGCGCGGAAGTGAATGCGCAGCTTCTCTGGAACGAGGAACTGGGCGAATGGCAGGCCGGCATCCAAGGCAGCCTGAAGCAGCTGGCTTACAGCGACCATACCCACAGCGAGCTTTCCAGACTGACCGGCGTCATTACGGTCAATGACAGCCTTAATGTGGGGATCGGCAAGACCGCTTCCGACGATTACAAGCTGGATGTGGAGGGCAACCTGCGCGCCGCAAATTTCGCCCAGACCTCTTCACGCGCCTTAAAGGAGAACATCGCCAGCCTTCCCGGCAAGAAAGCGCTGGAACTGCTGAACAAGCTAAAGCCGGTAACCTTCAATTATAAGACAGAGAACGGCAAGAAGCAGAACATCGGGTTTATCGCTGAAGAGGTTCCTACGATCTTTGCGACTAACGATCACAAATCGGTTGTTCTGATGGACATTATCGCGGTTCTGACCACCGTGGTGCAGAAGCACCAGAAAGAAGCAGGCGATATGCGCAAACGGGTAGATGCCCTGCAAGCCCAAGTAGCCGCATTGACCGGAGCTTAAGCACAGGTTGTAAGCGCAGACGCGCCGCGCAAGAATTGCAATGAAGACTACAGGCATAAGAAAAACGCCTAACGGCGTCCTCGGCTGGCGCTAACTTCTCCCCTGTGTGCTTTTAGAGGATGGGTATGGGGTCCCCCCATACCCATCCTCTCTCCTGTACTACTGCGAGTCGCCTTTCTGCTTATCATCAGATCAAGAAATAGATGCGAATCTGCAGTTATTTTCGCCAATCCAGCCCGAACTGCCAGGTTTGCCGTATAATAAGTACACTTCTGCACATTTGCAATAATTTGAGCAAGATAAGATGTCCCGGAAAATTCCTGTACGATCCGTGCAACCCCTTATAGGGTTCGTGCCTTGGTGTCCCTCTTGCTGCCTTTGCACGATTATCCCTTTCGTTCAGGGGGCCCAGGGGCCCGGAGTGAGGCGAGCTCTTTCCATTTCTCGGCTATCTGATCCAAGGGGATAATCATGCAAAGCGTCCGGCAGCGTCTGTTGATTTTCGAAAGATTACAGACCTCTTTTAGAGTTAGCTTTTCTTCCGATATCTGAAACCTTCCCTCGAAGTTTATAATACAATCTGATATTCACTTCATGTTCCACAAACTCAGAAGCCTCTTCCCTCCCGCACAAACCGCGCGGCGGCAGCGCACTGCTCCTCGGTTACCGCCTCCAGGGTCACAAACCCATGCGGCTTGTACTGCTCCAGCAGCCTCCAAAATAACGGATAATTTAGTTCTCCAAGTCCGGCGGCGGTTTCGATCAGGTCGCCGTTCGCGTCGCGCTTCAAGTCCTTGGCATGGGCGCTGACGATGCGGGGGCCGAACAGCTCGAAGGCCAACCGGGTGATTTCATCCTGCCGCTCGAAGTTGGCGGCGTTCAGCAAATTGCACGGATCGAGGACAACGCCCACGCATGAGGACGGGAAGCGTTCAAGCGTTTGAGCCATCGTTTCCGGGGAATCGACCAGGTGGCCTTGCGCAGCTTCCAGGCCGATGGTGACGCCCCAACGTTCCGCTTCTTCGACCAGTTCCTCCAACGCGCGGTCGAGCCGCTCCCCATATTCGGGCAGGCGGCTGCGGTCCGCCGGCTTGCCGACTTCGGTCGCCACGATCGGCGCCCCGAAGTGCCGCGCATAACGCAGATGCTCCTTGAACCGGTCCACATTATGCCGATAGCTCTCGTCGTCCAGGTCGATCAGGCTGGCGTAGCAGCCCAGCACGGCGATCCGCACCCGGTTGTCCGCGAAGGCGCCGCCTACCTCGCAGGCTAAACCCGGGCTTATTTTTCCAAGCGAAAAATCCACGTCCGAAACCGCTTTGGACAACGCCAACTGCACGTACGGAAAATCAAATGCGGCCACCTTCGCCGCTAACTCCCGAAAGGGCTGTTTCCCTAGCAAATGCGCCAAAATACCGACCGACATCAAAACTCTCCTCCTTCGTTTCATTTGATAGGTATAAGTTAAATTCGCCCTGTTTCGGAAAATTCCTATAAATTCGTCCTCTTTAGCATAGACAAATTCATCCCGGGGAAAAGCTTCTATATCTTATCAAAAACCAAACGCCGAGCAATCAGGCCTTAGTGTTGCTGTTTCTTCTATACATCTGGTTGATTTGGTTAGCCAGGTAACTCGGACTATACGGGGTGCCTTCTTGAATCCACCACGTTACGATGCCAAGCGACGAGGCGGCAATGATTTGAATGGGAACTTGTTTCGCAGGCTCCGCCGGCTTCCTGCGCTCTCGCCGGATCGAAACGATATCGGTGAGGATTGCGAATAATCGATGGCGAAACTCCTTATTCTCCAACATTACTTGGAATAGCGGCGCATGCTCATAAATGTGCTCGAGAAAGGAGACAAGGGGCAGGTTCTCCTTGGACGGGCCGATTTCGGAAAGGGGGTGGATTCTTCTGGCCAATTCGTCCAGAACTTCGTTCGTCAACTGCTCCAGCAAATCCTCGACATCGCGATAATGCAAATAAAACGTGGCGCGGTTTAATTCCGCACGATCCGCTAAGCTCTGAACGGTTACTTTATGGTGATCGGCGTTTTCTTGCAGCAGTGATATCAGCGCCTCTTTAAACATGCGCTTGCTTCGAATGACTCGAGGGTCCAGCTTTTCCTCCCGGTTGATAGACATTTCATTTCTCCTTTGACGATCAAGCGCAATATGTTCGACACTTACCCGGTAAACTGTCAATTAATCTACACTTATCCGCAAAGTGTAAATGGTCTTTTGAACCATTGCGTGGTAGTATTTTTTATCGACAGAATATCAATTACTTGACGATCCGTCAATTAGTTGGCGCCAGCGAAAGGAGAACCACCATGGATACGTCGCCTCCGCGGATTAATAAAAAGATCCTGATGCCCGTCCTGCTCCTGGGTTCGTTTTTATCTATTTTGAACCAGACGATACTTAACGTCGCCTTGCCCGACTTAATGAAGGAATTTGCAATTACCGCAACGACCGTTCAATGGCTGATCACCGGCTTTATGCTGGTCAACGGCATTTTAGTTCCGGTAACGGCTTTCCTGATGCAACGATTTTCCACCCGTCAGCTGTTTATCAGTTCCATGGTCTTGCTGTTGGTTGGGACGTTCATTAATGCGATAGCACCGAGTTTTGCCTTTTTATTAACGGGGCGGCTGATTCAAGCCGCGGGCGCCGGTATTATCATGCCTCTGTTGATGATGGTCGTGTTGGTGGTGTTCCCCAAGGAAGGCCGCGGAGCGGCCATGGGACTCATCGGTCTCGCCATGATCGTCGCGCCCGCAATCGGTCCGACCTTGGCCGGCGTCGTGATTGAACATCTTTCCTGGCGTTGGATTTTTATCGGGATGCTGCCGCTGGTCGCGATCGTGATCCCGTTGGCTTTGAAATATCTGGTGAATGTCTCGGAAACGTCGAAACCGAAGCTCGATATCGTCAGCATCGTCTTTTCGACCGCAGGCTTCGGCGGGATCCTGTTTGGATTCAGCAACGCGGGCAACAAAGGCTGGGGCAGCCTCGAAGTGTTGTCCTGTTTGATTGTCGGCGTCATTTTCCTGTTCATGTTCTGCCGGCGGCAGTGGACTTCAGCCGATCCGCTCATGGATTTGCGGGTTTTCAAAGACAAGATGTATGCAACCACGACGATCATCAGCGTGATGATTATGATGGTCATGTACGCGGATATGATATTGCTGCCGATTTACTTGCAGACTAGCAGAGGTTTCTCTGTTCTTGATACCGGCTTGCTGTTGCTTCCGGGGGCACTAATCAACGCGTTAATGTCGCCGATATCCGGACGTTTATTGGATAAATTCGGGGTTAAGCCCATAGCGATCATAGGTCTGCTCTTTACGATTCCTGCCATGTGGGGAGTCACGCATTTAACCGAAACGACGACGTACACCTACCTGTTAATTCGAACGATCATCTTGCGAATCGGTTTGAGCTTCCTGACGATGCCGCTTAATACCGCCGGACTGAATGCACTTCCGAAACACATGAATGCTCACGGTTCAGCCGTGACGAATACGGTCCGGCAAGTGGCGGGAGCGATGGGGACGGCACTGGTCGTCACGATTTTTACGGCGAGAACCCAAAGCCATGCCGCCGGGTTGATGGAATCCGGCCATGCGCTGTCCCCGGCTCGACTGAAGGAGATGTCGTCGATTCTCGGCACGAACGACGCTTATCTTTTTATGGCTGTTTTAAGCATCGTTACCCTTGTTGTAACGATATTTATGCCTAATCAAAGGGGAGGATCGAATCGGCAAGGAATCCAAGAGAAAACAAAGGAACACGTTGAAGGGTCCTAAGGCGATAGGAGACGACCCCGGTCGTTTTTCGGCTTATTCAAGGCTAGTTCAGCTACTTCTTATGCCAATCGACCATTTCAAAAGGGGGAAAGAGGTTCATTACAAAGTACTAGCAGCTTCGCAAGGTGACCAAACCATACAGTGTTTATCCAATTGATGAAGCCTGCTGAAAAGGATGTTACCGGCAATGGGCAGTCGCTGAAAGAACTGAGGAGACGAATGCTGTTTTAGCTTTCTTTTCGGATCCTGTTAGCTACTATTTACGCTAAAATGATAAATCCCCCAAAGGGGGATGTTTGAAATGAGTTTACTCAAATGAAATGATAGTTCAGCTTTAATGTTCTAAATGAAGGTTGTTATGACCCACCAATAGTAAATTGAATTACTCCTATTAAAAATAGCAATAACCAAATAGAAATAATGATAACAAGAACTTTTTTGATGACTTTCCATTTTTTATCATGAGAATCCACTCCAATCTGTGGATGAGTCGCATGACCGGACTCTGGATATCCTCGCGCATTCCCCTAACGGATTACCCTCCCATGTCTATTGTTTTATTGTTTACATGAAAATCCTACCATATAAAATATCAATTCGCCTACTATAATAGTATTTATATACCATTTTTTACATGTCAAGGGGTATTTGTTGTCTCCATCTATCCCTTTTGAGAATAATCTCTACTTTTAAACAAAAACCTTAGCCTTTCGCCACCCCTTCAGGGATAGTATGGGTTGGGATATCAAGCTTATTTAGAGTAAAGGGTACTAAGACAGTCCCAGCGTCTGCTTCCTCAAACCAGTCTATCCAAAGCATAGTCGAGAAAATGCCCTCATAGTGCATGTACTCCTAGAAATGGTTCACATTGTGCCAATAACTCTCCTCAACTACACCTATCAGGTTCTCTTAACTGCCTTGATGGGTTTAAACATTACGCTTTGTACCCCCTGCACAATCTGTTAATCCCGCTTACCAAATAGAAAATTCCCCCATGACAATCCCTACCATTTCATTTAAAATATTATAGTCAATTTAAAATATTTTTTCGGCAAGTTTCTTCGCACCATTCTAGTAGGGAGCATCCAAATTCGAAGGAGGAATGAACTTGTACAAACCCCGCAGTCCTAAATTCATCCTGATCGCATCCTTGCTGACGGCCAGCCTGGCCGCGCTGCCTTTCTCGGCGTTCGCAGCGGAGGGGAGCAGCGGCGCAACCGTCGAGCTCCGCATCATGGAGACGACCGACCTGCACGTGAACATCGTCAACTACGACTACTTCGCGGACAAGCCGACTGACGAATACGGTCTGGCCAAGACCGCGACTCTGATCAAGCAGGCCCGCGCGGAAGCGAAAAATAGCCTGCTCATCGACAACGGCGACCTGATTCAGGGCAACCCGCTGGGCGATTACGTCGCGACGGTGGACAAGCTGCAGGAAGGCGAAACGCATCCGGTCTACAAGGCGATGAACTTGCTCGATTATGACGCCGGCAACTTCGGCAACCACGAATTCAACTACGGCCTGGACTTCCTGAAGACCGCCGTGGCAGGCTCGGATTTCCCTTACGTCAACGCCAACATCTACCTGGACGATAAGGATAAAGACCCTTCGAACGACAAAAACGCCTTCACCCCGTACCTCATCCTCGACAAAGAGGTGACCGACAGCACGGGCGCGAAGCACACGCTGAAGGTCGGAATCATCGGCTTCGTACCGCCGCAGATCATGTCGTGGGACAAGGCGAAGCTGGAAGGCAAAGTCATTACGAAGGATATCGTGGAAACGGCGGAGAAATTCGTGCCGCAGATGAAAAAAGAAGGCGCCGACCTCATCATCGCGGTGCCGCACTCCGGCTTCGAGGACATCCCGCAAACCGAGCTGATGGAGAACTCGGTCCTCTACCTGAGCAAGGTGGAAGGCATTAACGCGATCCTGTTCGGCCACGCGCATAAGGTGTTCCCGGACGCTTCCTTCGAAGGCAAAACCGGCGTCGACCTCGCCAAAGGGACGATCAACGGCGTGCCTGCCGTAGAACCCGGCTATTGGGGCAACAACCTCGGAATCATCGACCTGACGCTGGAGCAATCCGGCGGCGCCTGGACGGTGAAAAACTCCAAAGTGGCCGTGAAGCCGATCTTCGACACCGTGAACAAAAAGCCGCTGGTGGACGCGGACCAAACGATCTGGGACGCGATCGAGGAGGATCACGAGCATACGCTCGAGTACGTCCGCGGCCCGGTCGGCAAGACGAGCGCGCCAATCAATAGCTGGTTCGCCCTGATTCAGGACGACCCTTCGATCCAAATCGTCACCAACGCGCAGAAATGGTACGTGGAGAAGCATCTGCAAGGCACGGAATATGAAGGCGTGCCGGTGCTGTCGGCCGGGGCTCCGTTCAAAGCCGGCGGACGCCAAGGTGCGAACTACTACACGAACATTCCGGCCGGCGACATCGCCATCAAGAACGTGGCCGACCTGTACCTGTACTCCAACACGGTGAACGCCGTGCTGGTGAACGGCGCCGAACTGAAGGAATGGCTCGAATGGTCCGCGGGACAGTTCAACCAAATCGATCCGGCCAAAACGGGAGAGCAAGAACTGGTGAACTACGATTTCCCGACGTACAACTTCGACGTGATCGACGGCGTGACGTATCAAATCGACGTGACGCAGCCGGCCAAGTACGACGCCAAGGGCGGCGTACTGAACGAGAAATCGAGCCGCATCGCCAATCTGTCGTATAACGGCAAACCGATTGATCCGGCGCAAAAATTCGTCGTCGCCAGCAACAACTACCGCGCTTCGTCCAGCAAGTTCGCGAACCCGGACGGCAAGCGGATCATCCTGGCGTCGCCGGACGAAAACCGCCAAGTGATCATCGATTACATCCGTTCGAACGGCACGATCAATCCGGCCGCGGACGGCAACTGGTCGCTCGCTCCGTTCGGCAAGGCCAACGTGACGTTCGAGACTTCGCCGGCCGCCAAAGAGACGGCCGCGAAGGAAAGCGAACTGGCGTACCTCGCCGATACCAAGGAAGGTTACGCCAAGTTCAAGCTGAGCTCGGCAGCCGAAGCACCGGCCGAGCCGGCTAAGCCTGCTCCGGCACCAACGCCAGCACCGGCTCCTTCGGCCGGGACGGACACCGTCTATACCGTCAAGAAGGGCGACACCCTGTACGACATCGCCCTTGAGCACAAGACAACGTGGCAAGCCCTCGCCAAGTATAACAAACTGGCGAACCCGCATCTGATCCGCATCGGGCAGAAAATTTTAATTCCGGTGAAATAACGGGCCGCTGCGCCTGAACTATCCAGAGAGCTGCCTCCAAGGTCGCGATGCGACCCGGAGACGGCTCTTTTTTTCGAGATTCCCTCGATTCCGCCCCTTGGATGGACCGGACGCGCCAGATTTTACCTTGAGTTAACACGCCGTTAACCCCGACTGGCTATCCAAGTGGTACCATCGGACTATAGAGACGAGCCTGACGCAATCCCGCTCTCGATTTTACGGGCATAAAGGATGAATCCGACATGAAATCGCCGCTCTTTCCCTCCGAGGAACATAGCGGTCTGTATAACTACATGACCTACTTCTATCATGCAACCCGTCATTATCTTCTGTCCGGCAGAAGATTCCACGCGCTGCAGAATATCATCCGAGATCAAACGCTCACGACGCATTTCCAGCCGATTCTGAATTTGCAGGAAGGCGGTTGCCTTGGTTATGAGGTGCTGAACCGTCCTCCGGCTTCCGCCTTGTTTCCCAATACCGAGTCTTTTTACGATTTTATCGGGCATACCGACCAGGTATTCGCGTTCGAACGTTTTTGCCGCGACATCTCCTTCAATCGCTTCCGGATGGCCCTGATCCGGGCGCGCAAGCCGGCGGACACGGTCGTGTTCGTCAACATCCATCCGCAGGTGTTGTCCGACCCCGGCTACCGGAGCGGGGAAACGATCCAGCTGTTGTCCCGGTATGGCTTGTCCCCGCAGCAGGTCGTGTTCGAGCTGACCGAAAAGCAGGCGGTTCACGACTACGTGGCCTTCGAACGCATTCTGTCCCATTACCGCGCCCAAGGTTTCCGCATCGCGATCGACGACGCCGGTTCCGGCTACAACAGCTTGAAGGCGATCGTCAGTTTGAAGCCCGAGTTCATCAAAATCGACAAGTCGCTGATCCGGCATATCCATCTCCATCCCAATCAGCAGCGCATCGTGAAATTGCTTCAGGAGTTTGCGGCCGAATCCGGCACCTACATTATCGCCGAGGGGATCGAAGAACGGGAGGAACTCGCGTTTCTGCGCCAAGAAGGCATCGAATACGGGCAGGGGTATGCCCTCGGCAAACCGGCCACGGAAATGGGAGACGCTTTTTTACCGCCCGCGTAATTGGAATCGGATGCATCCTGGGCTTGGTCTAAAGGATCGGCGATGGTTCGATGAGAGGAAAGGTGAACGTTTTGTTGACGAAGATCGGCGAAATAGCGGAGACGATTCCCGTCGTCGCCCCCGAAACGAAGTGCGGCACGGTCAACAATCTGTTTAAGCAAAGTCCCCAGCTGGAGGGGATCGCGGTAGTAGGGAATGACGGCAGCCCGTCGCTGCTGATGCGGGCCCGCTTTTTCCAACTGCTCGCCACGCAATACGGGTACCACGTGTACATGGGCCGCCCCGTCATGCTTGTCGTCAACAGCAGCCCGTTGATCGTCGATGGGGACGAGCCGATCACGGAGGTCAGCATCCGAGCGATGAGCCGGGCGGAAGAGGAGCTGTACGACGGCGTGCTGGTGATGCGCGAAGGCCGCCTGTACGGGTTCGTCAGCATTCGCCGATTGCTGCTGGAGGTGGCGAATGTCCGGGCGGAAATCGCGAGTTTCCTGAACCCGCTGACCGGCCTGCCCGGCAACCGGATGATCGACGACTGGCTGCAGCAATCGACCCGGCAGGAACAATTCAGCGTCCTCTACATCGACCTCGACCATTTCAAGTCTTACAATGACAATTATGGGTTCAAAATGGGCGACTCGCTCATCCAAGCGACGGCGGGCTTGCTGCGCGAGCAATTCTCCGGCCAGGGCTCCTTCCTCGGACATATCGGCGGCGACGATTTCATCGCCATCTTGAACCACCACAATTATCAATTCGCCTGCAGCAAAGTCATCGACGGATTCGAGCAGATGAAGAAGGATTATTACAGCAAGGAAGACCTCAAGAACAATTACGTGCTGGGCGAGGGGCGCTCCGGCCTGTATGGCCCTATTCCGCTCGTCTCCATTTCCATCGCCGTCGTGACGAACCTCAACCGCAGCTTTGAGAGCATGGAGCAAATCGTCGAAGAGGCCACCCGGATGAAGAAAATATGCAAATCCCGCCCGGGCAGCGTCAGCATGGCGAATTAGCCTCATGGGAGATGGTCAAGCCCCGCTTACAGCTTCACTGTTTTGTTCAGCTCGGCTTCGGTTTCGGCGCCGGTCAGTTGGGAGAACATCCGCTTGACCATTTTGACGATATTGCCGGTTTCCCAGTATTCCGCCGCTTCGGCCTTCACTTTAATCAGAATCAGATTCGGATCGTCGCTGGTGGTATGCAGAAATTTGGCGTAGGCGGGGTTCCAGAATTGCTTGATCTTCTCCCGGTCATCGACCACTTCGGCGGTTCCGCGTACCGAAACGTAAGAGTTCCCCACGTACGACACGTTGACGTTCGGATGCTGCTTGAGCTGGGTGTATTTGTCCGTTTCCTCTTTCGTCAAGAACCACAGATCGCCGTCGAATTCGACCTCCTGGGTTTTCATCGGACGCGACACCAGTCCCTCCTGCGTGACGGTCGTCAGCATGGCGATTTCGATTCCTTTGATCAAATTCCGGACCGTTTCCACGGCCTCCCGGTGCGCCACTTGATCATGCATCATGTCTAATTCCCTCCGTTAAGTTGATTTGGGTGGATCCGCTTCTCCGTTAGGTTGAGCCGAAGACGGAAAAAATAAACAAAATAAACCCGCATGGTCCCCCAACCGCGAACTGAAACTTTTGCCCTTTTACATCGTCTATATTAACGGCAGCACGGCCAGCGTGCGTTCGCCGCTCAGCGCCGCCCAGTCGGCCGTCCTGGCCGACGGTTCGCTGCCGGATGCGCGTCGGTTGGTGATTGATCAGGTGATCGGAGATAAGCTGCGATACAAGCAAGAGCCGCTGGTCTACCGATTCGAAAGCGAATATATGGGGTATACGGCCCTGTTTCCCGAAGGGGAGGCGCTGCGCGGTTACCTGATTCGGGGGAATACGGTATCGCGGTTCGAATTCAAGGACGATTTTCCCGAGGTGGTCTGGCAGGCGCAAGTGAAAGAAAGCGATTCCCTGAACCTGTTCTTGCAAGGTAAATGGACGGGAGCGAAAGGCGACAATCCCAAGATCGGCAAAGCTTATTACGCCTACTCCGCCGGCGGTTGGGGAGACAGCTGGAATGAAGAGAGCGGTCGGATCGGCCTGAACGGACAATTCACGGCAACCGGCTACAAACGAATGGTCGGTGGCGGCGTTACGGAGGAAAGCGGTCAGATCGTATACGCCAACCCCGGCGAACAAAGGCAGGAGACGGTCCAATTCGCCAAGCCGGCAGGCGGACCGAAACTTCCCTAACCGCAAAAGGAACCCCGGCCGCTCGGAAAACGGCAAGGGGTTCCATGGGGCTGGCCCGTGGACGTACGGCCGGTGCCTTTCTATGGCCAAGCCCGCCGCCGAGCGAGAAAATATTGTATATCAGAGTCAATTTCATAAATCAAACCCCTTACTATGACTGGTTTTTCAAGGTATAAAAAAGGGAGTACCTCCCCAAATCTCGAAGTAATAGGTGACCAAACCAACACCCGAGAAAAAGGAGGTAATCCTTATCTATTCCATTCGACAAGGCGAACTTTTTTCCTTCAAGGAATTGTTACAAATGCAGCCTGAGGATAAATATAGCCAGATCTTTGAGCATTTGAACCTCGCACCGGTGATGCAATCATTAAGAAAAAAACACGGTCGCGGGCGGCCGGAGGAATTGAATGTACCGGCCATGATCTATTCGCTGCTCATAGCGAAAATGGAGGGCGTCGAATATGTGTCCTCCCTAGTCAGACGGCTCAAGTCCAGCGAAGAATTTCGAGTCCAGTGCCGGTTTACCGGATCCAACCGCATACCCAGCGAGGCCTCCTATTCGCGTCTGATCCATGCACTGCAACAGAATGGGCTTCTCGAGAAGCTGCAGGATCGTCTGGTGCTGTCCGCCATGGAGGAAGGATTCGTATCTGGTACGCATATCGCCGTCGATTCCTCCATTGTCGAGGCTTGGGACTGCCAATTCAGCGAGTCCGCCTCCAAACGCCGTGCCGCTCGCCGTTCCCCAAAACAAAATGAAGGGCCGGCGGCAGAGCAACTGCAACTGGATATGGCTGAGTCGCAAACCCAGCCCGTGAGCGAGCAGCCCAAGAAACCGGTCTACCCGCGGGGACGTGTCTCTGCCGAAGAAAAAGAGCGCCGGAGCAAAGAACGGGAAGCCTACGAAGCGAGCCTGGGACCGTTTGAGAAGAAAGTAGAGGACATGCTGTCCTACACGTACGATGAACTACTCGCCGCGTTGCCCCGGCAGGCCGCGCGCTGCGACAAGAAAAATTCCAAGGGCCGGCTCACCAGTTGGTATGGTTTTAAAGCGAATGTGCTGGTCGATACCGACCGCCAGTACATCCTCAGCGGCGTATTCAGCTCGGCGAACCCGAACGACCAGCGTATGGCGATCCTGCTGCTCAAGGGCCTACCCTGAAGTTTCCCCTGCTTCAGGTGAAGCACGTCTTGGGAGACAAAGGTTACGACAGCAAGGCGATCTACCAGTTGATTCACTCGCTAGGCGCCTACCCGGTCATTGATATGATCCACCATACGGAGCCGCCCGAGGGGATGAACCGGGATTACAATCCCGTTTGCAAAGAGGGCCATGCTTACCGGTACGACAGTTTTGATGCCAAGTACAAGACCCTTCGGTATACCCTGCCAAGCGAGTGCAAGGAATGTCCATTTGCCGAGTCTGGCTGCCAGAAGGTCTTTAAGATCCGCATGGAAACAGATCTGCGCAAGCACACTTATCCGGCTAGAGGAAGCGAGAGCTTTGTGAAGCTATACAAGAAGCGAACCGCTGTGGAGCGTGTATTTGCCTACCTCAAGGAATACTTCAGCATGAAACGCACACGTCACCGCGGCGTTCGAGCGAGTGTAGATTTCCAGCTAAGCACGTTGGCCTATAATCTCAGCAAGTTTGCATTAGACAAGTTAAACAAGCAGTTGAGCCAGCCTGGGCAAGTCGCCTGATTTTTAAAAAAGTGATCTCGGATTTTGGACGGGTATGCCCTCCAGTAAACTGAATTATGAAATTGACTCTGAAATACAACATTCTCGGCACCCGGTCCGGCAACCATGGTTCGGAGGCGGTTCAAGGCGGCGGTTCAATCCGCAGGAAAGTTACCGCCCCTCTGACGCCGCGTTCCCTCATAACGGCCGTAATGACGCTATTCGCCCATTTCCCGGTTATTTCCCGTCGTAACGGACTCCAAAGACGTTATTCAAGTGCCAAGTCCGTAATTCGGGCCTATTTGCAGCAAATAGCGTCTCCTCAGTCCGTTAAAATCGGGAATCGGCCATTTAGGGTCCATTAGCGTCTCTGGTGTCCGTTAGCGTACGAGGCACCCCCTTGGCTGTCGGAGAGGTGGCGCCCTGGCGGCAGGTTCCATGGCAGGGATACTCTTATAGCGGCCAACAGGTACGAAGGGAACCGGAGCTTTGCCAGAGATCGGCCCTGCTGCCCTGCTCTACCCAGGCCACCTGCCATCACCGCCCTGCGCCTGCTCATCCTGCACCTGCTCATCGTGCGCCTGCATCGCTGCCCCGACTGCGTCCTCAAACAAAACTGCCTGCTCCCAAAGGGAGCAGGCAGTTGCATGTTTTCCTCGCAACGCTTCTTATTTCAGCGGCTTCCAAACCCAGTTGTCCACTTCCGGCAGATCGATGCCTTCCTCGCGGATGTACTCGTGGTGCTTCTGCACCATCGCGTCCATTTCGGCCGCGATCGAGGCATATTGGCCGGCGTTCGGCAGGCTCAATACGGCTTCCTTCACCAGGTCGAAACGGTCCATTTGGTTCACGACGCGCATATCGAACGGGGTCGTGATATCGCCGTTTTCGCGGTAGCCGTGGACGTGCAGGTTATGGTTATGGCGGTCGAAGAACAGGTCCTTGATCAAGCCTTCATAACCGTGGAACGCGAACACGACCGGTTTGTCCTTGGTGAAGAACGCGTCGAATTCGTCGTCGGACAAGCCGCGCGGGTCCAGCTTCTGGCTTCTCAGCTTGAGCAGGTCGACCACGTTGATGTAACGGATTTTGAGATCCGGCAGTTTTTCGTGCAGGATGCTGATCGCCGCCAAGCTCTCCATCGTCGGCTCCGTACCTGCGGAAGCAAATACGATATCCGGTTCGCCCCCTTGGTCGGTGCTGGCCCAATCGATCACCTTCAAGCCCTTGCTTACCAGCTCCGCCGCTTCATCCGCCGTAAACCACTGCGGGCGCGGATGTTTGGACGACACGATCAGGTTGATCTTCTGGCGGTCGTTAAGAATCGTATCGAACACCGCCAGCAAGGAGTTCGCGTCCGCCGGCAGATACTCGCGGATGAATTCCGGTTTCTTGTCGGCCAAGTGGCCGAGCAAGCCCGGATCCTGGTGCGTATAACCGTTATGGTCCTGCTGGAACACCGTCGACGTCGCTACTACGTTCAGGGACGGGATTTCCGCGCGCCAGCCTTGGTCGGTCGCTTTGCGCAGCCATTTAAAGTGCTGGGTGATCATCGAGTCGACCACGCGCAGGAATGCTTCGTAGCTGGCGAAGAAACCATGGCGTCCGGTCAGCACGTAACCTTCGAGCAGGCCTTCCGCTTGGTGCTCGGACAGCTGCGAGTCGATCACCCGGCCGTAAGGGGCCAGGAATTCATCGTTTGGCTCTTTCACGGAGTCCAGCCATTGGCGTTTGGTCACTTCGAATACCGGCCCGAGGCGGTTGGACATTGTTTCGTCCGGTCCGAAAATACGGAAGTTCTGGTTCGCTTCGTTCATTCGAACGACCTCGGCGACGTATTTGCCGAGCACGGCCATGTCCTGAGCGACCACTTTGCCCGGCACGGAGTTATCGAGCGCATAGTCGCGGAAGTCCGGCAGACGCAGGTCTTTGACCAGCTTACCGGCATCGGTCACCGGATTCATGCCCATCCGGCGGTTGCCTTTCGGCAGGATGGCGGCCAGCTCCACGTTCAAGCGGCCGTTCTCGTCGAACAATTCTTGCGGACGATAACTGTTCATCCATTCCAGCAGGGCCGGGGCATGCTGCATGTTCTTCTGATCGACAGGAATCGGAACCTGGTGAGCGCGGAACGAATTTTCGTTCGGCACGCCGCCCCATTCCTTCGGTCCCGTCCAGCCTTTCGGGGAACGGAATACCAGCATCGGCCACACCGGACGGGTAGCGTCCCCGGTTTCGCGGGCATGCTTCTGGATCGCGCGGATTTTCTCGACGATCGTGTCCAGCGCCTTCGCCATCGCCGGATGCATCAACTCGGGATCCTCGCCCTCGACGAAAATCGGCTCCCAGCCCATGCCTTTAAAGTAAGCGGTCATTTCCTCGTTCGTTTGCCGCGACAAAATCGTCGGGTTGCTGATCTTGAATCCGTTCAGGTGCAGAATCGGCAGCGCCGCTCCGTCCGTGATCGGGTTAATGAACCGATTGGAGAACCATGAGGCCGCAAGCGGGCCGGTTTCCGCCTCCCCGTCGCCGACCACGATCGCCGAAATCAGGTCCGGATGGTCCAGTATCGCGCCCACGCCGTGCGAAAGCGAATAGCCCAATTCCCCGCCTTCGTGAATCGACCCCGGCGTTTCCGGCGCGGCATGGGAAGCGATCCCGCCCGGGAAGGAGAACTGCTTGAACAGTTTTTTCAAACCCGGGATGTCTTGCGTAATGTGCGGATAAACCTCCGTGTAGCTGCCGTCCAGGTAAGAGTTCGACACCATCACCTGGCCGCCGTGGCCCGGCCCTTCGATGTAGAACATGTTCAGATCATATTTGCAGATGACCCGGTTGAGGTGGGCGTAAATGAAGTTTTGCCCCGGAATCGTTCCCCAGTGCCCGATCGGTTTCACCTTCACGTCCGATTCCTTCAGCGGCTCGCGGAGCAGCGGGTTGTCCTTCAGGTACAACTGGCCGACCGAGATATAGTTCGTTGCGCGCCAATACGCATCCAGCTTGGACAAATACGTTTTCGAAGAAAAATCGACTTCCGTTACCGATAATGCCATTTCTTCCACTCCCTTATTTTTTCTGATCGATGTTTGTGAATATTTTCACCTATATTTATATAATAACGACCTTTCTAAAAATTGATACGGTCCAATTATGTGAAATATTGAACATACTATGAAATTTAACCGTACCGGAACGCTTGAAATCCCTTGATTTTATAAATTTGCAAATATCGGCTAACTTATGCCCGAAGGGACTCTGCCGAACAGGCAAAAAAAATAAGGCTGAAAAATTTCAGCCTTACCGGTCCTGCACCGAAACGAACGTATTGAATTTCAAATACTTGTAATGAAACCGCATATGGGAAAATTCGAACGGCGTGCCGTTGTCGAGGAAGAAGATCCCCTCCATGATGCTGACGGGTTCATGCTCCGTTAAGTGCAGCAGCTCCCGGTCCTCCGCATGGGACGGCTCGGCGAAAATGGACAAAAACGATTTGGTCACGGCCAGATTCCGCGAGTCCTCCAGATAATTGAAGATCGATCCCTCAATGATCGTCTGGTTCAGATCCTGCACGATTTTGATGGGAATGTACCCGGTCTCGATCATGAAAGGCTCGTCGTCGAACAGGCGCAGACGGATGATCTTATAGACGAAATCATGCGGCTCCAGGAATAGATCGCGCTGCAATTCCTCGGTCGGCGGAATCACCTCGAAGCTGAGCACCTTCACCTTCGGCTTCTTGCCGTGCATCTGGAAGTTGTCGGTGACCCCGAGATTGGAGCCTTCGTAGTTGAAGATGGATTCGTTTTTTATGTATAGCGGGTTGATGAACGTGCCCGAACCGCGTTTTTTGAAAATAATGCCGTCATGCTCCATTTTCGTCAGCGCCCGCTTGACCGAGCTGCGGCTCACCTGGTACGTTTCGCTCAGGCTGCGCTCGTCCGGCAATCGCATGTTCTCGAACCGACCGGCGAAAATTTTCTGCTTCAGGTCGTCTATGATTTGCTTATAGACCAATTGTGCCATGGAGTACCCCTTTTCAGGTCATCTATTCCATCCGGTGGAACCTCTTAACCTACTCTACTCATTCTACCCCTTTTTTGCGGGGCGGAGTAGTGTTTGATGAAGGCGATTTGGCGAAAAAAGCAGGAAAAATAAGCCGCCTGGATATGAAACCCAGGCGGCTCTTAACTAAACTCGCTTCACGATCCGTGCCCATCTTGGGCTAGGCTTGCTCCACGCCCGCCAGCCCGCGAACGAAAGCTTCGAAATCGGGGGCCAGCCGGGTGACTTTTTTGCTCGCCTTGTCCACATAGACCACTTCCGGTTCGCCGTCGTTGCCGAACTCGCGATAATCCAGCATGACTACGCCGGCATCGGATGGCGTATCGCACAGAACCACGCCGAACTCGGGGTAACCCTCTCGCTCGATCGTCGCGCGGCTCCCGGCGGCTCCGCACAGCGAATGCGGCTTCTCGCGCCCGATGCCCAGGATGCCCAAAATTTCGAGCGGCGCACCGGATTCGCCCTGGAAATACCGGTTGCGGGGAATCCCGCCGTTATGTAACTTCATCATGCCGATATAAAAAGCCGGCAGCCGGAACACCAGCTCCTCCTCAACGGAAGCGACCAACTCGTCCGTAGACGGCGCGGACACGTATTGTACCGCAGCGGGATTGCCGTCGTCCCAGAAGCTGTCTAAGTCGAAGTCGCCGCCGGCGGCGAGGACCACGGGAGCCGCTTTAGCCGCTTCGTCCTTGGCTTTCGCTCCGTCCGTTGCAGCTTCATCGTCCGTCTCCGCCTCCGACTCGGCCGCGGCGGTCTTCTCCTCGATCCAGCTCAGGAACTCCAGCGTATCCTCGTCGCCCGGATCCAGCCGATCGGCGTTTCCGAACGCGCTCCGCGCGTCGTCATATTGCTCCAAATAATAGTAGGCCAAGCCGATGCGGTAATGCCACAACGGATCGTTCTCGCCTTCTGCCGCGATCGTCAAGAACTGCTCGACCGCCTCTTCGTAACGCTCGAGATTGTTCAGCGCCCGCCCCAAATGGCTGACCAGCTCGTAATCCCGTTCCTCGGCCGGAACGTCCATGACGGCTTGTACGATTTGTTCGTATTCGTCCTCCTCATGCCACGTCTCCAGCTGTTCCAATAACTCTTCTCTCATCGATCTGCCTCCCAAGCTTAATTTCCTAAAGAAAATTATACCATTGCCGGGGGATGCATCTCCAGCGAAGGCCGCGGAGGGGCAACCGGAGCGCCGAGAGATTATTCCGCCAGAGGCTTGAGTGCCTCCCGTATTATACCGGACGGCCTGCGGACGATAGGGTCCGCAGCCTGACGGCGGTTCAAGGAACTACGTTCCCGCCAGCCATTCCACCGCCTCGTCCTGAGAGTCAAATACCCGAAACACCTTCCCCTGCTTGGACTCGGCCAGCAATTCCTTCATCTTGCCCTTGATCAGGCTTTGGCTGGAAACGACCACGGCGGCTTGAAGCGAAAAGTTCACGAACTTCTGCAGGATGTCCCCCGCCACCCCGGTGCGGAGCTTGAAGAAGTCCTCGGAAAGGGCTTCGGCGTGAAGCACGAGCAGGCCGGTCCCGTGCTCGATGCTCGCCTCCACGAGCTGGATCGCATCCTGTCCGCCGCCGATCGGCGGCTCGGCGGAGGCGACGACGATGATCTTGTGGTCGTTTTTTTCCACGATTTGAATATTCATTGAGTTTGCCCCTTTCTCCTGATCCATGCCAAGCTCCTTACGAAGTTGCCCGATAAAATCCAATTCATTGCGATAAAACCCGAGGGCATGGCCGTGAATTTGATCCCACAGGTAAGCTTCGCGCGCCGTGCGGCGCGGCGAAAAATCGCCCCTGCGCCGGCTCTCCTCCTGCGCAGCGATTTGCAGATAGATTTCCTGCTCGTAGCCGGCAAGAAGGGCGCCTAGTTCGGCGGTGTCCAGCCGGTCCGCCCAAGCGAGCTGAATCAGGAACGTGCTCTTGAACTCGGGCAGCTCGGGCGGCGTCTGAATCCATTGTTTGAGCTCAGCACGGCCTTCGTTCGTAATGGTATAAATCTTCTTCGACGGGGAGCTCTCCTGGTGTTGGACCTCGTTCGTCGCCCAGCCCTCGTCCAGCAGTTCGACCAATGCCTTGTAGATCTGATTGTTGTTCCCGGACCAAGGCATGAACGGCGAATCCTGTATGATCTTTTTCAAATCATAGCCGGTGAGGGACTGGCTGCTCAAAATTCCCAAGATCGCGTACTTGATGGACATTGAATTCACCTCTATATCGATAACCTATGTTAATAGTAACATATGATCCTAAAAATGCAACCAACAATATAAGGCTTCTATCGAAGCCTTCTCGGAGTCGTCAATCCTTTATTTGCGGTAACTTTCTTGCGTATCAGACGGCTACCACTCGGAGTTTTAGGAATAAGGGACTTCTATGCATTAGCGGTGCATTAACATCCGAGGCTCTGCTTCCCCAACCCAGGATGCCGAAAGGATCAGGCGAGAAATATATACGAAAAATCGAATAGAATTCGCTGTTTTCGACG
>NZ_JBNYYG010000056.1:0-36403 GCF_050565405.1 Paenibacillus macerans | reverse complement strand
TAAACAAGCTGACACCGGTAGAGTTCCGGCGCCAGCTTGCAGCTTAAGGGCTTTTTTCAATGTCTACAAAATTGGGGCTTGACCACCGGCCAACAGGTTTTTTACTGAGTGCTATAATAAGAGGAGTAGTTTAGTACATAATGGAACGTGGAGTGAGAAGGATAACGAATTGGTGGACGAATTGGAAAAAATGGTTGTAGATTTACTTATAGCAAAAGCGAAGATAGAGAATCAAGATAAAATCTAACGTGTTACTTATCATTTTTCGTTTCCGGAAGCATCACTGAGGTTGACCGTAGAGAAGATAATGGAATCTGCTCTCATATGCCAATTTTAAATAAGTAATTCCTTCGAAAGGATGTGTAGTGCAGTATGAGTGTTTATCAGGAATGGGGTTTTATGGATAATCCTTTCTCTCCATCACCTTTGCCACCTAGTGAAAGAGGTGCCGAGTTGCTAGTTGGCCGCGATAAAGAGTTGCGCATGCTTTCTAGGAGATTGAGAAATGCTCCCAAATGGGTGACATTAGAGGGACAGAATGGAGTAGGAAAGACAAGTTTAATCAATGTAACAGTTCACTCAGCGTACCAAGATTATTTAGCAGAAAGATCCCCAGACCTAATAATTCCGTGCAAGAAACCTTTTCAAATAAGTGCAAGTAAAGAGCCACAAGATTTTATTTGGGAAGTTTATGTTGCTATTGCCCAAACGTTAATTGATAAGGCCAAGGAGCTTCGTGATGGTGGGATTAGTTTGCCGAGTACGTCTGCTTTAGATAAATGGTTAAATTATCCTTTAATAGATACTTTTCAGGTGGGCGGTGGTTTCTTAGGAGGGAGCGCTAACTTTGGAAAGACCTCTCAAACAAATGAAGGTGAGGGTTTTACAAAAAATGGTTTGCCTGCATTAATTAATGAGTGGTTAGAAGAAATATGGCCGGAGGACAGTAGTGGAGGTATTGTTTGCATTATTGATAATTTAGAACTTCTTCAAACATCAGCAACTGCAAAGAAACTACTAGAGGAACTAAGAGATACAATTTTAAACTCTACAGGTATTAGGTGGGTTCTGTGTGGGTCAGCCGGTATTGTCAGAAGTGTTGCATCTTCTCCCAGGCTAAATGGATATTTTCACGATCCGCTGTTAGTTGAAGGGATTGATTCAAGTGTTGCTGATCAAATACTATTATCAAGGATCAAGGCCTTCGCCCAAAATCCTGATAAAAGCTATCTCCCTTTGACGTCACATGATTTTGCAAAGCTCTATAAGGTGCTGAACGGAAACTTAAGAGATGCTTTAAGTAAGGCTGACGCTTACTGCCAATATATATTAGATGTAGAGGAAGAGCCTGATACTGGTGAAGAAAAGTCTTATGTTTTCAATAAATGGGTTATTGAGCAGTGCCATCAGCTATCTAGTATTATTCAAATCCAGCCCAGAAGTTGGAAGGTTTTTGACCAACTCGTGAAAAATGAGGGAATATCAGCTCCCAGTGAATATGAATCATATGGGTTTAATAGTGTAGAAGCTTTGAGACCTCATATAAAAAGTCTAGAAGATAATGAACTAGTAACTTCAACAAGAGATGAGGGTGACAATCGAAGAAAAACAATACAACTGACAGCCAATGGTTGGTTGGTTGCATTAGCAAGAGAGCTTATTACATTTTGAGTTACGGGGACATCCAATATAGAAAATAAGAAACAGAGCAGTGAGAGAACCCTCACTGCTTTTGTTGTTTATATTGAAACAAATTACAGCAAACGTGCAAATGATGTTTTGGAGGAGTAGAGTGTATTTTTGATAGAACGAAGGTTTTGTATTAGATTTATGTAAATAAGAACAAATGACAACAATAGCTTCTGCTGAACGGAATTTGCTATTTAAACGCCCTCAAAACCTCCTGATTCACTCGCCGCAAAGTCTCAATCTGTTCCTCGGTTAATCCCTCAGTGCTTGCAACAAAATGATCGATAGCTTCCCATCGCGGCGAATCCTCTTTGATCTGCTCAATATTAAAGTAGGCAACTTCGCGAAGGGAGACTTTTAAAGCTACCAGTACTTTCTCCAAAGTATCGATGGAAAAGTTCCGTTCTCCCCGTTCGATGGCTCCGATATATCTATAGTCCAGACCGGACAAATCCGCCAAGTTTTGTTGCGTGAGGCCTTTCGCGTTTCGTATGGCTCGGATTCGATTTCCTAGAAAATTGCGCAATTCTGCCATTTCATCACCTCAGTATAAGCTTAGGTGACTTGGAAAATATTATGCAGGGCATTAAATATAGTTTTTTATGTACAAAATACTATTTATATATAGTATAATAGAGCCAAAAGTGGGCTTATGTGGGTGAAAGCATCGTATATGTATCGATTATTGGCGTAGGTTTCCGTCTGTTAAAGGAGGTATTCCCATGAAACCTGCAACCACGGTCAGACAAGAGTTGGAGGATTATTTGAGGAGGACGGAATTGACGCTCCAGCAATTCTCCGAGATATCCGGGATTAATCCGGGTACGATCAGCTCGATGTTAAGCGGGCAACGCCAGATTTCCATGCATAATCTGGATCTCATCACGGAGGGAATGGGGCTCGGGGATGGTTCCCTTTACGAGGTCTATTTGGAGGACTGTTTGTTTGGCGCGCCGCCGGATTGGCGGCGGATGGGGCCGTTTCTGCGGCGGTGTGCGGAGCTGGACAAGCTGGATTGCCTGGAACGGCTGGTGCAGGCGGTGGCGGATCATTTGGCGTATATGCCGTTGTTGTTGGAGACGGCGGAGCAGTTTTTTCGGGAGGGGAAAAGAAGGGCGGCCGCCATCCTTTACAACTGTGTCGCCGAATGCGAGAAGTACCAACATTCCGAACGCCTGGCGCTTAGCCGGTATCGCCTGTTTACGATTGGACTCGGGGACGATCAGGAGGAAAATTTACGCGTCGCCGCTTTGTTTGAAGAATATGTCGATCGTTTGGAAGAAGGGCATCAGTTGGATGCACTCAAAGACTTGGCGGATGTGTACGCTTCTTTGCATCGGTGGGATCGGGTTCAATCCCTCGCGGAGAAGCTGGAGCAGAAGGCGGCGATCCAATATCACCATCGGGTGAAAAGAAAACGGAAGGAGGTGGGAAAGGGGGCGTCCAGGCCGGAGCTTTTTTATCTGATGTACGCTTATTTGTTGATGGCGAATGTCTGCGATGCTCATCAAGAGTACGCCCGGGCTTTGGAGTATGTCGGTCTGTATAACGGTAGCGATTCGTACGGAATTGAGAAATGGAGCGAGGAAGAGCGGCGGATTGCAGAACAGTTTCGGGAGTGGGGCAGGGCCAACACCCATTTGTATCGCTTGATGTCCGGCGAAGTTAGGGCGCTGGCGGATTATGCGGCGTGCTTGGCGGCGAATGCGCATGAGACCGTTCCGGGGATGTACCGGATTTTGCAGGCGGCCAACCAGTTTCAATTGAATGTGGATCATTTGCTGGAGCGGTTCCGGGGGCAATTGGCGTATCGGGATCGGATGTGCCGTTTCGGCAAATATAATTCGCAGATTGTGGCGGATCAGTATGTCCGGTACTTGTCGGAATTGGCTCAATACGATCTGTATACGCAGCGGTACGAGCTGGGCTTCCGGCATCTATTCGAAAGTTTGGAGCTTGCGCTGAGGTTTAACCATGAGACCATGTTGATCCACTGTGTAAGGTTGTTCGAGCAGTTCAGGCATAAGGCGTCCGGGGAATGTCAGGAGCAGTACAAAAATCTATTATGCGAGGTGCAAAAGAACCATGAGAAGAAGAGGAGTTTTGTCGTTGATCATGTTTAGTTTTGTAGTAGGCGTGGCGTGGGCTTTGAACAGCCCGGGCGTGCAGATCATGATTCACGGGTTGGGAGGCTGAATGAAGGGGAAGACCAGACCCATCCAGAAAAATTGATCGTTCACTTTGGAGAAAAGCATCCGGGCTCATGAATTTGAACAATCGAGCGCGAAAAGAAATGAATAAAGAAGCATCATGGACACCAAAAAGATGCCTGCATGGGTATTGTACTAAGGGCTACTGAACGTCAAGGAACTAACCTTAACGAGTGACCGCACAGACATGAGAGAAATGGCAATTAACCTGGTATGCTTGAAAAGATGGGGGTTGCCCCTAACTTTTCTTACAACCTTTTTCTTCATGAAAACCAAGAAACCCTAACCTTGTAAAAGAGTAGGGTTTCTTGGTAATTTGATCATGGTATTAAATTTGTTTATGGAGAAAGGTCTGCGGGACCACTGGCATAGTACGGGAAGAAACTTAGTGCACTTTTTTTGTTCACATCTCTAAATGTGAGAGTGTTTACTGGGCTGGTGAAAGTAAAGCTGGCAGTAACTGCAATTGTTTCAATGTCGTTATACGAATCTCCCCACATATTATTTTTTTCACCTTAGGAATTGTCTTCAGGCTTCCATTAACATAGGTTCTTAAATTATGGGTTTCATCCGTTTGTACATTATTTGATGACGCCTTCAGTTGCCAAACTGTCCCGTTTTCAACCCATACATATTTCATTTTTGATGCATACGATACTGATAAGTCATAGGTGTCATAACTAGGGTAAGAAGTTGCTTCAGGCCAAAAGTAGTCATATAGGGTCCATTCTGCATAAGGAATATTTCCAATTGCTCTTTGAAGTAAGAAATCAAACACTTTATCTCTAAGTTTTGAAAATTCGAATGGTTGGTTTATCAACTTAACTGCGTTATAGTGTTTAACTAAAGGGGCTCCGCCACCGGATTTTGGAACAGCATATGTGATCCATATTTTATATGTCTTACCACTGACGGTAACTGTTTTTTCGCCGTACGAAAGGATATCGACATTGGGGTACGGCCCCCATGTTGGTGGTCCGGCTAATATCTGAAGATTATCATATTCAGTTTGAGCAGCAGATGCTTCATTTAAAATATTTCGTTCTTCTTTCAAACCTTTCTCTTCTAGCTCTGTTACTAAATTTTGATCTTGCATATAAAGGTTGGCGATAGAGGTCGTTGTAGAAATGCCATTTAGAGATGTTTCTTTAAGTTTGGATTGTTCTAATCTTACAGCAACAAGTTCATCGAGCAGTGACTCTACTTCAAGTTGCTCTGCCTTATCGAGTTTGGGTACATTGCTGTAATCACTTTGCGGACTCGATGAGGCCAACGCCGATCCAGTGATTCCTGCAAAAGCTGTGGTTATTGCAATTAAGAAAACGACTAGTTTTTTCATATATCCTCCTTAATATATATTTCCTCGGAGGTGCATGAAATGAAAAATAACAAATGGGTAATAGGACTTGTAGCTCTCCTAATTATATTAGGAGCTGTATCGATTCTTTTTTATAGAAACTATACTGCGTCAGGAATACTTTGGAAGAATGGAATATCCAAAAACGATATAAAGTTAATTTCAACCGATAATAGATATTTTCATCATTACTTATATGAGAGAAATGGTGAACTAGCAGGGATATTAACGTTACAAAGGCGTGGGGAGTCAGATTTCTGGTCAGAGTATATCAACGAAAAAGGGCTATACATTAATAAAAATAACTCACCCAACCTTGATGTGATTCGAAGTATTTCTCCAACGGTTATAGATCATAACCCTGTCCACTTGCCTATTTTTGGGGGGGTAGTTACATTAGGGGATGAAAAAACTTTTAGTATCCGTGCTAAAGAAGAGATTAGACAACCAACCGTGATATCCAAAGTAAAAGAAAAAACGTACTTTTTCTTTGCTCCTACTGATATGACAATGGAAGATCAGATTGAAGTAATCTTTGCATCGGTAAGCTCGGGCTCAATCCCTCGCTGAGAAGCTGGAGCAGAAGGCGGCGCAGTTGGAATCATGACACCCAAGAGGTGGATTTTGTGATTCGAACCGATGCTTTTCACAAAGGCGGACAGACCAAGTGAGCCGGACGGCCATCCGACTTCCCACACAACATTTTGGGTGGGAAACCTCCAAAGTGCTTGGATAAATAACCCGCACCCTTGGCGCTAACTTGGGCGGGTTATTTTCGTTTAGGGTATGGATATAACATCATTGATTTCACCGAAATTACCGCGGTATCTCAACACTCACCTCACCCCCGCCCGTCACCTTAGAATTGGCGATATGCAGCTCGCCCCCATGCAAGCGGACTATAAACTCGGTGATATATAAGCCCATACCGTAGTGGCCGTCGGTTCGACGGGACGGGTCGCCTATGTAGAACTGTTCGGCCGCGCGTTTGAGTGCTTCGGGCGAGAAGCCCAGGCCTTCGTCGGTCACGCGAAAATGGATCCAATCGTCCGCCTTCTCCACCGATAGCGTGATTCTACTCTTTGCCGGGGCGTGATCCATCGCGTTGGCGATGACGTTCATCAGGGCGCGCTCCAACAGAACAGGATCGGCATAGAGCTCGTCCGGCAGTTCGCCAACGGTGTTGATCGCCACGGAGAGCTCTTTGACGGCGGCCAAGGCCTGTATCTGTCCTTCGATCGTGGAGGTGAACTCCTTCAGATCCAGGCTTACGGGCTGATAGGAAGCGGCAGTCTCCGTATTCGTGATTTCGATCAACGTCTTGATATAAGCTTCCATCTGGCGGGTGCTTTGGGCAATATAATCGGTGTACTCGCGTTGCTCCTCGGTTTGGTCTGTTTCGGAGAGGAGCTCGACATTGCCGCGAACGATGGTGAGCGGGGTTTTGATGTCATGAGCGAGCGCCGAGATTTGAGACCGGCGGCTGCGCTCCAGGTTCCATTGCCGCTCCAGCGAGTTTTTCAGGGCATCCTTCATTCGATCCATGGACTGAAGCACCCGGTCAATCTCGGCAATCCCGCTGTATTGAATCGTAAAGTCCAGCTCCTGCTCCTGAATTCGCCGGGTTGCTTCCTGCAGCCCGTTCATTTTGCGGGCTAGCTTCCGACCGAACGAGGAGGCCAGCAAGCTGGTCCCTAATAGAAAAAGAACACAGAACAGCACGATAAAAAACAATTCTACACCGGGCAGAACGCGGCGCAGCGCAGCGTTGCTAAATCGGGCGGCAATGGAATATCGAAAAATATAGACTTCTTCGCCATAGGTTACTTTCATATAGGAATAGGGATAGGTGTACGAAGACAGACTTCCCTCCATCTGCTTCCACGCCGCATCTCCTTGCTCGACAGTTAAGCTATGTTCCAGCAACCGCCCATCCAGCGTATATTTCGCATATTTGTACAAGGCAGACGAGGGGTTTAACGGAGGTCTTTGCCCCTCCAAGATCCGGTTCTTGGCCTCGAATACTTGCTTCTCCGCATAATTCGCCGGAAGAATAGCCCCGGTGTTCAGCAGCCCCATCAAGATCGCGGTTAGCAACAGGACAATCCCGATCGTTCCCAAACAAAAAGCAGCTAAATATCTGAGGAACAGCGTACGGAGCTTGGTTAATTTAGGTCCTGACTTCGGCAGGGTTACTTCCATCGGTATCCTATCCCCCAAACGGTTTCGACCGGAGCGACATTCATTCGGTTCAATTTGGCCCGGATATTCTTGACATGCTCCACAATGGTGGAAGCGTCACTTTCTCCGTCGAATCCAAAAACGGATTCATAGATCTGATCCTTCGAGAACACCTGCCCCCGGTTTAACGCCAAAAACTCGCAGATGGCATATTCGCTTTTGGTTAACGGGATCACGGTATCCTGCACGCGGATCTCCTTGCCCGACAAGTTGAAGTGAACTTCACCGATACAGTGTACGGTGCGCCGTTCCCGGCTTTCCCGGCGGAGATGAGCGCCAATTCGCGCGCGTAGCTCCCCTGCCCCAAACGGCTTGACGATATAATCGTCCGCCCCGATGGCCAGCCCCTCCACCACATCATTCTCCATGGATTTGGCGGTCAGGAATAGCATCGGGCAGTCCACCATGCCGCGGATTTGCCGGCAGAGGGTGAACCCGTCCATCTCCGGCATCATCACGTCCAACAGAATGAGGTCGTACTGGCCCAGTTGCAGACCCGGTACCTCGGAGGGAGTGGAGAGGGTCGTGACGACATGCCCTTCTTTTTGCAAAATATTGCGAAGCAAGGCCAATACGGCGGGATCATCGTCTACAGCAAGTAGGTTAGCCAAGGTAAATCACTTCCCTTTGCTTAGCGGCTTCTATTCCAGCGACTTCGTGCCTTCCCATCGCCGGAACCAACCTCCTAATAATACCATGATTGCGACCGTTCCACTTATGCAGAAGAGAATCCCCGGCCGAGCCAATGGTTCCGCCGGGATAGCGCCATCTCCCGTGCTTCCGTATTCCATCCAAAGGGTGACGAATCGGGCGGCCCAGGCGTAGGGGATGTAGATCCAGTTCCGATCACCGAGACCGGTAAGCAGCAGGGCGGCCGTGAGGCTCCCCAAAATCCCTAAACCGATAGAGGCCCCTTTGCCGAATCGAAGGCTCACGTACAAATGCAGCGCATAGAGAAAAATACAGCTTCCGAACAAGATGCCAGCGGCCTTCACGTAGAACCCCAGTGAATAGAGAGACTGATTCAACAGATACAGGAAGCCAGCCCCGAATCCTACGGAGGCCAGCAACGTGCTGCCAAAGCCCAAAAGCAGAAGCAATGTCAGCTTGCTGGCAAGAGGGACAAGCCGGCTCGGCAAAGCTAATAGTTGTTGGTACCGACCTGCGTCAGCCTCCTGGTCGGCGGCGATGGCGCACACCATCCCGATCAGGGTAGGAAAAGCGACGGCGAGCACCTGCAAATAGCCGCTGACCTTAGAGGCCGGCAAGAAGGGAGTATAGGCATAGTAACCCAGGAAAATGCCCATCCCCGCCAGCGGGACGAGAAGATGCACCCACAGCATCGGTTGCCTTCTCAGTTTGATGAGCTCCGATCGGAGACTACGAGAGTAAGCGAGCATCTTACTTGGCCTCCCGGTTGCGAAAAGACAGCGTAGTCAGTAAAGACAGCAGGAAGAATAGCCCCAGCGTGATCAGCACTCCTGGCAGGATAACGCTCTTGTCCCATAGGGCATGGCCCGCCGGAACCGGCAGTCCGTTCGGAAGCACGCCGATCGTAGCGCACATGAGCCGGGAAGAGATTGCGTAAGGAACCGACCACCAGCTATCTTGGGCGGCAAATAGGATGTTGCAGGCCACGTTGCCCAGCAGATTCAAGATCAGGGTAGCAAATAGGCCAATCCGGTCCGTCAAGTAGAGACTGAGGGGAATCTGCCACAGAAAGGTTAGAAAGAGCAGCGAGCTACCCGCCGCGCTGTCCGCCAAAGTCAGACCGGCCGGGAAAACCAAACCGCTGAGCGTAACGCCGAGAAAGAGGACGAGGATGGAGGCCAAGAGCATGCCTGCGACAACTCCGATTTTGCCGAGCCAGATGTTGTACGGGGGAAGAGGAAGTCCAAGCACGGCACGGTATTTCAGCTTCTTCCCATCCTTCTGAAGGACGCCGGCACACATCAGCGTAAGTCCCCCGGGGAGCAGCATCGTATACCACCAGTTATAGCTGGCAATCTGAAAGAAGGGCCCGGGCATCAGTCCTGCGCACAGGAGCAAAGTGAAAAGGGGAGCTAGCCAGATCAGCTTTTTCGTAAACGTTCGTTTGATTTTCAGCCACTCCGCACGGATACAAACCGTCATCCTATTCCCCTCCTTTGCGGTGCTCGCGGGCAATTTGCATAAATAGGGACTCTAAATTTTCGCCAGGGGTTACCGCTTCTTGATAAGCCAGAACCCCCTCTGCGATGATGCCGATATGGTCGGCGATTTGCTGCACCTCGGACAAGACGTGGCTGGACAAAATAACAGTGATTCCTTGCTGCGGGAAAGATCGGATCAGCTCCCGAAGTTCCTGAATGCCAATAGGATCGAGGCCGTTCGTCGGCTCGTCCAGAATCAGCAGCTTGGGGTGGTGAAGCAGGGCGATGGCGATGCCGAGCCGTTGCTTCATCCCCATGGAGAATTGACCGGAGCGTTTTCTCCCGGTATTGGTCAATCCGACGATGTGCAGAACCTCATCCATCCGTGAGTCCGGCAAGCCGAGGAGCGTCGTCCGCACCCTAAGGTTCTCTCCTCTCTTGCCGTCAAATTCTCGTAAAGCGGAGGGGACTCAATCAGGGCACCGATTTGGGATAAATCCGCCCGCGACCAAGGCTTCCCTCGGAATAAAATATCGCCGGAAGTCGGGCGCAGCATGCCGGTCAGCATTTTCAGAAGGGTGGATTTTCCGGCCCCGTTGGGACCAAGCAGCCCGTAAACGGAGTTCTCCTGAATGGAGAGGGAAACGTGGTTTACCGCCTGCTGGCCTCTAAAGGTTTTGCTTAGGTTCCGAGTCTGCAGAATAAGGTTGTTGTTCATGCTTCTTCATCCTTTTCTTTCGTTCTGGACCCCATTTTACAAACCAATTCTAAGAATATGATAAGGATTTTGAGTATGATACTTTAAGTTAATTAATGGTAATATGGAAAGAGAGTAACTCTACTTTTTAAGGTGATAAAAAATGGCCCAACTCAAAGAAAGCCCATCGCTTGATGAGCTAAGAACAAAGTATGATCAGGTTTGGGATCATCTCTTGCGTCATGAAGAGGAAGAGGCGAGAGGGCTTATCGACGCGTTTGCCGAGCAGGCGAATTTTCATGATTTCAAGAAGTCCGAAGCACGTGAGTTTAAAGATTACTTAAAAACGCCTTACCCCTATATTGCTATTGGCATTGCCCTCCCCGTAAGTGCGTTTCTTTTGGTTCTTCTACTGCCTTAAAGGGAAAAGAAAAGTAGACCATGCTCCGTTTTACTCAAGCGTAAAATCAAGTGACTTCTGAATGTCCAACCCGCGTTTGAAATACAGCGTATATTCCCCGGGCTCGCGAATAGTCGCCTGAGCATGACGAATCGGATATTCGAATTTTTTTTGGGGTTTGATAACTTACGTCGGTTTGCGGAACGAAGTATAAGCAACGGGGAGTGGGGCGTTCCCGGAGCTATCAAAGAACGAAAGTGGAGCAGATGCCGCGGCAAGTGCTCCTTTTTACCGATACCTGAACCATTACGTTCAAGAACCGCTATGGACCTCGGATTTCGTGTAATAGAATACATTGAAGAGAAAAAACAACAAGAAGACGGCTGCCTGAGGATAGAGTGCATGGATGCGGTATATATCGTTGGAGACATTAGCTTTCATAATATCCAGTAAATGTACGATCATGGAGCCGAAAGGGATATAACTGACAAAAGTAATGCGTCCATCAATACGGTCTTCGACCCCCTGCATCCCCATCATATTAATGAGTATGGCGACGATCCCCAGCACAACCGGAGGAATGAAGTTTTTGCCTATGATCCCTACAGTCATCGTAACGGGGATAAGCAACGCTTGGAACGCCAGCATCCATGCGTGTGTGCGGGTAAACTTCCAGAATAACTCTTCCGAAATCGGCTGTTCGCTCATGAGGCTGCCCGCCGCCAAGGTCAAAGTATAGTTCAACACGAAGACTGCCGCCGATAAGAGCAGGATGACGATCATCTTGCCGATCAGGATCGTCACGCGATGATGCGGGTATACGAAAAGCTGGTTGATTGTATTATCTCCGTATTCCCGAACGACAACAAAGCCTGCGAGCAGCGAAAGCAGCATCGGTGCGATCATGATATTGAGAAACAGAGAATTGTTGATCAAGAACTCGTTCCAATTCATGTTCCTTGATTGCCCGAATATCGATAAAATGACCGGCAGCATGCCGCCGAAGAGCGTTAGCCAGAGGAGCTGGGTCCGTTTTAATTTCAACATCTCGGCATAGAAAACATTAAGCACTGAGTTCGCCCCCCGTCAAGCTAAGGAAGTAATCTTCTAAGGTTTCGCGCAGCATCGTGATTTCCGCAACCTCGATCCGGTTCTCAACCAGCATTCGATTGATGACGGCCGACTCCGACAACTGCTCGAACACCCGTACAACCCCCGGTTCGGGAACGGTGTAATCGTGAATGTCCAACTTTTGCTCCAACAGCATGACCGCCTCGCGCTCGTTGCTCACTTTAAATTCGACGCAATGCCTGTTTTTCATCTGCAGATCCTGTTGCTCGATCTCCTCAACCAGCCTTCCGAGATGCACGATACCAAGCTTCGTCGCCATCTGCTGTACCTCGCTTAAGATATGGCTCGATACGAGCACGGCAATATTCCGCTTGGAGGCCAAGTCAATAATTAACTGCCGCACTTCCTTGATTCCGGCCGGGTCCAGTCCGTTCGTCGGTTCGTCGAGAATAAGCAATTCCGGATGGTGGAGCAAGGCGCGGGCGATGCCAAGACGCTGCTTCATGCCTAGCGAGAAATTTTTTACTCTTTTGTTGCGGGCGTCCAGCAAACCGGCTTGTTCCAGCGATTCCTCTATGCTCTCTTTGTTCCCCATCCCCATCATCCGCCGGTGAATGTCCAAGTTCTCGACAGCTGTCAAATTCGTGTAAAAACCAGGAATTTCGATCATGGAGCCGATGCGTTCGAAAGCGAACTTGCGGCTTGATTCCGCGTCCTTCCCGAACAATTCGATCCGTCCGGACGTGGGCTTGATCAAGCCCATAATCATGCGGATCGTCGTCGTTTTACCGGCTCCATTCTGCCCGAGGAATCCATAAATTTCCCCTTTTTTTAATGAAAGACTGATCCCGTCAACGGCTGTGTGCGACTTGTACTTTTTGGTCAGGTCGCTTGTTTTCAAGATATATTCCACTCGTTTCCAACCTCCTAAGAGCTTTTGCGAAGCTAACAACAGATTTCGTAACCATTCGCATGGGTTGGATTGATTATACGATAGCGCTTTTACATCGGATTGAATTATTTCTTACATGTTTCTTAAGTTGCCCGAGGCAGGTAAAAGGAGAAAACGGTCAGCTCATTCGGAATGCTGCTCACTTGGATCTCGCCGAGCTGCTTCTCGATTAGTTTCTTTACGATCGTCAGGCCTAGTCCATTGCCTTGCTGGCCCGCGTTACGGGAGGCTTTGCCGGTATAGAGTCGCTCGAAGACATGGGGCAGGTCGGTCTCCGAAATCCCTTGACCGCAATCCCATACGTCGACCCACACGCGTTCTTCCGCCTCCCGCACTCGAATCCCGATCGTCTCGCCATCTGCACCGTAACGAAGTGCATTGGTCAGCAGATTGTTCATGATTCTTTCGATGCTCTGCCTGTTTCCCCAAACGTAAAGGTTTCGCTCCGGAAATTCCAGCTGTGGCGCGAGCCCCGCGAGTTGGAACTGTTGGTAGAAAGAGAGGACGGACTCCTGAATTTTCTCGATGATATTTAACTTTTCGGGTTCCGGCGCGTCTTCGTCGGCTTCTAATTTGGACAGCTCGAAAAAGTCCCTGATCAACGCATCTAGCTTGTTCCCTTTGGCGGCTATGATTCGGAAGTATTGCTGCCGTATGTCTTCCGTCAAGGTTTGATCACGTTGCATGACTTCCACATATCCCATCATCGCTGTCAACGGGGTTCGCAGATCATGGGATAAGTGGGTAATCATCTTCTTTCGTTCGGATTCCAGCAGATTTAGCTTCTCCATGCTTTGCTGCAAGTCGTCTATGAGCCGGTTTATGCTTCCTCCGAGCTCGATCAAAGCGGAACTGCTGCTTTGGAGGCGCACTCTTTGGTTGATGGCTCCCGCACGTATGTCCTCAACACGCGTGGTCATAAGTGCCAATTGCCGCTTCATATGCCACAGACGATAAACAAGAAAGCTGCTTATGGCCAGCTGGATGACGGAAATTAGGATGTACGCCGGCATCAACTCGTAGCCTCCCCCAGTTTGTACCCGATTCCCCACACCGTTTGAATGTAGATCGGGTTGGACGGATCCGGCTCGATTTTGGTGCGCAGCCGTCGGATGTGAACCATGACCGTATTCTCGTCGGAGACGGTTTCTTCTTTCCAGACGGCCTGAAAAATTTGCGACTTCGTGAATACCCGGGTGGGATAGCTCAGAAACAGCTTTAAAATATCAAACTCTTTGGCTGTCAGCGTCATTTTGCCGGCAAGGGAGGTTACTTCATACGTATGCAGGTCGATCGCTAGTTCGCCATGAGTCAGTACGGTTGGAGAATGGTCGTTCGAATAATGATTGAAGTAAAAATAGCGCCGAAGCATCGCCTTGACTCTAGCGGATAATTCACCAAGCCCGAACGGCTTCGTCAAATAATCGTCCGCCCCGAGTCCGAGACCGATGATTTTATCCACCTCTTGCCCTTTAGCAGACAAGATCAACACGGGAATGTTATGTGTTTCACGGACGCGGCGGAGCACCTCGTAACCGTCAATCTCAGGCAACATCAGATCCAATATCAGAAGTTGGAAAGACATTTGCTTGATGAAGCCAAGGGCTTCCTCCCCTGTATAAGCGGAGGTTGTATCATAACCTTCTGTATGTAAGCAGTTGACCAGTAAGCCGTGAATTTCCAAGTCATCCTCGACAATAAGAATGTTCGATGCGATGGTGCTCACCCCTCGGTATAAGATCGGATACGTTTATTAGGTTTTTGCTCTTTCAGATAGGTATGCAGGAAAAGCGTTCACGAGTTGATTGTTCGGAGCCGTTCATGGTGGGGGACTCTTCTTCTGGCGTTCCACTTTAGCGGGACCTTCCTCTATTTCTGGAGCCGTCAGCGAATCGCCGATGTCCATAACCAGTTGCCCGAATTCAGTCGTTGACCTCAGATGAATTCGACAAAAAAGGCCTCAAATCCTTGTGGGAGTAGAATGTTATCGTTGTTCGGCAAGCACTACCTATTCTTCCTATACAAAGGTTAACAAATACTGACCCTTGGCAGATACCTTAATTAAAAAAACAGTAGCCGTCTAGGTGCTACCTTTCGGATCCTGGACGGCCGTTGTATCTCCAAGTAATCCGCGAGATAGCCACCGCTGATGCAATTTCCAGATTCGCCGCCACTGGAAGCGAAGTTCGGATCAAGATGGTATTGCAACTTGGAGTTGAATCATATATTATGGATATTAAGGGTCTGTAATGATTATAATATTGTGAAGGGAGGAGGGAAACTTGCAGTTCTCCAAAAGTACAGATTATGCCCTACACGCCTTAATTCATCTGGGACACTCGAAGTGTTCCAACAATGTAAGAATCAAGGAATTATCTGGGGCACTGGGTGTTTCCGAAAGCTACTTGTCCAAAATCATGTCCAAGCTGAGGCAGGATGGAATCGTAAATGCTGTGCCAGGGGTAAACGGCGGTTACGAGCTAGCCAGGCCGGCTGAACAGATTACGTTTCTTGATGTGATTCAAGTGATTGAAGGAAGACAGAAGTTGTTCGAATGTTCCAATACGAATTCGCAGCAACATCGGTTGTTAGCGGAAGAGGGGACTGTCCAGCGGGAGCGGGATCAGGAGTGTTCAGGAAAGAGCGAATGTTTGGTCGAGAAGGTGATGGAGGGCGCGGAACGGCATCTGCACCAATACTTGTGGGAGCGCACGATCCAATCGGTACTGGATGAGGCTTTCAAGCGTTGCCACCATGAGGCAAACAAGAGATGATACACTTCTTGCGCTTTAATTATGGATATTGAAGATCTATAAAGATGTATTTCGGCAATGAAAAACAACTTTTTTGCAGAGAAAAAGTTGCATCAGGGACTACCGCTGCCTCTTTAGGCCATTTGCCGCCCCGGTCATCGATAATGAACTGAAAACAGCAGTATGGAGGAGAAACTTATGATCGATTTAAATAATATGAAGCGCGGTCCGATCATGATCGCACTGATCGTCGGCATGTTCGTCGCCGCTTTGAACGAGACGCTAATGGGCAACGCACTCCCCGAATTGATGAAATCGTTCGTCGTGTCTGCGGCAACGGTCCAGTGGCTTTCCACCGCCTACATGCTCGTCGTTGGCGTGCTCGTTCCAGTGACGGCAATCCTGCAGCAATGGTTCACGACTCGGCAAATATTTCTGTCGGCGATGGGTCTGTTCTTCGTCGGTACGGTCACCGCAGCGGTGTCGCCGGAATTTGGCGTGCTGCTGGTCGGGCGAATTATTCAAGCGATAGGAACCGGCATGCTGCTGCCGCTTGTAATGAACGTAATCATGACCATTTATCCGCCGGAAAAGCGGGGGGGCGCAATGGGGATGCTAGGGCTCGTCGTCATGTTCGCACCGGCGATTGGCCCGACGATTTCGGGTTTAATCGTTGACGCACTTTTATGGCGCTGGCTGTTTTACCTCGTGATACCGTTTGCGCTGCTCTCCATTATTATAGGAGCCGCTGTCTTGAAGAATGTGTCGGAAGTCACCAAACCGCGAGTGGACTTCTTATCCATCGGGTTGTCGACGATCGGCTTCGGCGGAATCGTCTATGGGTTCAGCAGTGCCGGCAATCACGGTTGGTTGCGGCCGGAAGTTATCTGGACGATCGCCGCGGGCGGTGTTTCCTTGTTGCTGTTCGTCTGGAGGCAGTTATTGTTAAAGCAGCCTGTCATGGATTTACGTGCGTTCCGGTATCCGACATTTGCGCTTGTCGCGGTGCTGCTGTTTGTGCTTATGATGACATTTTTCTCATCGGCGATCATGCTTCCGATGTTTATGCAAGGCGTGATCTTGGTAACGGCATTCAAGTCCGGCTTAATCCTCCTTCCTGGCGGGATTGTGAACGGATTCATGGCCCCGGTCTCAGGCAAGCTGTTTGACAAGTTTGGGCCTCGCGTTCTGGTCATCCCAGGACTGGCCATTGCCGTCGTCTCGTTGTGGCTATTCACCCGATTCGACGAAGCGACGAGCACCGGTTTCCTCGTTGCTGTTCACATCGCGCTGATGATTGGCATCGCACTAGTCATGATGCCCGCACAGACAGCCGGGCTCAACCAGTTGCCACAGCATCTGCACCCGCACGGGACGGCGATTTTGAATACGCTGCAGCAGGTGTCTGGCGCAATCGGAACTGCCTTGTACATCAGTATCATGTCGGGCGGACAGAAACAGTACTTAAGCGGATCGAGCGATCCGCAGGCTCCGGCGGAAATCGCCAAAGGACTCGCAGCCGGTATCAACAACGCGTTCTGGTTCGGTGTCATCATCGCGCTCGTTGCGCTCGTACTCGGTCTCTTTCTCCGTAAAGGGAAATCACCTGAACATGAACAGGCGTCAGGATGAAAAAGGCCGTTCGTTTAGGAGAATCCATAAACTATAAGGGAAGTGTGGGGAACGCTTATGAACGATTTTTTTAATGCAGCCATATGGGAAAAAGCATGGAAAGACGATTCCGATACCGCCATAAACAAGATGAGAAGGGCCGGAATCGATCCTGCCCGATCTTTTGACCAGAAGGCCAAGACTTTCAACGAACAATCGTTTAACGAAGAGGGAAGAAAACGAACCAAGCGAATCATGAACTGGCTTGAAGGACAAGGAATTCAATTCGAAAACGCCTCCGTTTTGGATATTGGCGCTGCTTCGGGCGTGTTCTCAGTGCCGTTTGCGGAGCGAGGGGCCCGTGTAACGGCCGTAGAGACCTCTCCCCCGCTGATCGAATTGTTGGAAGAAAACATCTCGAAGTTTGCCGAAGAGCAGGTGAAGATTGTGCCCGAAAAGTTTGAAGATATTGATGTGAAGACCAAAGGCTGGAGCCAGGCCTTCGATCTCGTCTTTGTCTCGATGTGCCCGGTCATTCATAATTGGGATAGCGTGGAAAAGGTACTCCATTGCGCTCGGAAGTTCTGTTATATCAGTATGCCGGTAAGTCCTCCAGAGCACAGCCTAGTAAATGAAATTTGGCCGCTCGTCACCGGTCAGCCCTACCATACGAAACTTATGGAAGTGGGATATTTGCTGCATCTGCTGTATCTTAAAGGTTATGCATACGAATCGCTGATCACGCGGGAAGCGAAAACGACGGAAGTCCCCAGAGAAGCGGCGTTGCAAGAAGCGATGACTTGGCTTCACCATCACCGTTTGCCTGTAGATGAGCGGAATCGGAAAATAGTTGCCGACTATTTGGAGCAAGCCTATCCGTCCGGAAAAGTCGTCATCCATGAGGGGGGGCGTTTTGGCAAAGTACTGATTCGATTGCAAGATCAGAACATGTACACGAGGGAGATTTGAGCCATGAGCATAAAGTACCTTTGCGTGGCCTCATTGTTTTAGCTGCGTCTAGGTTCGAAGAGAAACAGTAGAGTCGATTCCCAATGGAACGAAGCCGAAGCCGGGACCAAAAGTGAAGAGTAATGTGTATCAATCGTAAACATTATGAGAAGCGGACTGGAACAATTCCGCTTCTTTTGACGTCCAAGAAGTAGGAGGTGCTGTTAATGAAAATTGTCATCCTATTAATTGCTACATCCTTGCTTTGTGTGGCATGCAACTCTAAATCAATGCCAGATAACTCAATAAAGGAGTCGCCAGTTCCTGTTACCAAAACAGAAACAGAAACTGCTTTTACTCCTGAAACAGAATCGTATGCTGTTAGTATTGAAGCTCCTCAACAAGTAAAAGCAAATGAAAATTATACAATTTCATCCAGTCTATTGAATTTAGAAGACGATTCCGTAAGGGTTCAGATAGCGGCGAGTATTTTTTATTTTGCTATTCGGGATAGTAATGGAAGGCAAATCAACACGTTTGGTATGCACAATGTCGGTAAAATGTGGATCCATCTCACTCAAGCGTAAAATCTAGCGACTTCTGAATGTCCAACCCACGTTTGAAATACAACGTATATTCCCCCAGCTCCCATTGCCAATTTATCATCTCATCTCAAAGGGGGGGCCAGAAGGGTTTCCCGGATAAACACCGTTCTATCATCGGACAACGTCAGCGGGTTCATCATTGAGCGAAATTTCGTACAAACTGGCTTTTTTCGATCCATTGCTGGCCAATTTGCACGATTTTTCGTATAAACGCCCTCATTGACTTGCCCTGCTGTCCTCTTTTGTACGATAAACCGTACAAATTATTCAATCTCCCATAAAACAGCCGGAACTTGTACGATTTTTCGTATAATTCATTATTGTATAAGTTTATCATCCCATTTGCTGAAGAAAACAGCCTTAGCGCGTGGGAATTCTATTCGTTTTTTCGTATATATTTTACGCCAGATCTTTTCGGCATCCCTGAGCAAAAAAAAGGGAAATGGCGATGCAAGGATAACCCCTCGCATCGCCAATAAATCCATTACCCCTTCGTATACCTCCCCACCACCCTCGCCAATTCCGCCCAATGCTCGCATTGCTCCCAATGGAACGAGGCCGGGAGTTGGGAGATTTCCTCCCAGGATCGCTTCTCGAGGAATGGCTTGAGGTTCTGTTCGACGCAGATGACCTGCATCAGGGTGCGCATGCGGAATTGCAGCGGGTAGCGCATTTCCTTGGAGATCGGTTTGAAGTAGGTCGCGGCCATGTAGTCGACCAGGGCTTCGCCTTTTGCCTGCTCCTGGTGCTGGTTCCAGACTTGCTTGATCTCGTCCGTCAACCGGCGCCAAGGCGTATCGGCGCGAGGGTAGACGATGCCCATCGTGGCGGCGTCCTTGTAGGTCCAGAGCGCCCAGGACACGTCGTTGTCCTCGCACAGGTCGAGCATGTCCTCGATGATTTCCATCTGGAAACCGATCTGTTCCTGCTCGAACACAAGCCCAAGCTCCCCGCACCAGACGGGGCGCTTATATTTATCGCGGATGGCCAGCAGTTTGTGGAAGGCTTCTGCGAAAATCTCCTTGCGGCGCGCGCGGTCCATTTCGCGGGTGAGCACGGCCGGTTCGTCGACGAACGGATAGAAGTGAAACTCGTAGGCCACCTGCGGATCGTCGATTGGATCAATCATCGAAAAGTCGGTCGTAAACGCGTTGCCTTCTATGAAAATAATATGCCGCTCGTCGTATTGGCGGATTTCCGCGATCACCTTGCGGTAGAACTCGTTAAACACCTCCGCGTTGGTGACCATCGACGGTTCGTTGACGATGTCGTAAGCGGCGACCCACGGCTGATCCTTGTAATGCTGCGCAATACGCCCCCACAGCCGGATCACGGTGTCGCGCAGCGCGCCGTATTCCCAGAACAGCGGCAGGCCGGAGGCGGTGTCGCAATGCCAGTCCGGGTTTTGTCCGCCCGGCACGGAGTGGAGGTCGAGGATCGCGTAGATTTGGTGCTTCTCGCACAAGCCGACGACATGATCCAGATACTTGAAGCCATCTTCCTTCAAGACCTCCGGGTTTTGGTCATCGATGAAATATTTGTAGTTGAACGGCAAACGCAGATGGTTGACGCCCAGCTTTTTCAGAAATTCGAAATCCCGGTCGTCGACGAACTCGAGCAGGAAGCGGTCGAAAAACGCCCGGCTCCGCTCCTCGCCATATACCTCAGCAAAAGCCCGCTTGATCATCGTATCCGTTCCCGGCAGTCCGATCATGAAATGCTCCAGGTTCATCCAGGAGCCGAGGCCGAAGCCGCGGAACAGCATCTTTTTCCCGTCCGCCACAAAGTCCTCGCCCGATACCTGCACAAAATGATTTAACGTCGTCATGGTTCAATACCTTTCCCTTTCCCATCCATCAAAAGTTAGTTTTTCATGCCGGTCGTGGCCACGCTTTGAATAAAAAACCGTTCCCCGGCCAGGAACACCGCGACCATAGGGACTGTGGCAAGGACGGTGCCGGCCATCAGCAGGCCGTAATCCGTCGTATGCTCGGTTTGGAAAGCCTTCAATCCGAGCTGCAGCGTTTTTAACGCGTCGTCGTTCAAATAAATCAGCGGGGCCAGATAGTCGTTCCACATGTACGTGAACGTAAAGATCGTCAACGTCGATAGCGCCGGGGTCGATAGCGGCAGCATGATTCTCCAGAAAATCCGCCATTCGCTGTAGCCGTCGACGCGCGCGGCTTCGTTCAGCTCGTTCGGCAGGCTGAGGAAAAACTGGCGCATCAGGAAAATGCCAAATCCGCTGAACAGCTGGATCAGCATGTAGCCGGCGTGCGTGTTGTACAAGCCGAGGCGGCTCACGACCGCAAATTGCGGCACCATGATCGACTGCCAAGGCATCATCAAGTTGGCCATGAACAGGATGAACACGGCGCTTTTGAACGGCACCTTCAGCTTGGCAAAGGCGTAAGCGGCCATGGAGCAGATCAATACCTGCAAAACGGTGATGACCACCGACAGCTTCACGGTATTCAGCACGTATTGGCCGAACGGAATGGCCCGCCAAACTTCCCGGTAGTTGTCCAAATACAACGTTTGCGGAATCCAGTTCGTCGGGTTTTTGAACAGATCGACGTCCGTCCGCAGCGAGGACGAAATCATCCAGAGAAACGGAAACAACGCGGCGACCGAGCAGATCACCAAGACGGCAAGCAGAACGTAATAGAGCGGACGGCCTTTTTTGAGCCCATGAACAGCATGCATATCAAGTCCTCCCCCCTTCTAATAAGTGACCCATTTCTTTTCCATCCGGAATTGAATGAGGGATATGACCATAATGACGAGAAACAGAACGGCCGACATCGCCGCGGCGTAGCCCATGCGGTAATTGATGAACGCCTCCTGGTAAATGCGGAAGACGAGCACGTTGGTCGAGCGGCCCGGGCCGCCGTCGGTCATGACGGAGACCAGATCGAACACCTGGAACGAGTTGATGATCGTCAGCACCAGCACCATAAACAGGGTGGGCGACAAACTCGGCAGGGTAATGTACAAAAACTGCTGGAACTTGTTCGCTCCGTCGAGCTTGGCGGATTCGTACAGATGCTCCGGGATGCCCTGGATGCCGGCCAGCAAAATGATCATGTAGTAGCCGAAGCTTTTCCACACGGCTACCAGAATGATCGCCAGCAACGCCCAATGCGAGGACATGAGCCATTCCGGGGGATTGGCAATGCCGATCCCTTTCAGCACGGTGTTGATCGGCCCGGACATCGGATTGAAAAGCAGGCCCCAAACAATGGCGATGGACACCATGGACGTGATCTGCGGAAAATAAAAGGCCATCCGCAAATATTTGCGCAAATGCCGGATTCCGTTCAGCGCCACCGCGGACAATAAAGCGAGCAGCACCGTGAGCGGGACGAACACGAGCGTATAGATGATGTTGTTTTTGAGCGAGATGAGGAAATAATCGTCCTGGAACAGCTTGGCGTAGTTGTCCGTGCCGACGAAGTTCGCTTTCAGGTTAAATCCGCCGTAATCGGTAAAGCTCATGCCCAGGCCATACACTAAGGGGATGAAAATAAACACCGCAAACAAGACGAAGGCCGGGAGGATGAATAACGTCCCCGGAACGTATGACTTGAAGCTGCGCAGCCGTTGGCTGATCATCGAGGCCACCTCCTGTAAGTTGTCTTAAGCCCCCTAAAAAGAGGCTCGGCTTCCGTGATGGACGCGGAAGCCGAAAGTCTAGCTGTATCCAACTCGCTTACCGGTTCAGCACGGATTGACGTTCCTTCGTGAAGTTCTGGATGGCCGTGGCCGCATCCTGCTCCTGGAACAGGAAGAGGTCACGCTGTTCGTTGTATACGCGGTTCACTTCGTCGATTTGCGGAACCGGCTGGTTCTCGACGACGGTGTTCGCTTCGAAGAAATAGCCGCTGCCTTGGGTTCCGGTGGCGTTCAGGAACGCTTCCTTGGTTTTGTCGCTGGCGTAGGCCGGCAGCACGCTCGACTCGGCGATGATGGCTTCGCCTTCTTCGCCGGCGACGAACTGCACGAACTTGAACGCGGCGTCGCCGTATTCGCTTTGCGGGTTAATGCCGATGAAGGTGCTCACGCCGCCCACGGTGATCGGGTCCTTCGTGCCTTCCGGCAGCGGCAGCGGAGCCATGTCGAACTCGATGTCGGTTTTGCCGCCTTCGATGTCCGCCTTCAGCATGTTGAGCGTCCATTCGCCGTTGACGAGCATAGCGACGTTGTCGCTTTCGAATTGCTTGATCCAGTCGATGCTTTCCGCCTTCATTTGCTTGTAGCTCATATGGGAGCCGTCCTCGTAGTAGAGGCGGTTCAGATAATCGAGCCAGTTGGTGACCGGGGCCAGATCGTCGTCAAGGACCGTGGCGCCTTCCTGCAGCGCGCCCAGCGGGGCGATCAGCCAGTCGGCGTAATAACCGCCCCATTGTTTGTCCGCGCCTTCGCCTTGGGTGAGGCTCTTGGCCAGCTCGGCGTATTCGTTCCAGGTCATTTGCTGAGGATAAGGGACGCCGGCCTCGTCAAACAGCTTTTTGTTGTAGAACAAGGCGTATTGCGAGGTGCGGTAAGGGAGGGCGTAATATTTGCCCTGCGTCAGTACGTCGGTGATGTCCTGGAAGCTGGGGCCGTACGCGCCGACGTCCAGATTGGCCGCCTTGATTTGGTCGGTCAGGTCGACCAGTTGGCCCTTGGAAGCATAAAGCCCGAGGCTGGACGTTCCGTTCATGCTGTAGACGTCCATTTTGGAGCCGCCGGACAGGTTGTTCATGATTTTCGTGTTGTATTCGTCGGCATCGTTGCTGATGGTGGTCATTTTCACTTCAATGTCGCTGTTTTGCGCGTTGAACGCATCGACGATTTTTTGCATGTAATCGGCTTCGTCGGTCCAGGTGTAGTAGTCGAGCACGACTTTTTCGGACTCGCCTTGATTGCTGGCGCTTTCATGATTGCCTGAGCCGCAGCCCACGAGTGTGAGCATCAGCGCAAGCACCGCCGCCAAGCCAACGCGGGTGTTCTTTCTATTCATTCTTAACCCCTCCCATATCTGTGTTATGTTTATAGTGTAAGCCTGTAGACCTATCCTCGTAAGGTTGAACTTTTATCGTCGCCGGAAAGCGCAGAACCCGTTCCCTGGGCCGATTCCGATGCTGGCCGTGGCCGCCAGAGGGCCTCCCGGTTGTAGAAAATTTCAACCTTTACAGACGGGGAGCCTTGAACTAAAATGAAGTACTTCGAAGAAGAGGAAGGGGGGGACAAGCATGTTTATTTTCCTGGTATTCATACTCTTCATCGCCATCGCCGTATTTTGCCTGATGCAGCAGCGCTATACCAAAGCCACGTTGTTTATGCTGCTGATGGGCTTCTCCTATTTGATCGTCGTGTCCTGCATCATTATTTACATGTCGAAGGACGCGTATTATTACTATAGTTTGGAGGACTACTTCGGCATCAGCCGAGATTTGCAGAACCAATTCATGTTTTTGCCGATTTCCCGGCTGAGCCTGATCCGTTTGCTGAATCTCTCCACCGTCGTGTTCCTGTATGCGAGCTTATGCTCGGCGATTTATTTCGCCTTCCACGTACACCTGCAGCGAGGGGTATGGCTGTTGGCGGGACTGGCGGTGCCGTGTTTGATCCAGGTGATCGTGTACGATCCTTCTTTTTACGCGAATCTGTATTATCAGCTGTATCCCGGGGTCATGAGCTCCCAAGCCGTCGTTTCGATGTACGAGACTTTGCATGCGCTTACTTTCGTCGTGAACACGTTATACCTCGCGGCCGGCATCGTGTTGCTGGTTTATGCGTTGTACGACGCGCCGAAGGTGCGACAAATCCGCAGCAATATCGCCATGATCCTGATTTCTTACATCTCCGTCCAGGTGACGTATTATTACATCAACTACTGGGCGCCGGACGTGCTGGTGAAGGTGTCTAAAGCGGCCCATTTCGTCCATTACAAACCGATCAATTTAGTGGGGAACCCATCCATTTACACGCTGCTTCCTTATATCGCGGGACTGTGCCTGTTGATCAGCCTGTACGGCATCTATAAATATACGCGCATCCAGAACAGCATCAAAAACCAGGAGTCGGTCATCTCCACCAACATCGATTCGGCGCTGATGACCTCCCGCGTGTTTAGCCATTACATGAAAAACGAGCTGCTGGCGATCATGGCGCAGACGGAGTTTCTGGAGAACATGCTGGAACAATCGCCCGAGGCGGTCGCGGAGGTCCGCGTAATCGAGCAGCGCTGCCGGAAGGTGTACGAACGGCTGGACTCGGTGCATCAGAAAACGCTGAAGTCGAAAATCGATTTGCAGCCGGTCGCGTTAAGCGAGCTGCTGGATAAGCTGCTGCAGGACATGCAGTCCGAATTGAAGCCGATTCAGGTCGGTTACGCTCCGCCTGCCAAACAGCCGGTGATCATGGCCGACCCGTATTATTTCTCGCAGGCGATCGGGAACGTTATCTCCAATGCGGTAGACGCGCTGGAATACGTGCCGGACAAATCCAGAAGGCTGACGATCGGGTTGATCGTCAGGAATAAATGGGTAGAATTGACGATATCGGATAACGGAGCGGGGATGACGGAGGAGCAGGCGGGGCAGATTTTTCAGCCGTTCTATTCCTCCAAACCGACGGCTACCAACTGGGGGATGGGCTTGTCCATCAGCCATTCGATCATTACCGCCCACGGCGGGAAAATCCATGCGGAGAGCCGGCTTGGCGAAGGCAGTACGTTTAGGATCGTGATGCCCCTGCTGTCGATTGCGAAAAGTTAAAGGAGATGAGAAGCAGCATGAGTACGCCGGCCATCAAGGTGTTGATTGTGGAGGACGATCCATTGATCGCCAAACGGTATCAGATGATCCTGTCCAAAGACAAGGACATCGAATGCGTGGGCAGCGCGTCGAGCGGATACGAAGGAACGATGCTGGCCGCGCTGAATAAACCGGACGTGATTTTGATGGATATCGAGCTGGAGGACAAGCAGGCGGGGCTCCGGGCGACCGAGGAAATCCTTAACTACATGCCGGCGGTGAAGGTCGTGATGCTGACGGTATTGGATACGGACGAGGCCGTATTCCGCGCTTTCGAACTGGGAGCCACGAACTACTTGCTGAAAAACATGCCGGCCGACGCCATCCTGCAAGCGGTGAAGGACGCGTATGAAGACCGCCCCTCCCTGCACGCCAACATCGCCGGCAAAATCACGCGCGAATTCCAGCGGATCCGAAAAACCGAGGACAGCCTGCTGCACAATTTTTATATCCTGACGCAGCTGACCTCGACGGAGCTGGAAGTGCTGGAGCTGCTGTTGAAGGACTACACCCGCCAGGAAATCTGCAAGCTGCGGCACGTCGAGACGTCGACGCTCAAATCGCAGATCAACAGCATATTGAAGAAATTCGGCAAAAACAGCGTTCAGGAGATCGTCCCCGTCCTCCGCGAGCTGCACATCCCGCAGATTCTGGCGCAGCGGAAGGGGAAGTGAAGGGGGACGTACGCCGACGCCAAAACCGCGATCGTCCAGGAGATCATGGACCGGGCGAACGCGGCGGAGTAGCCGTTCGTTCCGCCCCGGACTTATACGCTGTCTTGCTTCGTTGCTTGCTGATGAAATAGCGCCTTGATTTCTTCGGTTTGTCCTTTTCGAGCCAAAACGTACAAAGTGTCTCCGGCTTGCAATCGCGTGTTTCCCCGCGGCGTGATCATCTTTTGCTCGCGAATAATCGCATTGACCAACGAATCCTGCGGCATTTTGAGTTGCCGAAGCTCTTTGCCGTCCGCTCCCGATTGTTCATCGACGTGAACTTCCACGATTTCATGATTGGTTTTGCCCATGGAGACTAGCTCCAGCGTGTGCGGAACAACGCTTTTTTTGCCCTGGGAAAGGCCCAATGCATGGGCTAAAGGCGAGATCGTCGCCCCTTGGATCAAAGCGGAGGACAACACGACGAAGAATACGACATTGAAGAAAAGAGGGCCGTTTTCCATGCCGGCCAGCAAAGGATAGGTAGCCAGAACGATCGGAACTGCGCCGCGCAATCCGGCCCACGAGATCAAAGTCTTTTCCTTTACGGTGAATTTCATGAGCATCGTGCTGATGAATACGCCGATCGGCCTGGCCACAAACATCAACAGGACGGATAAAGCAATGCCCTGCCAGGTGATCTTGACCAATTCGGCCGGAAATACCAGCAAGCCCAATAAAATAAACATGAGGATTTGCATCATCCAGGCAAAACCTTCGTTGAATCGGAAGATCGAATGGCGGAAGGTCAGGTCCGAGTTGCCGACCCACAAAGCCATCACATAAACGGCAAGCAGTCCGCTTCCCTTTAATAAAGAGGTGGAACTGTACGTGAAAATCGCAAAGGCCATGGCCAACACCGGGTAGAGGCCGGACGAGTCCAGATTGATTTTGTTGATGCACCAGACCGCGATTTTCCCCAATAGCAGCCCCAAAGCCAGCCCCAACCCCATCTGCCAAAAGAAACTCAAAATCAGCGTGAATATATTGGCATCCGGCGATTGGATGAGTTGGATGAACGAAACGGTTAAGAAAACGGCCATGGGGTCGTTCGTTCCGGATTCGACTTCAAGCGTGGAGGTGAGCCTCTGCTTGATATTCTTATTGCCAAGCACCGCAAACACGGCGGCGGCATCCGTTGAGCCGACGATCGCTCCAAACAGCATCCCTTCCAGCCAACTCACGTCGAGAATAAACTTCGCGCTTACTCCGATGACAAGCGTTGTCAATACCACGCCGAGCGTCGCCAGCGACAAGGAAGGAACCATGACTTCGCGTACGTTTCGCCATTTGGTTTGCAACCCGCCTTCAAAAAGAATCACAATCAGCGCCATAATCCCGAATAGTTGGGTTAACGCGGCATTGTCATAGTAAATGAATTTGCTTAACACCATGCCGACGGCAATGAAGAAAACGAGAGAGGGCAAACCAAACCGCGCAGAAAATTTCGTGGTGAACACGCCGATAAAGAGGAGCAGGGAAAATAAGAGAATCGTATTGTCAATCGTAAAGGGCAAATAATCACCTTCCTTTACCTGTTTTTTTATATATTGTAGTCTATTTGATCCCGTACTGGAAATCGTTTAAAGTGAAGATGTTAGGGTAGAATAAGAAAAACTTTGTATTCATCCTTATGGGAGGGATTTTTATGACGGTTCGGAAAGAGGACTTGTATAACCTGATTGATCGTCTTCGGGAGAAGGACCAAAATACAGCGTTTGACTTTCTGCAGTACCTGATTGATCGCTCTGAAAATAAAGGTTTGGATTGGGGAGATATAGATCGTTTAGAACCGGATAATGAACCGTTTAGTAAAGATGAAGCCGAACAATTAAAGAACTCTTCCGAATTTTTGTCGGGGGAGGATGCAAAAAATGAGTTTGGTTTACAAATTGATTTACCATAAAGAAGCTTTAAAATTCATAGCAAAACAGGAAAAAATCATGCAAGAGCGTATTGCCGAGGGATTAAAAGGTCTACTGGTTATTCCGCCAGTTGGGGATATCAGGCGGATGAAAGGGGACTCTGGATTGTATCGGTTAAGAATAGGTACGTACAGGGTTATTTTCGAAATAGACCATGATGAAAAAATGGTTGTTGTACGTGCAGTCGGTTCGCGAGGGGACATTTATAAATAACCTTTTATCGCTAAACTCCACTGGCTTATGCTGGGTGGGGTTTTCGTTCATACCTGACCTCTATCCGTCCACTCCCCGTCCGCTGCTTGTCCGCTTAAAGGCCGATGACGGCCGCCGAACCAAGATACAATGATAGTGTCGAAGAAGATAAAACTTCATCCTTGAAGCAGGGCCGTGAATGAGACTTTCGCGGCCCTGCTTTTTTCTCGCCGGTTTCGGGGACTGCGGCCGGTCTTTAGTTTCGGACGAACCCCTTGCATCGGTTAGTGAGGTCAGGTAGGCGCTATTGAGGTAAGGCGTTCGAACAGTGGGCAAACGGAGGTTCGCCGGAGGAGGGCGTCCGCGAGGTTCCCTGGATCATGGGCGGGAAAAGCAAGCGCATGCGAAGGCAGGTGAGAATTTGACGCAGATTACCTTGAATGACGTGGTGCGGAGCGTAGCTGCCGCGCTCACGGCCCGGTTTCCGGAGCTGCCGGTTTACACCGAGCGGGGCTCGGAAGGGTTACCGGCGCCGAGCTTGTTCGTGCAGCTGTCGAAGTCGGAGCAGACCCGCGAGCTAAACCGCCGTTTCAAGCGGACGTATTCGCTCGACGTGCCAATCCGCTCCTATTCACGTATTACAGAGCAGTATTGACTACTTTCCTTTGATTCAGACTTTAAGCCACTAAGTATAGCGACGAAGCTTTTTTTGTTGATACGTACGGATTTATCCAAGCTAGTCATTAAGTAGATAAATCCCTCTTTGTACTGCCCCTTATTTAGATAATAATCGGCTAATTCGTAGTAAAACCGGGCCAAACGCTCCTCAATGGTCTGACGAGTATAAACGCTTTTTGAATCATCCTGCATGGTTACCGACGATATATCAAAACGTTGGAGAATTTCGTCTACGTTAAAGTTATGACGATTGGCCGCCTCCATGATGTTCAACAGAGAAAGTAAGGATTCATCTTTATTCGATTCGATATAAGATATGTATTCCGGAAGCACACTAATATCTCCTGAAAATAACTTGGTTACCATGGTGTTCATTCTGGCCCACGCTTGGAATTTTTCTTACCAAATCGAAGCTTCTTCGTCATCCTCTTTTACCCAATCCAAGTCCGCATATCTTTCAATATATTGAAGGTTCTTTTCGTAGTCTCCTCTGGCTTCACAAACATTTCCTGAAAGCAAATCCGAATAAGCTATATAGGTAAAAAGTGGTCTTACTGGCAGACCTATCCCTTCTGTGATATGGTCTAATTGTTCAGAGTTCATTGTTCTATTGCCATTCAGAATATAGCTGAGTGATCCGGCATTAAAACCGATTTGTTTCGCAAACTGGCTTAAACTCAGGCTCTCCCGCTCCATGTACTCGTTATCCATTTTTTGAATGGCGGTCAATTTTCTCAATTTTCTTTGCGGCTTCCCCTCACCCACCCATCAAAGCTATACTAAAACAAACAAAGGGGAAACGGAGCGGGGTCGATGAACGAGGAACGGAAAGACGAGATCGGGCGGAAATTCATATTAACGCCGGAGGTATCTGCGGAAGAACTCGGCGAGTTGGAGATTCAGGAGCTGATTTTTTTGGTTCATGCCGCCAAGCGCTTTAAGGCGGAGGAGGCTTTTCCGGAGGTGTATCTGGACGAACGGATCAAGGTCTTTGTTGGCGTGCTGCACGACAAGATCAAAGCGGCCGAGGCGCTGTATCTCGCATACGACAAGGCGACGGGTTATCCTTACGTAGATGGGGACGAGCGGGTGTGGATGTTTTCGCAGGAGGCGTATGCCGCGAACGTGGAGGATTATTTCCGGCAGCAGCTGCTGATGCTGGAGATGAAACAGATCGGCGGGGAGGACGTCCTTAAGACGTTTGGGCAGCTGCATATCCTGGGGCTTCCGAAGGTCCTTGTCGATAACGGGCAGTATCATATCGAGATCGGCCGGGACGACATTTTGCCGCCGCCGGATTGGACCGGCACGCCGGAGATCAGCATTCCCGTGACAAATCCGGGGCTGCAGCGGGCAATGATCCATTTCTTCCAATATCTGCATGCGCCGACGGGCGATAAGGAGGCCAAGCAACGGGAACTGAACGCGCTGGAAGCGCAAATGCTCGATGAAGTTCTCCAGGCGAGATATTTGCTGCCCATGCAGTTAAAAGAGTCCGACCCCTCGCCCGCGGACGAGCAAGGCGTGAAGACCTTGAAGCAAGGGACCGTCATTCAGTTCGGCGTGCTGAACGCGGAGGACGATTCGGCTTGGCTGCCGGCGTTTACGGATTGGCCCGAATTCGAAAAGGTCTACGACAAAACGGCATGGAGCAGCAACATCGCGGCTTACGACGACCTGCTGGCGGTGTCCGGGAACATGAGCGGCGTCGTCATCAATTGCCGGGGCATCCCGCTGCGGATCGATGAGAAAAATCAGGCGATGATCGAGGCTTACCGCCAGGAACGCAGTCGCCAACCTGATGCCGAAACCGTACAGGAGGTTGTCGTCCCTAAGGAGACTCGCATTTTGCTCGGCATACCGAAGGTATATCCCGAAGCCATGATCGAAGCGGTCAAAACCTATATGAAGACACAAAAAGCCGTCAAAGAAGCGTACCTGCGGCAAATGGCAAGGGAGCAGGAGACGAGTTATTTGCTGATCGTCGACCTGGACGGGAGCCGGGAGGAGATCTTCAATGGAATCGCCGCCGCGGCTTCGCCCCACTTGAACGGCATGCCTCTCGATCTGGTGGACGCCAAAGACGGCGACTGGGCCGGCGAAGTCAGGTCGCTCAAACCCTTTTACAAAAAGAAGCGCTTCGGCCTGTTGTGAATATCGTTATTTCCGCGCCTTATGCTATAATAATCCCAGCGTTGACGTTCATTTTGGAGGGGTATCGTGAAAAAAGTCGAAGCGATTATCAGGCATGAGAAACTAAGAGAAGTTATTGAAGCGCTCAGGGAGATCGACGTTAAAGGGTTTACGGTATCGCAGGTCCAAGGCCGGGGGCAGCAAAAAAACGCGGCAGGCGTCTACCGGGGGCAAGCGTATACCGTCAATCTTCACGCAAAAATCAAGCTCGAAATCGTAATCTCCGACTTCAAAGTGCAGGAAACGGTCCAAACGATCATCCAAACGGCTCAAACCGGCGAAATGGGGGACGGGAAGATTTTTGTCCTGCCGGTGCTTGAAATGTATAATATCCGGACCGGCCAGCCCGACGAAACCATCGATGAACTGAATTCTTGAAAAATACAAGGTCACCCGTACCCCGGGTGGCTTTTTCGTTTTCGGCGGAAAACGCCCTTCCGGAAAGCCAGGCTTCTTGGATAAATTCCCTCTAGATATATAACATATAATGTAATGTTTAATATCAGATTTTCGAGCTTGAAGAGACTTGATATGTTTTGAAATTAAACATATATTATCTATATTTACACAATAAATCTATTAAATATCGAGTTTTTGAGCGATTTTCATCATCAACCCCCTCTATCGGATAATTTTTCCGTCAAGAAATATGACATGAACTCCGTTTTTTGATTGACTCTGTTCCCGATCGTCCGTTATAATCGGATTTGTGAATTGTAACATGATGATTACATGTCAGGGGAGTTGACATCATGAATTCGGAGTCCATTACCGCATTAAACACGATCTGGGTCGTCGTCGCCGCTGCGATGGTATTGTTGATGGAAGGCGGCTTCAGCCTGTTGGAGGCCGGTTTGGTTCGCACGAAGAATGCCGTCAACGTGACGATGAAGATCTTTGTCGACTTGACCGTTGGCGCACTGGTGTTTTTTCTGGTCGGCTTCGGCGTCATGTTTGGCCGCGATATGGGCGGGCTGATCAGTTTCCATTTTTGGGGGGCTTCCCAGAACCTTCAGCTTTCGCTGGATCTGCCCTTATCCGCTTATGTGTTGTTCCAATTGGGCTTCGCCATTGCCGTGATCTCGATCATTTCGGGTGCGGTGGCGGAGAGAATGTCCTTTAAAGCTTATATCGCGATAGCCGTTTTCACGGCGGCGATTTTATATCCGATTTCCGGCCACTGGATTTGGAATGCCGAAGGCTGGCTAGCCAAGCTGGGGATGAAGGATTTCGCCGGATCCGCCGCGATCCACGCTTTGGGCGGATGGGCGGCCTTCGCTTTCGCCAAAGTGCTTGGCGCCCGGCGCGGGAGATTCAATTCCGACGGCAGTGTCAACGTGTTTGCGCCAAGCAATATTCCGCTTGCTTCAGCCGGCACGTTTATCCTTTGGTTCGGCTGGTTCGGGTTTAACGCGGGGAGCACGTTAAGCGCCATGGACGCGAATCTGTCCGCCATTGCACTGAACACCGCTTTGGCTGCGGCCGCCGGGGGAGCGTCGGCTATGCTCTATACGATGTTCCGTTTCGGCAAAGCCGATCCGAGCATGACCATGAACGGCGCATTGGCCGGTTTGGTGGCCGTGACGGCGGGGTGCGCCTTCGTTTCGCACGATTCGGCCATCGTGATCGGCCTGATTGCCGGCGTTCTCGTGATCCTGGGTACGCTCGCCATCGACAAGACGAAGGTCGACGACCCGGTGGGCGCCGTCGCGGTGCATGGCGTCAACGGGGTGTTCGGTACGATCGCAGTAGGTCTGTTCGACGTTAAGGAGGGCCTGTTCACCACGGGGCATATTCATCTGCTGCTCGTGCAAACGCTGGGCGTCGTCGTCGTTTCCCTTTGGGGATTCGGACTGAGCTACGGCTTCGCCAAGCTGCTGAAGGCAACGATCGGACTTCGGGTCACCGCCACGGAGGAAGAAGAAGGGCTGGACATGGCGATGCACGGCATTCCGGCATACAATGATTTGGAACGTTTCAGCGACCAGCCGGACTTTGACCTGGATTTCGAACCCGTTTTGGCGGTGAATAAATAGGTATAGGTTGGGCACTGCCCGAAGCATCATCCTCGGATGATGCTTTTTTTGCGTCGTGCATAAATCGCCTTGTTCCGGCATAACCTTCCCGGATGAAAGCAACTTGTAAAGAAGGCGGTCAACCCACATGACATTGTTCTTTATCCTCATTTGCCGCAGGTCAAGCTGAATCGGCAGGCGATCGAAGAGATTCAGGAGGATACGGTCATCTGGTTTGGCCACTTGGCCCTGCCGCTGCAAATCGGGGGAGTGCGGATGCTGCTCGATCCGATGTTTGGCCCCTCCTCTTCGCCGATCCAAGGATGGGGCGGAAAAAGATATAATCGGGAGCTGCCGTTCGGCGACCTGGACGAGCTTCCGGCGATTGACGCCATCGTCTTGTCGCACGATCATTACGATCATCTCGATTAAGGCACGATCAAGCGCTTGATGGACCGGGTGAGGGAATTCATCGTGCCGCTGGGCGTCCGCTGCCATCTGGAGCGCTGGGGCGTGGAGCCCGGACGGATCCGCGAATACGATTGGTGGGATGAGCTGGAGTTCCAAGGGTTCGGCTGGCCTGCACGCCGGCCCGGCATTTTTCGGGCAGGGGGCTGTTCAGCCAAGACGGTGGATTATGGTGCTCGTGGGTCATCGCAACGCCGAAGACGAGGGTATTTTATAGCGGGGATAGCGGGTATGGGCCCCATTTCAAAGAAATCGGCGAAAAATACGGGCCGTTTGACCTCGCTTTGATGGAGTGCGGCCAGTATGACGATAGATGGATAGACCTCCACCTGCTGCCGGAGCAAACGGTTCGGGCCCATCTGGACGTCAAAGGGAACGTGCTGCTTCCGGTACATTGGGCGGCGTTTACGCTGGCGATGCACAGCTGGTACGATCCGGCCCGCCGGCTGACCGAGGAGGCCAAGCTGCAAGGAGTCCCGGTCGCGACGCCGAAAATCGGGGAGCCCGTTAAGGTAGGGGCATCCGAATATCCGACCGAGGCGTGGTGGAAGGTTCCGTAGGCTCGGCCCGGAATGGGTGAGCGAAAATAGGAACTTTCCGAGAACGGTCTGCCCCTTGCCCCTTTGTCCATGGACGTATATGAATTTTCATATACAAATTCATCGATATCGACGGACAGGGCAGATGTATTCGATTTTTCGTATATAATTCGCTGAAATCGCAGAATATGGACGGGATATATACGATTTTTCATATAGAATTCGTCCAAATCGACGGAATTGGCGAAATCGATTCGATTTTTCAGATACAATACACGGTCCCGCGTCAGATCGGATACTCACAGACTGCCGCGAAAGTTCCCGGGTTTCGGGGAACCCGTCCATCAAGTACAATGGAAACAAAGTCACCCCGGCGATATCATAGATAATCATGCCGGTCCATGCCCATACTAACTCCAAATCACGTCCCGCGGGGATACCCGGGACGACAAACCAAGGAGAACCGATGAGCGAACAAAACGCAACCCCGAATACCGGATGGAATTTCGATAATAGCTATGCCCGCTTGCCGGAGTTTTTTTTCACGCGCCAGGAGGCGAAGCCGGTCCGCGCGCCGAAGTTGGCCGTCCTGAATAAGCCGCTCGCGAAGGAGCTCGGTCTGGATGCCGGCGCGCTGGAGAGCGGCGAGAACGTCGCCGTTTTTGCCGGCAACCGGCTGCCGCCGGGGGCGGACCCGCTGGCCCAGGCCTATGCGGGCCACCAGTTTGGGCATTTCACGATGTTGGGGGACGGCCGGGCCCTGCTGCTGGGCGAACAGATCGCGCCGAACGGCGATCGCTTCGACATCCAGCTCAAGGGCTCCGGCCGGACGCCGTATTCGCGCGGCGGCGACGGCCGGGCCGCGCTGGGCCCGATGCTGCGGGAGTATATCATCAGCGAGGCGATGCACGCGCTGGGCATTCCGACGACCCGCAGCCTGGCGGTGGTGACCACCGGGGAACCGGTGGTCCGCGAACAAGAGCAGCGCGGGGCGATCCTGGCCCGCGTCGCAGCCAGCCACGTGCGCGTCGGCACGTTCCAGTACGCCGCGCAGTTCGGCGAGCCGGCGGATGTTCGCGCGCTCGCCGACTACGTGATCCAGCGCCATGTTCCGCAGCTTGCCGGTCTCGCCGACGCCGGCGAGGGCAACCGCTACCTGGCGCTGCTCCGTGAAGCGATCGGGCGTCAGGCCGCCCTGATCGCTCAGTGGCAGCTCGTCGGTTTCATCCACGGCGTGATGAATACCGACAACATGGCCCTCAGCGGCGAAACGATCGACTACGGCCCTTGCGCCTTCATGGACGCGTACGACCCCGCGACCGTGTTCAGCTCCATCGACCGGGGAGGCCGTTACGCCTATGGGAATCAGCCCTACATCGGAGCATGGAACCTGACCCGGTTCGCCGAAAGCCTGCTGCCGCTGCTGCATGACGACCAGGACGAGGCGGTCAAACTGGCCGAAGCCGAACTGGCGACTTTCGGCGATCGGTTCGAAGCGGCTTGGCTGCAAGGGATGCGGTCGAAGCTGGGGCTATTCGGCGAACGGCCGGAGGATGAAGCCCTCGTGAAGAACCTGCTTGATCTAATGCAGCAACACCACGCCGATTTCACCAACACGTTCCTCGCCTTAACCTTCGGCCGGCTGGAGGAACCGCCGATGGCGGGCACGTCCGAATGGTCGAACTGGCTGGAGCGGTGGCAGGCGAGATTAGCCGGGCAGGCGGAAGCCCCGGACGCCGCGGAGCAGTTGATGCGGAGCAGCAACCCGGCGGTGATCCCGCGCAACCATAGAGTGGAGGCCGCCCTGGACGCCGCCGTCGAACGGGACGATTACAGCGTTATGGAGCGGCTATTGGATGCCCTCGCCCGTCCCTTTGCGCATACGCCGGAGCAGGCGGAATATGCTGAGCTGCCGGAAGCCTGCGATCACCCGTACCGCACGTTTTGCGGCACCTGAAGCAGAACGCTTCGAGGGCCTGATTAGCCGCCTTTGGGGCAAATGATTTTAATACAACAATCACAACGGCTCAAGGGTGTTCCGGCCGAAATGTTGTAGAAAGTACAACAATATTGCAGCAGCAGGCCACTAGCGTTGCATTAAATCTACAAGGTACTGGCCAGGCGCGAAATTGTATTCGATTTTTCGAATACAATTCGTCACTAACGACAAAAATTGCGAATTGTATTCGATTTTTCATACAGATTCTCGGC
>NZ_JBNYYG010000055.1:0-36824 GCF_050565405.1 Paenibacillus macerans | reverse complement strand
AAGAGTGTACGAAATAACCCCTGAGGGTGAAGAGAAGGAGTGACCTCGCTCGATGAATATCGTATTTATGGGAACGCCGGCGTTTCGCAGTCGGCGCCGCGGCTGCAGCCGCCTGGCTGCAGGCCTGGCTCGAGGGCTGGCTGCTCGGGCTCTACCGCTTCGGCAAGTACCGGGGCGTGACCCGGCACGAGGCCAGCGTAGAGCTCATTTTGAGCCAGTCCGATTGGCCCGAGCTGCCGCTTTCGCGGCTGGAGGCCGTCTGCGAAACGGCACGGATTCGCGCGGAAGGCGCCATGCTGGCCCGCGACCTGGTGAACGAGCCGCCGGACGCGCTGAATCCCGACCGATTCGCGGCTTGGGTGGAGGCTCGTTTTGCGGGGACTCCGGTGCGCGTTCATGCGTACCGGGGGCAGGAGCTCGCGGAGCGGGAGATGCACGGCCTCTTGGCCGTCGGGGCCGGAAGCAAGCATCCTCCGGCGCTGATCGAGCTGGCCTACAGCGGCGGCGCGGAGGATTTGCCGCTGCTCGCGCTGGTCGGCAAAGGCATCACCTTCGATATGGGCGGCATGAACGTGAAGACCGCCCCGGACATCAGCGATGCCCGCATGGACATGGGCGGGGCGGCCGCCGTGATCGGGGCGATGGACATCCTGGTGCGGCAGCGGGTCGCAGTCCGCGTCACGGCGCTGATCGCCATCGCCGACAACCTGCCGGACGCCCGGGCCATGCTGCCCTCGTCGGTGATCCGCTACCCGAACGGCCTGACCGTTCAGGTCGCGAACACCGACGGCGAAGGCCGGCTTATCCTGGCCGACGCGCTGCTCCATGCCGCGAAGCTGGGCGCAGCGGAGGCAATCGATATCGCGACGCTTACCGGCAATGTGGGCCAGGCGCTGGGGCTTGGCATCGCGGCGATCCTGGGCGACGCCGGGATGGCCCGAACCCTGGTCGCCATCGGCGAGCGCAATGGCGAGCGGCTATGGCCGATGCCGCTTATGGAAGAGTATGAATCGGAGCTGCGAAGCGATTACGCCGACTTGCGGAACGTGGGCACCTCGGGCATGGCGGGGGCGATCATCGCGGCGTTGTTCATCCGCAAATTCGTGGCCGACGGGCTGAAATGGGTGCACATCGACATGGCCGGCACCGTCCAGTATAAACAGGAGGTCGGCTACTCGGCCGCGGGAGCAACCGGGTACGGTGCCCGCCTGCTGGCCGATTATGCGGTGCAGCGCTTTGCTGCCGGAACGGATGGCGCGGGCGGAGCCGAAGCCTCCTACGGTTGAGCTTCGCGGGAATGCTGCAACGATGTAATGCTATTGATCTGTATGGGGAGGCAACATCATGATTTTAGAAGTAATCGCAACCTGCGTAGAAGACGCCGTCGTGGCCGAAGCGAACGGAGCGGACCGGCTGGAGCTGATCACCGCGATGACGGAAGGCGGCTTGACGCCCGGCATCGGGATGGTTCAGCAAGTGGTCAAGGCGGTGGGCATCCCGGTTCATGTCATGGTCCGGCCGCACAGCCGTTCCTTCGTATACGGCGAAGCCGATCTGCTTACGATGGAGGCCGAGGTCCGGGCCATTGCCGATGCGGGAGCCGCAGGCATCGTGTTCGGCGCGTTAACCGCCAGCCGGATGATCGACGAGCATGCTTTGGAGCGAATGCTGGCTTTGGCGGACGGATTGAACGTGACGTTTCACCGCGCCTTTGACGAGCTAGCCGACCTTCGCGCCGGGCTGCGCACGCTGTTGCGTTATCCGCAAGTAACCCGGGTGCTGACCTCGGGAGGTCCCTTGCCGGCGCCGCAGGCGATCCCGGCGATCCGGGAGTTGGTAGAGCTTGCCCGCGGCAGTTCGCTGCGCATTTTAGCCGGCCACGGATTGACGACGGAGACGATCGAAAGGTTTATCGCCGAGACCGGAGTTGCCGAGGTCCATTTCGGTTCCGCCGTCCGCCAGGGCGGCGGCGGGCTGGCTCCCATCGACCCGGAGCGGCTACGAGGCTTGTCCGCCCGTTTGCGCGTCATCCAATAATATAGACAGCGAAAAAGGTGAACTTGATTGCATACATCACAAAAATACGTAGTTGGCGTCGATTTGGGCGGGACGAAAATCGCTGCGGCGTTGTTTGACCCGGAGGGAGCCATCGTACGCCGGGAGCTGATGGAAACCGCCGGAGCGCGTACGGCCCGCGAGGTGGTCGGTCGCATGGTTTCCATGATCCGTGCGGTTTCGGACGGTTATCTCCTCGCCGGGGTGGGCCTTGCCTCTCCCGGTGCGGTAAACAGTCGCGAAGGCATTGTGCTGAACGGCACCAACTTGCCGGAATGGAACGAAGTCCCCCTCAAGAAATGGATGGAGGCCGAATTGGGCGTTGAGGTGAAGGTGGTCAACGATGCCAATGCGGCAGCTTGGGGCGAATACGTTCGCGGTGCCGGCAAAGGCGCGGAAAACATGGTTTACCTTACCTTTAGCACCGGCGTCGGCGCGGGGATCGTGCTGGAAGGGAAGCTGCTGCTCGGCTCCAGTTCGTTTGCGGGCGAGCTGGGCCACACCGTGATCGATCCGAACGGTCCGGTTTGCAGCTGCGGCCAGCGAGGTTGCTGGGAGACGTTTTCCTCGGGTACGGCGATCCGCAATTCGGCTTTGGCCAGGATGGGGTGCGATACGTCGATCATTCAAAGCCTGGCCGACGCGCAGCAGGAGCCGGTTTCCGCCAAGCATGTCTTCGCCGCGCAGTTGCAGGGCGATCGGGTGGCGGACCAGGTGATTCGCGAAGCCATTCATTATATGGGGCTTGGCTTGGCCAACGCCATTCATGCCTTTAACCCGGACCGCATCGTGATCGGCGGCGGGGTTAGCCGGGCCGGGGAGCAGCTGTTCCCGGCGTTGCGCCGGGAAACGGAGCTACTGGTCATGACCCCTTACCGGAACAGCTATACCATCGTCCCGGCAGGTTTGCATGACGACGTGGGGCTGACCGGTGCCGCGGCGTTGTTTCAAGATCACATGCCGAAACCTTAAACAGGGCAGTCGTTATCCCGATTTTGCTTGGATATCTCGTGTTTATCGGAGACAAACTAGCAGTATATCCCCTAGCGAGGAGAGATATCCGGTATAAATGCAGACGAAGCCATGGAAAAGACGGAATGATTTAAGATTTTATTTCCTCCTCTTTAGTGCGGCGTTGCTGCTTCCCTGGATCGGCCGCCACGCGCCGGAAGCTGCCGCATCGGGCCAAACTCCTTCCTGCGGGCCGGGGTGCAGCCGGTATGACGTCGTCGTGCTCGGGAGCGAAATCGAAGGGGTGCTGCTGGCCAAGGAAGCGCATGATGCGGGATTAAACGTGCTGATCCTGGATCCGCGCCGCAAGCCGGGCGGGGAGCTGATTCAAGGGCAGATGCTGGTGCTGGACGAGCCTAACGACAACCGCAAGCGCAGTTTGGTGCAAGGCGAGTTGAAGCACCTGTACGACGGCTATAAGGCCGGCACGATCCGCAGACTGCCCGCTTTTGAAGGCTATTACCGCAAGCTGATCGAGGGAATTCCGCTTCGCAGCGGCATCGCGGTCGATGGCGTAGAGATCGAAGACCTTGCCCCAGGCAAGGGAAAAACGGTCCGATCGCTGACTTATCTGGCGGAGGACGGCAAGCTGTATCAGGTGCAGGCGGGTTATTTTGTGGACAATACCGATTTTAACGCGCTCACCTCGCACCTCGGCAATAGGCGCATTCCCGGCATGGAGAGCTTGTACAACGGCAAGAAGCCCGATTATATGGCGGCCACGTACATGCTCAGGTTTAAAAATGTCGACTGGAGCAAGCTGCATCAAGCGGTGCTTGACCATTACCCGCTGACGAACGTCCGAAAGAAATTCGGCGCCAACACTTATGTCGATCGGGATTTCGCCACCGGCTTCAGCAATTTGACCTATAACTACAGGCCGCGCGATTCCCGGCTTATGCTGCGGGGCCTAAACGCAACGTATCAAAAAGACGGCGAAGTCATCATCAACAGCTTGCTGGTGTACGACGTCGATCCGTCCGATCCGAAATCGGTCGGCTCCGCCGTCGTCCGGGCCAAAGCGGAATCGCCTTATATCGCGAAATACTTGCGCGAGCATATCCCCGGCTTCGAAAAGGCCCAACTGGGTGGTTATCCGGATTATTTGTACATCCGCGACTATAACCGCTATGAAACCGAATATGTCCTGGATTATCCTGACCTCATGTCGGGCCGGATGTTTTGGGACAACGTCACCGTCGGCGGCTACCCCGTCGACCTCCAGGCTACCAGGGTGGTTAAGAAAGGCATCGGCTACGGCAAACCGGACCGGTACGGGATCCCGCTGCGCTCCTTCGAGTTGAAATCGTACGACAACGTGCTGGTGGCCGGCAAAAACGTCGGCGCGAGGATCAAGGCTTACGGGAGCGCCCGCATCATTCCCACCACCGCGCTGGCGGGACAAACGATGGGCATCCTGCTTGGACGCGAATGGAAGCAGCGACACAAGCGGTTAAGCGAATTGACCCCGGCCGATTTTCGGCGGATTCACCAGTACCTGAAGAAGGACTATGGCATCGTGCTGACACGCTGATTTCGGGAATGTGCCGCCCCGCTCGAGTCCCGACGAATGCTTTTACCCTGCTTGCCGGCATGGTATACTGATAGAACAAATGTTCTTCTATGAGTATCGGACGGTGAAACGATTGGCAAGCGAAGCGGTAAAAATCGCGGTGCGCCCCTTGGTCGAATATGTTTACCGCAGCGGAAGCCTGGAAAGCGGGTTCCGGACGGCGGTTTCCTTGACGGAGGGGACCAAAGCGCACCAGCAGGTGCAGAAGCAGTATAGCGAGCAGGACCAAAAGGAAGTGTACGTATCGGCGGAGATTCCCTGCGGGGATCTCCTTTTCGTCGTGGAGGGGCGCTGTGACGGCCTGCTGGCGGGGGAAGACGGCAGCCTCACGGTCGACGAGATCAAATCGACGGCCGGGGACCTCGCGATGATCGACGTGGACACGTACCCCGTGCATTGGGCGCAGGCAAAGTGCTATGCCTATATGTATGCCAAAGCAAACGGACTAAGCCAAATGGGCTTGCAGCTTACCTACGTACAGCTCGATTCGGGCGAGCGCAAGCAGTTTGGAACCGCCGCCGCGCTGGACGAACTGGAGGCGTTTGTCATGGATGTGGTCCGGCAATATGCCCCGTATGCCCGGTTGCTGCTGGAGCACCGCCAGGTGCGGGACGAGAGCATCGCCCGGCTCAGATTTCCGTTTCCGGGCTATCGGGCCGGGCAGCGGAAACTGGCGGGAGCGGTGTACAAAACCATCGAGGAGAAGGTCGGCTTGTTCGCCCAGGCCCCGACCGGCATCGGCAAAACCATCTCCACTGCGTTTCCGGCGATCAAAGCGATGGGCGAGGGCAAGCTGCGGCAGCTGTTTTACCTGACGGCCAAGACCATCACCCGGACCGCGGCGGAGGAGGCGTTTGCGCTCATGCAAACGCAGGGGCTGCACGTCCATGCGGTGACGCTGACCGCGAAGGAGAAAATTTGCTTCCAGGACGAGGTTCGCTGCAATAAGGAAGACTGCATCTATGCCGACGGCTATTACGATCGGATTAACGGGGCGATTTTGGACATCTTGACCTGCGAAACGCTGCTCACCCGTACGACGATCGAGCAATACGCCCGGAAGCACCGCGTTTGCCCGTTCGAGTTTTCGCTCGATTTAAGTTATGCGGCCGACGTGACCATCTGCGATTATAATTATATTTTTGATCCGAAGGTATCGCTGCAGCGCATGTTCGCCGAGCAAAAGCACGAGACCGCCCTGCTGATCGACGAAGCGCATAATCTCGTGGATCGGGCGCGAGAGATGTATTCCGGCGAGCTGCGGAAAGCCGATTATTTGGCTTTGCAGCGGGCGTATAAAGACAAGCGGCCCGACATATCCAAGGCGGCCAAGGCGGTGAACGCCTTTTTCATCGGGCTGCGCAAGCAGGCGGAGGGGCCTCACCGGATCGACAAGGAGGCCCCCGAGGCATTGTTGAAGCAGGTCGAGGCGTTTGCCGAAACGGCGGAGAAAGAACTGGCCGCGACCGCACATTCGCCGGGTTCAGCCGCCCCCGCGGACGATCCCGGGCGGGAGCTGCTGCTCCAGGCCTATTTCGATGCCGTGCATTTCGGCCGAATCGGCAAGCTCTACGATGAGCGGTACGTGACGTATGCGGAAATCACCCGGGAAGACGTACGGATCAAGCTGTTTTGCTTGGATCCGTCCCATTTGCTGCGGGAGATGGGCAAGGGATATCGCTCGCGCGTTTATTTTTCGGCCACGCTGTCGCCGATGTCCTATTACCGGGATATGCTGGGGGAGGGACCGGACGATTATACGGTGTCGCTTCCTTCGCCGTTTTCCCGCGACCAGCTGGAGGTGGTGGTGCTGCCCTTGTCTACCCGCTACCGTGACCGGGAGCAGATGCGGGGCCCGCTGGCCCGTTCCCTTAAGGAACTGACCATCGGCCGGCCGGGCAATTACCTGTTCTTTTTTCCTTCGTATGCTTATATGAACATGATTTATGAGGATTTTGCCCCCATGGCCGGGGAGGGCACGGAGCTGCTGGTGCAGCGGGGCCAAATGTCCGAGGAGGAACGGGAGCGGTTCTTGGCCGCGTTCGTTCCGAAACCGCAGGGGACCTTGATCGCCTTTGCGGTGATGGGCGGCATCTTCTCCGAAGGCATCGATCTCGTCGGCGACCGGCTGACGGGCGTGGCCGTCGTTGGCGTCGGCTTGCCGCAAATCGGCCTGGAGCGCGACATCGTCCGCGACTACTTCGAGGCCGCCGGGCGCAGCGGCTTCGATTACGCCTATGTCTTCCCCGGCATGAACAAGGTGCTGCAGGCCGGCGGCCGCCTGATCCGTTCGGAAACCGACCGGGGCCGCTTGGCGCTGATCGACGACCGCTACCTGCAGCCGCATTACGCGCGATTGCTGCCGGAGGCGTGGCGGTAATTATGTTGATGTTTATACCGACGTGCTGATCCCTTTAACCGATGACCGCGCTCTCCGAATATTCCTCTCACATGTGACATATTTTGAAACTGTAAGGTAACCTGTTCAAAGTTGAGGGGGCGTTGGTTTGGGAATTTTGTATATCCGAGTCTCGGTGATTTATTTCGTGATCGGCGTACTTCTGGGCATGTACATGTCCATGCAGCATGAATATACATTGGCGAGCGTGCATGCTCATATCAACCTGCTAGGGTGGGCTTCGTTCGCGCTCGCGGGCGTGATCTACGTGTTATTTCCGGGAGCGGGGGAAAGCCTGCTGAGCAAAATCCAGTTTTGGACTTATTCGATCGGTCTTCCGTTGATGATGATCAGCTTGGCTTTGCTGCTGTCGGGGTCCGAGCAGTTCGAGCCATTGGTGGCGGTCGGCGGTACGCTGGTCGTGCTGAGCGTCGTCGTGTTTGCGGTCAACGTGTTCATGAACGTACGTACGAGCGCATCGTCGCGAGGCAAAAAGTAGGTTTTAATTCAGAAGCAGGGAGACGGGGAAGGACTTCGGCGGCGCGGGTAAGCGGCGAAAACGGGCCGGATTGACGGTTAGTCGTGGGAGCGAGTAACCGTCATCCTTTTTCGCGCTAGATTTTCACGCTAACGGACGGAGATGACGCTAATCCCGATTTCCCGGCCTATTTCCCATTCTAGCGGACCGGAAAGACCTTAACTGATCAAAAACAGGCCAAGCTGCTCCATTTCCCCTGGAATAAGGTCTGTGGTGTCCGTTAAAAGTTGGAAGTCTGTCCATGCATCCATGGATTGTCCGCCGATGCCCCGGGTCTTCGTAAGTTTGAATGCCGTGCGTGGTGCTATAAAAGGGTTGACAATTATCTCAATCTGATTTATCTTAATATCAAGATAATACAAATTGAGAAAAGCGGTTATCCTAATGACATCGCAATGAAGGCAAAGCAACGTGATAACCAACTTGCGAATACAGGCCGAACAATAACTATCGGACGAGGATATGGAGGTGAAAGAAACGATGGATCGAAACCAAAATGACGCGCTGCATTTGTTTATCGTGTTGTCGAGAGCAAGCGAATGGGTGCATGCCCACAGCGACCGGGCGATCCGCAAATATGGATTGACCCGTACCGAATTCGGCGTGCTGGAGCTGTTGTATCACAAGGGCCGCCAGCCGATCCAGCAAATCGGCAACAAGGTGTTGATGAGCAGCGGCAATATCACGTATATCGTCGATAAATTGGAGAAGAAGCGATTCGTGACCCGCCAAACCTGTGCGGAGGACCGGCGGTTGGTGTACGCGGAAATTACCGAGCAAGGGAAACAATTCATCGAGGAGGTTTTCCCGCAGCATACCGAAGTGATCGAACGGGCGGTCGGCGGGCTCTCGCCGGAGGAAAGGGAAATCGCCGCAATGCTGCTAAAAAAGTTGGGTAAATCGGCTCAGGAGGGTTACCAGTAGTTGTACTGCAAAGCAAGGCTCGCCGGCTGAGGCAAGCAGGCGTATTTTGACGGAAATTCCGATGGAGGACTGGGAATGCGTCGGCAGACGCTTCTCCGGACCTAATATCTTAATATAGAGATTCTTCATATTTAGAAAAAATCGATTCAATCCCTATAAAAAACCAATAGCAAAGGAGCGGATTAATATGAGTTTGGCATTGGCCTTATTAATTATACGTTTAGTCATCGGTTTGACGATGATGGCGCATGGAGCGCAAAAGTTGTTTGGGTGGTTTGGCGGCTACGGCCCGAAAGGCACGGGCGGCTGGTTGGAATCGCTGGGCATCAAGCCAGGCGTGCCGATGGCCGTGATGGCGGGTCTCGCCGAATTCGGCGGCGGATTGCTGGTGGCGGCGGGGCTGTTTACGCCGGTGGGCGCGGCGCTGCTTATCCTTACGATGATCGTGGCGATCGTCTCGGTTCACGTCAAGAACGGCTTCTGGTCGAGCGCCGGCGGATACGAGTACAACCTGATCATCATAGCTGCAGCGGTCGGCCTGGTTTTGACCGGCGCGGGTTCGTATTCCATCGACGCTATTCTATGAAGTGCGAGTTCAAAAAGTCGGGTTTCCAGGACCGAAGCCTATGCTTACGATGTGCGGTTTTTTCAAAACGCTTGAGTTGAAAGAAGCTAGGGAATGAGTAGCGGAGCGTAGACAGATCTACGTGAAGCATACGCTTGGAAGGCCCGGCTGAATTCAAGATTCGATGTCGATTTCCTCCCAGAACTGCTTCGTCATGGGAAGACGACTTTTTGAAGAACCTCTATAATCATTCCGAAAATTACATTAGTCTATTCAGGAGGAATCCCAATATGAAAGAGCATGAGCATGATTTTACCGCGGTCGTCAAATCTCGCCGTTCGGCGAATAAATTCATCCCCGGCGTGGAAATAGAAGACAAGGAATTGAACGAGATTTTCAATCTGACGAAATTTGCGCCATCGGCGTTTAACCTGCAGCATACCCATTATGTCGTGGTCAAGGATCCGGCATTGAAGGAGAAGGTCTACGAAGCGGCAGCCAAGCAATATAAGGTGAAGACGGCTTCGGCAGTCATTCTGGTGTTAGGCAAATTGGATGCCCATCAGGATGCCGGAACGATGAATGAAGGGCTGTTGAACTTAGGCGTTCTCAGCAAACAGGAGTATGACCGGCTCGTTTCCGACACGATCGGATTCTATGAGAGCCGGGGCGAAGCGTTCATGCGGGAGGAAGCGATCCGCAGCGCCAGCCTGTCGGCCATGCAGATGATGCTCGTGGCCAAAGACCGGGGATGGGATACTTGCACGATGATCGGCTTCGATCCAGGCCAAATCCGCCAATTGCTGCAGGTTCCGGACAACTATGTTCCGGCGATGCTGATCGCGATCGGCAAAGAAGACGCGTCCAGCCTCCGGCCGCGCGGCTACCGTAAACCGGTCGGCGAGTTTGTCAGCTATAACGCATTTTAATTCCATAAGCTAGAATAGGAGGAATGATCATGTTACATCCAACTTCAGGGATTCATCATATTACGGCTTTTGCCACTGACCCGCAGGCGAACGTGGACTTTTACGCGGGGGTGCTTGGACTTAGACTCGTCAAAAAAACGATCAACTTCGATGCGCCGGAGGTGTACCATTTGTACTTCGGCGACGAGGAGGGCAATCCGGGAACAATCATGACCTTTTTCCCTTCGGCGGGTTCGCGGCGGGGCCGGGTCGGCGCCGGACAGGTGGGCATCACTACCTTCGCCGTCCCGGATGGGAGCATGGGTTTCTGGAAGGAACGCCTGCGCAAATTCGGCATCTCCACGACCGAGGTTAGCCGGTTCGGCGAATCGTACCTGCACTTTCGCGACGGCGACGGGCTGCAGCTCGAGCTGGTAGAGCGAGCCGACGGTTCGCCAAACGCCTGGGCGTTCGGCGGCATCCCGGCCGATAAAGCGATCAAAGGCTTCGGCGGCGCGGTGCTCTACAGCGCCGCACCCGAGAAAACCGCCGCGGTGCTGGAAACGGTCATGGGCCTGAAAAAGCTTGGCGAGGATGAATTTTATGCCCGCTTTAAAGCGGAGGGGGACCTTGGGGACGTCATCGACGTCAACGTCAAACCGATGGAATACGGCGCGGGCGGCGCCGGAACGGTGCACCACATCGCCTGGAGAGCCCGGGATTTCGCCGAGCATGAAGAATGGAGAGACCGGGTCGCCGAGCATGGCTACCATCCGACGCCTATCGTAGACCGGCAATATTTTCACGCGGTGTATTTCCGGGAGGAAGGCGGCATCTTGTTTGAAATCGCCACGAACCCGCCGGGCTTCGCCAACGATGAAACGCAGGAGCACTTGGGCGAAAAGCTGATGCTGCCGGCCTGGTACGAGCCGCAACGCGAGGCGATCGAGCAGAATTTGGCTCCGTTCGAAGTGCGGGTGCTTGAGGAGGATCGGCGATGAAACACATCTATAAGCCGGCCATGGACAGCGGGGGGCAAGCAGCCCCCACGCTGCTCCTGCTCCACGGCACCGGAGGGACGGAGCGGGATTTGCTTCCGCTGGCCGAAATGATTTCCCCTTCCTCGGCAGTGCTAAGCGTCCGGGGCAACGTGCTGGAGAACGGGATGCCCCGCTTCTTCCGCCGGCTGTCGATGGGCGTGTTCGACGAGGAGGATCTCGTCTTCCGAACGCAGGAGCTGCAAGACTTCTTGGATGAAGCGTCGGCCGGGTACGGCTTTGATCGGCGACGCGTCGTTGCCGTCGGCTACTCGAACGGCGCCAACATCGCCGCCAGTCTGCTGTTCCATCATCAGGACGCGTTAAGCGGGGCGATCCTGCACCATCCGATGGTGCCGCGCCGCGGCGTGCAGCTGCCGGCAATGGCCGGCCTGCCCGTCTTCATCGGGGCCGGGCGGAACGACGCGATGTGCCGTCCGGAGGAAACGGAGGAACTGAAAGGGCTGCTCGGCGCCGCCGGCGCTCAGGTACACGTGCATTGGGAGCCTTACGGCCATCAACTGACCGAGACCGAGGTGCAGGCAGCGGCCGACTGGTTTAAGCGCAACTTGGCCGAAGCATGATCTAGCTATCATAGCGCGGAAGAGCCCGCTGCGGGAATTCGTCCGTGCAACCGGAAAGGGGCTGGTTCGACTGATCTCGATCAATCCGGATCAACAAAGCGAGCGGGACAATTACAAGCTGCTGATCGGCAGCGTCATTCCGCGGCCGATTGCGCTCGTGACGACGCTGTCGTCGGAGGGCGTGCTGAACGCCGCGCCGTTCAGCTATTTCAACATCGTTTCCGCCAATCCGCCGATGGTGTCCGTGGCAGTGCAAAGGAAGCAGGGCGTGCCGAAGGATACGGCCCGGAATGCCGCGGCGGCGGGCGCGTTCGTCGTGCATATCGCCGATGAGTCGTATATTCGCGAGCTGAACCAGACGGCGGCGGCGCTCCCGCCGGAGGAGAGCGAGGTGCAGGCGGCAGGCCTCACGCCGGTGTCCAGCGAGGCCGTTGCCGTGCCGGGCATCGCCGAAGCCAAAATCCGCATGGAATGCCTGCTGGAGCGCTCCATCCCCTTGGGCGGAACGGAGCAGGAACCGGCGGTCGACCTGCTGATCGGCCGGGTGGTCCGTTTCCATATCGACGACGTTCTCTATGAGGCGGGGCGGATCGATCCTTTCGGGCTGCGGCCGGTAAGCCGGTTGGCGGGGAACAACTACTCCCGGTTGGGCGACATCTTTGAGCTGATTCGGCCGCAATAAACAGAAGGCAGTTTGGGACATCCTCCCACTGCCTTTTTTTGCGCTGGTTCTAAGGGACCAAGGAGAGGCTGAATCGAGTCATTCGGCAAAAAAAGAGATTTATGGCCGGAAATGAACTGCACTTTTGCATCTGACGGCACGCCACACTCCCGCAGCCGGTTCTCATGCCGCAACTTTTTGGTTTTCACTGTTGTACTAGTATGCTAGCATAAAAATGAGTACGCTTACATGTTGGTGTAGCATTTATATACAGGAAGACCATGTGCAGAGGAGGGATCTTAGACATGCTGCAAGTGCTTCTGGTGGACGATGAGCCATGGGTGCTGGAAGGATTGCGGACGATGGTGAATTGGGAAAAGCACGGCTTTCAGGTGTGCGGCGAAGCCCTGGACGGACCCCATGCGCTGGCCATGATCCAGGAGCTGAGGCCCGAGCTGGTCGTAACGGACATTAACATGCCGGTCATTAGCGGCCTGGAATTGATCGAACAAAGCAAAAGGCTGCTGGCCAAACCGCCCAAATTCGTCATACTAAGCGGATACGACGATTTTAGCTATGCCTTGACGGCGATGCGGCAGCGAGTGGCCGAGTATTTGCTTAAGCCGATCGACGAAGAAGAGATTGAGGCGATACTCGATCGGCTCGGCCTCAAAATCGCCGAAGAGCGGGAAGCGGAGCAAGGCTTGTCCCGCAAGCGGTCGCTGTTCATGAACAATATTCTGAACCGGCTGGTGCAGGGGGAAGAGGGCGCCGAGCTGGAACGGGAAGCGGCCGGCACCCTTCGGCTTCAAGGCGAACCCGGGCTTCAATGCGTGTTGGTCGATGCGGGTGCGGACGGTCAGGCGCAGGACTTGTCACAGCGGATCAGGGCCTTTTTTCCGAAGGAGGAGGATCGTTTCTTCCAGGACGGCATGGGCCGGACCGGGATCATCGTCCGTACGGACGATATGCCGAAACCGCGTCTGGAGGAGATCGGGCTGGCGATTTGCGGCGGGCTGGCGGATTTGCGGGAGCCCGTCATCGTCGCGGTCAGCGAGGCGGGGAAGGGCATCCGCTCGATTCGCGAGCTGTATCTGCAAACGTTGGATATCAGCAGAGCGAAGCGGGGCCAGGGCAAAACGGGACTGTTCCTGCACTGCCCGCACCCGCAGCCGGTTAAGACGGACGACGTATTCAAAGAGAAGTTCAAACGTTTGCTGGGCGAGGTCCTTGAAGGTTCTCCCGGCAAGCTTGAAGCCTTGGTCGAGGAGACCTTCGGTTTTTTCGCCTGCTGCCATGCGGACGTCGAGGCCATCCGGGCGTTTACGGCCAATATGGAGTTGACCTTATGCCGGAATATCGCCAAGCTAAACGGAGATGCCGACGCCTTTATGGTGCGGATGCAGGAAGCCTGCGGCAACCTGGGCGGCATGAACGACTACCTTGCCCTGAAGCATTATTCGCAGCGGCTGAGCCTTGAAGCCTCCCAGCTGATTGCCGGGCTGCGTCGGCGGAACGAAGGAAATACGATTTATCAAGTGATCCAGTTCGTGGACGAGGAGTTCCGGAGCAAGCTGCAGTTGCAAAGTCTGGCCAAGAGGTTTCACCTCAACCCGACTTACCTGGGACAATTGTTTAAGAAAGAAACCGGCAAGGCCTTCAACGAATATTTGAACGTAAAGCGAATCGAGGAAGCGAAACGGCTGCTCAAGCGCACCCAAATGAAAATTTCCGAGATCGCCCTGCAGGTCGGGTATCCGAACACGGATTATTTTATCAGCAAATTCAAGCAGGCAACCGGCGTGCTGCCTTCCGCCTATAAGCATGAAGCCGAAGCCAAGCCAGTAGATTAAGTTGGGGAGTGCCAGTATGGGAAGAGGGAGAAATGGATTGAGATTTCGCGGGAAGGTCAACGATATCCCGCTAAACACCAAATTTTTGCTGATCTATCTGTTGGGCGTACTGCTGCCGATTCTGGTCATCAACCTGATGTTTATGGGCCGGATGTCCGATTTCATCAAGGAGCGCGAGCAGCAGAACCTGGATATTTCCCTGGAGCGGGCGAGGAAAGACATCCTCGATTTCATCAACGGGGGCGTGGCCGTCAGCCATGCGCTGAATACGGATAAGACGCTGTACGAGACGCTGGACCGGACTTATTCGGGGCAACTGGATTTCTACGAAACGTTCGACGAACAGCTGCGCAACCGGGTGACCAGCTATATCCCGGTCAACAATCAGATTTTACGGATCGGCATTTACACGGCCAACCCCACGATCGTCCCCGGCGGCAACTACCATATCATTAACGACGAGGTCATGGGCAGCGAATGGTACCGATTATGGAAGACCTCGACCGATCCGGTCATGGTCGCCGCGTACCGGGCCTCGCAAGCGAATAACCGGGCCAATATCGAGCCGTATTTAAGCGTCATCGAGCAAATGGATTATTACGATTCCGACGGTACGTTCGAAAAATTGCTGCGGATCGACATCGACCTTAGCAAAATCTATGACGTCATTGTCCGGGAACGCGATTACCTCGATCTGTACCTAGTCAACGGAAACGACGAAATCATCGTATCCGAAAACAGCGGTTATCGAAGAGCCGCTACCGAAGGCTACCCCAAATTCACGATCACGCCGGAGGATGAGAAGAAGGGGGTCGAGACCGTATCCATCGGCAATGCGCGGTACGTCAAGGGATGGCGGTTGATCGGCATTCCGCAGGGAACCCGGGTTTCGAAGGCGATGCTCGACATGCGGCTGTTCGTCGGACTTTTGGCGGCCGTTATTACTTTTTTTACGTCGATCTTCATCTACGTGATGCTGAGATCGTACCACTACCGGGTTAAACGGCTTTCCCGCCATATGCAGAAGGTGACCAACGAGAAATTCGATCTGATCAAGATCGATGAAGGGCGGGACGAGATCGGCGGCTTGATCCGCAATTTCAACATGATGACCGCCAGGATCAACTCGCTGATCAACAACGTATATAAACTGGAAATCCAGCAGAAAAGCCTGGAGATGGAACGGGTGCGGGCGGAACTAAGCTTCCTGCAGAGCCAGATGAACCCGCATTTCCTGTTCAATACGCTGAACGCCATCCTGGTCGTGTGCACCAAAAACAATTATTCCGACGTGACGGACATCATCAAAAGCCTGTCCAAGCTGCTGAGGCGGCTGTTGCGGTGGAAGGAGGATCTGGTCACGCTGGAGGAAGAGATCCTATTCATCGACATGTATCTGAAAATCGAGAAATTTCGCTTCCGGGATAAATTCGAATACGAATTCGAGATCGAGGAGGAGGCGCTGCACTATAAAATCCCGAAAATGAGCATTCAGCCTTTGGTGGAAAATGCCTGCAAACACGGGATTCAAGCCGTTCAGGGTCTCGGACTCGTGAAGGTCAAGGCGGCGGTGTCCGACGGAAGGCTGCGCATCGTCATTTCGGACAACGGCAAGGGCATTGAGCCCGAGCAGCTGCGGGAAATGCTGTTATCGGTACGCAGCGAGAACACTTCGGGGAACAGCATCGGCATCCGCAACGTATACCGCCGGTTTGAACTGTATTATAACGATCAGGTACGCTTCGATATCAACAGCAAGCCGGGTCAGGGAACGGAGGTGTCCTTCGAAATCCCGATCCGGCTGCTGGAACATCAGGAAGAGTCAGACAGGGAGGAAAGACATGAGGTTTAAAGTTCTATTGGTGGACGACGAGCCGGCGGCGCTGGAAGGCTTGCAGCTATGGATCAACTGGCCGGAACTCGGCTTCGACGTCTGCGGCACCGGCAGCAACGGCGCGGAGGGATTGGAGAAGATCAGGGAACTGCAGCCGGATCTGGTCGTAACGGACGTGCGGATGCCGGTGATGGACGGTTTGGAGATGATCGAAGCTTGGCAGAAGCAAAACGGCCGTCCGGTCAGCTTTGCGATCGTCAGCGGATACAGCGAGTTCCAATATGCGCAAAAAGCGCTCCGCTTCGGCATCACGCGCTATTTGCTCAAGCCGATCGACGAAGAAGCGGCCTCGGAGGAGCTGGGAGCGATCTATAAAGAGCTGATGGAGGAGCGGGGCCGGCAGCGCATGAACCGGATTGCCTCCTATGAGGAGGCCGCGCTGCTGATCAAAGGACTGCTGCATCGGACTCCTAAGAAAGCCGGGGACGGCAGGATGATCGACGGCCTCTCGGAACTTCGCGAGGCTTGGAATATCGGCTTGATCCAGGCGGAAATTGGAGCCTATGCGGAAGTAAGGGAACTTGCCGCAGCGTATGCCGAATCCCATGAGGCGATGTACCTGGTTGACCTGGAAGCGGGCGGGCTGGGGCTTGTATTCGGCTATGCCCCCGGTCAGGAAGGACAGGATGGCCGTTCCCGGATTCGGGAATTGGAGAGCCGGTACCGCGGATACCGGGCATTCATGGCCATCGGGGAAGGCCATCGCCCCCTGCAGGACATCGCGGAGTCATACCGCCAGGCCAAATTGGCGGCGCCCCATCGCTTTTATGTCCCCGGGGACACCGGAATTTTGGCTTATCGCGAAGTGGAACGACGGGCGTTCAACTATCAGTACGACCAGGTGAAGCTGGTGGACAACATCGTGGGAGCGATCCAGCTGTTGGACAAAACCGGCTTTGAAGAAGCGGTAACTTCCGCGGCGGCTAATTTTCGGGAACAGTACATCGCGCCGGAGATCGTCCAAAAGCTGTCGATCCATTTGGCTTACACGATAAGCGAATATCTCAAGGAGATCCCGGGAGGGGCGGAGGGGATCCTTGATAAATACCATATTCGCGCCATTCCCGGCGAGGTATGGACGATGCGGGAGCTGATGAACCATTTGCGCTCCTTCGGGCTGGAATGCATCGACCTGCTGCTCGAGGACAAACTGCAGCATTCCCAGGGGATCGTCCAAGACATCAACGGATATATCCGGGAGCATTTCCGCGAGTCCTTGACGATCAAGAAGCTGGCGGAGGTTTTTTACCTGCATCCGGTCTATCTGGGACAGCTGCTGCAGAAGAAAAACGGCATCCATTTCAACGAGATGATTCATAATCTCCGTATTGAAGAAGCACTAAAGCTGCTGCAAAACAGCAAGATGAACAACGGCGAGGTGGCCGAACGGGTGGGGTATGCCAATTATGGGCAATTTCTCAAACAGTTCGAAAAAAGAATACAAATGTCGCCTAACGAATACAGAAACAGGAACTAAAATTTTGAATATTAAAGCTTTAATTGTGAACTAGTTCCGAATTGGCAGCGCTTTTACAATAAAGATAAGTTGATGAAAGGGCTTTCATTTCCTTGTACTCAACTATATCATTACGGAGGTGCTTTACATGGGGGGCAAGACCAAATCAATGCTCCGGCTCAGCGTGATCATGCTGTTAGCGCTCAGCGTCATCCTTTCGGGATGCGGCGGCGGCAACAACGATGCGACCAAGGCGGGGAACGACAATACCGGCAATCAGACAGCGACCGGGAACAATACCGGCGACAAGATTGAACCGTTCGAGATCACCGCGTTTATCGGGGAAGCCGGTCAGCAGCCGACGGCCGACAACAAGATCTACCAAAAGATTAAGGACGAGCTTGGCGCCACGTTCAAGTTCGAATTCCTTGCCGGGGACATCAACCAAAAGCTCGGCGTGATGATCGCAGGCTCCGATTATCCGGATATTATGACCGCCAATACGAAATTGACCGCGGCCGGCGCGTTCATTCCGCTGGAAGACCTTATCGAAGAGCATGCGCCCAACCTGAAAAAGCATTACGAGAAATACTGGAACATGATGAAAGACCCGAATGACGGCCATATCTATACGCTGCCGAACTATGGCGCCTATAACGGTGAGGTGAGCAGCTCTTGGTACGCGGGACCGGCTTTCTGGATTCAAAAAGCGGTGCTGGAGGATGCCGGATACCCGCAAGTGAAAACGCTTGACGAATATTTTGATCTGATCGCCAAGTACAAAGAGAAGAATCCGACGATCGAAGGCAGCCCGACGATCGGCTTTGAAATCCTGAACTATGACTGGAGAAACTGGGGCCTGTTCAACGCTCCGCAGCATTTGATCGGCCATCCGAACGACGGCGGCGTCGTAGTCAACGACGGCAAAGCGGAAATATTCGCCGACAAGGACTACGCGAAGCAATACTATCAAAAGCTGAACGAAGTCAATGCGCAAGGTTTGATCGATAAAGAAGCATTTACGCAAAACTATGACCAATATCAAGCGAAAATTTCCAGCGGCACCGTGCTCGGGATGTTTGACCAGCACTGGAACTTCCAAAGCGCCGAGAACGCTTTGATTACGCAGGATAAACACAACAGAACTTATGTTGGCCTGCCGCTGGTGTATGATACAAACACCAAAGACTATTATCTGGACCGTCCGGCGCTGAACTTGAACAACGGCTTCGGCATCAGCGTCAACGCCAGCAAAGAGAAAGTCGTGCAAATTCTCAAGCTGTGGGATCGTCTGATCCAGGAAGATTGGCAAAAAATTCTCGCCTGGGGCATCGAAGGCGAAGATTTCATCGTCAATGAAGAAGGCCGCTTCATGAAAACGCAAGAGCAACGCGACAGATTCACGGATGCGACCTGGAAGCTGGCGAACAAAGCCGATACGCTTTACAGCTTCAGCCCGAAAATGCAAGGATACTTCAGCGACGGCAACGCCACGGATGCAGCTGCCCAGCCCGAAGAGTTCAAAGCGGCTCTGGAAGAGTACGACAAGAAATTCCTGGAAGCTTACGGTTACGACACCTACGTAGATTTCTTCAGCCCGGCTCCGGAGAACCCGATTTATTACCCGGCCTGGTCCGTCGACCTGGTGGAAGGGTCCGATGCCAAAATCGTCAATACCAAATTGAACGATTTGTCCACCAAATATCTGCCGAAAGCCATTCTGGCGAATCCAGGCGATTTCGACAAAGCTTGGAGCGAATACACTGGGGAAATCGGCAAACTGAACGTGAAAGCTTATGAAGATCGCATCAACGAAGTGCTGAAATGGAGAATCGACAGCTGGACCGTAAAATAAACCATTCATCTGAAGGTGGAAGGCGCCAAGCCTTCCACTTTCCAAAATAATAGGCTTTGTGGGGAGAACGATTATGGATGAGACTTTGACGAAAGAAAACATCGTCCCGAAAGCGAAAAAGAGAAAACGGCAGCGGATAACCTGGTACCTCATCAAAAGTCAGCGGCAACTGATTTTTATGTCGGTCCCGTTATTGGCTTATATCATATTATTTGCTTATGTCCCGGTATGGGGCTGGACGATGGCGTTCCAAAATTACAAGCCCGCCAGAAGCTTCGGTCAGCAGGATTGGGTCGGCTTCAAGCAGTTCAAGTTTCTGTTTACGGATGACAGCTTTCTGCGCGTGCTGCGTAACACGCTCGGGATGAGTATCATCAACCTGGTGCTGGGCTTTGTAACGGCTATCGTTTTAGCTTTGTTGCTCAATGAAATCAAGAAGATTTTTTGGAAAAGAACCGTACAGACGATTTCTTATCTTCCGCACTTTTTGTCCTGGATCATCGTGACCGGGATCGTTGCTACTACCCTGGCTTCGGACGGGATCGTCAACGATATTCTGATGAGGCTGCATCTAATCAGCGAACCGATCCTTTGGCTTAGCGAAGGCAAGTATTTCTGGGGCGTCGTCGGCGCATCCCACGTCTGGAAAGAGGTCGGCTGGAACACGATCATTTATTTGGCGGCCATGGCAGCCATCGACCCGGCTCTATACGAAGCCGCGGATATCGACGGGGCGAGCCGCTACCGGAAGATGTTCCATGTCACGCTTCCCGGCATTAAACCAACCATCGTTATCCTGCTGATCATGTCCATCGGCCATATCCTGGAAGCCGGCTTCGAGGTTCAGTACCTGCTCGGCAACGGACTGGTCGTCGACTGGGCGGAAACGATCGATATCTTCGTACTGAAATACGGGATTGCTCAAGGCAACTACTCACTGGCTACCGCCGGCGGTATATTCAAAACGGTCGTTAGCGTAACCATGCTGCTCTTCGCGAACTGGATGGCTAAGCGACTAGGGGAAGAGAGGCTGTTATAGAGATGGCGAACCAATCGATCAGCCCAGAGCGAGTATCTGCTGCTGCTCTCAATAGACGGATAGGTAGAAGCCGAATTGAGCCGATTCTTTTTAATACGTTCAATACGATATTCATGATTTTTCTGGTCGTAGTCACGTTATATCCCTTCTTGAACACGATCGTCGTTTCCTTGAACGCCGGCAACGATACGATCCGCGGCGGGATCTACCTGTGGCCGAGACAATTTACGCTGCAGAACTACAAGGCGATATTCGCGTCCGGCACGATTTATGACGCGTTTGTCATCTCGGTGGCGAGAACGGTGATGTCGACGATTCTGAACATTTTCCTGACGACGATGCTGGCTTATACGCTAAGCCGGCGGGAATACGTATTTCGCAAGCCGATCACGTTCATCTTCGTGCTGACGATGTACTTTAACGCCGGTCTGATTCCGGGATACTTCCTGATGAAGGACCTGCATTTGATCAACACGTTCTGGGTATACGTGCTTCCTTCGATGATCAGCGCGTTTAACCTGATCGTCATCCGCACTTACATCGGGACGATTCCCGAAAGTCTGGTGGAATCGGCGAGAATCGACGGCGCCGGCGATTTCAAAATCTTCTGGACGATCATCTTCCCGCTGTGCAAACCCGTGCTTGCGACGATCGCGCTGTTCGTGGCCGTAGGCGCCTGGAACTCTTGGTTCGACGCTTTCCTGTACACCTCTTCGAAACAGGAGCTCAGTACCCTGCAGTACGAGCTTATGAAGCTGTTGTCCTCCAGCATGAATGCGAACAGCAATCCTGCCGTAGCCAACGGGGCGGGCGTGACCCAGGATTCCGCGATATCGATGGTAACCCCGTTATCCATCCGGGCTGCCGTAACCGTCGTGGCTTCCGTTCCGATCCTCCTGGTTTATCCGTTCATGCAAAAATACTTTGTCGTCGGACTTAACGTAGGGAGTGTTAAAGAATAGATGAATACATCGGCGGTTTCCTATTCGAATCCGATTTTACCCGGATTTTACCCCGACCCGAGCATCACTCGGGCCGGGGATGATTTTTATTTGATCAACAGCTCGTTTGAATACTTTCCGGGCGTGCCGATTTTCCACAGCCGGGACCTGATCCACTGGCAGCAAATCGGGCATGTGCTCGACCGGTCCAGCCAGCTGGACGTTCGCTCCTCCTTAAGCTCGGACGGGATCTATGCGCCGACGATCCGCTTTCATGGCGGCACGTTCTACATGATCACGACCGATGTGCGGGGGATCGGCAATTTTTACGTAACGGCCACGAACCCCGCCGGCCCTTGGTCCAACCCGATTCGGATCCCGTACGGAGGGATCGATCCGTCGCTGATGTTCGACGACGACGGCAAAGTTTACGTGACGGCGCAGCAGGGCGCGGATCTGGACTCCCATGCGATCCAATACGAAATCGACATCAAGACCGGCAAGGCGCTGACCGAACCGGTGGTGATCTGGAGAGGCGACGGGGGCCCATGGACGGAAGGTCCTCATCTGTACAAAATTCGCGGGATGTATTACATCATGACCGCCTCTGGCGGCACGGCCAAGGAGCATCGGGAAATCATCGGCCGCAGCTCCAATCCCTATGGGCCATTCGAGCTGTACCCGCAACCGATATTGACCCATCGCGGCATCGAGCACCCGATTCAATATCTGGGACATGCCGATTTGGTGGAGGATCGGGGCGGCGATTGGTGGGCCGTGTTCCTCGGCGTGCGGCTGGTCGATTCCGGTTATAGCGTGCTTGGCCGGGAAACGTTCCTGGCGCCGGTCGCCTGGACCGAGGACGGCTGGCCAATGATCGACAATAACGAGGGTACCGTGCAGCTCGAAATGAGCGTACCGCGGGTGCCGGGAACGACGCCGGCGTCTTCGACGACAGGCAAGGACGATTTTGACGATCGCAAGCTCTCGCCGGCCTGGACGTTTCTTCGGAATCCGGCGGAGGACAGCTGGTCCCTGGGCGAACGGCCGGGTTGGCTGGCGCTGAAAGGGCTCGCCGCCGGTTTGAACGACGTAAGCCCGGTCGCTTTTGCCGGCAGAAGGCAGCAGCAGGTTGAAGCGGAATGGAGTACCCTCCTGCATTTCGAGGGCGTCCGGGACGGGGAGGAAGCCGGCTTATGCGCCCGTCGGGATGAGTTCGCCCATTACGAGGTTTATCTGAAGCAGGAGGACGGCCGCAAGAAGATCGCCGCCAGGCTGACGGTCCGGGGTGAATCGAGAATCGCGGCGGAGGTGCCGATTGACACGGATCGGGTGTATTTGAAAATTCGCTCGGCTCTGACCTCCTATGCGCTTTTGTATTCCCTGGACGGTCTGGAGTGGAACGAGCTGGCGACGGGAACCGCCCAAGTGCTGTCCCCCGAGGACTTCGTCCGCAAGATGTGCTTTACCGGCGTGGTCATCGGTTTGTATGCGACGGGGAACGGGGTTGATTGCGCCGGGCGGGCTTGCTTTGACTGGTTTGAGGTCGGCTGATGGCGATCCTTGGAGTCCGGGGGGATTCCAAAGTAATCCTAAAGCAATCCCAAAGCACCCCCGGAGGTCAAGCAGATAGTCCCTAAAGTAGCGTTAGCGTAGAGATTAGCTGGAGCAAGTCCCGTTAAATTAACGGATATTGGGGATGGGTCTCATTTGCGCAAAACATTATACAGACGGAGGAGGCAGCAATCCATGAAACAGATCCATCCGGCGGAGCCGGCGCTAAAGGAACTGTTTGCGAACGACTTCAAAATCGGGGCGGCGGTCAATCCGTTGACGATCCGGACGCAGGAGCATCTATTGGCCCATCATTTCAACAGTATCACCGCCGAAAACGAGATGAAATTTGCCAGCGTTCACCCGGAGGAAGATACCTATACGTTTGAGGCTGCCGACCGGTTGGTCGACTTCGCGCGGAAGCACGGTTTGGCCATGCGCGGACATACGCTGGTCTGGCATAATCAGACGACCGACTGGCTGTTTCGGGATCGCCAGGGCGGGCCGGTCACCAAACAGGCGTTGATGGAGCGTATCCGGGAGCATATCCATACGGTGGTTGGCCGGTACAAAGACGATATCTATGCTTGGGACGTCGTCAATGAAGTTATCGCCGATGAGGGCGAAGCCCCGCTGCGCACTTCGAAGTGGACGGAGACCGCCGGTCCGGCGTTCATCGCCAAGGCGTTCGAATATGCGCATGAGGCCGATCCCCAGGCCGTCCTGTTTTATAACGACTACAACGAATCGAATCCGCAAAAGCGCGATAAAATCTATGCGCTGGCGAAGTCCCTGCTGGAGCAGGGCGCGCCGATCCACGGGATCGGGCTGCAGGCGCATTGGAACCTGTTCGATCCGTCCCTGGACGATATCCGGGCGGCGATCGAGAAGTACGCTTCCCTTGGGCTGCAGCTTCAACTCACGGAACTGGATGTTTCGATGTTTCGATTCGACGACAAGCGAACCGACCTGATCCAGCCCGAGCCGGGAATGATGGAGCGCCAGGCCGAAGTCTATGAAGCCGTGTTCCGGCTGCTGAAGGAGTACCGGGACGTAATCAGCGGAGTCACCTTCTGGGGGGCGGCGGACGACTATACGTGGCTGGACGATTTCCCGGTTTGCGGCCGGAAGAACTGGCCGTTTCTGTTCGACGCCCGGCACCGGCCGAAGGCGGCATACGACCGCGTCGCCGCGCTGGCCGCAAAATAGCCTTCGTGCTATCGAGGAAGAAGCGCCCTCCGGCGGGGGTGTTCCTTCCTGATTACCTAAAGGCACTCCATGGGAGGAACTTCAGATGATAAGCGAGAGCTCATTATATAAAGCCTGGCTGCAATACGGCGCGAAGCCGGAGGGGGCGGCGTTCCTCAAATATAGGCGGCTGCTTGGGAGCGTAGCCGTTGCCGGGGAGGTTTCCGGCGTGCTGGCCACTGCGGTGAGCGAGCTGATGGCAGGAGTGCAAGCGATGTTGGGACTGACGCCGGTGATGCTGAACGAGATCCCTGCGGAGGGACCTTGCTTGACCGTGCGAACGGAATCGGAATCGGCGGAAGAGTCGGCGGGTGCCGTCTCAAGACGTTGGGAAACCGGCCGGGACGCTTACGCGCTGAGGTTCGTTTCAGCGGGCGGTAGCGAGCGGCTGGAACTGACGGGCGGCTCGCCGGCGGGAGTGCTGTACGGCGTGTTCCACCTGCTTTTCGCCATCGCGCGGGGGCTTAAGCCGGAACGTTTGGCGGCCGAGGAACGCCCGGCCAACCAACTGCGAATGATCAACCAATGGGATAATGCGGACGGTTCGATCGAGCGGGGATATGCAGGAGGATCGATTTTTTACCGGGACGGGGAGATCGTGCGGGATATGCGGCGGATTCGGGACTACGCACGCTTGCTTGCTTCGGTGGGGATCAATGCGATCTCGATCAATAATGTGAATGTCCATGAACGGGAGACGCGGTTTATAACCGAAGAAGGATTGCCCGAGGTTGCTCGTGTGGCCAAGGTATTTCGCGAGTACGGCATAACGCTGTTTCTTAGTGCCAATTTTGCCGCTCCTCTTTCGGTTGGCGGTTTGGACACGGCCGATCCCCTGGATAACGGCGTACGTCGGTGGTGGGCGGGAACCGCAGAGCGGATCTACCGGCATATTCCGGATTTCGGCGGGTTCGTGGTGAAGGCCGACTCCGAGCATCGTCCGGGTCCGTTCGCTTACGGGCGGGACCATGCCGACGGCGCCAATATGCTGGCGGATGCGCTGGCACCGTACGGCGGGCTCGTCATTTGGCGCTGTTTCGTATACAACTGCATGCAGGACTGGCGGGACCGCTCGACTGATCGGGCGCGGGCCGCTTACGATCACTTCAAGCCGCTCGACGGCAAATTCCGCGATAACGTGCTGCTGCAGATCAAAAACGGGCCGATGGATTTCCAAGTCCGGGAGCCGGTTTCGCCGCTGTTCGGTGCGATGCGGCAGACGAACCAGATGATCGAATTCCAAATTACGCAGGAGTATACGGGACAGCAACGCCATCTTTGCTATCTGGTTCCGCAATGGAAGCAGGTGCTGGACTTCGAGACGCATGCCGCGGACGAGAGGGCAACGGTCAAGCAAGTGGTGGCGGGCTCCATCTTCGGCATGAAATACAGCGGCGTGGCGGCGGTGTCGAACATCGGCAACGATGATTGCTGGACGGGACATCCGTTGGCACAGGCGAATTTGTTCGGGTATGGCCGGCTGACCTGGAACCCGAGGTTGTCCGCGGAAGCGGTGGCCGAGGAATGGACCGGTCTCACCTTCGGCACGGATCCGGTCGTCATGGGCACGATCACGCGAATGCTGATGGCCTCGTGGCCGATTTACGAGAGCTATACGGCGCCGCTGGGCGTAGGTTGGATGGTGGTGCCGCATTACCATTACGGGCCTGATGTGGACGGGTACGAGTACTCGCGCTGGGGAACGTATCATTTTGCCGACCGGGACGGAATTGGGGTCGACCGGACGGTAGCGACGGGGACGGGGTACTCGTCGCAGTATTTCAGCCCGAACAGGGAAATGTACGATTCGTTGGAAGGATGCCCGGATGAGCTGCTGCTGTTTTTCCACCATGTGCCTTACAACCATCGGCTGCGCTCGGGGAAAACGGTCATCCAGCATATCTATGACGCGCATTTTGCCGGAGCCGATGCGGCGGAAGAACTGAAGCGGACTTGGGATGCGCCGGGACTGCGGGACTACGTCGATCCGGTGCGGCATGCGGCGGTAGCGGCCCGGCTCGCCGAACAGGCCGAGCATGCCAAACATTGGAGGGACGTGATCAACACGTATTTCTTCCGAAAATCCGGGGTGCCGGATGCGGAGGGCAGAACGATTTATTAGGCGGGGAAAAGCAAAGGGGAAAACGCTTTATTTCGGGAGCGCGTTCAGTGTAAAATGAGAGAGGTCCTTCCTATTGGAAGGGCCTCTCTGACAGTATTAGCAACCTATTGGCTCGGGTTCACGCACACGTGCTTCCCGAGAAGTATCGCAATGAAGTCTATGCTTACAAAATTTGAGGAGGATAAACCGATGAAATACCGGGAACTTGGAAATACCGGGCTGCAGGTCAGCGAAGTCAGCTTCGGCACATGGGCTATCGGCGGAAGCTGGGGCAACACGAATGATGAAGAGGCTTTGAAAGGCCTGGATAAAGCGATCGGGGAAGGCGTCAATTTCTTCGATACGGCCGATGTATACGGGGACGGGCATGCCGAGCGGCTCTTGGCCAAAGCGACGAAAGGGAAGGAAGATGAGATTCATGTCGCCACCAAGTTTTGCCGGGCCGGGGATATTCACGATCTCGAGACCTATTCCGAAGCGCGCGTCCGGGCGTACTGCGAAGCCAGCTTGAAGCGGCTGGAGCGCGAACGCATCGACCTGTACCAGATCCACTGCCCGCCGTTTGAGGTTCTGAAGGACGGGCGCGTGTTCGAGGTGCTGGACAAGCTGCAGGCCGAGGGCAAAATCCGTCATTACGGCGTCAGCGTGGAAACGGTGGAGGAGGGATTGTTCTGCCTGGACGTTCCCGGCGTCAAAGCGCTGCAGGTGATCTTCAACCTGTTCCGCCAAAAACCGCTTACGCAGCTGCTGCCGAAGGCGCAGGAGTCCGGCGTCGGCATCCTGGTCCGGCTGCCGCTGGCCAGCGGTCTGCTGACCGGCAAATTCAAGCCGGACACCACGTTTGCCGCGGACGACCACCGCAGCTTCAACGCCAACGGCGAGCAGTTTAACGTCGGCGAGACGTTTGCGGGCCTCCCGTTCGCCAAGGGCGTGGAGCTGGCGGCGCAGCTGGAGTGGATCGCCGAAGGCCGGGGCGACATGGCCCGCGCGGCGATGCGCTGGATCCTCGATCAGCGGGAAGTCACTTGCGCGATTCCCGGCTTCCGCAATGTGCGCCAAGTCGAGGACAACCTCGGGGCGATCGGCGTGCCTTCGTTCAGCGAAGCCGAACTGCTGCGGTTGGCCGCTTTTTACCAAAACGAAGTGGCGCAGCATATTCGCGGAGCGTACTGATCGGTTTGGATCGGCTCGGGGCAGGGTGGATTCGCTTTCCCATGAAATAAGGGAAAAAAGTGGCCTTATATCGCCCCATTCCATGCTTTCCGGGCAAATAGGGGAATAAAAGGGCCCTATTTTTGGGGGAGGGCGGCAATAAGGGCAGTTTTGACCGCTTATCCCGAAAATAAGGCCAAAAAGTTCCCTTATTTAAAGCAACTCGAGTAATTTTGGAAATAAGGGTATTATTTACCGCTATTTTAGACCAAGGGCTGCGAGCGGATCCAGAATCGCTTCCAAACGCAAAAGCCTCCCACCCAGCCTGATTCAGGCTTGATGGGGGGCTTTTGCGCGTTCTGCGTTGGCCGCTTGCTCCATGCGCAGGGTATCGCGCCAGCTGCAGTAGGTATCCCACGGGCTCCCGCTATCCAGCAGCGCCTTGCAGGTGTAAATGCCTTCCTCGACGGAATCGACGCGTCCGGCCAACTCCAGGCGGACGGCCCCGTTCAGCAGCACCTGGTTGACATAGGCCGGATGCGCCTTGCCCTGCAGCACCTGTTCGGTGACGGACAGCTGCTTGGCCGCCGTCCAGGCCGCCTCGTGTTCCTCCGGCAGCGGGGTATCCAGACCGTACGTCTCCGGATCGATCAAATGCAGCTTTGCTTGGCCGCCGTCGACCACGTACGTCCGGGTCGGCCGGTCGATGAACAGGTCCTCCGAGCCCTGAGCCCCCTGCACGATCAGCGCCTTGCGGTAATCGAACTCCTGGATCAGCTGAGCCATCCGGTCAAATACCGTGTTATGGTATACGCCGTAGACCAAATAAGGGGAATCGCTGTAGTCCAACAGCTTTTCGATCGTATTCAGAATCGTCCGCAGCCCCAGTTCTTCGCGAATCGGGCGGAGCTTCGCGAGCGGCGGGCACCAGACCTCCGCCGGCACGAACCGGACGCCGGCGAAATCCGCCGGACGGGCGGAAGGCGCCCATTCCATCAGGCTGCCGTCGACGCCCAGCTCGCCGAGCAGATCGGTCAGCGTTACGCCCCATTTAGGCGGGAGCGTACGGGTGCCGTGCAGCGTGACCGGCAGCCCTCCGGCGGCGAGCAAGAAAGAGGTAGCGAACGTCGCCATATAGGAGGTGGTCCGGCCGTCGTAAGGTCCGGCGCAGTCCAGCCCCTGCGGAATAGGCGAACGGTGGGCGTGTTTGCGGAAGACGGCCACGAACGCCTTCAGTTCGTCGACGCTCTCCAGCTTGATCCGCTGCGCCATGAAAAACGCGCCGATTTGCGCCGATGTCGCTTCACCGCTAACGATCAGCTCGGCTGCCGACGCCGCCTCTTCGTAAGTCAAATCGCGGGCGCCTCTTTTACCTCGGCCTACTTCCTTCAGGATCTCTGTCATCGTCATCGGGAGCCCTCCTTTTATTTATCATCGAAATTTCAAAAGTTTCGTTTTTCAGCACCGAAGCGTATGCTTCTGATGTGCGTTTTTTCAAAACGCTTTAGTTGGATGGCTAGGGACACCTGGCAGCGCGGCTGCGTAACGGACCGTAAAGACCTTATTTGCCCATTTCCCGGCTATTTCCCGCCGTAACGGACTCCAGCGATCTTATTGAACTTTCATGGCGGCCAATTCACCGCTTTTGACCGAAATAAGATCTCCTCGGTCCGTTAAGAATCGGAAACTACCCTAAAGTGGGCCAATAGCGCTTCTGGTGTCCGTTAGCCTGCCGGAAGCTGTGCAGGATACATCCTTCGGAAGCATACGCTAGTCCCGGCTGAATCCAAGATTCGGCGTCGAATCATCTTCTGTTGAACTACTTCTCAAAATTTCAATTGCTGGTGGGCTTTGACGACCGAGGTCGCCACATCCACCATCCGTTTGCGTTCGTTCATCGCCCGCTTGCGCAGCATGTCGTAAGCTTCCGCTTCGGACACCTTGTTGACGTCGCACAGGATGCTTTTGGCCATATCGATCCATTTCCGCTCCTCCAGCCGGGAGACCAGTTGGGCCTTTTCGTCCTGCCAAGCCTGCCGTTCAAAAAAACGCTTGGCGCCGAAATGCAGCGTCCAATGGACCTCCTGCGCGGTCATGCTGGGGGTGAGGAGGCCGTCGATCGGCACCTCCGTTTCGCAGGCTTCCAGCGAGGCGGCCGCCACTTCGGGACTGCACCACCAGAGTAGCGGGAGCGCCTTCCATTTCAGCAGCAGCTCGCCCCAGCGCTCGATGTCCCCCATGGGCATGTCGAGCACGGCGGCATCGATCTCCCGGATCCTTTTGCGGATTTGCGATTCCTGGCAGGAGGCGAGAACCTGATACCCGCTCGTTTTCAGCATGATTTCGGGTTCAGCCAAGGGCAAAGGCTTCGGAGGAGCCGAAGGAACGGCCCCGGGCACAATAGCTTCGCGAATGACTAATAAGAAGCGCATCGAGAGGTAATCCCTCCTATCCATGACGAACTTTTCTATACCCAGAGGGTGGTTGCGGCTTTAAAGCGGAAAAGGGTTAAGACGAATGGGGTTGATTTGTTGCGGAAAGAAAACTCACATCATAGTTTGAATTTTAAATGATAAATGTATTTTCGCGCCTTTTTTCAGAAAAATCAATACAAATGTTATAAAAACTAACATAAAAATTTGTATATTTAATTTTATGTAATGTATATTGACATTGACGCAATCCTTTTATATAGTAAATGACAACCAATTGCATTTTTCAAAGTTTATCAATTCAATATTAAAATGTCGGATACAATGGGGTATCCGAGAGGAAGCGGCAATGGAGCCTGTCTTCGCCATCCACGGAAAGCGTGTCTTTCTGCTGGCGAAGCGGGCTTTTTCTGTTTTTTTGGCGATAACCGAAAGGGGAGACGGAGATGAACCAGAAGAAAAAAATGGTGCTGGTCGGTAACGGAATGGCGGGGATGCGGACGGTGGAGCATGTGCTCAAGCTGGCCCCCGATGCTTATGAAATTACGGTGTTCGGCGCGGAGCCGCACCCGAATTACAACCGGATTATGCTGTCCTCGGTGTTGGCCGGCGGGGCGGATATGAAGGAGATCGTGATCAACGACCTGGCATGGTACGGGGAAAACCGGATCCGGCTGCACTTGGGCGATGCCGTGGCGCAGATTCATACCGCAAACCGGAAGGTTGTATCGGAATCGGGAACCGCAGCCGATTACGATGTGCTGATCATGGCAACCGGCTCCAATCCGTTTATCCTGCCGATCCCGGGGGCGCGCAAAGAAGGCGTCATCGGGTTCCGGGACATCAAAGACTGCGAACTGATGATGGAGGCGTCCCGCAAATATAAGAAGGCCGCCGTCATCGGCGGCGGACTGCTCGGGCTGGAGGCGGCCCGCGGGCTGCTGCATCTGGGCATGGACGTGTCCGTCGTGCATATCCACCCTTATTTAATGGAACGTCAGCTCGACGAGCCGGCCTCGCGGATGCTGCAGCTTGAGCTGGAGGCGCAGGGCATGAAATTCCTGCTGCAGAAGCAAACGGCAAGCATTTACGGCGGACGCCGCGCCGAGGGGTTGGAATTCGCCGACGGCAGCACGCTGGCGGCCGATCTCGTCGTTATGGCCGTGGGCATCAAACCTAACATCGAGCTGGCCAAGGAAGCGGGGTTGGACGTAGGACGGGGGATCATCGTCAATGACTACTTGGAGACGAGCGCGCCTGGCGTCTATGCGGTCGGCGAATGCGCCGAGCACCGCGGCATCGCCTATGGGCTGGTCGCCCCGCTATATGAGCAGGGCAGCGTGCTGGCCAAGCGCCTGGTCGGCGTAGAAACGGCGGGCTACGAAGGCTCCGTCACATCCACCAAGCTGAAGGTTTCGGGCGTGGACGTATTCTCCGCCGGTTACTTCAACGATGCGCCGGGAACCCGCTCGCTGCGCATCCAGGACGAACTCGAAGGCACGTACCGCAAAATCGTGCTCCAGGACGACAGGCTTGTCGGCGCGGTGTTGTTCGGCGATACGACGGACGGCAGCTCGTTGTTCGCCAAAATCAAAAGCGGCGAATCGGTGGCCGGCAAAGAGAAGGAACTGCTGCTCGGATATACCCCGGGCCAAGGGGCGGGCGTTTCGCCCAACGCTAAGCTGGCGGCGATGGCGGGCGACGAGATCATTTGCGGCTGCAACGGCGTAACCAAAAGTACGATCGTCGATGCGGTGAAAAACGGCTGCTCGAGCGTGGGCGAGATCAAGGCCTGCACCAAGGCCTCCGGCTCCTGCGGCGGCTGCAAGCCGCTCGTGGAAGGGCTGCTGCATCTATATGCGGAAGGCGATGTCAAAGAGGCGAAGGAAGGCATCTGCGGCTGCACGCCGCTCGGTCGCGAGGAAATCATCGCCGGCATTAAGGAGATGGGCCTCAAGAGCGTCAAAGAGGTCATGAACGTGCTGGAATGGCGCGTGGCCGAGGGCTGCTCCAAATGCCGTCCGGCGCTGAACTACTACCTGGGCATGCTGTGGCCGGCCGAATACGTTGATGAAAAAGAGTCCCGTTTCGCCAACGAACGTTACCATGCGAATATCCAAAAAGACGGCACGTTCTCCGTCGTGCCCCGCATTTACGGCGGCGTCACCTCTCCGGCGGACCTCAAGCGGATCGCGGCGGTTGCGGAGAAATACAATGTACCGATGGTGAAATTCACCGGCGGACAACGGATCGACCTGCTCGGCGTCAAGAAAGAGGACCTGCCGAAGGTATGGGAAGAGCTGGACATGGCCTCGGGCCATGCGTACGGCAAAGCGCTACGTACGGTGAAAACCTGCGTCGGCTCGACCTTTTGCCGGTTCGGCACCCAGGATTCGATCGGCATGGGCATCCGGATGGAGAAAGCGTTCGAGCGGCTGAACACGCCGGGCAAGGTGAAGCTGGCGGTCTCGGGTTGCCCCCGCAACTGCGCGGAAGCCACGATCAAGGACCTTGGCGTCGTCGCCATCGACGGCGGGTGGGAGCTCTACGTCGGAGGCAACGGCGGCGTGAAGGTCCGGGCGGCGGAGCTGCTCTGCACCGTGAAGACCGAAGACGAGGTGATCGAATGGACGGCCGCCTTCTTGCAGCATTACCGCGAGCAAGCCAGCTGGAACGAACGTACCGCGGGGTGGGTGGAACGCGTCGGGCTGGAGGCGATCAAGACCGTGCTGGAGAACGCCGAGGAACGGCAGGCGCTGGCCGCCCGGATCGAAGAGACGCTCAGCCGGACGACCGACCCATGGAAGGAAATCATCGAAAACGAAGAGCTGCGCAAAAACTTCGAACCGCTGGAAAATGTTCAGCTGCAAAACTTATAATACTGCGTGTTCAAAAGGCAGGTTTTCAGCACCGAAGCTTAGGCTTCCGATGTGCGTTTGCAAAACACTAAGCCTATGCTTTCGAAGCGCGTTTTTTCAAAACGCTTGAGGTCGGATGAAGCCAGGGACACTGACACTCGGTAGCGCGGCTGCGTAACGGACCGTAAAGACCCTATTTGCCCATTTCCCGGCTATTTCCCGCTGTAACGGACTCCAGAGACCTTATTGGGCTCTCATGGCGGCCATTTCGCCGCTTTTGACCGAAATAAGGTCTCCACGGTCCGTTAGAATCGGAGACTACCCTAAAGCGGGCCAATAGCGTTTCTGGTGTCCGTTAGCTCGCCGGAAGCTGCGCAGGAACCGGCTTCGGAAGCCTCCGCTTGGCCCGGCTGAATTCAAGATTCGATGTCGAGTCCTCTTCTGGAATAGCATCGTGATCGAAAAATGACTTTTTGAACTACCTTTAATAAGAGAAGTAGGGGGAAGAGACCATGCTGACAAAAATACAGGTAGCCCGTTTGGATGACATCGACCGGTTGGGATCCCGGACGGCCATGATCGAAGGCAAAGAGATCGCGATCTTCCGTCTCAGCGACGGCAGCGTTCGGGCGATGGAAAACCGCTGTCCGCATAAAGCGGGGAAATTGTCGGAAGGGATGGTGTGCGGCTCGAACGTGCACTGTCCCCTCCATGACTGGAAGATCGATTTGCACAGCGGCCGCGTGCAGGAGCCGGATCACGGCGCCGTGACCGTATACGAAACCGAAGTGGATGAAGCAACCGGAGCTATTTATATATCGCTGTAGATGATTTCGCCATAGACAAAGGAGTGGACGAACCATGGATTACGTCAAACCGGGGGAAGTACTGGGTTCGATGATCGAGACGGGAGAAAATAAAGCAAAGCTCAGCATCCTGCAAATGCTGGTGAAAGGGTTTTTGGGCGGAGCGATCCTCGCCTTCGCCACGACACTGGCGTTTACCGCGACGCAGCAGACGACGCTGGGGATCGTCGGGGCGTTGGTGTTTCCCGTCGGGTTCGTCATGATCGTGCTGCTCGGCCTCGAGCTCGTGACCGGCAGCTTCGCGTTGATCCCGCTAGCCCTGCTGGAGCGGAGAATCCCGCTGTCCCGCATGCTGGCGAATTTCGGCTGGGTCATTCTCGGCCATCTGATCGGGTGCGCCGTTTATGCGATATTGTATGGACTGACAATTACGAAAATGGGCACCGATATGAGCCATCCGCTCGTACAGACGCTCATCCAGACCAGCGAAGCCAAGACGCTTGCTTATAAACATATGGGCGCAAGCGGACTGGGTCTCGTCACCATCAAGGCGGTGCTCTGCAACTGGATGGTCACGCTGGGCGTGGTGATGGCGATGACCTCGAAATCGACGTCCGGAAAAATCGCGGCGATGTGGCTGCCGATCCTGATCTTCTTCGCGCAGGGCTTCGAACACGCCGTCGTCAATATGTTCGTCATTCCGGCGGGGATGATGCTGGGGGCGAACGTGAGCTTTGCGGATTGGTGGCTGTGGAATCAGATTCCCGTATTAATCGGCAACTTCCTGGGCGGCGTCGTATTTACCGGGTTGATGCTGTACGTCTCGCAAAAAGGCATACACCCGGCCAAGGCGGAGCACCGCGGCAAGGATGAAGTACCGGAGCGCGGCGCCTTGGTCGTGGCGGGGGAACGCCTATGACCGAGCCGGGAACGGTATGCATCGTCGGAGCGGGGCCGGGCGATCCCGAGTTGATCACGATTAAGGCGGTGAAGCGGCTGCGGGAGGCCGAGGTCATTTTGTACGACCGGCTCGTAAACGAAGAACTGCTGGCGTATGCCGGGCCGTGGACGGAGCTGGTCTATTGCGGCAAAGCTCCGGGGCAGCACGCGGTCCCGCAGGAGGAGATCAACCGCCGGTTGATCGCATATGCGCTGGAAGGCAAACGGGTGGTGCGCCTGAAAGGCGGCGATCCGTTCGTCTTCGGACGCGGCGGCGAGGAGGCGCTGGCGCTGGCGGCCGGGGGAATCCCGTTCGAGGTGATTCCCGGCATTACGTCGGCGCTGGGCGCGGCGGCTTCCGCCGGGGTGCCGCTGACGCACCGCGGCGTGGCCGCTTCCTTCGCCTGCGTGACGGGCAGCCGCTGCCACGGCGACAACCGGCCGGTTCGCTGGGACCTGCTTGCGCATAGCGTCGATACGCTGGCAATCTACATGGGCGTCGGCCAGATCAAGGAGATCCGCGGCGAGCTGCTCAGCCACGGTAAACCGGCCTCCACGCCGGTGGCGCTGATCGAAGGCGGGACGACCCGCAGGCAGCGCACCTTCACCTGCACCTTGGGCGACATGCACAAACTGGCCGCCGCGGTGAAGCTGAGCAATCCGGCGCTGATCATCGTCGGCGAGGTCGCCGCCGTCCGCGAGCAGCTTCAGCAGTTTGAACGCCAGGCGGAAGCGTATTACGGTTCCTGAAATGGTTGAAGGAGTTTGCCTAGTTCGCCTCGCATGACGAACAGCTCGTTTGCTGCATAAAAGGCGGTGCAAGGGATAAATCCTGTGGCAATAACGCCAATGCAAGGCAATAGCAAAAAGCCAAGGGGCCGCGCGAAAAACGCGATCTCTTGGCTTTTTTGCGAACCTGAGGCGGGAACGTTAGCGGGGCTGGCGTGCCTTTACTTCGCCTCGGCGCTCAAGGCGAGCAGTTCGCTCACCGTCACGAGCCGGTACCCTTCTTCCGTTAATTCATGGGCCAGGATTCGGATGGCCTCTACCGTTTGTGAACGGTCGTCGAAGCCGTCGTGGAACAGCAAAATGCTGCCCGGCCGGACCTGTTCTCTGGTTTTGTCCACGATGTGCCGGACCCCGGGCATCTCCCAGTCCTTGGCCGCCCCGTTGACCGCCCCGATGGCGGGATAGCCGAATTCGCCGGCCGTGATGGCTGCCACCGGCTCGTTCGTATCGAGGTACGGCGGCCGGTATACCTTGGGTTTCGCGCCGGTCGCCTGCACGATCAGCTCCTCCGTTTGCTTCAGCTCCCGGCGGCATTCCACCGGGCCGAGCTCAGGCAGATGCGGGTGCGTATAGGTATGGTTGCCGATCTCATGGCCTTGCTCGTGGACGGCCCTCGCGGTTTCGGGGCTCTTCTCCATCTGCGTGCCGATCATGAAGAAGGTCGCCTTTCCCCGGACTTCCCGGAGGATTTCGAGTACCTGCGGGGTGTATAGCGGGTTCGGGCCGTCGTCGAACGTAAAGGCTACGGCTTTTTCCCGAATCGGAACTTCATCGATCACTTGGTAGCTTGGCATGTGTATGCATCTCCTTTAGCTTGGTAAGGGTAAGAAGCGTGTCCCGAAAATAACGTTCGAAAATAGCGGAACTTTAGGGGCTTATTTTCCGAATTTGAGCCTGATCATCACCAATAGCGGAACTTTTTAGCCTTATTTTTTAATGAACGGTGAAAAAACTGTGATTTCCTAGCGATTTACGAAAATAGCGCCATAAAATTCCTCTATTTCGCTCAACATGGGGAAGATCGCAGAAATAACGCCATTTTTTTCCCTTATCTTCTCGCTTGAGGCTTTCAACCGGCTAGCTTTGTAGCTTCTCCAAACTTTTGCTTGCCGGTTTGCTCACGTTATTTCAGGAAACGTCTACTAGGTTAGTCGCTTTGCTGTCCGCAGAATTCTTAATGCGGACTCCTGGCGATTCAGAGAACCCACTCGGAGACGTAGTCGCGCGATTGGCCGCCTTCCCAGGTCAGGGCGATCTTCAGCTTGTAGCGACCGGCCGCCCGGCGACCCGAAGGGGCCGGGGCGGCGTGGGCCGCAGGCGGCGGCTCGGGGAAGGCGAGCCGCTGCACGTCCTCGCCCGCGCGGGGAACGGTGCCGGTAGCCGCCGCCCGGCCGATCAGCCGGTCGTCTTCGCCGTAGAGCGAGACGACCATGGCGTACCGGCAGCTGAACCGCGCGCCGGCGTCCAGCAGACCGATCTGCGCGATGAGCGGCAGATCGGGGACATCGCTGCGCCGCAGCGACGGCCGGACGGCGAGCCGGTCCGGCCGACCTTCTTGCTCATCGGCACGTTGACTTCGGCGCGAATGTTCCGCACGGCGCGAATGACGTCGATCAGCAGGTTCATTTCCTG
>NZ_JBNYYG010000054.1:0-36865 GCF_050565405.1 Paenibacillus macerans | reverse complement strand
ATCGGTCAATACCTCGAGGCGGTCAATGCCGGCCACGGTACAAAAGCGGCTTTGGGCAAAAGGCAGGTCGACGGAAATCGTCAACCCGTTTACGATCCGCCGTCTGTACACCAACAAAGCCTTCCGCCGGTATATCCTGAACCGCGATAAGTACACCTGCTTTTTTTGCGGCGAATACGGCGATACGATCGACCATTTGCTGCCCAAGGCCAAAGGCGGCCACACCACGCCGGTCAACTGCGTCTGCGCCTGCAATCTGTGCAATCAAAGCAAGGCGGACCGGTGGCTGGAGGATTTCATCGATGACGACTTCGCATCACGAATATAGCCGCTAGACCTCCAAACTCATCTTGGCGGCATACTCCGAGGTTTCCCCAGCCACGTATGCGGGCAGCTCGGCGCCATGCAGCAGCCACAGCTCGTGCAGGGCCCGGGTGCAGCCGACGTACAGCAGCTTGGCGTCGCCCGGCCCGTAATGGCTTCGATCGACGTCCGTCACGATGACCGCGTCGAATTCCAGCCCTTTCGATAAATACGCGGGCAGCACCGACACGCCGCCGGCGTACTGTCTAAGATCGCCGTTGATCAGATTGGCGTTGATCCCGTCGCTCGTCAGGGCGGCATGCAGCCCCTCCGCCTCCCGCATCGTCCGGGTCAACACCGCCGCTGTGCGGAACGATCCGGACAACGCGCCATCCAGCACTTGCCGAACCATGGCCAGACGCCGCTCGGGGGCAGTCGCCAGCAGCCGCACCGGCTCCCCGCTGCGGAACACCGGGACGGCGAGCAGATCGGCGCCGACGCCGCGCTCCAGGATCTCGTTGGCGAACTGAATGATTTCCATCGTAGAGCGGTAGCTTCGCGTCAACGCAAAATAAGCCGTCTCTTCCGCCTGGAACAAGCTGCTCATTTCCTCCCAGCTGCGCACCCCTTTGTAGTAATGGATGCCTTGCGACAAGTCCCCCAGAATCGTAAACGAATGGCCTTTCACGAAGCGGTCCAGCACATGCACCTGAAACGGGGTAAAATCCTGCGCCTCGTCGATTACCACATGGTCGAACGTCAAATTGCCGTTGATTTCATGGATTAAGGTGTACAGATACAAAAGCGCGGCCAAATCCTCTTCTTTGACGACGTTTTTCTTCAGCCGCGCCTGCGTTTCCTTCATGATGCCCCGCGGAATCCGGTCCGCGACATCCGCAAGTCCTTCCGGTCCGCCACCTTTGCGAATGCCGAACATCTCCCGGTACAGGCTGAGCGGCGTCAGCTCCGGCCATTTCTTGGCATAGCTTTTCTCCCGCTGTTGGGCCTTCTTCTTCCGGTCCTTGAGCGCGGCGGCCGACGGCGCTTTCTTCAGCTCCATTTCGATCCAGCGATGAATGCGCGCCAGCACCCGTTCCTTGCGTCTCGCGACCGGATAATGGCGGTACTCCCCTTCAAACCAGCCGATGATTTCCCTGCGCGGCAGCCGCGCTCCCTCCCAAGGCTCAAAATCGCCTTCGGGTACGCAGCCCGACTCGAGGTTCGCCACCGCGGCGTCGATGATCGCCTTGAACGCCATCGATCCCTTGAACCTTCCGGGCAGCTCGGTATCCTCCGGATCCTCCTGCTTCCTCGCCCCTCCGTCAAACCAGCGGGACAAAGCTTCCGAGCCATCGGCCGCAACCTCATCCAGCTCCAGTACCTGCGCCGCCCAATCGCTGAACGTGCTCTGCTGAATATCCCCCACCCCGAGCTCGGGCAGCACCTCGGAAATATAATCGATAAACATATGGTTCGGCGCAAAAATAACCATCCGCTCCGCGCTGATCTGCTCCTTGTACTGATACAGCAAAAAAGCCAGCCGATGCAGCGCCACGGTCGTTTTTCCGCTGCCGGCTACGCCCTGGATGATCAGCGCGGTATTCCTGGCCGCCCGAATGATTTGGTCCTGCTCGGCCTGAATCGTCGAAACGATATCCCGCAGGCGGTTATCCTTGTTCTCCCCCAGCCGGTACACGAGAAATTCGTCCGAGACCGCCGGGCCGTCGCCGTCGCGATTGTACGTGTCCACAACCCGGTCCAGGATGCCTTTGCGGATCACGATATTCCGCTTTAAGTAGACCAGTCCTTCGATCAACCCTTCGGGGGCGGTGTAAGCCGCGTCATCCCCGCCGGTAAACGAATAAAACAGGCTGGCCACCGGCGCGCGCCAATCGATGACGATCGGTTCTTTGCCATCGGGATCGCCTACGCCCACCTTGCCGATATAGAGCGGAGTTTTGCTTCTGCCTCGCTCCTCAAAATCAAGCCGGCCAAAATACGGTTCACGGGACGACTGTTCAAGCTGCTTTCGCTGATTCTCCCGGTTCTCTTCGAGCAGTTGCTCGGTAAAATCCTGCCCCGTATAGACCGGGATCCCGCGCAAACGCTGCAGCTGCCTGTCGACCTCTTCCAGGGTGCGGTCCAGCCGCGCCTTCTCTTCTTGATAGGCACTTTGAAAATCGTCCACTTTCAGTTACCTCCTAAGGTTAGTGTACTCCGCATTTCATTGTCGGCCGCCTCCATGCCTTGCTGTCCGCCAGTCCGGAGTCAAAAGGAGTTCCATTATATCACTATCGGCGGCGAAAAGGCGAATTTTCTCAAAAAGACAGACGCAGATCCGATAGCGATAGTACCATCAAACCTGCGTCCTGCTTCCCTCACTATTCGATTTCGTTATGCCTTGTCCGACGGGCGCTTAAGACCGTGCTTCAGCTTCTCCACCGTTTCAACTACCCGGTTTTGCCGCGTTTCCGCCCGTTTGGCGCCCGTGATCCACTCGATATACGCTTTCCGGTGGGAAGGAGCCAACTCGCTAAAATACGCCGCCGCCTGCGGATCCGCCCCCAACGCAGCGGCAAGATCCTCCGGCGTTTCGACAGGCCGGGCCGGCTCCCGCTTGGCTTTGGCGGCTCCCGTTCCTATCGCGTGACGCGTCGAAGTCGGGCTCAGCTTGACCAACTCGGCCCGCCGAAAACGCATAGCCGACCATACCGCATCCACCGATACCAAAGCGATGCCGTCATTCCTTCTTTCGCGGGCAAACGAAGCTTCTTGGCCAGCTCCGCATTCATACGCGCACGCCTCCGCGTTCCAGCAGCTCGCGCACGGCCACGCTGACCATAATCAAGCCGACCACCGGCGGCACAAACGAATTGCTTGCCGGCGGCTGCTTCGCCTTGCGGATTTTGGCTCCGGCCGGAGCAATTTTCTCCGTTACGTCCGCACGGGGTCTCACCGGCGGCTCCGTCGAGAAGACGACCTTAACGCCCTTCTTGATCCCGTCCTCCCGCAGTTTTTGCCGGATGACCCGCGCCATCGGGTCCATATGGGTCTTCGAAATGTCGGTGACCTGGAATTTCGTCGGGTCCATTTTATTGGCCGCGCCCATGCTCGACAAGATCGGTATTTTACGTTTGAGGCATTCCTTGATCAGATGAATTTTGTAGATGATCGTGTCCGATGCGTCAAGCACGTAATCGATATCGTATTTAAACAGCTCTTCATAGGTCTCTTCCGTATAGAACATGTTCAGCGCGATCGTTTCGCACTCCGGATTGATGAGCTTGACCCGCTCGCACATCAGGTCGGCCTTCTTCTGGCCGATCGTTGTCGTCAGGGCATGGATTTGGCGGTTGATATTGGTAATATCGACCACGTCTTTATCGATCAGGATAATGCGTCCGATCCCGGTTCTGGCGAGCCCTTCGACCGCCATAGCTCCCACGCCGCCGATGCCTAGCACGGCCACCGTACTCTTTTTCAAAATATCGAGGCCTTCGGCTCCGACGGCAAGCTCTGTCCGTGAAAATTGATGAAGCATGGTAGATTGTACCTCCCGATAGGTTGACATCTTATATATGATAGGACATGAATGGTCCCGGAAGCAAGTCTTGGCCCTCTATCCCCTTCCGCCAAAAGAAGAGACTCCCAAGGATGAGAGCCTCTTCCGGACAGTACTGGCAAAATCGCCGCTTCTGTTATTTCTTCGCTTCCGCCAGCTTGGGCGCCAGTTTGATGTGCAGCTGCTCAAGCTGCGGCGCATCGACTTCGGACGGCGCGTTCATCAGCAGATCGGTGGCGCTGGCCGTTTTCGGGAAAGCGATCGTCTCGCGCAGATTCGAGCGGCCGGCGAGCAGCATCACCAGGCGGTCGAAGCCGAAAGCGATCCCGCCGTGCGGCGGCGTGCCGTATTCGAACGCATCCAGCAGGTAGCCGAATTTGTCCTGGGCTTCCTCGGGAGAAAGACCGATCGTTTTGAACATCATCTCCTGTACGTCGCGTTTGTAGATCCGCATCGAACCGCCGCCGACCTCGTAGCCGTTCAGCACCAGGTCGTAAGCTTGGGCCAGGATTTGGCCCGGGGCGGTTTCGAACAGCGGGAGATCCTCCTCGCGCGGACGGGTGAACGGATGATGCTCGGCGACATAGCGTTTTTGCTCTTCATCCCAGCCCAGCAGCGGGAAGTCCACAACCCAGGCGAATTTGTACACGCTGTCGTCGATCAGGCCGAGCTGACGGCCGATTTTTAGGCGCAGCGCGCCGAGCACGTCGGCCACGACCTTCTTGTTATCGGCGGAGAACAGCAGCAGGTCGCCTTCTTCGGCTCCGGTGCGTTCCTTGATCGCTTCGATCTCTGGTTCGGTAAAGAATTTCACGATCGGGCCGCGGAATTCGCCCTCCTTCACTTGGATCCAGGCAAGGCCCTTCGCCCCGTAACGGGCGGCGAACGGCCCGAGATCGTCGATGTCCTTCCGGCTCCAGGTGCCGCAGCCCTTGGCGTTCAGCACTTTGACTTCTCCGCCTTTTTCGATGACGGAAGCGAATACCTTGACGCCGCTGCCGGCAACCAGGTCGCTCACGTTCACCAGCTCCAGGCCGAAGCGCAGGTCCGGTTTGTCCGAGCCGTATTTGCCGATCGCATCGGCATAGCTAAGGCGCTGGAACGGCGTTTCGATGGCGATCCCTTTGGTTTCCTTGAAGAGGCGCACGACCAGCTTCTCCATCATGTCCAGCAGCTCGTCGCGCGACAGGAACGACGTTTCGATGTCGACCTGGGTAAATTCCGGTTGACGGTCGGCGCGCAGGTCTTCGTCGCGGAAGCAGCGGGCGATTTGATAGTAGCGTTCGACCCCGCTGACCATCAGCAGCTGCTTATACAGCTGCGGCGATTGCGGGAGGGCGAAAAATTCGCCCGGATGCACGCGGCTTGGTACGAGGTAGTCGCGCGCGCCTTCCGGCGAGCTTTTGGTCAGGATCGGCGTTTCCACTTCGATGAAGCCTTCGCCGTCGAGGAAGTCGCGGAATACCTTGGCGGCTTTGGAGCGCAGCCATAACGTTTGCTGCATTTCCGGACGGCGCAGATCAAGGTAGCGGTATTTCAACCGCAGCGATTCGTCGACTTCGATGCCGTCTTCAATGAAAAACGGCGGCGTTTTGGCGGCGTTCAGCACTTCGATTTCCGTAATCTGCACTTCGATTTGGCCGGTCGGCAGGTTCGGGTTCACCGTTTCGGCATCGCGCGCAACTACTTTGCCGCTGACCGCCAGCACGTATTCGCTGCGTACCTTGTCGGCGATTTGCAAGGCTTCTCCGGAATAAGCCGGATTAAAGACGATTTGCACGATGCCGCTGCGGTCGCGCAGGTCGATGAACAATACGCCCCCCAGGTCGCGCCGCGTTTGCACCCAGCCGTTTAATGTGACGGTTTCTCCAATGTTCACGGTGCTCAGCGCCCCGCAATGATGCGTTCGTTTCATAGTAGCTCTCCTTTTAGCAGTAGTTTAAAAAGTCATCTTTTGATCACGAAGCAGGATCTAGAAGCAGATTCGACATCGAATCTTGAATTCAACCGGGCCTTCCGTTGCTCACGTAGGCTTACCTACGCTCCGCTACTGACGTCCCTAGTTTCATCCAACCTTCTCGGTGCTGAAAAGCTGACTCTTTAAACTTGCATTTTATTTTTCAAGTTTAGTGCAGCTCATTAACCAATTCGCTTAATTTCACGGTGCGTTGCTCACCGTTCTCCATCGATTTCAGGGCGATTTCGCCGCGCTCTAGCTCGTCGTCGCCCAGAATCGCCGTATACCGTGCCTGCATCCGGTCGGCCGACTTCATCTGCGCCTTCATCTTGCGGCCCAAATAATCGCGTTCGGCGGAGAAGCCCGCTTGCCGCAATTTGAATAGCTGCGTCGTAATTTCCTTGTCGGCCGCGTCGCCAAGAGCCACCAGGTATACGTCCAGCGGCTTGGCTTCCCCGAGGCCGATCTCCTGCTTCTCCAGGATCAGCGCGATCCGTTCAAGGCCGAGCGCCATGCCGATCCCCGGCTGATCCGGACCGCCCACCTCGGCTACCAGCCCATTGTAGCGGCCGCCGCCACCGATCGTATCGATCGCGCCGATGCCTTGGGCCTTATATTCAAACGCGGTATGCGTGTAATAATCAAGTCCGCGGACCAGCCGAGGATTGATCACGTATTCGACTTCCATCGCGGTCAGCAGCTCCTGCACCCGGGCAAAATGCACGGTGCATTCCTCATCCAGGCTATCGAGGATCGACGGCGCTCCGTTGAACTTGTCCTGATCGGTTTTGCAGTCCAGCACGCGCAGCGGGTTGCGTTCCATACGCGCCTGGCAGTCCTTGCACAAGCTGTCCTTCATCGGCAGGAGAAATCCCAGCAGCCTTTCGCGGTAGGCCGCGCGGCTGGCTGGATTGCCGACGGAGTTGATCTCCACCTTGACCCCTTGCAATCCAAGCTCGCGGCAATATTGGTAACCCAGCGCCACCACTTCCGCGTCGATCGCCGGATCCGTGGCCCCGAACGCCTCCACCCCGAATTGGTGAAACTGGCGTTGACGGCCGGCCTGCGGGCGTTCGTAGCGAAACATCGGACCGATATAATACAGTTTGCCGACGTCCGGTTCGCCGTAAAGCTTGTTCTCCACGTAGGAACGAACGACGCCGGCGGTTCCTTCCGGACGCAGCGTCATGCTGCGCTCGCCTTTATCGAGGAACGTGTACATCTCCTTCTCGACGATATCCGTCGTTTCCCCGACACCGCGCTCAAACAGCGAGGTCTGCTCAAAGATCGGCGTGCGAATTTCCCGGTAGTTGAAGCGCCGGCACAAATCCCGGGCCTTCTCTTCGATGAACTGCCATTTCTCTACGGTACCCGGCAACAAATCCTGCGTACCGGTTGGTTTTTGAAAAGCCATTTCCCTCATCCTCCATCCCTATTTCTCTGCAAAAATAAAAAACTCCCCTCCCTGTTTGATTCAAACAGGGACGAGAGACTGGATTTCCATATCACCCGTGGTGCCACCCACATTCCGAACCCGCCCCCCCGAGGCTATCCATGCAGCCAAGCTGCATTCGTTCCGAGGATCGGCATTCGCTTCAAGCGGTTATCGCCCGCCTACGCCGTTCGTCTACTTTCACGTTGCCGAATTAAATCCGGTACATGATTTCGCCGCCGGTTCTCGGGGAAGTCTTTCGTTCAATCATCACCGGAATCCTTCCAGCCTGCTTCGGGTAAACGTTACGGATGTTTCATTCCGTCGCGCAGTCGCGCGTTTCCCAAAGTCGGGGATTCCTCTCTGCGGATGTGGGGTTGACCTACTTTGTCCCGTCATCGAATCACTATTAGAAGTTGTTCAAAAAGTCATCTTTTGATCACGAAGCCATTCTAGAAGAGGACTCGACATCGAATCTTGAATTCAGCCGGGCCTTCACTATAACACAAACTGTTATTTCCTGATTGTAAGAAACCACCGCGCTAAAGTCAAGCCTGCAGCATGAAAAAATGTCCTTACAAAGAAAAAAACCTGACACCAACGGGGTGCAGGTTCAAAGGCAATATATTAAAAAGGGGGTCATGCTGTTATTATAAACAAGCAATGTTAAGGGTTCATGAATCTAATATTACAGTTATATTACAACGAGGCGCACCTTACTGAACCGGGATATAAGCGCCTTGTTCGCGCAATTTTTGCACAACGTGCTCATAATCGCTGTCCTTGACCCGGGCGCTAAGCACGTATTTCCCGCCTTCCGGCGCGTCTCCGGTATCGATGGGTTCCGACGTCGATTCCATCGGCCGCTCCCCGGAAACGGCCTCGCTGCGCTCGCCGTTCAACGCGTCATCGGCGTTCCGGTCCCCCAGGGCCATGACCGGCAGTACGCTTTGCGCGCCGCGCGCCGTCCCCGGCAGCGGGACCACCCCCGGACTATTCGATCCGGCCGCGCTAATCATTCCGTTGTTCACCGGCAATAACGGCACCTGGATCCGGTCATCCACGCCCAATTCGTTGACCGTATGCCCCGCTTCCACCTGTTCGACCTCGAACGGAAGCAAGCTTAACCGTGCTCCTTCCACCTGATCCTCCGTGTTGAAATAAGCCTGAATATGTTTCGTCATGCCGATCGCTCCTTGTCTCTTTAGTTTCATCAAACCGAATAAACCGAAGTCCCTTCGCTTGTTATTGCCCGAAACGGAGGAGTTTATGATTTTGCAGGTTTTCCCGACCGAAATCCCTACAGCACCGCTGGCTCAAACAAAAAAAGAGCCCCCGTGGCTCTTTGCGGAATTCAGCTTCCGTGACGCGGAAGCCATTCGGCGGAAGGCTTGACCTCCCGCGGGATCAGCTCGAACTGTTCCGGAGCGGACAGACGGGCCAGCATCCGGGCTTCGGTACGGCATCCCGCCGGCATAAGCGGGATGATCTGCCAATCTCTCGTTTTCGCGGATTGACGCATGGGCATAGCTCCTTCGGATGGGATGATCTCTAGGTTATCCCAAAACCGCGGTGCTTATCCTTTGAAAAAGGGATGGGGTCGGTCTACGCTCCGCTCCCCGGGCTGTCCACGATCAGCGTGACCGGCCCCCAGTTGATCAACTCCACGTCCATCTCGGCGCCGAACACGCCAGTTTCCACCTTCAGTCCTTTGTCGCGGAGCAGCTCGTTCAACCGCTCGTACAGCGGCTCGGCCGTTTCCGGTCGGGCGGCGGCCATAAAATTCGGACGCTTGCCCTTCCGGCAGTCGCCATATAACGTAAACTGGGATACGGACAAAATCGCCCCGCCGATCTCCGTCACGTCCAGATTCATTTTGCCCGCCTCGTCTTCGAAAATCCGCAAACCGGCGATCTTCTCCGCCAAATAAGCGGCATCCCGCTCGGTGTCCTCATGCGTGACGCCGACCAAAAGCATCAAGCCCTGGCCGATGGATCCTACCGTCTTGCCCGATACGTTCACGCGCGCCTCGCGGCAACGCTGCACTACCACTCTCATCGTCGTTCGATTCCTTCCTATCCGTCACTGCATGATCCGGTGCACCGTATAAACGTCCTTCACCCGCTTGATTTTCTCCACGACGGATTGGAGATGATCGGTGTTGCGGATCAAAATCGTCATATGCACCAAAGCCATTTTATTCTTATCCGAGCGGCCCGAAACCGCCGAAATATTCGTTTTGCTTTCCGACACGGCCTGCAGCACTTCGTTCAGGAAATTGCGGCGGTCGTGGCCGGTAATTTCAATATCGACGCTGTAATTCGCCTCGATCGCGGTTTCCCACTCGACGTCGATGACGCGCGCCGCTTCTTCCCCGTCGTTCCCCGCCGGAATGTTCGGACAGTCGCTGCGATGTACCGATACGCCGCGTCCGCGGGTAATGTACCCGACGATTTCGTCCCCCGGAACCGGGTTGCAGCATCTTGCGAACCGGACGAGCAAATTGTCGATGCCTTTGACGACGACGCCGTTAGTCGGACGGTGCCGGCGCTCTTCCGGCGCCGCCTTGACCTCTTTCACCTCGGAGGTCAATTCGATATGTCCCGCCGCTTCTTCCTGCTCCTTGCGCAGCTTCTCCGTCAGCCTCGTCACGACCTGCGACGCCGTAATGCCGCCGAATCCGATCGCCGACAGCATATCGTCGATGTCGTTGAAGGCGTATTTCTTCGCGGCTTCCAGCAGCTTGTCGTCGGACATCCACTGCGAAGGCTCGATGCCGGCGCGCTTCAGCTCGCGCTCGATCGCTTCGCGGCCTTTCTCGACGTTCTCCTCGCGTTTTTCCTTCTTGAACCATTGCTTGATTTTGCTGCGGGCGTGAGAGGACTGGGCAATTTTAAGCCAATCCTGGCTGGGTCCGTACGAATGCTTGGAGGTTAATATCTCCACGATATCGCCTGTTTTTAGCCGGTGATCCAAAGGAACGATTCGTCCATTCACCTTGGCGCCGATCGTACGGTTGCCGACTTCGGTATGAATCCGGTAGGCAAAGTCCAGCGGCACGGACCCGGCCGGCAGCTCGATGACTTCACCGGACGGCGTAAATACGAATACGAGGTCGGAGAAGAAGTCCATTTTCAGCGATTCCACGAATTCCGAGGCATCCTTCGCCTCATGCTGCAGCTCGAGGATTTCGCTGAAGAACGTAATCTTATTTTCCAGCCCCCCCGTGTCGGTGCCTTCCTTGTAAGCCCAATGCGCCGCGATTCCGTATTCCGCGGTCCGGTGCATTTCCCAGGTGCGGATCTGCACCTCCGTCGGCTCGCCGTTAGGCCCTACGACGGTGGTATGCAGCGATTGATACATGTTCGCCTTCGGCATGGCGATGTAATCTTTGAAACGCCCCGGCATCGGTTTCCATAACGTATGGATGATCCCCAGGGTCGCATAGCAATCCTTGATATTGTCGACGATGATCCGAATTGCCAGCAGGTCGTAGATTTCGTTGAACTGCTTGTTTTTCATCGTCATCTTCTTGTAGACGCTGTAGATATGTTTGGGACGGCCGGACAAATCCGCCTGCACGCCCATTTCATCCAGCTTCTCGGCGATGCGGTCAATGACGTTCTTGATGTATTCCTCGCGTTCGGCCCGTTTCTTCCGCATTAAATTGGCAATCCGGTAATATTGCTGCGGATTCAAGTAACGAATCGCAATATCTTCCATTTCCCACTTGATCGCGGAAATCCCCAGCCGATTCGCAATCGGGCTAAAAATTTCCAGCGTTTCGTAAGCGATCCGGCGCTGGCTTTCCTCCGACTGGTATTTGAGCGTTCGCATATTGTGCAGCCGGTCGGCCAGCTTGATCACGATGACGCGGATATCCTGCGCCATGGCAATGAACATTTTGCGGTAGTTTTCGTTCTGCTGCTCCTCTTTGGATTGGAATTTGATCCGTTCCAGCTTGGTCAGCCCGTCGACGAGCAGGGCGCAATCGCCGCCGAAATGTTCCTGTATCTCCTTCAAGGACACCGTAGTGTCTTCGACCACATCATGAAGCAGGGCCGCAATGACCGACAGCGCATCCATTTGCATGTTTACCACGATGTCCGCTACGGCGAGGGGATGAAGAATATAAGGCTCTCCGGATTTGCGGACCTGTCCGTGATGGGCTTGATCCGCAAACTCGTACGCTTCCCGAATGCGCAGAAGATCCGGTTCCTTTATATAGGCAGACGCCTTTTCGAGTAATTGCTCTATGCCCATTGAGATCCCTTTCGATTCCTTTCTATATGAAAATATACTGTAAAAACGCATACAAGAGCATAATTCGCCTTATTTTGATTTCCTATAATTATGACTCTTGCGTTCATTCCCGTCAACTCTTGGAGTTCTCCCCGCTTCGCGCCAAATTTAGCCGTTTGTCCGCCTTGCTTTTTCCGTATGTCAAACTGCTGCTCTGGAGATCATGTTAACTAAAATGACACAAGTCAAGGATTTTTCTGTTGAAAAATGTCGGCAATGTATTTAATCTATTAAGGATAGTTATCTTATGAACGTTAAATTAGAGGAGTGACCGCGTTGCAACGTGAAATTCAAGTTAACGAAAAAGTGCCTTTCGGGCCTGGCGTGCTCTTAAGCCTGCAGCATTTGTTCGCCATGTTCGGAAGCACCGTGCTGGTTCCCAATATCTTTGGGGTCGACCCCGGCATGATCCTGCTGATGAACGGCATCGGCACCTTGCTTTACATCCTGATCTGCAAAGGCAAAATCCCCGCTTACCTCGGCTCCAGCTTCGCCTTCATCTCGCCGGTCACCATGGTGTTGACGAACAATCCCGGCAATGGCTATGCGCTTGCGCTCGGCGCGTTTATCGTCACCGGGATCATCTTCGTTCTCATCGCCTTGTTGATCAAATATGCGGGCACGAAGTGGATCGACGTCGTCTTCCCTCCGGCAGCCATGGGGGCTATCGTGGCGTTGATCGGCCTTGAACTGATTCCGGTAGCGGCCGGGATGGCCGGCTGGATCAACAGCAATCCGACCGAAGCCTGGTCGCCTAACGGAACTCAAATTACGTTGTCGCTGGTAACGCTTGGCGTTACGATGCTGGGCGCCGTCCTGTTCCGCGGCTTCCCGAAAATCATTCACATCCTGATCGGGATCGTCGTCGGTTATGTGTTGGCGTTTGCCATGGGCGAGGTAGACACGGCGGCCATCGCCAGCGCCAAATGGTTTTCGCTGCCGACGGTCACGACGCCGCAGTGGAGCTGGTCCGCCATCATCACGATCACTCCGGTTGCGCTGGTGGTCATCGTCGAGCATATCGGCCATCTGCTCGTAACAAGCAATATCGTGGGCAAGGACTTGTCCAAGGACCCGGGATTGCACCGTTCGCTGATGGGCAACGGGATCTCCACCATTTTGTCCGGCTTTGTGGGCTCGACGCCCAATACGACCTACGGGGAGAATATCGGGGTTATGGCGCTGACGCGCGTCTATTCCGTGTTCGTGATCGGAGGCGCAGCCATCTTTGCGATCTTGCTCTCCTTCTCCGGTAAGTTTTCCGCGTTGATCGCCTTTATCCCGCCTCCCGTCATGGGCGGTGTATCCCTGCTCCTGTTCGGCGTTATCGCCGCTTCGGGCCTGCGGATCTTCGTGGAGCAGAAGGTTGACTTCTCCAAGCCGACGAATATGCTATTGACGACCGTCGTGCTTGTGGTCGGCCTCAGCGGCGCGAAGCTGACGATGGGCGATGTCGAATTGAAAGGGATGGCGCTAGCTACGATCGTCGGCATTTTGATCAGCTTGTTGTTCAAATTGATCCAGGTGCTTGGCTTGAACAACGACAAAGAAGAAGCGGCCCATTAAGGCATATACTTCCCGTTAAATGACCTGTCCCTAAGCGCTTGTCGGTCTTTGGCGTGGAGAAGAAGGTAAGGGGAATTTCACAAGAAATGTAAGAAAAACGACCGCTAATCACGGTCGTTTTTCTTGTGTCACAGCAGTCCTTGCCTCTATCTATACACATACGTTCGTTGGTCAGTTCTTAATAGGTCACCAGCGAAAACACGTCGATGTCCGGCAGCTTCGCGCGGCCGTTCAATTCGCTCAGCTCGATCAGGAAGGCCGTGCCGGCCACATGGCCGCCCAATTGGCGCACCAGGTTGACGGAGGTGGAAATCGTGCCTCCGGTCGCGAGCAGATCGTCGGCGATCAGTACGTTTTGGCCCGGTTTGACCGCATCGCTATGCATGGCCAAACGGTCTTTGCCGTACTCCAGATCATATTCTACCTCAATCGTATCGTACGGCAGCTTGCCGCTTTTGCGGATCGGTACGAAACCGACGCCCAGCGCATACGCAAGCGGTGCCCCAACGACGAAACCGCGGGCTTCAGGCCCGGCAATCAGGTCGATTTTCAAATCGGACACGAGCTGTTTCAATTCATCGATGGCCTTGCGGTAGACGTCACCATCGTTGAGCAGCGTCGTAATATCTTTGAAGCTGATCCCGGGTTGGGGAAAATCAGGAATCACCCGGATGTAATTTTTAAAATCCAAACCAATCTCCTCCTAATTGATCATTCCATAAGCATTTATGAAGCACCCTGAATACGGGTTAGCATCCATTCGGTAATCTCCGGAACCCGGCCGTGCAGCAGGATCTGCTCCATTTCGGCCAGCAGTCCCAATTCCTGATAGCGGCTTGAGGACTCCAGCGCCTGCTTCGCGGGAGCCGGATTTATCTTAATCGTTCCCGCATCGCGGATAATAAATCCCAATTCCTCGAATACGCCCAGCGTCATGTCCAGCATCCGCTTCGACCAGCCGGTCCGTTTCAAAAGCGCCGGCACCAGCTCGTCTTCGCGCAGTCCCTGATCCGAGCTCCGATAAATCAGGCCGTAGACCATCTTGAATTGGTCGCGGGAAGGCGGTTCGATCTTCTCCTGCGGCGAGCGCAGCGGATGAAGCAAATACATGCGCTCCAAGCCGCCGAAGGCGGCCAGCATCCCGTTCCATCCTTCCGGCGATGAAGGAAGCTCCAGCACGAACAGCGTCGCTGCGCCAGCGGTGCCCAAAGATTGCGCCAACGAGTTGCCGGCACGCACGCCAACGTCCTTATCATATACCCAAACCGAAGTATCCTTCAAATCGCAAGCATGCATAAGATCGGAGCCTTGATTCAGAACCACCGCGGGCGCAGTCGGCCCGCAGGCCGGCAGCTTGATCAACTTGCTTCGGAGCTCCTCCAGCTGCAAGGCCGGATTGCGGGAGCCTCGATAATCGAATACTTGCAAATGGGATACCGCCAGATCCTGGATCATGAGCTGAGGCTTGCGGGAACCGTTCCACTCGTTGACGCCCGCTTCCGCCACGATATCGAGAAGCGCCTCCTCCGCCAGCAGCGGAGCCAGCTCTCCTTTGCCGAAAGCAACCGCTTCCGCCGTTTTGCCGTTTTGGCCGACGATCAGCTTCAAGTGCTTGCCTTCCTTGCCCATTTGCCGGCATTCCAGCAGCCGGACGCCGCGAATGAGCAGCCTTGGGCAAGCATTCGCCATCCCGAAGGGAGCCAGGCTCCCCAATTGCTCGATAGCCTGCAAGGTGATGTCTTTCAAGGAGCACGCCAAATCGGTTTGCATCACCGGCACGAAATGCTCCGGCTTCAGCCGGCCCGCGGCAAACTCATTCAGCCGCCGGCCGAAATCGTCCAGACCCCCGCGATCCAGCGACATGCCTGCAGCGGAAGGATGGCCGCCGAAATGGTCTAGCAAGTCGGCGCAGGACGTCAACGCCTCATAAATGTCAAACCCGGGAATCGAACGGGCCGAGCCTTTGCACTCGCCGGTCTCGGGGTTGATGCCCAACACGATCGTCGGCCGGTAATACCGCTCCAGCAATTTGGATGCGACGATCCCGACAACGCCGGCATTCCAACCTTCGCCGGCTACCACGATCACGTCCGGCACTCCGTCCGTTTCCGTTTGCCCCTCCAGCTGCAGCAGAGCCTGCGCGACCATGCCGTCGACGAGCATTTGGCGCTCCTTGTTGAGCACGTCCAGCTCTTCCGCAATCGGTTCCGCTTCCTCCATGCTTTCCGCGGTCAGCAGGGCCACCGCGCGATTCGCGTGACTCATCCGGCCGCTGGCGTTAATGCGCGGGGCCAGGCCAAAAGCCACGGACGTCGAGGTCACTTCCCCTTTGGACCAGCCCGCGGTACCGAGCAAAGCGGCCATCCCCGGGAAAGCCGATCTTGCCATGGACCTCAGCCCCGCCTTGACGATCACGCGATTCTCCCCGGTCAGGGGCATTAAATCGGCGATCGTACCAAGCGCCACCAGCTCCGTCCAGGCCTCCGGCGTCTCCTCTCCCAGCAACGCCTGCACCAGCTTGAAGGCTACACCGACTCCGGCCAACCCCTTGAACGGATACGGGCAATGCGGAAGCTTCGGATTGATGAGCGCATAAGCATCAGGCAGCACCGCCGGCGGCTCATGGTGGTCGGTGACGATGACGTCCATCCCCGCCCCGTTGGCGTAGGCAATCTGCTCCACGGCGCTAATCCCGGTATCGACCGTAATGACCAAGGTAAAGCCCTTTTTGCGGAAATGCTCCAACACCGGGATATGCAGGCCGTAGCCTTCCTTCGTCCGGTGCGGAATATAATAGTCGTATGTAGCCCCGAGCCGCTGCATCAAGTGGATCATTAACGTCGTGGAAGAGACGCCGTCCGCGTCGTAATCTCCATAGATCAAAATGCGCTCCCCGTTCGAGACGGCGCGTCGGATCCGCGGAACAGCCTCCTTCATGCCGCTTAGCAGCATCGGGTCATGCTGATCCGCAAGGCTTCCTTGCAGAAATAGCTCCGCTTCCTCCGGGCTCCCTATCCCTCGCGTCACAAGCAATGAAGCCAGCAGCGGCGCGATGCCCAGCCTTTCGGCAAGCAGGCGTGAAGCCTCCTCGTCGCAAGGCAGCGGGTCCCAGCGATATTTGGAATGAAGCAAAAGCGGCACCTTCTTTCTTCTGTCGGTTCTTTACTGGCCGGCTGCTAGAGGTTGTTCAGGTACTAAAAAGCCGACTTTTTAAACTCACATTACTACTGCAGCAGATTCGGCAGATCGCTGCCGGATTCCTCGGCATTGCTCTTATAGGGGTATCCCGCATCATAAGGCGCAACCTGAATCCGGACGTCGATCACATGGGAAAAACGGTTAAGCAGCAGCATTTTGGCCCGATTGGCAATGTCGTTCGCTTCCAGTACGGTAATCTTCGGGTTCACGCTGATTTTGGCCAGCACCGTTACGTAATGGCCGTTCTCTTGGGCCTTCAAATCATCTACGGCGATCACGCCGTGTACTCGCTGTACCGTCTCGATAAATGAGGAGGCGTCCTCCTCCTGCATCTCCGCGGCAATAGCGCCGTATAGCGAACCTTTCACCAGGAAGTAAGCCCGGAGCAGCACATGGCAAGCAACGAGGATCGCGGCGATCGGCTCAAGGTACAACATGGCCGGAATGTCCCAAGCTTGTCCCCCCATCGCCCCAAACACGCCGATCAGCACCGCAACGGACGAAAACAGCGAATGGCGGTGCGATTCGATCAGCGGTCCTGCATCATCGGCATCCCTTTTCCGGGACTGCCGCAAACGGACTTGAAACATGGCTTCCTTAAGGGCCATCGAAATAAAGACGGCTACCAGGGTCATCGTTTCCGGCGGAACAATATCCGCTTGGATGATGGAAGTGATCGAGGCAATGAGCAATTGCAGGCCGCCCATCAGTAAAAATACGGATAAAAAAATCGCCAGCAACGGCTCGGCCGTCTCTCGCCGAGAGGAACCCGGCGCTTCCCTCCGCACTCGCTTGAGCCCGGGCCATTGCAGCTTGAAGGCCACGCCGGCAGCGGCATCCGAGGCGGAATATAGGGCGCCTGCCAGCAAAGCCCGGCTGTCGAACAGCAGCCCTACCGCCCCTTTAAATACCGCAAGGACGACATCGTTTAGGATACTGAGCCAAGCTGCCGAGACCGGCATAGCGGCTTGTTCTCGTGTCATAATCACCCTCCTGAAGCACGTAAAAACTGAAAAGAGCGGGAAAGCCGCGTCTAAGTCGACGCGGCTCTATCCTGAACCAAACCAATGGCTAACAGTTCACATTACAAATCAGTCGCTTAGGATGCTTTGACCGGCTTAGCTTTTTGCTTGCTCTTTAAGACAAACCAAAGCGGGCTGGCAATAAAGATGGAGGAATAAGCTCCGAACAGCAAGCCGATGACCATCGCGAGCGAGAACATTCGGATCGATTCCCCGCCCAGCAGGAACAGGAAGAACGCGGCTACAAATACCGTAAGCGCCGTATACAAGGAACGCATAATCGTTTGCGATACGCTTTGGTTGACCAGATTGATCAAATCCTGGCGAGTTTTTTGCTTGCCGAATCGCAAGTTTTCGCGGATGCGGTCAAAGATAACGATCGTATCGTTGATCGAGTAACCAATAATCGTCAGCACGGCAACGATAAAGGTCAAATCGACCTCAAGCCGAAAAATCGAAAAGATGGAGATGACCATAAACGCATCATGCAACAAAGCGACGATCGCCGCGATGGCAAACCGCCATTCAAAGCGAATGCTGACGTAAACGATAATCCCCAGACAGGAGATCAATACGGCATAAATGGCGTTGCGGGCCAATTCTCTGGCCATTTCCGGGTCAACAGTATTCACTTCAAACGAAGCCTTGTCGTCCAGCTTCGAAATTTCGCTTTTCAGTTGAGCATCATGATCCTCGCTAAGAACATTCGTAAAGCGGATATTCATGCGGTCTTGTCCTGCACTGATCGTTGTGCCTTCCTGAATGCCAAGCTTCTCCAGAATCGGTTTGACCTGATCTGCCGTAAGCGGTTTGGATAACGATACATCGACGTTGGAGCCCGCCTTGAAATCGACGCTGTAATTCAGGCCGAAAAACGACAGACAAATAATGCCGGCAATCGTTAAGGCGATTGAAAGCATATAGAAGTATTTACTTAGATGCACGTAGTCCAGTTTCTTATTAAAGCTCACGAATGTCACGCTCCTTTACGCCGAAATATTTCGGTTTCGACAGTTTCCCGGCTTTAAGCAGCAGGTTCAGCAGGAAACGGGAGAGATAGATATTCGTGGCGATACTGAGTACGATTTCCACGATGAGCACCAGGGCAAAACCTTTAACGGCCCCCGTACCGTAGGCATACATAACAGCCGCTACGATAATGGTCGTGATTTGGGAGTCCAAGACCGTGCGGAGGGAATGCTTATCGCCCGCTCTAACGGCGGACATGATGCTTTTGCCGGTGCGCATTTCCTCATGAATCCGTTCATTGGTAATGATGTTGGCGTCGACCGCCATCCCGATCCCGAGAATGAATGCCGCAATCCCCGGCAGGGTTAAAGTGAAGTCCGCCCAGACGAACACGAGAATAAGCAACCAGGTATGCACGATCAGGGTGAAAGCGGCGATCAAACCCGGTATCCGGTACATCCCGATCATAAACAGCAAGATGAACAAGGAACCGATTAAACCGGCTTTGATCGTTTGATCCAGCGACTGCTTGCCGAGCGTCGCGCCGACGCTTTGCGAATATTTCTCGGTCAATTTCAACGGCAGTGCGCCAAGGTTAATTTGATCGCGAAGCTCCTTGGCTTTATCCAAGTCGCCGCCAACGCTGATTTGCGCGGATCCGTCCGTCAGTACAGCTTGGACCACCGGATCGGAGATCAGCTTATCGTTCATATAAATGGCCAAAGGTTGTCCCAGCAAACGTTTGGTGACCTCGGCGAATTTATCTTTGCTTTTCACCTTGATGCTGACCACCGGTTCGTTCATTTGGGTGTATTCCAGCTTCGCTCCGTTTTCGGCGAAGTCCGTGCCGATCATTTCGATCTTGTTGTACTCGTCGGCATTTTTCTCCGTACCGTCTTTGCTGCGGAAGGTAAGCGATGCAGGTTCTTTCATTTGTTTGCGTACTTCCGCCTCGTCGGTGACGCCCGCCAATTTCAGGCGAATCCGGTTCGTGCCTTCCGTCGTCACTTCAGGCTCGCTCGTTCCCAGCTTGTTGGCCCGGTCCTCCAGGCTTTGCGCGGTTTTGATCAGCGACTCTCTCGTCACCTGACTTCCGCCTTCCAGCGGAGTGGCTTCATATAGAATCTCAAAGCCGCCTTTCAAATCCAGGCCGAGATGTACGTTTTTCAGCAGGTCGGGACTTGTCCATCCCATGATGCCGAACGAGACAACCACGACGGTTATGAATGCGATAATTCTTTTCATCCCGTACTTCGTTCCCCTTTCAAATTCTCAATATTCCTATTATAGCGATGCAAGAAAAGCCAGTCAATTTATAAGAAACGATGCGATTCCGCGAAAATCCGACAAATTCTTTACTCTTTGAATTTAGGCGCGACAAAAAAGATCCCATTTTCATTCTAAACGGGATCCACGATAGGCGGAAATCGTCATATAGTTCATAAACTGGGTCACTTTCAGGGAAAGTATATCATTGACCAGTTGATATAGAGGAGGAAAGCTGCTCTTTTCGTATTTTTGGCTGATACACTCCCAAATGTCGGGCCCGCTGACATGCTCGTACCCGATCAGCCGGAACTCCTCGGCTTTGCTGCGGCATAGGCCTTCGATCGCCTCGTTCAATTGCTTCTCCGTCATTTCCTCTTCCGCCACAATCCTGCCTCCTTCAAAAACCCGTCTTATTACATTCTACCCTAAATCTCCGATTCCTGCTTAGCAGAATTCTTCCTTTTGCGAGTTTCCGCAAAAAGACAAGTCATGAAGATGGACAGGTCGAACATATCCATAGTAGAGAAATTGTTCAAGCTATTTCTAATGGAGAGGGAGTACGTACTTTGAATAAGCAAACCTTCATCCAGGGAACGATGATCCTGCTGGTGGCGGGGATCGTAAACCGGGTCCTCGGCTTCATCCCGCGCATCATGCTGCCCCGCGTCATCGGGGCCGAGGGCGTGGGGCTATATCAGCTCGGCTATCCTTTTTTCCTCGTCCTGGTTACGATCATCACCGGCGGAATCCCTCTTGCCGTCGCCAAGCTGGTGGCCGAAGCCGAGTCCTCGGGCAAGCCCGGACGCTCGGCGTCCGTTTTGCGGACGAGCCTGGTCTTTACGACGGCCGCCGGCTTTCTGTTTACCTTTCTTTGTCTGTTCGGGGCGCCTTGGGTTACCCGTTACATCTTGACGGATCCGCGCGTTTACCATACGTTCATCGCGATGAGCCCGATGGTTGTGATCGTCTCGATATCCTCCGTTTACCGGGGGTATTTTCAAGGCAAGCAAGATATGATCCCCTCGGCGGTCTCGTCCATCCTGGAAACGGTGGCCCGCATCATTTGCGTGTTATGGTTCTCCTACCTGTTGCTGCCCATGGGCATAGCTTATGCCGCGGCCGGGGCGATGCTCGGCGTTGTCGCCGGCGAAATCGTCGGGTTGCTCGTACTGTTATGGCAATACCGGTTGCTGCAGCGCCGCGAACGCAAGGCGGGCGATAACCCCGAAGTCGGCTCGAATGACGCATCCGGTCAGACGGATCCGCCGACCTATCTCTTTGGAGCGACACTGCGGCGGATTTTACGGATCGCCCTTCCGGTCACGGGCAGCAGGCTGGTCGGATCGCTGTCGTATTTGCTGGAATCGATTACGACGGCGCAAAGCCTGGCGATCGCCGGCATCGGGGTAGCGGTGGCTACCTCCCAATACGGCGCGTTGCAGGGCATGGTCATTCCGCTGCTCCTGTTGCCGGGTGCGCTGACCTCGTCGCTGGCCGTTTCTTTGGTGCCTTCCTTGGCCGAAGCCCAAGCCCGCGGTGACGTGAAGACGATCCATCTGCGGTTGCACCAGTCGCTGCGTTTGGCTTTGGTCACCGGAGCGCCTTTTGCCGCCATTATGTTCGTCATGGCAGAGCCGATCTGCCGGCTCGTCTACAATAATGCCGATATTGCCGGCATGCTGAAAATCATGGCCCCGTTTGCCTTGCTGCTATATGCCCAATCTCCGCTGCAAGCCACGCTGCAAGCGCTGGATAAACCAGGGCGGGCATTAATCAATACCTTGGTCGGGGCAATCATCAAAATATCGCTGATCTTTTACCTTGCCTCGAATCCGGCTTTAGGCATTTACGGAGCGATCATCGCGATTATCATTAATTTCATCGTGGTCACGATCATGCATGGCTATAGCGTCTCCAAGGCCCTTCGCTACCGGCTGCCGTTTCTCGATATGCTCAAGGTCTGCACCGCCATGGTCATCATGGCCGCCGCAGCCGACTATGCCTTCAAGCATATCCCGTTCAGTTCACAGCTTGGCCTTCAGTTCCTGCTGGCCGCCTCGCTTTCCGGATTGCTGTATTTGGCGCTCGCCGGGATTATGGGGCTGTTCGATCTGCAGGACCTGAAGCGACTGCCGTTCTTCGGCAAGTGGTTCCGCCGCTAGATCTTCCGCCAATGCATTGCAGGCCTTTACTTCATTTATCTTCGTTCGCATTCACGTACAGCTTGCCGTTATGGTCGATGCTGCAAAAGAATACCTGTTTAAAATCCGATAAGCCTTTGGACTGGATTTGATTCTTTAACCAGAAGCGGGTTTTCCCGATCTGCCGCAAATTATCGTCGTTGACCTTGCCGTCCATGATGAGCGGCAGCGGCAGCGCTTCGTATTTGACGCCCGGCATGGCCGTGTTTACGGCGAGTTCCCTATTCTTCGGCCGTTGTGCGCCGTCTCTTACAGCCTCCGTTTTCTCTTTGGGAAAAACGCTCAGCTGGCCGCTCGTCTCCAGCACGGCAAACTCCACGTCGGCCACGCTGTCGACCTTCTGCGAACGCAGCTGCATCAACAGGTCGTCAAGGTTGTAACGTTGCCTCTTCATTTCTTTGCGGTTGATCTGCCCGTTACGGATAATGACGCTGGGTTCCCCGTCAAACCACAGCCGCAGCTTGCGGAAGCGCAGGGATAGGACGGCGATGCCGATTTGGATCAGCAGCAGCGTCAGCATGGGGATGATCCCGTCATAGAGGGGCCGCTCTACGTCTTCCAGGGCAAACACGGCGATTTCAGCGATCATGATCGAGATGACGAGGTCGAAGATTGACAGTTCCCCGATCTCTCTTTTTCCCATAATGCGCATCACTCCGAACACCAGGAAATACATCAGTACCGTCCGGAAGACGTGGGTCAAAATGTGCTCAGCCACGGCAATCCCTCCTCAGCTAGAAGTCGAGCAGAAAACATGGTATTGCTATTCTAGCCGCCGAGTCTTCATTCCATGCGGACGGACAGCCGGCTAAAAAGCGGGATGCCTTCAATATTTTGCCTGAAAATATTGGCCATATCGAGTACTAAGCCGGGAAGCTTGACCATAAAATGGTTGTAATTAAGAGAACAGGAGGACAACCGTGATGCATTTGATCCGCCGTTTATTCGGATTTCGTCTGTCACAACCCACCGTTGCCGGTTTATGGTATGGTTTTTTATGGATGATGATCGGCGCATTGATTTTATCGTTGCTGCTGCAAGGGGAGGTTCTCGAAGAACTGGAGCTGACCTTATACACCTATCTCGTTCATGCGGCCGCCGTGTTGTTCGGGGGAATCGTCTCCGGCCGGCGCGCCAAGCAGAAGGGATGGTACCAAGGGGCGATCACCGGTTTTCTATATGTCGTATTGCTGCTGTTAATCAGCTTCCTCGCCATGGACACGTCCCTGGGACTTAGCGATTGGCTGCTGATCCTGCCGGGGCTGGCCATCGGTGCTTTCGGCGGCATGATCGGAGTAAACCTAACCCGGAAATAATCGAATATGCGCATCGTTCGAAAAATAAAAAAAGAGCCTGGATTCAGGCTCTTTCCTTTGCTTAGCTTTCGGAAGACTCCTTGATCGCATGGCTAATTGCACTGCGGTCAAAGGTCAGCTTGGTTACGTCGTTAACGCGAAGCACGACCGTGTCATCCGTAAGCTCCAGGATCGTCCCGTGCAGGCCGCCGATCGTGACGATCTTATCGCCTTTCTTCAGCGCGCTCAGCATCGAATTGCGCTGGTTCTGCTTCTTCTTCTGCGGACGGATCAGCAAAAAGTAAAACACGGCGATCATGATGACGAACGGAATGATCATGGTAATTAACGAGCTACCGCCAGTTGTTGGTTGTGCTGCATAATGAAAAAACATGTAATTCCCCCCTTTCTATAAGTTCAACTGAATGGCTTTCCTTAAAATCCTTTGTCATTGCCAAACAGACCATACTGTTCAAAAAACTCATCCCGGAAACTCAGCAACCGATCGTCCATAATCGCCTGACGGACTTTGCCCATCAGCTTAATCAAGAAATGCAGATTATGGTATGTAGTTAACCGCAGTCCAAACGTTTCGTCGGCTTTGATTAAATGGCGGAGATACGCCCTGGAATAATTCCGGCATGTATAGCAGTCGCACTCGGGATCCAGCGGTCCAAAATCATTGGCATACTGAGCATTGCGTACCACGAGCCGGCCTCGGCTGGTCATCGTCGTGCCGTTACGGGCTATCCGGGTCGGCAGCACGCAGTCGAACATATCGACGCCGCGAATCGCCCCTTCGATCAACGCATCCGGCGAACCGACCCCCATCAAATAACGCGGCTTATTCGCCGGCAGCAGGGGAACGGTGTACTCCAACATCTCGTACATAAGCGGCTTAGGCTCGCCCACACTCAGTCCACCAATAGCATACCCCGGGAAATCGAGCGAAGTCAAATCCCGCGCGCTTTGTTTGCGCAAATCTTCGTACATGCCGCCTTGAACGATGGCAAACAACCCCTGATCCTGGGGACGGGCATGGCTTTGGAGACAACGCTCGGCCCACCTTGTCGTGCGTTCCAGCGAGTTCTTCACGTATTCGTAATCCGCCGGATAAGGCGGGCATTCGTCAAACGCCATCATGATATCCGAACCGAGGGCATTTTGAATTTCCATCGCGACTTCCGGCGACAGGAACAGCTTGTCTCCATTCAAATGGGAACGGAAGTGCACGCCTTCCTCGGTGATTTTACGCATCTCGCTCAGCGAAAACACCTGGAATCCGCCGCTGTCGGTCAGAATCGCGCGGTCCCAGTTCATGAATTTATGCAGTCCGCCCGCTTGGCGGATGATTTCGTGGCCCGGACGCAAAAAGAGGTGGTAGGTATTGCTCAGAATAATCCGCGCATCCATCTCCTTCAGCTCTTCCGGGCTCATCGTTTTTACCGTGGCCTGAGTGCCGACCGGCATGAACACCGGCGTATCGAACGAGCCGTGCGGGGTATGTACGCGCCCCAGGCGGGCTCCGGATTGTTTACATGTTTTGATGTGCTCATAGGTTATTGCTGCTGCCAATCTGATCAACCATCCTCTTCATTTAAATGCGTGTTCAAAAAGTCGGCTCTTCAGCACCGAGAAGGTTGATGAAGCTAGGGAATGAGTAGCGGGCGTAGACAGATCTACGTGAGCAACGGAAGTCCCGGCTGAATTCAAGATTCGACGTCGAATCTACTTCCTGTCCTACTTCGTGATCAAAAGACGACTTTTTGAACAACCTCTTTAATAAATAAACATGGCATCGCCAAAGCTGAAGAAGCGGTACCTCAGGCCGATCGCTTCCTTATAGGCTTTCATGATGTGTTCCCGGCCGGCCAGCGCGCTCACCAGCATGACGAGCGTCGATTTCGGCAAATGGAAATTCGTGAGCATCGCATCGACCAGCCCAAACCGATAACCCGGGTAAATAAAAATCCCCGTCCAGCCGCTGCTTGCTACGATCGGTCCGTCCCCGCATTGTTGCGCGACCGTCTCGAGCGTTCGCGCCGAGGTCGTACCGACGGCGACCACCCGCGCTCCCTTGAATTTGGTTTCATTCAATAGGTCGGCGGTTTCTTGCGGCAGCACGTAGTATTCCTCGTGCATCACATGATCTTCGACCCGCTCCACCGACATCGGGCGGAACGTGCCCAGACCCACATGCAGCGTAACAAATCCAATGTTGACGCCTTTGGCCCGCACCTGATTGAGCAGGTCTTCCGTAAAATGAAGACCCGCGGTTGGAGCCGCAGCCGAGCCTTCATGTTTGGAATACACCGTCTGGTACCGCTCGCGGTCGTCCAGTTTTTCTTTGATGTACGGCGGTAGCGGCATTTGTCCCAACCGGTCAAGGATTTCGTTGAAAATACCCTCGTACGCGAAACGAAGGACCCTGCCTCCCATGTCGCCTTCCGATTCAACGGTTGCGCGCAACTCCTCGCTAAAGACGATCACGGCTCCGGCTCGCAGCTTTTTGCCCGGCTTGACCAGCGCCTCCCAGCGATCCTCGCCCAGGCTCTTCAGCAGCAGCACTTCGGCTTTGGCTCCGGTATCTTCCTTCATGCCGAACAATCTCGCCGGAATCACTCGCGTATCGTTCAGCACCAACGTATCTCCGGCTTGCAGATAATCCAGTATATCGGAAAACGTATGATGTCCGATTTCTCCGCTTTGCTTGTTCAGCGTCAGCAGGCGCGACGCCGTACGCTCGGCCAGCGGAGTTTGGGCAATCAGCTCCTCGGGGAGCTCAAAATCGTAAAGATCCACATTCATCTATAATTCATTCCTTAACGATAGTCACATTTTGGTAGTAGTGTTGCAATATTTGCCGGTAATCATACCCGGCGTCGGCCATCCCCTTGGCTCCCCATTGGGATAGTCCCAAGCCGTGGCCGTTTCCGTGGCCCACAAACACAAATCGATTGCTTGGCTCGATGACGCGGGCGGTCCGATCCCCGCCCATTACAACCATGTCGCCGCTGCCCGCGGCCATCTTGCCCGCAGCGGACAACACCGTCGTGTTGGAGGCAGCCATTCCCGTCGCCGTACTTCCGCCGGCACCTTGTACAGTATACCTTCCGGTCGGAACAATATCAAATAGGGTGCTGGGCAAACCGTTTAAGGCGGAGCGGTACGAATCCGGGTATTTCACATCGAGAATCCGCCCGTTGGCCTCAACTTCGGTCACGCGTCCGGATGGTCCCCGCCGGGTTACTTCCAGATTCAGAATCGGGGAAGAGGCTTCCGTTGCGGTTTTCCCTTTCAGGGCCTTAAGCAGTTCGTCCGAACTGAACGGGCCGCGAATCCACGCATAGGAGCTGGACTCGTCCACCTTGTCGAGCACGATCGCCTGATCGCCCGGATTCAACTTGGCCACCGGGTCCACGTCGGATTGAATCAAAGGCAGTTTACGCACCAAGACATTGCTGGTGGTCACGGTCAGCTTCTGCAAACCTGCCGGCGTTGTGCCGTTCATCGCCGTGTTGTCCTCGCGGACATAACCTGTGGAGCCGTTGGATAACAATACGTGATACCAGGCTTTTAACGAAGCCTGGGCCGCTTGATCCTCCATGCTGGGCACGCTCGAATAGATCGGGTTCGCGTTGCTCCAGACCTCGGTCGCATCCGCCGTTACGCCGCCGCTATTGGACGAGAATATCCCTTCCACGATATTCCCGCCGGAGACGATGACCTCGCCCGCCGTATTGTCGACGGCTTGCACGATGCTGGCCACCTCTTGGTCGGTCCCGTTGTAAACCTGGCTTAACGTCGTATCTACCAACCCGGCTACTTTAAACTTGTTCGACACCGAATTGTAGAGCGCATAGCTGCGGGCGGCAACCGCCTGGGCCTTTAGCGCCTCTTGCGGCCAGGATGACGGTACTTCACCGGCAACGACCGAGTACAAATACTGCTCCAGAGGCACCTCATTAACGAGCGCGAGCTGGCCGTTCACTTTGCTGATTTCAAAATCGCCGCGGTATTTCCGGGCCGAGCGCTCTACGACCTGTATCGGCGCATTGCCTTCATCCCGCACGAGCAGCTTGGCTCCTTCGCCGCTTAACTCGTAATGGTTCACTGCGGCAGGCGCGTCCAGATGAAGCGTGACGTCGCGATGCTGGATCAGGGCGGATGCAGCCGCATCAACCGGAGCTAAGGGCAGCCCCGGATGCAGGCCGGCGAGCTCGGCTTGAAGCGCAGTCTGACCGGAGGCGTTCGCGGCACCGCCGACCCATACCGCAAACTGCTGCGGGCTCGACATAACCACAAACGCTTCCGCGTTTTGCCCGTTGAGCGTTTGGCTGAGTTCCTGCGCTTCGGCCTGGCTGGCAAAACTGCCGGCCGATACGTAGAACGAGCCCCGCACTTCGGCTTTGCCGCCGTTTTTGTAAGAAGCGGACAACGTCTGACCGACCCGGTCCGCCGCCTTTTGCGCCTCCGCTTCGCTGGCATAGGGTCCCGTATAAATGCGATAGGCCGTTCCATCCGTCCGGTCCACCGCATAGGCCACCGGTTTGTCTGCGGTACCTTGCAGTTTTTTGATGGCGGCCGCCGCCGTTTTCCAATCCGTGCTCTCCAGCGCCTTCACTTTAAAGCCGCTCACGCTAAAACGTACCGTATCTCCGGCCGGGAGTTGCAACCAAGGCTCCAAGGACGCATTTACGGACATCCCCGCTTCCGCGGCGGCCTCCGTTTTCAGAGTCACTGCCGGCGTCGTAGATTTATAGGTACTGCCCAAGTCCAAATACATTGCTACGCGGACTCGCATCGAATCCGAATCGTCCGCAGCCGCAGGTAGCTGAAGGGTTCCGGCAAGCAGCAAGCCGGCCAGAATTCCTTTGCCCCACGTCGATATCGATAATCCCCGTTTGATTCCTTTCAAACCCGATTCTCCTCCTTCATGATGCTCACGGCAAAGCAATATCATCAAGCAACCCCGAGGAAACACGAAACTTAAGGCGTCTCCGGCATCGGCAAACCTAAATGCTGGTATGCGGCCGGGGTCACCATCCGTCCCCGCGGCGTCCGCTGCAAAAACCCGATTTGCAGCAAATACGGTTCATACACGTCTTCAATCGTTTGACTTTCCTCGCCGATGGTCGCCGCAATCGTGTCCAGGCCGACGGGACCGCCGCGAAAGCTGGTAATCATGGCCCGCAGCATTTTATGGTCGATCAGGTCGAGTCCCATCGGATCGACCTGAAGCATCTGCAGCGCCTCCTTGGCAATATCCGTCGTGATCATCCCGTCGCCGCGCACCTGAGCGTAATCGCGCACCCGCTTCAACAGGCGATTGGAGATCCGCGGCGTCCCCCGGGAGCGCAGCGCGATCTCTTCGGCCGCGTCCCCGATCATTTCGATGCCGAAAATGTCCGCTCCACGCGAGACGATGAAGCTTAATTCATCGATCGTATAAAACTCCAGCCGGCTGACGACGCCGAACCGGTCCCGCAGCGGCGCCGACAATAGACCCGCCCGCGTCGTTGCGCCCACCAGCGTAAACGGAGGCAGGTCGAGCCGGACCGAACGGGCGCTGGGCCCTTTGCCGATCATGATATCGAGGGCAAAATCCTCCATCGCCGGATACAGCACCTCCTCCACCGTCCGGTGCAGCCGATGAATCTCATCGATGAACAGCACGTCGCCTTCCTGCAAATTCGTCAGCAGGGCCGCCAAGTCGCCCGGGCGTTCTATCGCCGGTCCCGACGTCGTTCGCATATTGACGCCAAGCTCGTTAGCGATAATATTGGCCAGCGTCGTTTTGCCCAATCCCGGAGGCCCGTATAACAACACATGATCCAGAGCTTCGTTGCGCATCTTCGCCGCTTCGATATATATTTTCAGATTTTCCTTGATCTGGTTCTGTCCGATGTATTCCGCCAAATAGCGGGGACGCAGACTCAGTTCCACGGCCTGGTCTTCCATCATCAAATTAGCGGAGATGATCCGGTCTTCCATCATGCGCTAAGCTCCCCTTCCTGTCCTTCCGTCTCAGCCTGCATACAGCAGCTTGAGCGCCTTCTTCATGACGGAGTCCACCGCCTCGTCCGGTCCGACGTCATCCTTCAGGCGATGCCACACTCTATCGAGCTCCGCCTCGGTATAGCCAAGCGCTTTGAGTCCTTCCCGCGCCTCGGGCCACCCCGGGTTCAATGTTCCCGACTCCTCGGCCCCGACAGGCACCGGATCGAAGAGAGTCGCTCCTCCTACGCCTTCGAGCTTGTCCTTCAGGTCCAGGATCATGCGCTGCGCCGTCTTCTTGCCGATCCCTGGCAACTTGGTCAAAAAGGCGATATTCTCCTGATGAATAGCCGCCACCACGTGATCCGGACTGCCCCCGCTTAAAATCCCCAGCGCCACGCGCGGTCCGATCCCGGAGACTTCAATGAGTTTCCGGAACAGCTTTTGCTCCTCGCGGGTCGGGAATCCGAACAGCAGGATCGCATCCTCGCGCACATGATGGTGGGTATAAATGGTCACGGTCTCCTGGCCCTTTGCCGCAAAGGCATACGGATTCGGGCAGAACACCCGATAGCCGATCCCCTGCACATCCAACACTACATATTCCGTTTCCATATGGGCGACTTGGCCCCGCAAAAAATCGATCATGAACGCAATACCTCGTTTAATTTAGAATTTAATGTATAGGAGTGCGCATGGCAGATCGCTACCGCTAGCGCGTCAGCCACGTCGTCGGGCTTCGGTATCGCCTGCAGCTTAAGGAACATCCGCGTCATTTCCTGCACCTGCCGTTTTTCGGCTTTGCCGTACCCTACGATGGCCTGCTTCACCTGCATCGGCGTATATTCCGACACGGGCAGCCCTTTCTGCACCGCTGCCAGTACGAGTACTCCCCTCGCTTGTCCTACCGACATGGCCGTCGTTACATTTCGGTTAAAAAACAGCTTCTCCAATGCCACCGCGTCCGGTTTATATTTATCGATCAGCTGCACCATGCCTTCGTAGACGTGCAGAAGCCGCTCTTCTTCCGGCGTATGGGCTTCGGTCTGAATACATCCATACTGCACGGGCGTTACTTTGCTGCCCTGTTTATCGACAAATCCAAACCCGACAATGGCGATGCCGGGGTCAATTCCAAGTATGCGCAAGGCCCATCTCTCCCCAATTGCTGCTAAGCTCCCGTCTGATCCCGCAAGGAGCTTCGTCCGGTTTCAAAGCGAACATATGTATTCACTTTATTATATCAAAAGATCGCGACGATTGAGGAAAAAGTTTGCTTGCCGTCCATCCGTCCGGTTCGCACGCAAAAAGAGACGTTACCCTGTAACGTCCCTTGCTTAACAACATGTTATTGTCCTTCATTCTGCTGCATCACTCGTTCCGACTGCTCGATGGCGTAGTCGCTAAAGGTGGACAATACGCTATTGTATTCCTCGACATCTTGAATCCGGATTCCCTGCTGGAGCTGCTTAAGCACGTCCGCCGGCAGCGCGCTCTCCATCATTTCTACGTCCATTTGAAAAAAGGTGCGAATCACCTTCTCCTTCTTCGGCGGCCCGTCAAACAAGGTTAAGTTGCCATCCCTGTCCAGGCCGATGTAACCTCTTGTTTTGCATATATCGGACAGGCCGTTGATTCTTTCGTCGATCCATACGTCGCCGCCTGCGCCGAGCCGCCCCTCATATTCGGGATGTTCCTTCATTAATGCGGCAATCTCATCCGGCCGCATGATGCCCAGTACGCTGCTTTCTTCGCCGCAAGTATATATTTTAGTGAGATGGACGATGCGCGTGCGCTTGTCTTTTTCCAGGTCAACCAGCCATTCCTCCGTAACCTCGGGAGCAGCCCCTTGCCATTTGCCCAACGTTTCGATCGCGATCGGCTCGTTCGTCATCAAACGCTCCATCTGATCAGACAAAGGCATACCCAGCCAGGCCATAACAGCCACCAAACCGCAGGCGCAAACGGTCCAAATGGCGCGTCTCCATCTTCTCCATCTTTTTTTCAGGTGCTTTTTGATATGGAAGATATTCACGTTTATCCCCTTCTATCGGACTTTATTCTTTATTGTGACCGACAGGGACCGCGTTTATTCAAAAGAGGCAAGCTTCGCAGACGGAGTAAATCGCAAAGCAAAAACAGCCACCCCATAAGGATGACTGTTTGCGGATCGGGACGACACGATTCGAACATGCGACCCCCTGGTCCCAAACCAGGTGCTCTACCAAGCTGAGCTACGTCCCGTTACGTTGAAGCCGATCGATTCAAATTGCTCTGAAAATCGGGCCACTTTTTCTATTATAGCGTCGGGCAATAAATAGTCAAGTCTTTTTTGCCCTAAAAAAACCTTGAAGCATCAACCGTTATAACCCGGTAAGCTTCAAGGCAATGGGGAGCCAATTAATATTCGATCTTAACGCTGGATAAACGCCATGTGTGAAACGGCTGCAGACTTTGATCCGTCCGCAGCTGCTTCATCGTGATGGACCGCTGTGCCATCGGCTGAGCAATCTCCTCATAGATGAATTGATCATCAAAGCCGATTTCGGCGGCTTCTTCCTTCGTGCTGGCATAATACACCGCATCCGGACGAGCCCAGTAGATGGCTCCGATGCACATCGGGCAAGGTTCGCAGCTGGTATATATCGCGCAGTCCTTGAGCTGGAAATCATTGAGATGCCGGCAAGCTTCGCGGATCGCCTGTACCTCGGCATGGGCCGTCGGGTCCTTCAATGCAGTAACGCCGTTCCGCCCCTTCCCGATGATCTGCCCGTCCTTAACGACAATCGCTCCAAAGGGGCCTCCCTGGGCATGGCTCACATTCTCGTAAGCTTCCCGAATCGCCACTTCCATCCAATAGTAATGATCTTGTTCTGTCATGGCTTCCCTCTCCCCTCCGGCGGTACTCGCACGGTGCTTTTCAAGCATTATAAACTCGCCGGATTACCTTCGGCTACGGATGGGGAACAAATTTGTGCAAAATAACAAAAAACAGGTTACGAATGCACACTGGCTTTAAAAATATCTTCTATAAGATTCATGACTTTACGAACTTCATGATTCTTCACGATAGGCTCCGCGCCTTCGCGAACGACCTCATAAAAGTTTTGGTAAAAGGGAACAAAATCCGCTTTGGGCTCCGGGAAAGCGATTCTTTCGGTTGCCTCTTCCGAAGGAGGTGCCATCGTTTTGGTTAGTCCCACACCCGCTTGGATAGGCGCCGGAGCCGGGACATCCTCACGGCCGGTAGCGGCAATGATCTCGCCGGACAAATCCCAATCGTCAATTTTGGCCGTTCCTTCAATCCCTTTTACGTACCAACGAGGAAGCTTGGTATAGTTGGTCGTGCCCACCTCGATCAAGGCCTTCACACCATTTTCAAAGGTAATGTAGCTCATGAATCCATCATCGACTTCATCGCCAAGAATATAGCTTAAATCCGCCTGCACGCTCTTAATCGGACTGTCCACCAGCCATAGCAGTTGATCCAGTAAATGGACCCCCCAATCCAGCAGCATGCCGCCCCCATGTTTCTGCAAATGACGCCAATCTCCCGGAATGCCGTTGGCTCCCTGAACGCGAGATTCGATTTGGAATATATCCCCGATCGTTTTTCGTTGATACAACTGCCGAATGATGAGAAAGTCCGGGTCCCAACGACGATTCTGGTGAACCATAAAGATGTTTCCGGTCGCTTCGGCAACCGCCAAAATCTCATCGAATTCTTGCGTGTTCATCGCCACGGGCTTTTCGCAAACCACATGCTTTCCTGCCTGCAGAGCTTTAATCGCGATTTCTTTATGAGAATCGTTTGGTGTAGCGATCAGAACAGCTTCGATATTCCCGTCGTTCAACACCTCTTCCAGACTGGCATAAATCTTCAGTCCCTTGCCTTTGGATATTTGCTGTCTTTCTCCGGAAATATCATAGGTCCCCGCAACATGAACTCGAGTACTTTCCGTTGGTATTAGATTGTGGGCATGGTAGGAACCCATACCGCCATAGCCGATTACGGCAAAATTAATGATTGACATCCTTCCTGCTCCTTTACGCCCACCACATTGCTGATGGTTGTTCATGAATCATGATCGATTTCAAGTTGGTAACGGCACGAGTCAATCCTTCGTCGATGGACATAATTGGATCTTCATGCTCAATACTCAAGACATAGTCATAGCCATAAATCCGCAATGCGGAAATCATATCCGACCAAACTTTCAGGTCATGGCCGCAGCCAACCGAGCGGAAAGTCCAGGCGCGGGTCTTCACATTTCCGTAGGGCTGCATGTCCGTTAACCCGTGCATATTGATATTGTCTTGATCCAAATAGGTGTCTTTGGCGTGGAAATGGTGGATCGCACCGGCTTCTCCAAGAATCTTGACGGCAGCTACCGGATCTATTCCTTGCCACCATAAATGACTTGGGTCCAAATTGCAACCGATGGCTTTGCCGGTCGCTTCCCGCAATTTCAACATCGTATAAGGCGTATGGGCCAAGAAGCCGCCATGAAGCTCAATTCCGACCTTCACGCCTGCCGCTTCCGCTTCCGCGTTAATCTCCTTCCAGTAAGGGATCAATTTTTGTTCCCATTGATAATTGTAGCTGTCATCATATTCGGTCGGCCAAGGCAATACAGGCCAATTCACCTGGGTATCCGATGCATTCCCGCCCGATACGCCGGAGAAACCATTCACAACCGGAACATTCATTAAACTTGCCAACTTAATGGTTTTACGGAGTAATTCATCCGCTTCCGACGCCACTTCCCGAATCGGAGAAATCGGATTGTTATGGCAGCTTAATGCAGATATCTCCAATCCCTTATCGGCTAATTTGGCTAAGTATTCTTTTCTTGCATCACTGCTTCCTAATAATTTGTCAATATTTAAATGAGCGTTGCCCGGAGAGCCCCCAGTACCGATTTCTACCGTTTGCAATCCTTTTCTTGAAACTTCCTCAATCATTTCTTCAAAGCTTAAGTGGTTAAACAACGGGGTAAATACGCCCAGTTTCATTGACGGTACTCCTTTCTATTTTTCACACGCTTCATAGTGGCCATATGTTGGATATAGATTCCGGGTTGGGGCACACCAACGAACCCCATTTTTAATAACCTTTTGCACCTTTTCGTTGTAATAACTCGGATAGGTTTCATGTCCGGGTTGGAAATAGAAGATCTTTCCGTTCCCTCGACGGTAGGTGCAGCCGCTACGGAAGACTTCTCCCCCGGGGTACCCGCTGACAAAAATTAATTCGTCCGGCGCCGGAATATCAAAATGTTCGCCATACATCTCTTCTTTTTCCAATTCGATACAGTCGCCAATCCCCTCCACAATCGGATGACTCGGATTGACATTCCAAATGCGGCAATGTTTGCCGTCCTCCCGCCACTTCAAATCGCAAGAAGTACCCATTAATTTTTTGAATATTTTAGAGAAATGTCCCGAATGGAGTACAATCAGCCCCATTCCTTCCAGAACTCGTTTATGCACGCGGTCTACAATTTCATCCAGAACTTCGTCATGGGCCATATGTCCCCACCAAATCAAAACATCGGTTTCCTCTAATACGTTCTCTGTCAACCCGTGCTCCGGTTCATCTAATGTTGCTGTCCTTACCTTAAAGTTATCTTCGGATAAGAATTTCTCCAGCTGTCCGTGAATCCCCTCAGGGTACGTTTCCTGGACTGTTTTATTGGTTTTCTCATGACGAAATTCATTCCATACGGTAACTTGTATCATTGATATACCTCCTCGACGATCGCCTTCAGTTGCCCAAAATCGATCGCGGCTGCTTCCAGAGGCTGATAACTTTGAAATGCTTCCTGTTCCACAATTAACCAAGGCAAGGACCATTGTTTAGCCATTTGGACGTACTCTTTCATCGGTAGGACGCCCGAGCCGATCTCCGTGCTTTCCCGAGGGGATTCCTGCATATCTTTCATATGAAAAAGCCCGATGCGGTCTTCATGCTCCTTTAACCAAAGAAATACATCTTTTCCGGAATCAGCAAGCCAGTAAAGGTCCACTTCCAGGTTTATATATTTCGTATTCTTAACCATGTAATCGAGAATGTCTTGGCCGGGAATTTCCGTGAATTCATGAGCGTGATTATGGTAAAAAAAATCTATGCCCTCCTCAGCGACTTTCTCCGCGATCTCTTCCATCTCGGCAATGAAGGTTTTCCATTCTTCGAAGGTTTTGAAGGTTGCATGAGGAACAACGATTCGAGAATTTCCAATTCCCTTCTCGAAGGACACCGTTTCCTCAAGATTTCTTTGCAGGGCTTCATAAGATATATGCGAAGCGGTAACCTCCAGCCCTAATGCATCCAAGAAGCTTCTCACTTCGGCAGCGCTATGGCCATAATAGCCGGCAAATTCGACGCCATCATAGCCGCTTTTTTGCACCTCTTTTAGAGCCTCATAGAGGTTTTCTTCGCAGGCTTCCCGAATGCTCCATAATTGCAGGGATATTTTGGGTTTCAAATGATCTCCTCCTACAGATATACTGGCTCGCCGAGTTTGGAAGATTTATAGAGCGCCTCTAGAATTTCAGTAACCACCAAGGCCTCTTCCGGTCTCACTACAGGTTCGGTATCATTGAGGATGGCATTTATCCAAGAATTCGCTTCGAGAAGTTCCGGTCTCTCGCCCGAGCCATCATAGAAAGCGACACCGCCCGTTTGCAATTCGATTTTCTTTTCATAAAGCAAGCTGTGATCTTCGCCATTGATAGTCAAGCCATTGTTCATGTCAGCACCCGCTTTAGTACCGCACAGCGTGGTTTTGGCTTCTTTTACGTCCAAACTATTTAATGCCCAGCTGGATTCCAGAAAGATCGTTGCGCCATTTTCCATCACAATAAAGCCAAAAGCGGAATCTTCGACGGTAAATTTGTCGGGATCCCATGGGCCCCAAGCATTGGCGGCATTTGGGGTTTGGGATAATGCATGATAGGTTTTCCCAACCACGTATTTAGGTTTATAGTTATTCATCATCCAAAGGGTGAGGTCTAAGGCGTGCGTGCCGATATCAATCAATGGGCCCCCGCCCTGGGCTTCTTCATCCAGGAAAACGCCCCAAGTCGGTACGGCGCGGCGACGAACCGCATGCGCTTTCCCGAAATAAATTTCTCCCAGTCCGCCTTCTTTACATACCTCATGCAAATATCTTGAATCTGTCCGGAACCGGTTTTGATAACCTATCGTTAATTTCTTGCCGGTGCGCTTGGACGCTTCAACCATGCTTCTAGCTTCTTCGGATGTTTTCGCCATCGGTTTTTCGCACATCACGTGGCAACCCGCTTCCATGGCCGCAATGGATAATTCGGCATGAGAAGAGTTAGGGGTACAAACATGAACAACATCCAGATCCGTATTCGCTAACATTCTCTTGAAATCATCAAAGACCTGGGCATCCTTGGTACCGAATTTTTCTTTTGCTTCTTCTGCGCGCTCCACGATGATATCGCAAAACGCCACCATTTCTACATCTTCAACCTTTGAAAGTGCAGGCATATGCTTGCCGTTTGCAATCCCGCCGCATCCGATAATTCCAACTTTTAATGTCATAATACGCCTCCCGCAAATACTTTTGTTATTTTGGATTCATTATAGCCAATCAGGAAGACACTTTCTTCCCGCTTTTCCCTCAAAAAACTCCCGAATATTGCGCTTTCATGAAGAAATAAAAAAGGGCTTAAACCTAAACTGGTACCCATCCACTGGACACTTCAAAAAAAGTGTTTAGCGTATGGGTACCTTTTTGTATACTGGAAACAACAGTAGGGG